>NZ_CAJPVI010000019.1 GCF_905397435.1 Cupriavidus numazuensis
TCACGTTGCCACGCTGGCGAGGCAAGCAGTGTTCAATCTGTCGATATTGGGCTTCGGTGATTTCCATCACCGAAGCATACAACTAAATCAAATTAGTGTGAACAGGCCCTAGTTGGGGCGCCCTTGCGGCACGCCTTTCTTGCGCAGCACTTCGTCAAGACGACGGTTCGCGAGTTCCTGTTGGCTTTGCTCCTTGCGGAAGCGACCGTTGGGATCAAAGCGTCCATTCTTGTCATAGTTCGCCGGGTTCTCCTCGGGGAAGTCCTCGAAGTATTCTGACCATTCACCCATAACTGACTCCTGTGTGTCGCTGACTTGAAAAGGAACTGCTGCTGACTAAGGTGACGTAAAGGTTGCAGCTGGAGCGGGAGTCATCGCCACCGACCTACTTGGTCGCCTGATGCGCTTCTACCATGAAAAGAACTGTGGTCGCAGTCAGGTTCAACGTGTATCGAGCCAAGTATTCGGGCACGGCAACAGGGGCGGTACCTTGCCCGTGGCCACCGTTCTTGTTTCGTACGGTCGGGACGCCGCTTTCAAGCAGGGAGCGAATGGACGAGAACTGCGATTCGAAGTACGCAGGAAACAAACCATTGCTCATGCAGGTGGAGATCAGGTTCTTCGCCGTGTCCGTTGGTTGTGTCGGCCAACCACGCAGACTGCAAATGGTCTTCATGGTGCTCTCAAATGCCTTCAGCGCGTCAACAAGGCATTCTTTGTAGCGCCCGTGCCGATAGTGCTCATGGGCTTTCAGGAATTCTTCGTTTGCGCCCTTGAAGTTCTTGTCACGTAGGATTGCCAGCGTTGGCTTTACAGCCTCCGCGTGCAAAAACTGGGAGTCAACACGAATTATCTCGCCAGACTCGAACTGGTAGCCAACCCCATGCTCTTTGAAGCGCTCATTGAGTTCAACAACTGCGTCGACAGGTTCGATCTTTCGACGAGTGTTGTTCAGATAAGACCAGTTTTCTGGAATATACGTTTGGATGACCTTGAAGCACAGTTCGACAACATCCAACGCACGCTCGACAGACTCCTCCTGCAGGAAGAAATTGAATACAGATTCTTGATCGGACTTTGAATATTTGACGAGCTCAAAGACTCCAAACTCTCGACAAAGGGCTTGCTTCACAAACTCGTATGCATCGTGCGCATGGGTTGAGCTGTACCCAGCTTCGCCGAAGGCATCGTTAACGATGTGTATGATCTGCACGCGCAAAGGCTGCGGTAGATTGTCATACACATACACATCGGGCATTTCACCGCGAGCCCGCTTCTGACGCTTGGAAAACAGATCGAACACACCCATAGACCAACGCACCCTTCTTTTGTTAGTCCGGTGATTATATTCCAGAGGTGATATATGGATACCAACGACTGGTTAACCAAGCATGCGCCAGGCTTCGCCAATCTATCGCGAGAAGAGCGCGAAGGGATTGCTCACTTCGCGTTCCTTTGGAGCCTCTTTGAAGGCCGCGTTCTGAATGCAGGCGGAAGCCCAGAAAAGCTTGTCCAGCTTGCCAAGTCGATGACAGAGCAAGGAAGCGTTAACCTCGCCCTGTTCGCCGGCCCACTTGAACACTTCAGGATTCGCTACTGGCTGGACGGTCGCCCAACGTACTTGTTTGACGGCCTAAACTTTCGCCGCGGAGATAGAAGGCCGCTCGTAGAGTCCGTTCTTAGCGGACAGACAAACAGTTCCGACGATATTGTCTCTGCGCTTCTGCTGATCGTTTATCGATTGCGGAACAACCTATTCCACGGAATGAAGTGGGCCTACGGAATCCGAGAGCAGCTCGCGAACTTCCAGAACGCAAACGAAGTTCTTATGCGCGTCCTAGAGCGCCACGCTCTATAGCCCAGCCCCAAACGAAGTGCTTACACCCTGCTTACTCAGAGCCAAAAGCGAACAAGGGGTTACAACGAAAAATCGCTGTAACCCCTTGATTTTACTGGTGGGCCTCCCGTGAGTCGAACACGGCACCAACGGATTATGAGTCCGCTGCTCTAACCAGGCATGAGCTAGAGGCCCTTGGAAGCGTTAGTTGCCTTCCAGGAAACTCTTGAGCTTATCAGAGCGGCTCGGGTGGCGCAGCTTTCTCAGTGCCTTGGCCTCGATCTGGCGGATACGCTCACGCGTGACGTCGAACTGCTTGCCGACCTCTTCCAGCGTGTGGTCGGTACTCATTTCGATGCCGAAGCGCATGCGCAGCACCTTGGCTTCGCGCGGCGTCAGCGAGTCCAGCACGTCCTTGACGACGCCGCGCATGGAGCCGTGCAGTGCCGCCTCGGCCGGAGCCAACGTGTTGCTGTCCTCGATGAAGTCGCCCAGATGGGAGTCGTCGTCGTCACCGATCGGCGTTTCCATGGAGATCGGTTCCTTCGCGATCTTCATGATCTTGCGGATCTTGTCTTCCGGCATCTCCATCTTCTCGGCCAGCGTTGCCGGATCCGGCTCGTTGCCGGTTTCCTGCAGGATCTGGCGCGAGATGCGGTTCATCTTGTTGATCGTCTCGATCATGTGCACCGGGATACGGATGGTGCGCGCCTGGTCGGCGATCGAGCGCGTGATGGCCTGGCGGATCCACCACGTGGCATACGTCGAGAACTTGTAGCCGCGGCGGTATTCGAACTTGTCCACGGCCTTCATCAGGCCGATGTTGCCTTCCTGGATCAGGTCGAGGAACTGCAGGCCGCGGTTGGTGTACTTCTTGGCAATCGAGATCACCAGACGCAGGTTGGCCTCGGTCATCTCGCGCTTGGCTTCGCGGGCGCGCTTCTCGCCCTCGGCCATCTTGCGGTTGACGCCCTTGAGTTCCTTGAGCGGCAGCACCACGCGCGACTGCAGGTCGATCAGCTTCTGCTGCAGTTCATGCACGGCCGGCACATTGCGTTCGACGATGGTGCTGTAGGGCTTGCCATCGGCCACGATGGTGGCGACCCAGTCGAGGTTGGTTTCGTTGCCCGGGAAGCGCGCAACAAAATCCGAGCGCGGCATGCCACACTTGTCCACCACGATATTCAGGATCGAGCGTTCGAGCTTGCGCACTTCGTCGACCTGGCCGCGGAGCGTGTCGCACAGGCGCTCGACGCTGCGCGCGGTGAAGCGGATGCCCATCAGCTCGGCCTGGATGGCTTCCTGCGCCTTCATGTAAGGCTTGGAGTTGTAGCCTTCCTTCTCGAAGGCGCGGCGCATCTTGTCGAACTGCTCGGCGATCACGCGGAATTTATCGAGCGCGGCCAGCTTCAGCTCTTCGAGCTGGCGTGCCGAGGCACCGGCGCCGGCAGCATCGTCGTCTTCCTCGTCCTCGTCGGATTCCTCGTCCTCGTCCGACTCCAGGTCTTCTTCGTCCGCTGCCGAAGCACCCGCGGCTTCCTGGGCCACCTCATCGGCGTTCGGATCGATCAGGCCGTCGACGAATTCGTCGATCTTGATTTCGTCGCTGGCGACGCGCTCGGCGTTGGCCAGGATTTCCGAGATCGTGACCGGGCACGCGGAAATGGCCATCACCATGTCCTTCAGGCCCGCCTCGATGCGCTTGGCGATCACGATTTCGCCTTCGCGCGTGAGCAGCTCTACCGTGCCCATTTCGCGCATGTACATGCGCACGGGGTCGGTGGTGCGGCCGAATTCCGAGTCGACGGTCGACAGCGCGGCTTCGGCTTCTTCCTCGGCCTCTTCCTCGCTGGTGGCGGACGGCGCGTTGTCGTTGAGCAGCAGCGTTTCAGCGTCCGGCGCCTGCTCGTACACGGCGATGCCGATGTCGTTCAGGGTGGCGACGAGCGTGTCGATCGTCTCCGAATCGACCATGTCGTCCGGCAGGTGATCGTTGATTTCGGCGTAGGTCAGGTAGCCGCGCGACTTGCCCAGCTTGATCAGCGCCTTGAGCTTCTGGCGACGCAGCTCGAGCTCTTCCTCCGTGCCCTGCTGGGTCGAGGCGAACTCCTTCAACAGCGCCTTTTCCTTGGCCTTGCGGTCCTTGGCCTTCTGCTTTTCGGTCTTCGGCGCCGCAGCGGAGGTCGCTGCGGGCATGTCGTTCTCGTAGGACTCGTCCGTCACGTCGCCTGTAGTGCTATCGTCGTGCTGCATCTCCGCCTTCGGCTTGCGGCCGCGCTTTTTCGGCTCCGGCTTAATTGCCGGCGCTGCGGGACGCTCGGATGCAGGAGAAGCGGCGCGTGCCTTGGGCGCCGGCGCAGCAGCGCCAGCCTTGGCACCTCCGCTCTTGGCACCGGCTGCTGCCTGCTTGCTTTCGACTTCGGTATTCTGCTGTTTCGCCACGGTGATACTCTTGCCTTTCACTGGTGCAGATGCGGCGACCTTGCCGCTCGTACTGGCGCTCTTGCCGCTCTCGCGTGCCGAAGTCGAGGCCTTTGTCGTTTCGGATGTGCGATTCCTGGTGGCAGTGGTCACGGCGGGCGATTCGACGCCTCGCGCTGACTTGGATGGCGCAGACCGGGGGGCCGGAGTCGTGACTGACGCGGGCGATGTCTTCGCCGCCGTCGTTTTTGCAGACGCCTTGCCGCTCCCTGATTGGGGAGCTTTCACGGAAACCTTTTCGGTTGCTTTGGCCTTTGCCATTGGCACGCTCACTTTCACCAGATTCGGAGAGAAAGATTTCGCAATCCAAACCGGCTATTGTAGCACGCCACAGATAGCCAGCTTCCTGTCAGGTATGGTTTTCACCTGAAAAATCAAGGGCTAAGCTCGATCCAGCCTTGGCTCAGCCTACTACATCCTCCTTGCTGCCACGCCCAAATGCCCCGTCGACTGTATCCACATGCGTCAGCCGAGGCGACGGCGACGATGGATTTCACCCACCAGCCAGCGCATGCGCTGCTTGCCATCCTCATCGGCCGTACCGGCAATCACGGCCGCCTGCAGCCTTTCCAGTTCGCGGCTCAGCGGTTCAGCGAGCAGCTTGGTGACTGCGGCATCGAACTCCTGCGTTGCGGGTTCCTCTTCAATCTCTTCGCGCAGCACCGCCGTGCGCGCTGCGGCATACATTTCCGCATAGGGCGATTGCGCCAGGTGCTCGCTGAATGCCGCAAAGTTCACCTGACCTTCCACCTCGTCGCAGGCGGCGACGAGGTGAGCCAGCACTTCGGCGTCTGCGCCCTCCGGGTCTAGCAACAGTGCCCGGCTATCCTCATCAAGCCGGGCTGCCAGGGACGGGTAGCACATCAGCAATTGCAGCACGCGCTGCTCGAGACCCGTCGGCGCCTGGCGCTTTGCGCGTGGCCTGGGCTGGGCAAAGCGGCCGGCACGCGCCGGGTCGCTGCGCAGACCGCAAATCGCCTCGATCTCGGCCGGCGTCGTCCCTGTGGCATCGGCAAGTTCGCGGATAATCTGTAGCCGCAGGCCGCAAGCCGGCATCGCCTGCAGCAGCGGCTTGGCTTCATACTGTGCGCGGGCACGGCCCTCAGGCTGGCGCATATCCAGCTCCTCCGTCACCGCCTGCAGCAGGAACCGCGACAACGGCATGGCGTCGCGCACCTGCGCAGCGAATGCTTCCGTGCCCTCTTCGCGCACATAGCTGTCCGGGTCGTGCTCGGCCGGCAGGAACAGAAAGCGGATGGCCTTGTTGTCAGCCAAGTGCGGCAGGCACGCCTCAAGTGCGCGCCGCGCGGCACGCCGGCCCGCAGCATCCCCATCGAACGAGAACACGACCGAATCGGCCTGGCGCAGCAGCTTCTGCACGTGCACGGGCGTGCACGCCGTGCCCAAGGTGGCCACGGCATTGGCAAACCCAAGCTGCGCCAGCGCCACGACATCCATATACCCTTCGACCACGAGGACGTAGCCGGTTTCCCGAATCGCGTGACGTGCCTCAAACAGCCCGTACAGTTCGGTGCCCTTGCTGAACAGCGGCGTCTCGGGCGAATTGAGGTACTTGGGCTCGCCCTGCCCCATGACGCGCCCGCCAAAGCCGATTACCGCGCCCTTGGTGTTGCGGATAGGGAACATGATGCGGTCGCGGAAACGGTCGTAGCGACGTGGCTTGCCGTCCGCATCGCGCTTCTCGCTGCTTTCGATCAGCAGGCCCGCCTCCACGAGCGGAGCCGCGATCACATCATCGCGGTAACTGCCGAAGACGGATTCCAGCCCCTGCCAGTCGTCCGGCGCGTAACCAAGGCCGAACTGGGCTGCGATCTCGCCAGTGAGACCGCGCCCCTTCAGGTACTGGATCGCCTGCGGCGCACCGCGCAGTTGCCGGCGGTAGAACTCGGTGGCGCGGGTCATGGCGTCGGACAACGCCACCGAGCGCGCCTGCTGTTCCGCGCGTTGGCCCGGCGGCAGTCGGTCGCGTTCCTCGGGAACCGACATGCCGACCGACTGGGCGAGCTCGCGGACAGCCTCCGGATAAGACTGCCCCGAATACTCCATCAGGAAACCGATGGCCGACCCGTGCGCCCCGCAGCCGAAGCAGTGATAGAACTGCTTGGTCGGCGATACCGTGAACGACGGCGATTTCTCGTTATGGAAGGGGCACAGCCCCATGAAATTGGCGCCGCCCTTCTTCAGCTGCACATACTTGCCCACCACATCGACAATGTCGACACGGTTAAGCAGGTCCTGAATGAAGGATTGCGGAATCACCCGACTGACCGTCCTGATGGCATGGCCGTCCCGTGGCCGGGCAGCCGCTTTTTAAGAATGCGTGACCGGAAAGGCTCCCGGTTGCTATCGAACCATTGTAGTGTAGGCATGACAATGCACCCGAACTATCTGCATCGCCAGCCAATCTCATCGATCAACCGGCGATTTCCGCGCAATGGAATTAAACGTGCATTTACTTGGTCAGCGCCGCCTTGACCTGCGCAGACACGGCGGTCATGTCAGCGCGGCCAGCGAGTTTCGCCTTCAGCACGCCCATTACCTTGCCCATGTCCTGCGGGCCGGCGGCACCGGTTTCGGTGACGGCTTGCTGCACGGCGGCGGCAACCTCGGCATCGGACAACGCGGCGGGCATATAGACCTTGAGCACTTCGACTTCGGCCTGCTCCTTCTGCACGAGGTCGTCACGACCGGCTTGCTGGAACTGGGTGATCGAGTCCTTGCGCTGCTTGAGCAGCTTTTCCACAACGGCCAGCACGGCGGCGTCGTCGAGTTCGATGCGCTCATCGACTTCGCGCTGCTTGATGGCGGCCAGCAGCAGGCGGATGGTGCCGAGACGCTCGGTTTCGCGGGCGCGCATGGCGGCCTTCATGTCGTCGCTGATTTGGGCTTTAAGGGACATCGTGATCTTCCGGAAACGGGTTAGCGGGCGGCAGCCCGCAAGCCAGAAACACAAAAACCCGCAGCGGCGCTGGCCACAGCGGGTCTTGCACAAACGCGGGCGCGGTCAATACAGCCTTTTCGGCAGCATCTGACTGCGGATGCGCTTGTCATAGCGCTTTTCCGCCGCGCCGTTCTTGCGCTTGCGTGCCGCGGTCGGCTTTTCGTAGGTACAGAGCTAGGGATTGTAGCACCAAGCCTTCACGGTCGATGGCGGCGCCCAGGCGCCGCATGCGCCGCATTCATGCCACGGCACGACCGTTGCGGACGGCCTCGGCCACCGCCTGCCCCGCTGCCACTGCGGACGCCCATGCCCACTGGAAGTTGTAGCCACCGAGCCAACCCGTCACGTCGACGACCTCGCCGATGAAATACAACCCGTCCACCTCGCGGGCCATCATGGTGGTCGAAGACAGCCCACGCGTATCCACTCCGCCGATCGTCACTTCGGCCTTTCGGTAGCCTTCCGTGCCGGAAGGAACGAGCTGCCAATCATTCAACGAAGCCCCGAGCCGCCGCAGCGCCTTGTCGGCAATGTCATGCAGCGGCAGGGTGCCGTCCACACCAGCCGCAGTGCACCATGCGTCCGCGAGCCGTGCCGGCAAGCGCTGCGCCAGCAAGTTGGCCAGGTGCTTGCGGCTGCCGGCCTTCTGCTCAAGCAGCCAGTCGGTGGCGTCCTCGCCATCGAACAGGTCGATCTTGATGGGCGTGCCCGGGCGCCAGAAACTCGATATCTGCAGCACGGCCGGACCGGACAGGCCGCGGTGGGTCCACAGCAGGTCTTCACGGAACGTGCCGGCCGTCTTGCCGGTGCCGGTCGAGATATCGACTTCGAGCGATACCCCGGCCAGCGGCACGAACGGCTGCCAGGCCTGCCCGTCGAAGGTCAGCGGCACCAGTGCCGGCCGGGTCTCGATGATCTTCAGACCGAACTGGCGGGCAATGCGGTAGCCGAAATCCGTGGCGCCGATCTTCGGGATCGACAGCCCGCCGGTGGCCACCACCAGCGCCCCGGCGCGCACGGTGCCCTGTGAGGTCAGCAGCAGGTAGTCGTCGCCCTCGCGGCGGACTTCTTCAATGCTGCAACCGGTCTGCCAGTGCACATGGCCCGCGTCGCACTCGGCGCGCAGCATGGCGATGACGTCTTCGGCGCTGTCATTGCAGAACAGCTGACCGCGATGCTTCTCGTGCCAGTCGATACCGTGACGCCGCATCAACTCCAGGAAATGCTGAGGCGTGTAGCGGGCGAGCGCCGAGCGGCAAAAGTGCGGATTGGACGACAGGTAGTTGGCCGGCCCTGCCTGCAGATTGGTGAAATTGCAGCGGCCGCCGCCGGAGATGCGGATCTTCTCCGCCAGCTTCGTGGCATGGTCGATCAACACCACGCGCGCGCCGCCCTGGCCCGCCACGGCGGCACACATCATGCCGGCCGCGCCCGCGCCCAGCACGGCCACGTCATACCGGCCCGCCTGCCGACCCGCCACACCACTCATTCCAACCCTCTTCAATCCGGAACCCTGCCGTGCAGGGAAAGCGCAGATTGTAGCGAAAAGCACGCCGGGCGCCGGTGTGCTAACCTGCTGGGTTCCACGCAACCCGTTGTTTTGACGACTATTTCGATCAGATCGGATCGTCGTCCCGCTTCCCATGCTTGTCCTCGGCATCGAATCCTCCTGCGACGAAACCGGCCTGGCCCTCTACGACACCGAGGCCGGCCTGCTCTCGCACGCCCTGCATTCGCAGATCGCCATGCACCGTGACTACGGCGGCGTGGTCCCCGAACTGGCCTCGCGCGACCACATCCGCCGCGTGCTGCCGCTGCTGCAGCAGGTACTCGATGAAGCCGGCCGCAGCCGTGCGGACATCGACGCCATCGCCTTCACCCAGGGCCCCGGGCTTGCGGGCGCGCTGCTGGTCGGCGCTTCGGTCGCCAATGCGCTGGGGTTCGCCCTGAACGTGCCAATGGTCGGCGTTCACCATCTGGAAGGCCACCTGCTGTCGCCGCTGCTCACGCGCGAGCCGCCGCCGTTCCCGTTCATCGCCCTGCTCGTTTCCGGGGGGCACACGCAGCTCATGGAAGTGAAAGGCATCGGCGACTACACGCTGCTTGGCGAAACGCTCGACGACGCCGCCGGCGAGGCTTTCGACAAGACCGCCAAGCTGCTCGGCCTCGGCTATCCAGGCGGGCCAGAGGTGTCGCGCCTCGCTGAGTTCGGCACACCCGGCGCGTTCGAGTTGCCCCGGCCGATGCTGCATTCGGGCAATCTCGATTTCTCGTTTGCCGGCCTCAAGACCGCCGTGCTGACGCAGACGCGCAAGCTCGCCAACACCTGCGAGCAGGACCGCGCCAACCTCGCGCGCGCGTTCGTCGATGCGATCGTCGATGTACTCGCTGCGAAATCCTTTGCCGCACTCAAGCAGACCGGCCACAAGCGGCTGGTCGTCGCGGGCGGCGTCGGCGCCAACCGGCAACTGCGCGAACGCCTGAACCAGCTCGGCAAGCAGCGCAAGATTGACGTTTATTACCCGGACCTCGCGTTCTGCACCGACAACGGCGCAATGATCGCGTTCGCGGGCGCCATGCGCCTGCAGGCCGCACCGCAGCTCGCCCAACACAGCTATGGCTATGGCGTGACGCCGCGCTGGGACCTGGCAGATATCCGCCTGCCTTCGGATGCCTGAACGGCTTGCCGGCGCAGAAAGCAAAAAGGCCACCGCGATGGTGGCCTTTTTGTTTGCACTGCTGCCGACTTACGCCGTCGGCTCCAGTCGCTTGTCGCGTTCAATCACTGCATACGCGCTGTGATTGTGGATCGACTCGAAGTTCTCGGCTTCGAGCACATAGGCCACGATGCGCTCGTCGGCATTGAGCCGCATGGCGATATCGCGCACCAGGTCTTCCACGAACTTCGGGTTCTCGTACGCACGCTCGGTCACAAACTTCTCGTCCGGACGCTTGAGCAGGCCCCACAGTTCGCACGATGCTTCTTCTTCCGCCATGCGCACCAGCGCTTCCACCGGAAGCTCGCCAGCCAGTTCGACATTCATCGTGATGTGCGAACGCTGGTTGTGCGCGCCGTACTGCGAGATCTTCTTCGAGCACGGGCACAGGCTCGTCACCGGCACGAGTGCCTTCAGGAATACGCGCGTCACACCATTGCGGATCTCGCCGGTCAGCGTGACTTCGTAGTCCATCAGCGACTCCACGCCCGACACAGGCGCGATCTTGCTGATGAAGTACGGGAACGTGACCTCGATTCGGCCAGCCTCGGCTTCAAGCTTTTCGAGCATCTTGTCGAGCAGCACGCGGAAGCTCGCAAGCTCCAGCGGCGCACGCTCTTCTTCGAGCAGCGCGACGAAACGCGACATGTGCGTGCCTTTGACCTCTGGGGGCAGGTGCACGTCGAGGTTGAAGGTGCCCACGCTCGGGACCACGCCGGAGGGCGTCTTCAGCGAGACGGGGTAGCGCACGCCCTTGACACCGACACGCTGGATGGGAATCTGGCGGGTGTCACGGCTCGACTGGACGTCGGGCATCACGAAGGCGGGATTGATGTCATTCATCTACGGTTTCCTCCAGGAGTGCGCCAGGGGATGGCACAGGTCCTTACGGTCGCGGCATTTTCGCAGTCCATCCATGCCGCGCAACGAGTGTGAAACCACGGCGCCGGCAACACTTATGCCGACCCGCAGCTGCGAACACAAAAACGGGAAGTTTAAGGGAATTCACACGGAGCCGCCGAAAGCGGCTCCGTACCCTTACAGATCGTACGGGTGATGCAGGGCGCCCGTGCCGTGTCAGGCCACGCGCGACGCGACCGCAACAGGCGCCTGGCCGATGCCGAAGCGCTCGCGCACCGAGCGTTCGATACCGGCGGCGTCGAGCCCGCACTGCGACAGCAGCAGGGCCGGGTCACCATGGTCGATGAAGCGGTCGGGCAGGCCCAGCACGAGTACCGGGATGTCGATGCCGGCTTCGGCCAGCGCTTCCAGCACGGCACTGCCGGCACCGCCCATGACACTGCCCTCTTCCACGCTCACGAGGTAGTCGTGCTCCTCGGCCAGGCGCTTGACGAGTTCGACATCAAGCGGCTTGACGAAGCGCATGTCGGCCACCGAGGCGTCCAGCGCCTGCGCCGCGCCGAGCGCGGGATGCACCATCGAGCCGAAGCCCAGGAACGCCACACGCTGGCCCGCGCGCGCGCCGCCAGTGCGGCGCATCACGCCCTTGCCGACCGGCACATCGGTCAACGCGGCTTCCGTCGCCGCGCCCTGGCCAGCGCCGCGCGGGTAGCGCACGGCGGTCGGGCAGTCCTGGTGGAACGCAGTCGTCAGCAACTGACGGCACTCGTTCTCGTCGGACGGCGTCATCACCATCATGTTCGGGATGCAGCGCAGGTAGGCAATATCGTAGGCACCAGCGTGCGTGGCGCCGTCGGCGCCGACCAGGCCCGCGCGGTCCAGCGCGAACACCACCGGCAGGTTCTGCAGCGCCACGTCGTGGATCAGTTGGTCATAGCCACGCTGCAGGAACGTCGAATAGATCGCCACGACCGGCTTCAGGCCTTCGCAGGCCATGCCGCCCGCGAAGGTCACGGCATGCTGCTCGGCAATGCCGACGTCGTAGTAGCGATCGGCGAAGCGCCGCTCGAACTCGACCATGCCCGAGCCTTCGCGCATGGCCGGCGTAATGCCGATCAGGCGCTTGTCGGCGGCGGCCATGTCGCACAGCCATTCGCCGAAGACTTGCGTATAGGTCTTGCGCGCAGGCTTGGCGGCCGGGCGAATGCCTTCGGCGGGGTTGAACTTGCCCGGGCCGTGATAGAGGATCGGATCGGCCTCGGCCAGCTTGTAGCCCTGGCCCTTCTTGGTCACCACGTGCAGGAACATCGGGCCCGCGCCTTCAAGCGCGCGCTTGCGGATGTTCTGCAGCGTCGGCACGAGCGAATCGAGATCATGGCCGTCGATCGGCCCGATGTAGTTGAAGCCGAACTCTTCGAACAGCGTCGCCGGCACCATCATGCCCTTGGCGTGTTCCTCGAAGCGCTTGGCGAATTCGAGCACCGGCGGCGCCACCGACAGCACCTTCTCGATGCCCTTCTTGGTGGCCGCATAGAACTGGCCGCTGAGCAGCCGCGCGAGGTGCTTGTTGAGCGCGCCGACCGGCGGCGAGATCGACATGTCGTTGTCGTTGAGCACGACCACGAGCGGCAGGTCCTTGTAGACGCCGGCGTTGTTCAGCGCCTCGAAGGCCATGCCCGCGGTCATCGCGCCGTCGCCGATCACGGCGATCGACACGCGCTGCTCGCCGAGCGTGCGCGCGCCCAGCGCCATGCCGAGCGCAGCCGAGATCGAGGTCGACGAATGCGCGGTGCCGAAGGTGTCGTACTGGCTTTCGCTGCGGCGCGGGAAGCCCGAGATGCCGCCGAACTGGCGCAGCGTGTTCATGCGCTCGCGCCGGCCCGTCAGGATCTTGTGCGGATAGCTCTGGTGGCCCACATCCCACACGACACGGTCGTCGGGCGTATGGAATACGTAGTGCAGCGCGATGGTCAGTTCCACCGTGCCGAGATTCGACGAGAGGTGGCCGCCGGTCTGCGAGACCGACTCCAGCACATAGGCGCGAAGTTCATCGGCCAGTGTCTGCAGCTCGCGCCGGTCGAGCTTGCGCAGGTCTGCGGGGGCGTCAATCTTTTTGAGCAGTGCGTAGGTCATGATGTCCGTTCGGCCGCCGGTTTCTGCTGTCCGGCTTGTCAGTTCAATGTGTGCGCAGCACGATCAGGTCAGCCAGATCGGCCAGGCGGCCCGCGCGTGCGCCGAAGCCGGCCAGCGCCGCGTGCGCGGATTCGCGCAGTTCGGCAGCCAGCGCGCGCGCCGCCTCCAGCCCCATCAGCGAGACATAGGTCGGCTTGTCGTGCGCGGCATCCTTGCCGGCGGTCTTGCCAAGCGTGGCGGTATCGGCGGTGACGTCCAGAATATCGTCTACCACCTGGAACGCCAATCCCACGGCTGCGGCATACCGGTCCAGCGCCGCCAGGCCTGGTGCGTCGATTTCGCCACACAGCGCGCCCATGCGCACGCTTGCGCGCAGCAGCGCACCGGTCTTCATGCGGTGCATGGCCTCCAGCGCGTCGCGCGACATGGCCTTGCCCACGTTCTGCAGGTCGATGGCCTGGCCACCGGCCATGCCGACCGAACCCGACGCCAGCGCCAGTTCGGCCACCAGCTTCAGCCGTGCCTCGGCCTGCACCGACTGCGCCTGCGCCAGCACGATGAAGGCCTGGGTCTGCAACGCGTCGCCGACCAGCAGCGCCGTGGCTTCGTCATAGGCCTTGTGCACGGTCGGGCGGCCGCGGCGCAGGTCGTCGTCGTCCATGCAGGGCATGTCGTCGTGCACGAGCGAGTACGCGTGGATCATCTCCACCGCGCAGGCCGCGGCGTCGCAGGCCTCGGCGCTCGCACCCGTCACTTCGCCAGCCGCATGCACCAGCAGCGGCCGCACGCGCTTGCCACCGCCGAGCACAGCATAGCGCATGGCTTCGTGCAGTGTCGCCGGCACGGTGTCGGCATTTGGCAACGCCTGGTCCAGCGCGGTCTCGGTCCGGGCGCCCTGCGCCCGCATCCAGCTTGCGAAATCGGTCATTCCTGCTCCATGCCGTTGGCGTTTCCGGAATTTCCGGCGTCAGCAGCCATGGGCTTCAGCACCTCGCCTTCCAGCACCCTGACCTGCTGCTCCACCCGCTCAAGCTTCTGCTGGCAGTAGCGGACCAGCTCGGCGCCGCGACGGTAGGCCGCCAGCGACGCTTCCAGCGGCAGTTCGCCGCTTCCCATGCTGGCCACCAGCGTTTCCAGCTCGGCCATCGCCGCTTCATATGAAGCGGGCGGCGCGGAGCCTGCCGCAGTGTCTTCGGTCTGGACCGGATCGGTCGTGGTTTTTGGCATGTCAGGGTTGGCAACTGTGGGAAGCCCGGATTTTACGCCAAACCTGGCGCCCGCCCCACTCCGGTGCCGGGCGCATGCATCACTTGCAAGTTCCTTTTTCGCCGAATGTGACTTGTGCGCTCGGGTCGTCTTTCCGAATGCGCCCGGTACGGCACCCCAATGACGACCCGGGTCGACTTTTTCGCTAAAAAGGCAGAGAAATCAGACCCTTAACTTTTTGGGGTGGGGTACAATCCCGGGCTCGTCGGCACCGTCCACGCAGGCCCTGCCAGGCCCGCAAAGCCGGTCGACAAGTGTTTCCCAAATCGATTCAATTTTCGATGGTTGGGTTGTTCACTGCTTTCACCTGTTTATCTGGGAGTGGGGATAATGTCCAATCTCAGCACCGCGCTCAAGCTGGCGCCGGCTGATTCGCAGTTGCCCGTTGACGTCTATTTCGATGAGGCGCTGCATCAACAAGAACTAGAACTGCTGTTCAGGAATGGTCCGGGCTACGTTGGCCACGAACTGATGGTCCCGGAGGCAGGCGACTACCACACGCTCAAGGCGGAGGACGAGGGCCGCATGCTGGTCCGCAACGCCGCCGGCATCGAGCTGATGTCGAACGTCTGCCGCCACCGCCAGGCCATCATGCTCAACGGCAAGGGCAATTCGAAGAACATCGTCTGCCCGCTGCACCGCTGGACCTACGACCTCAAGGGTGAACTGCTCGGCGCGCCGCATTTCGACCAGCAGCCGTGCCTGCACCTGAAGCGTTCGCCGCTGCAGAACTGGAACGGCCTGCTGTTCGACGGCAAGCGCGACGTGCGCGCCGACCTGGCGAAGCTGGGCGTGGCCGACGACCTGAACTTCGAAGGCTACATGCTCGACCACGTCGAGGTCCACGAGTGCAACTACAACTGGAAGACCTTCATCGAGGTCTATCTGGAGGACTACCACGTCGTGCCGTTCCACCCGGGACTCGGCAGTTTCGTCTCGTGCGACGACCTCAAGTGGGAGTTCGGCGAGTGGCACAGCGTGCAGACCGTGGGCCTGCATGCTGGCCTGAAGCGGCCGGGCAGCATGACGTACCAGAAATGGCACGACGAAGTCCTGCGCTTCAATAACGGCGTGCTGCCCAAGCACGGCGCCATCTGGCTCACGTACTACCCCAACATCATGGTGGAGTGGTACCCGAACGTGCTGGTGGTCTCCACGCTGCACCCGCTGGGCCCGCGCAAGACGCGCAACGTGGTCGAGTTCTACTACCCCGAGGAAATCACGCTGTTCGAGCGCGAGTTCGTCGAAGCCGAGCGCGCCGCGTACATGGAAACCTGCATCGAGGACGACGAGATCGCCGAACGCATGGATGCCGGCCGCCTGGCGCTGCACAAGCGTGGCACGAGCGAAGTCGGTCCGTACCAGTCGCCGATGGAAGACGGCATGCAGCACTTCCATGAGTGGTACCGGCGCGCCATGGCCTATCAGGGCTGAACCACGCAGAACAGCGGGCGATTACCGCACAACCCAGTCACGAACGGACCGCTCTGGCGGTCCGTTTTGCGTTGGCGGCGCCACTACGCACGCTACAATGGCTCTTCGGTCCGGCTGCAAGGCCTGGCCGCTCCGAATCGCGACGCAGGGCCACGGCACGATGAAGCCCCGCTCGCACCGCCATCTCGATCCGCCCTCCTCCCTCGCCATGCAATCGCTCTGGATGTTGTTTGCCGCCTTCTCGTTTTCGTTGATGGGGGTGGGCGTCAAGCTGGCATCCGAGTTCTATACGACGGGCGAAATCGTCTTCTACCGCAGCGTGATCGGCGTGGCGATCATGTGGGCGCTGATGGCGTCAACCGGCGTCTCGGTACGCACGCCGCACATGCTGACGCACATCAAGCGCAGCGTATTCGGTGTCACGGCGCTGCTGCTGTGGTTCACGTCGATCACGCTGCTGCCGCTCGCCACGGCCATGACGCTCAATTACATGTCGCCGGTGTGGATCGCGCTGATCCTTGGCGCCAGCGCCGCGCTGGCCGGCACGGCTGCCAATGCGGACAAGAAGCTGATCATCGCCATCCTGATGTCGTTTGCCGGCGTGCTGTTCCTGCTGCAGCCGTCGGTCGGCAAGGACCAGTTCACGGGCGGCCTGGTCGGCCTGATTTCGGGCATGTTCACGGCGCTGGCCTATGTCGAGGTCCGGCAACTCGGCCAGCTCGGCGAGCCCGAGCATCGCATCGTCTTCTATTTCTCGGCAGTCGGCATGGTGGTGGGCCTGGTCTGGATGCTGTACTCGGGCCCCACGGCGCACACCTGGCACGGCGCGGGACTGCTGGCCGCGATCGGCATCCTCGCCACGTTGGGCCAGACCGCCATGACGCGCGCCTACAAGCGTGGCAACACGCTGCTCACGGCCAACCTGCAATACGCGGGCATCGTGTTCTCCAGCATCTGGGGCATGCTGATCTGGTCAGACCGGCTCAACTGGATTTCCTGGCTCGGCATGGGGCTGATCATCGCCAGCGGCATCGCGACCACGCTTGCACGCGCCCGCCAGGACTCGGGCGAAGAGCCGACGCCCGACACGCCGGTCAAGTCGCCGGAGGCGGAAGTGCATCCGGAGGTGTAGCATTTTCCGGAACGCCGGGAGACCGGATACCGATTGCCACAGGACTCTCATGCCAAACCCGCTGATTTCCGTCGCCGCGCTGCAAGCCCTGCAAGCCGCGCCGGCACGCAATATTGTCGTTATCGATTGCAGCTTTGACCTGGCCAATCCGGCTGCGGGCCGCGAGGCCTACCACCAGGGCCACCTGCCGGGTGCGTTCTATCTGCACCTCGACAACGAACTGTCAGGACCGAAAACCGGCCGCAATGGCCGCCACCCGCTGCCGGATCCCGATGCCTTCGCGGCGCGCCTGCGCGCACTTGGCGTGAACCGCAACACCGAAGTCGTCGCCTACGACGCACAGGGCAGCATGTACGCTGCGCGCCTGTGGTGGATGCTGCGCTGGATCGGCCACGCCGCGGTGACGGTACTGGATGGCGGCAAGCCCGCCTGGGTGAAAGCCGGTCTGCCGCTGGAACATGGCGCCGCGCCGGAACCCGAAACGCCGGGCAACCTCGAGCGCGGCGAATCGCTGGTCGCGACCGTCGACGCGGCTGCCCTGCTCGAAAATTTGAATCATCCGACGCGGCTCGTGGTGGACGCCCGCGCAGCGGACCGCTTCCGCGGCGAGAACGAGACGCTCGATCCGGTCGGCGGGCACATCCCCGGCGCGGTCAACCGCTTCTTCAAGGACAACCTGACGCCGGAAGGCCAATTCAAGCCCGCGGCAGAATTGCGTGCTGAGCTTGGCGCCGTGATGGGTCAGACGGCACCGGCTCATGCCGTGATGCAGTGCGGCTCGGGTGTCACCGCCTGCCACAACCTGCTCGCGCTGGAAGTCGCGGGCCTGGAAGGTGCTGCGCTTTACCCGGGCTCGTGGAGCGAATGGTGCGCCGATCCGGCGCGCCCTGTCGCCACCGGACCGGCGGCCTGAAGACGGCTCGGCTGCTCAGTCAGCCGCTACAGCCGGTGCGGCGTGACGGTGTCCCTGTGCCTGGCGCTCATGGACGCCATTGGTGATGAAGACGATCGCCGTGATACCTGCAGCCACCAGCACCACCTGAATCGCCGATTCGCGCCAGCGCGGCTTGCGCTGCATTTGCGGCATCAAGTCGCTTACGGCGATGTAGAGGAAGCTGCTGGATGCAATCACCAGCACGTAAGGAATCCAGCCGCTCATCTGGTCCAGCAGGAAATACCCGACCAGACCGCCCGCGACGGCCGCCACGCTAGATAGCAGGTTGAACGCGAAGGCGCGCGCCTTCGAGAAGCCAGCGTTGAGCAGCACGATGAAATCGCCGACTTCCTGCGGAATCTCGTGCGCTGCGATGGCCAGCGCCGTGACGATGCCGATGTTCGGGTCGGCCAGAAAGGCCGCCGCGATCACGATGCCATCGGCAAAGTTGTGGAAGGTGTCGCCGACCAGGATGGTCAGGCCGCTGCGGCCTGCTTCCTCGCGGTCGTGGCCGTGGTGATGATGGTGCCCGTCGCCCTCGTGGTGGTGCGAGTGGCGCAGCAGCGAAATCTTTTCGAGCAGGAAGAAGCCCAGCAGCCCCGCCAGCAGCGTGCCGAACAAGGCACGCGGATCAGCGCCGGATTCGAACGCTTCCGGCAATGAGTGGAGCAAGGCTGTCGCCAGCAACACGCCGACCGAGAAGCTGACCATGCGCTCGACCACGCGCGAGGCCATTGTCAGCGACAGCAGCGCCGCGCCGAAAATGCTGCCCACGCCGGAAATCGTGGCGGCGAGCAGGATGTACAGAAGGGTCGAGTGGATGATGGGCTCCCGGGGCGGCGGTGCCGCATTCGCGGCTTGCCGGTTCCGCCCGGCGCTGTGCGGACGGCAAACGCAACAATGTTGCAACAACTGGAAGGCCGCATTGTACGTATTCCGGCGCGGACTTTGCAATCCTCGTCCGCGCAGCGCGTGTGGGAACCGTCAGGCGACGCCGTGCTGGCGGAGCCAGTCCAGGCACTTCTTCCAGCCGTCCTTGGCGTCCGCCTCGCGATAGCTCGGGCGGTAGTCGGCATGGAAAGCGTGGCCGGATTCGGGATAGACGACGAACTTTGACGCCTTCGCGTCCGGATCGGGAGAGGCCGACAGCGCCGCCTTCATCTTCTCGACCTGTTCTTGCGTGATGCCCGTGTCCTTGCCGCCATAGAGGCCGAGCACCGGCGCGTCCAGCTGATCAACCAGGTCCAGCGGATTCTTCGGCTTCAGCGGCGTCGGCGTGCCGGCGAGCTGCCCATACCAGGCCACGCCGGCCTTCAGCCGCTCATTGTGCGCGGCATACAGCCACGTGATGCGCCCGCCCCAGCAGAACCCCGTGATCGCCAGCTTCGACAGGTCGCCGCCATTGGCGCCGGCCCAGGCCACGGCCGCGTCGAGATCGCCCATGACCTGCGCGTCCGGCACCTTGGCGATGACGTTGGTCTGCAGTTCCTGGATGGTGCCGAAGCTCTGCGGGTCGCCCTGGCGAGCAAACAGCTCCGGCGCAATGGCGAGGTAGCCGAGCTTGGCAAAGCGGCGGCAAACATCGGCGATGTGCTCGTGCACGCCGAAGATCTCGCTGACCACCAGCACCACTGGCAGCTTCGTCTTGCCCTCGGGCTGCGCGCGGTAGGCCGGCATGCTGAAACCGCCCGAAGGAATCGTCACCTCGCCGGCGCTCAGGCCCGCAAAGTCAGTCTTGATCGCCTGCGCCATCACCGGCAGTGCCGCCGCCGCGAACGCGGAGCCGAGCGCCGTCTTGACGAAGCCGCGGCGATTGAACGTCTGCCCGGGTACCAGGCTTTCCACTTCGG
Organism: Cupriavidus numazuensis; assembly: GCF_905397435.1. Lineage (GTDB taxonomy): Bacteria > Pseudomonadota > Gammaproteobacteria > Burkholderiales > Burkholderiaceae > Cupriavidus > Cupriavidus numazuensis. The sequence continues at coordinate 19,608 of NZ_CAJPVI010000019.1, forward strand.
GTTTCAGCATGCATGTCTCCAGGATCGTTGGGATCGGGCGTCCGCCGGGAAATCCTGGCGACGCCAACCCTCGATTCTAAGCAAACATGCTGCCACGTGCAGCGGCCGACACCCAGGCCGCTCAGTGAAGCTTCACGCGCGGGCTGGTCTTGCTGCGCAGCCAGTGCGTCACCGTGTCGAGCCCCATGCCGACCGCGCCATGCAGCGCCAGCACATGCATGCGGTAGAGCGAGGTGTACATGAAGCGCGCCATCAGCCCTTCGATGAACATCGAGCCGCCGATCAGCCCGCCCATCAGGCTGCCCACCGCGCTGAAATGGCCGAGCGACACCAGCGAGCCGAAGTCCTTGAACGCGAATTCCGGCAACGGCTTGCCGGCCAGGCGCGCGCGCAGCGCATCGAACAGGAACGTCGCCTGCTGATGCGCGGCTTGCGCGCGCGGCGGCACGGCCGTCTGCTTTTCGGGCCACGCGCAGCTCGCGCAATCGCCGAATGCGAAGATGTCCGGGTCGCCCTCGCTCTGCAGCGTGGGCCGCACCAGGATCTGGCCCTGCCGGCTGACCGGCAGGCCCAGCTTCGCCAGTACAGACGGCGCCGTGATGCCAGCCGCCCACACCGTCAGGTCGGCATCGATGCGCTTGCCGCTGGCGGTCAGCACGGCTTCAGTGGTCACCTCGGTTACGCGCTCGCTGGTGAAAACATCGACGTCAAGCTTGCGCAGCAGCTTGGCGGTTTCGGCCGAGACCCGTTCCGACAGCGCAGGCAGGATGCGCGGGCCGGCCTCGATCACATGGATGCGCACGTCGCGGCGCGGATCGAGGTTGTGCAGTCCGTAGGCATTGAGCACATGCGCGGTGTTGCGCAGCTCGGCCGACAATTCCACACCGGTCGCGCCTGCACCAATGATGGCCACGTCCACGCGCGGCCGCCCGTCTTCGCCGACACGCCCGCGCCCGTTCTGCGCGCGCACGCACGCTGCGATCAGACGGCGCCGGAAGCGCTCTGCCTGTGCGACCGTATCGAGTGCGATCGCATTTTCTGCCGCGCCCGGCACGCCGAAGAAATGCGTCACGCAGCCGATCGCCAGCACCAGCGTGTCATACGGAAGCTCGCGCGCCGGCAACAGTTCCGCACCGTCGGGATCCATGCACGGCGCGACCGAGATCGTCTTGCGTTCGCGGTCGATGCCGGTCAGTTCGCCCTGCTGGAACTCGAAGTGATGCCAGCGCGCCTGCGCCACGTATTCGAGCTGGTGCGTGTTGGGATCCATGCTGCCCGCGGCAACTTCATGCAGCAGCGGTTTCCAGATATGCGTGGGCAAGCGGTCCACGAGCACCACTTGCGCGGTGCCCTTCTTGCCGAGCTTGTCGCCCAGCCGTGTCACCAGTTCCAGTCCTCCTGCCCCGCCCCCTACAACGACGATGCGATGCGCCCTGCCGTTTGCTCCTGTGGTCATGGTCTACCCGATGCTTTTATTGCTGAGAAACGCTGGCCGTTAGGCATTTGCCCCCAGTTTGCTGCATCGCAGCAGCTGAAGCAAGACAGCAATCACCGATTCAGCAGTCGCTTCATTCCATACGCCAAGTATGTGAAAACAAAGGGTTCCGGGGCATGCAGATGAATACGGCCGGGTACTCCCGGCCGTATGTTCATATTGCACCTGGCGATGGTCAGTGGGCTTCTTCCCAGTTCGCGCCACTGCCGACTTCTGCAACCAGCGGAACACGCAATTGCGCTACCGAACACATCAACTCGGGCAACCTGGTCTTGACCACGTCCAGTTCGTCCTGCGGCACTTCGAGCACCAGTTCATCGTGCACCTGCATGATCTGGCGCGTCTGCAGCTTGTCGCGTTCGAGCCAGCCCTGCACGGCGATCATCGACAGCTTGATCAGGTCCGCCGCCGTGCCCTGCATCGGCGCGTTGATGGCCGCACGCTCGGCCGCCTGGCGGCGCGGGCCGCTGCCGCCGTTGATGTCCGGCAGCCACAGGCGCCGGCCGAACACGGTTTCGACATAGCCCTGCTCGCGCGCGGTCTGCCGCGTCTCTTCCATGTAGTGCGCGACGCCCGGGTAACGCATGAAGTAGCGGTCGATATAGTGCTTGGCCGCCTCGCGCTCGATGCCGAGGTTGCTCGCCAGGCCGAACGCGCTCATGCCATAGATCAGGCCGAAGTTGATGACCTTGGCGTAGCGGCGCTGCTCGCTGCTGACGGCCTCGCGTTCGACACCGAAGATCTCGGACGCGGTGGCGCGGTGGATATCCTCGCCATTCGCGAACGCGCGCAGCAGGTTCTCGTCGCCCGAGATGTGGGCCATGATGCGCAGCTCGATCTGCGAATAGTCGGCCGACACGATCACGCTGCCCGGCGACGCGATGAAGGCTTCGCGGATGCGCCGGCCTTCTTCCGTACGCACAGGGATGTTCTGCAGGTTCGGCTCGGTCGACGCGAGACGGCCCGTCACTGCAGTGGCCTGGCCGTAGCTGGTATGGACACGGCCCGTGTTCGGGTTGACCATCTTCGGCAGCTTGTCGGTGTAGGTCGACTTGAGCTTGGCGAGGCCGCGATAGTCGAGCAGCAGCTTCGGCAGCGGGTAATCCTCGGCCAGTTTCTGCAGCACCTCTTCGTCGGTCGACGGCGCACCGCTCGCGGTCTTCTTGACCACCGGCAGCTTCATCTGGTTGAACAGGATCTCGCCGATCTGCTTGGGCGAACCGAGATTGAACGGCTGGCCCGCGGCATCGTACGCGGCCTGTTCCAGCGACAGCATGCGCTGGCCCAGTTCGGCGCTCTGGGCAGCGAGACGTTCCGCATCGATCAACACGCCGTTGCGCTCGATCTTCTGCAGCACCACGGACACCGGGATCTCGATCTCCTCGTACACGCGGCGCAGGCCCGCCGCGGCGCTCACCTGCGGGAACATCTTGCGGTGCAGGCGCAGCGTGACGTCGGCATCCTCGGCCGCGTATTCCGTGGCGCGCGCGAGGTCGATCTGGTCGAAGCCGATCTGGCTCGCGCCCTTGCCGCAGACTTCTTCGTAGGTGATGGTCTTCAGGCTCAGCAGGCGCTCGGCCAGGCTGTCCATGCCGTGGTTGCGGTGCGAGGCCAGCACGTAGCTTTCCAGCATGGTGTCCTGCGCGATGCCGCGCATGGTCACGCCATGGTTGGCGAACACATGCATGTCGTACTTGATGTTCTGGCCGAGCTTGGGCTTGCTGTCATCCTCGAGCCAGGCACGCATGCGTGCGAGCACGGCATCGCGCGAAAGCTGGCCGTTGTTGTCCATGCCGGCGACGTCGGGGCCGCGGTGACCGACAGGGATGTAACACGCCTCGCCCGGCTCCACGGACAGCGAGATGCCTACCAGTTGCGCGAGCATCGGATCGAGCGACGTGGTCTCGGTGTCGATCGCCGTCAGCGGCGCGCTTTCGATACGCTGCATCCATGCTTCGAACGCGGCTTCGGTCGTCACCATCTCGTAGCGGATTTCGCTCGGCGCCGTGTCTTCAGCTGGCGCGGCGGCATCGGCATCCGGCGCAGACGATGTGGCGGCCGGCGCATCGAACAGTCCGCCTTGCGCGGGTGCAGCGGCAGCACGCGCCCGCGCCTGTGCACGCGCATCGGGAAGGCTCTCGCCGGTTGCCTCGCGCAGCCACGTCTTGAAGCCGTAGCGCGCGAAGAAGGCCACCAGCTTTTCCTTGTCCTCGCCGATTTCCCTGAGCGCGTGGAAATCCGCCACGGCCGCGCTGAGGTCGCAGTCGGTCTTGACGGTAACCAGTTCGCGCGCCTTGGGCAGCCAGTCCAGCGTATTGCGCAGGTTCTCGCCGACCACGCCCTTGATGCCCGCGGCGCCAGCCATGATGTTGTCGAGCGTGCCGTGTTCGGCCAGCCATTTCACAGCGGTCTTCGGCCCGACCTTGGGCACGCCAGGCACGTTGTCGACCGTATCGCCGATCAGCGACAGATAGTCGACGATGCGCTCGGGCGGCACGCCGAACTTCGCATTCACGCCGGCCGGATCGAGCACTTCGCCGCTCATGGTGTTGACCAGGGTGACCTGGTCATTGACGAGCTGCGCCAGATCCTTGTCGCCGGTGGACACCACCGTGCGCACACCCTGCTCGCCGGCCTGCCTGGCGAGCGTGCCGATTACGTCGTCGGCCTCCACGCCTTCGACCACGACAATCGGCCAGCCCAGCGCGCGCACCGCTTCGTGGATCGGCTCGATCTGGCGGGCCAGATCCTCGGGCATCGACGGGCGGTGTTCCTTGTACGCGGGATACATCTCATCCCGGAACGTCTTGCCCTTGGCGTCGAACACGCAGGCGCTATACTCTGCCGGGTAATCGTTGCGCAGCTTGCGCAGCATATTGATCATGCCGTAGATTGCCCCTGTGGGCAGACCCTCACCATTCCTCAGGTCCGGCAGCGCGTGATAAGCGCGATACAAATAGCTCGATCCATCGACGAGCAAGAGTGTTTTTGGACTATCCGACATTCCCATGGACTCTAAATTGACTGGTGCTGCAGCAGGCGGTGCTCCGACCGCCCCCCTTGCCGACCCGGATGTTTCCGATATCTCCGGCGATACCGTACAACCCCCGCCGGAAGCTGCTTCCGAACACGCGGCTGCCGTTGCGCGTGCGGCCGATGCCGCCGCTGCCGGCAATCCCGCGCAGCCGCCCGCTGATGGCCCGACCGGGTCGCGCGCGAATCCGCGCAAGATGATTCCCAGCCTGCGTGCGCTGGCCGACGAAGACCGCGCGACTGCTAAGAAGGCGCGCGCCTCGTGGCAAATGTTCACGATTATGGCAGAGTTCATCGAGGCCACCGAGTACCTGTCGGAGATCCGGCCGGCAGTCTCGATCTACGGCAGCGCTCGCCTGCGCGAGGATTCGCCGTACTACCAGCGCACCATCGAAATCGCTCGGCTGTTCTCGGATGCCGGCTTTGCCGTGATTTCGGGCGGCGGCCCCGGCATCATGGAAGCGGCCAACAAGGGCGCGCACGCCGGCAAGTCGGCCAGCGTCGGCCTCAATATCGAACTGCCGCACGAACAGCAGGGCAATCCGTACCAGGACATTGCCATGCGCTTCCGCCATTTCTTCACGCGCAAGGTCACCTTCGTCAAGAATTCCGACGCTTTCATCGTCATGCCCGGCGGTTTCGGCACGCTCGACGAACTGGCCGAGGTGCTGACGCTCGTGCAGACCGGCAAGTCGCGTTCGGTGCCCGTGGTGATGTTCGGCAGCCGTTTCTGGAAAGGCCTGCTCGACTGGTTCCGCTTCACGCTGCTGCCGATGGGCCTGATCGCCGAGCACGACCTCGACCTGATGAAGATCGTCGACGAACCGCATGAAGTGCTCGAAGCGGTCTACGAGTACTACGAGCGCCGCGGTGGCGACAAGCCGATCCCGCCCAAGGAAGAAATGTTTTACCTGTAAGACAACAGCGGGAAGCAGGGTGCGGTCGGGGCGGTTTGGCAGCCGCCCTGCCCGGTGTTGCCGGGGTGCCCCACGGGCCACGGCAGCGGCCCGTTCGCGGCAGGAATTGCTAGAATGGGAAGTATCCGCTTGCCAAGCCCGGCGCCACCGGGTAGCAGCCAACGCCGCATTCCGCCGCGCAGCATGCCATCTCCCCCGGCTGCGCCGCACAGGAGCCCCTGATGACCTCCCCCTCATTCCGGCCCGCCGAGCCTTCCGGCCCGGCGCCAGCAACCGCCAGGACACCGCGCCTGGCGCTGGCAGCCGCTGTGCTCGCCCTGGCCCTGCCCGGCCTGGCACTGGCGCAGCCCGCCGAGGAAAGCAACGCCCTGACCCAGCAGGAACTGAACCGCATCAACAACCAGCCGATCGCCCCGGCGGCCCAGACCCAGATCAACCAGCCGCGCCAGCCGAGCTTCCAGCTCAACGAACGCGACGGCACGCAGGTGCGCGAATACCGCGACAAGGGCCGGGCCACCGATATCCAAGTCAAGTCGGGGTTCGGCACCAAGTACCAGATGAGCAAACCGGAAGACAGCTCGCCCAAGATCCGCGAGCATGACGTCAATCGTGTGCCTTCCGTGAACCTGACGTTCTGATTCCGACTACCCACGGCCCGGCATGACACCGGGCCGCGCCGGTCCTCCGGCAGTCTTGCCGCGGCGGCGGCCACCCTTGTGCCGCCGCTTTCCGTTCCGCATCACACAACGAGTATGGCCGTATTCACCACGGTCTCGCACGACGAGATCGCCAGCTGGCTGCTTGACTACGACCTTGGCGAAGTCCGCGAACTGCGCGGCATCGCCTCCGGCATCGAGAACAGCAACTTCTTCCTGACGACCGAGCAGGATGGCCGCACGCACGAGTACGTGCTGACCATCTTCGAGCGCCTCACGTTCGATCAGCTGCCCTACTACCTGCACCTGATGGCGCACCTTGCCGCGCGCGGCATCACCGTGCCCGCGCCGATCCCGGCGCGCGACGGCGAGATCCTGCGCGCGCTCAAGGGCAAGCCCGCGACCATCGTGACGCGCCTGCCCGGCGCCTCGCAGCTTGCGCCGGACGTCGAGCACTGCGCGGAAGTGGGCGACATGCTCGCGCGCATGCACCTGGCCGGGCAGGACTACCCGCGCCAGCAGCCGAACCTGCGCAGCCTGCCCTGGTGGCAGCAGACCGAAGGCGAGATCGTGCCTTTCCTCGATGCGCAGCAGCGCACGCTGCTGCAGCAGGAGATCGCGCACCAGGCCGCCTTCTTCGGCAGCGCCGACTATGCGGCACTGCCGGGTGGCCCGTGCCACTGCGACCTGTTCCGCGACAACGCGCTGTTCGAAGAAGTCGGAGGCCACCATCGCCTGGGCGGCTTCTTCGATTTCTACTTCGCCGGCAACGACAAGTGGCTGTTCGACCTGGCCGTGACCGTCAACGACTGGTGCATCGACCTGGCCAGCGGCGAGCTGGACAACGCGCGGGCGCATGCGATGGTGCAGGCTTATCACGCGGCCAGGCCGCTCAGCGCGACGGAAGCCGCGCACTGGCCCGACATGCTGCGCGCGGGCGCGCTGCGCTTCTGGGTCTCGCGCCTGTGGGACTTCTACCTGCCGCGCGAAGCCGACATGCTCCAGCCGCACGACCCGACCCATTTCGAACGCATCCTGCGCCGGCGCCTTGCCATGACGGCCGACGCCGCCGCGCTTGCCTGGATCTAATTGGTATGCAACTACTGGAAGTCCCCGCCAAGGAAGGCTACGTCTGGTTCCGCCAGGGCATCTGGCTGTTCCGCAAGAACCCGCTGGCATTCCTGATGCTGCTGTTCATCTACCTGATCGCCGCGCAACTGGCCATCGTGGTGCCGCTGATCGGCATCATCGCGCTGCTGGTCGTCACGCCCGGCCTGTCGGTCGGCGTCATGACGGCGTGCCGCGAAGTCATCCAGAACAAGCGCGTGTTGCCCACCATACTGTTAGCGGGATTCCGCACCAACGGCAAGGAAGCCACGCGCAACCTGCTGGTGCTCGGCGGCATCTATGCGGCACTGGTATTCCTGTTGAGCCTGATCGCCGGGGCGCTCGTCGACATGAGCGCGCTGCTGCCGATCCTGCTCAAGGAAGAAACGCTGACGGCCGAGGCCGTGCGCCAGCTCTACTATGCGCTGCTGATCGGCGCGCTGCTCTATACGCCGATCGCGATGATGTTCTGGTTCGCACCGCTGCTCGCGGCATGGCACGGCGTGCCGCCGGTCAAGGCGATGTTCTTCAGCTGGACCGCCTGCTGGCGCAACCGCGGGGCGTTCTTCACCTACGTGCTGCTGTTCGCGGTGCTGCTGGTGGCGATTCCGTTCTTCCTCGAAACCATCTTCAGCGCGTTCGGCGCCGAGACCGTGCTGTCGTTCCTGGTCACGCCGTATTCGCTGCTGATGCTGGCGATCCTGTACTGCTCGTTCTATGCGACGTACCGGGGGTGCTTCAATGTGGTGCCGGTGGAACAGGGTGCGCCTACCTGAGCTGCATGTAAAAAAGGCCGGCGCAATGCCGGCCTCAGATTGCTGACAAGCTGGCGCACCAGATTGCTTGCTCCCCTCTCCCGCTTGCGGGAGAGGGGTTGGGGGAGAGGGCAGGCGCATGGCAAGCACCATGACGCCTCACTTCGTGGCAACTCCTGCCCTCTCCCCCGCCCCTCTCCCATAATTGGGAGAGGGGAGACAACATTCGCTGCTTTTGCCTTTTGCCAGCAACCTCAGGCCGGCGCAATGCCGGCCTTCTTGCACTGCTTCGACCCTTATCTCACTGAGAAGTCGTCAGCACCCCTTCCTGCCCGCGCGGTTGTCCCGCACGCGCATCGCGGCCAATCCACGCCGCCGACAACGCCGACACCACCCCGGCGAACACCACATACGCACAGATCTGCCACGGCTGGCCTCCGCCGGTCTTGAGCAGCGCCGTGGCTATGATCGGCGTGATGCCCGAAGCAAAGATCCCCGAGAACTGATAGACGAACGAGATCCCCGTATAGCGGACCTTCGCATCGAACAGCTCGCAAAACAGCGCGGCCTCGGGGCCATACACAGCGGCATAGAGAATGCCGAACGGCACCACGATCGACAGCCACACGACCAGTGTGCTGTGGCCGCCATTGAGCATCAGCCAGAACGCGGGGAACGCCGAACATGCGGTCAGCAGCGAACCCCAGAAGTACACACGCGTGCGGCCAATGCGATCGGATAGCGCGCCGAAGAACGGAATGAACGCGCACATCACGATCGCCGCCGCCATCACGCCGATCAGCGCATCGGTACGTGACATCTTGATGGTCTGAGTCAGGTAGCCGATCGAGAACACGCCGAAGATGTTGAAGAACACGCCGTCGATATAGCGCGCACCCATGCCCTTGAGGATATTGCCGGGATAGCGCTGGATCATGTCGACGAACGGAATGCGGGTCTCGGCATTGCGCTGCTTGACCGCGGCGAACTCCGGCGTTTCCTTGACGTTCAGGCGGATATACATGCCGACGAATACCATCCCCGCCGAAACCAGGAAGGCCACGCGCCAGCCCCACGCCAGGAACTGCGCATCGGTCAGCGTGAGCGACAGCAGCGCGACCACGCCCGATGCCAGGCACAAGCCGATCGACAGACCGATCTGCGGCAGCGACGCATAGAGGCCCTTCTTGCCCGCTGGTGCGTATTCGTACGCCATCAGCACCGCCCCGCCCCACTCGCCGCCAAGGCCGATGCCTTGGAGCACGCGCAGCAGCAACAACAGGATCGGCGCCCAGATACCGATGCTGTCGTACGTCGGCACCAGCCCGATCAGGAACGTGGAGACACCCATGATCATCAGCGTGATCACCAGCATGCTCTTGCGCCCGATGCGGTCGCCGAAGTGGCCGAAGATCACGCCGCCGAGCGGGCGCGTGACAAAGCCGACGGCGAAGGTGGTGTAGGCCAGCATGGTGGCCACCAGAGGGTCGCTGACGGGGAAGTACAGCTTGTTGAAAACGATGCCGGCGACGACGCCGTAGAGAAAAAAGTCATACCACTCGATGGTGGCGCCGATCAGCGACGCCGCTACGACCCTGCGGACGGCGCGTTCGTTGGTACCTGTCATGCTTGTCTCCTTTTGTCGTGTGGACGGCGGCATGTGTGTTTGTTATGTGCGCCGGGTGGTACTGCGGACCGGTGCCTGACAGGCACCGGGAAAACCTATCCAAACGCGAGGCGGAGCACGGCCTGTCTCATGCGGCCAGCGCCACCGGCGCAGCATCGGCGACCGTGGCCCCGGTCCTCTCGTGCCGCGCATCTTCGCGAATGAAATCCGCCGCGCGCTCGGCCATCATCACGACCGGCACATTGGTATTGCCGGACACCAGCGTCGGCATGACGGAGCAATCGACCACGCGCAGGCCGGCCACGCCATGCACGCGCAACCGTGCGTCGACCACCGCGAGCGGATCGCTGCCCGGGCCCATCTTCGCCGTGCCGGACGGATGGAAGATCGTGGCACCGTACTCGCGGCAGAAATGCAGGATCTCGTCGTCGGTGCGCACGTCGTCGCCGGGACGGAACTCGCGCTTCATCAGCGTGCGCATCGGCTCGGTCTGCGCGACCTGCCGAGCGAATCGGACGGCGGCGATGACACTGCGGCGGTCCAGATCGGTCGACAGGTAGTTGGGTTGGATCGACGGCGAGGCAAACGGATCGGTGGAACGAATGCGCACCGCGCCGCGCGACTCGGGCCGCAGTTGGCAAACCGAATACGTGCAGCCCGAGAACGGATGCACGCTGCCGCCGGCCATATCCGCCGACAGCGTGGCGAAGTGGAACTGCGTATCGGGTGTCGCGCTTTCATCGGGCAGCACGCGGCAGAACATCGCGCCCTGGTTGATGCCAACCGCGAGCGGGCCCTTGCGTTGCAGCAGCCATTCCAGCCCCATGCGCGCCTTGCCCCACAGCGTGCGCAACTGGTCGTTGGTCGTGATGGGGCGAGCCACTTCGTAGATCAGCCGGATCTGCAGATGGTCTTGCAGGTTCTCGCCAACACCGGGCAACGCGTGCACCACGGGAATCCCCATTTCCTGCAGCAGCGGCGCCGGACCAACGCCCGATAGCTGCAGCAGTTGCGGCGACTGCAGTGCACCCGCGCACAGCACCACCTCGCGTGCTGCGCGCAAGATATACGGCTGCCCGTCCTTCACATAGCGCACGCCCACGGCGCGTTTGCCTTCGAACAGGATGGCCGTCGTATGCGCCCCCGTCTCCACGCGCAGGTTCGGCCGCGAGCGCGCCGGACGCAGGTAGGCGACCGCCGTGGAGCAGCGCCAGCCATTGCGCGTGGTGAGCTGGTAGTAGCCGACGCCCTCCTGGTCGCCATTGTTGAAGTCACCCTTGCGCGGCAGCCCAAGCGCCTGCCCGGCGCCGATGAAGGCATCGACAAGAGGATGCTGCCGGTCGATCGAGGTCGCATTGAGCGGCCCTTCCGTGCCGCGCGTCGGCCCTGCCCCGCGGTCGTTGTTCTCGAGCTTGCGGAAATACGGCAGGCACTCGTCCCAGCCCCAGCCAGAGTTGCCCTGCGCTTCCCAGCGGTCATAGTCTTCGCGCTGGCCGCGCACATAGATGAGTCCATTGATCGCGCTGCTGCCACCGAGCGTGCGGCCCCTTGGCCAGTAGATGCGCCGGTTCAGCATGTTGGGGTCCGGGTCGGTGTAGAAGCCCCAGTTCACCTGCTTGTGGAACATCGTCTTGCCGTAGCCGATCGGGATATGGATCCACGGATAGCTGTCCGGCGGTCCCGCCTCCAGCAGGCAGACGGAGTGCTTGCCATCCTCGCTGAGCCGGTTGGCCAGCACGCAGCCGGCCGAGCCGGCGCCCACGACGATGTAGTCAACGGTTTGCGACATGGTCGCTTGTCTCCTGGTTTCACCGGCTGGACGTCGCCAGCGGCTCTCTTATAATGAAACGGCTTGTTCCGATTTCCGGATTTTTGGTAATCAACCGTGACTGGGGAAGTGAAATCGACAAAAGGCGCCCGAAATGAAACAGAACGTGGGAATTCCGTTTCAGAAGTGCAGTGCAGCAGAGGGAGAACCCGCAGACGACGAAGCCCGCGCGTTGCGCGTGCTGGTAGTGCTGGAAAGCCTGGCGCGTGCGCAGCACCCGCAGACGCTGTCCCAGCTCACCCAGCGCCTGCACGTGCCCAAGGCCACGCTGATGCGCCTGCTCGGCGCCATGGAGCGCGCCGGCTTTGTCACGCAGCTACCGCCCGAGCGAGGATTCGTGCCCGGACCACGCGCCGCGGGCCTGGCACTCCAGACGCTGAAAAGCCCGCAGGTATTGCGCGAGTGCCGCGCCATCCTCGGCTCAGTCGTCGCAGCGCTGGGCGAGACCTGCAACCTCACCGCACTCCACGGCGACCAGGTGCTCTATATCGAGCGAGTAGAAACCCACGAGCCACTGAGATTGCAGCTGTCACCGGGCGTGCACGTGCCGCTGCATTGCACGGCAAGCGGCAAGCTGTTCCTGTCGGCCATGAACCGGCTCGAACGGCAGCAGACGTTGAAGTACCTGCCGCTGACCGCGAACACGCCGCGAACGATCTCCGACCCCACGCTGCTCGAAGCCGAACTCGACCGCGTCCGCACACGCGGCATCGGCGTAGACAACGAAGAATTCGTGCGAGGCATGTGCGCCGTAGCAGTGCCCGTAAGGGAGCCAACTACAAGCAACGGTCAAGGCCGCGTGATTGCGGCAATCGCCTGCCACGCACCTACAGCGCGCAAGCCGCTGGAAGCATTGATGCGGGCAGCGCCCGTACTGGAAAGCGCAGCCAAAAACATGGGAGAGGTGCTGTGCGTCGCGTGATCGGGTGCTGGCAAACCAATGACGATCGCCTCGCCTCAGCAGCCTGATTTAGGCACCACTCCCAGATCAGCGATTTCGAAGGAAGCGATCCCTACGTGCTTGGGCGTGTGCCCGCAGGAAACGCGCTTCTTGGTTACTTCTTGTCGCTTGGACAAGAAGTGACTCGCCGGCTCCGCCGGCGAAACAGCAGCGCCTGCCAAGCACGCCACCCCATCACTCACTAAACGTCCGCCCCATCTCTTCAGCAGCAGACCTCAAATCCGGCACGAACTCATACAACCGATCCATCGACATCCGCGCCAGCGGCGCCTGCACAGCGATAGCAGCGCAAGCGCGATTACGGTTCAGCATCACGGGCACCGCCACAGCAATCATCCCCTGCAGGTTCTCCTGATTATTGACCCCAAGCCGCCGCCGCCGCGTCTCGGCAAGTTCGGAACGAAGAACCTCCACATCGGTAATCGTGTTCGCCGACTGCGCCCGCAACGGCAATCCAGCAATCACCCTCTCACGCTGCGCACACGGCAAGAACGCCAACAACAACTTCCCGCTCGCCGAGCAATGCAACGGCACCCGCGAGCCCGGCTGCAAGTGCATCCGCAACGGCCACTGCGTTTCCACGCGATCGAGATAGACCACGTCATCACCGGACAGCATCGTCAGGTTGCAGGTCTCGCCAACCTTGTCGACCAGTTGCTGCAGGATGGCATGCCGCGCCGCCGCAGGCCCCGCCTGCATCAGCACATTGACCGCGAACTGCCGCACGCGTGACGAGCATTCGTAATACCGGCTGCCCGCCGTGCGCGACACCAGCCACGTGCTTTCGAGCTGCTTGAGGAGGCGATGCACAGTCTGCTTCGGCAGCCCGATCTCCTGCACGATGTCCGCGAGCGAAAGCGGCTCTTCTGCCATGGACAGGATCTCGAGAATGCGGAAGGCGCGCACCGCGGCGGCGTTCGAATGATTGCTCATGGATTCAATTTATAGGATTCCGGGACGCCCTGACGTCCCGAAAACTGCGTTCCGTGTTGCACATCGTTCCGGCGCTCGCGAAAGCGCACAAATTGGGACGAACCACCGCGCGGGCTTCACTAGATTCGATCCGGGGCCAGCGCAATCCGCCACACAGCGAGCCACGCGGAAGCCGCGGGACCCCACCGTCCAAACCGCGGAGTCGATCCATGAGTGTGCAAATACTGCGTCACCGGCAGTCCAACAATCCCGATTTGTCCCTAGCCGCAACGACTGATCGCGACCAGACGGCGCAGACCGTCGCCGAAGTCGTCGCGCGGGCCAGGCAGGCGCAGCGCGAATTCGCGCGTGCCGACCAGGCCACCATCGACACCGCCGTGGCGGCGGCCGCGTGGGCCATCATGGAGCCCGCGCGCAACCGCCGGCTCGCCGAATGCGCCGTGGCCGACACGGGACTCGGCAATGTCGAGGACAAGATCCGCAAGAACTACCGCAAGACGCTGGGGCTGCTGCGCGATCTGCACGGCCGCAAGACGGTCGGTGTGATCTCGCAGGATGTCGATAAGGGCATCACCGAGATCGCGCGGCCCGTGGGCGTGGTAGCGGCCATCACGCCGTCGACAAATCCCGCCGCCACACCGGCTAACAAGATCCTCAACGCGCTCAAGTGCGGCAACAGTGTGATCGTCGCGCCATCGCCGAAGGGCCAGGGCACATGCGAGCTGCTGCTGTCGTTCATCCATGCCGAGTTCGCAAGAGCGGGACTGCCTGCCGATCTCGTACAGATGCTGCCGTCGCCGGTCTCGAAGGCGGCCACGGCGGAGCTGATGCGGCAAGCCGACCTGATCGTCGCCACGGGCTCGCAGGCCAATGTGCGCATGGCGTACACCAGCGGCACGCCCGCGTTCGGCGTGGGTGCGGGCAACGTGGCTTCGATCATCGATACCAGCGCCGCACTCGATGATGCCGCGGCGAAGATCGTGCGCTCGAAGACATTTGATAACGCCACAAGCTGCTCGTCGGAGAACAGCCTCGTCGTGCTCGACGCGGTCTACAAGCCCATGCTCAGGGCACTGGCCGCGGTCGGTGGCGTGCTGCTCACGTCGACCGAGAAAGCGCGGCTGCAGGCACTGATGTGGCAGAACGGCAAGCTCGCCGGCGAAGCCACGGGGCAAAGCGCGCGGCGCATTGCAGAACTTGCCGGGCTCGAACGCGTGCGCGACCAGCAGCCGACCATGCTGCTCGTCGAGGAAAGCGGCGTAGGCAGCGACTTCCCGTTCTCCGGAGAAAAGCTCTCGCCCGTGCTGACGCTTTACCGCGCTGCCGACTTTGCGGCGGCAGTCGACACCGTGTCGCGCCTTTACGACTACATGGGCGCTGGGCATTCGGTCAGCCTGCACACCAGCAACGCGCGTCAGGCGCAACAGCTTGGGCTTGAACTGCCTGTAGCGCGCGTGATCGTCAACCAGGCGCACTGCTTCGCCACGGGCGGCAACTTCGACAACGGGCTGCCGTTCTCGCTGTCAATGGGCTGCGGCACCTGGGGCGGCAACAATTTCTCGGACAACCTCGGCTGGCGCCAGTACCTCAATATCACGCGCATTGCCGAACCCATCGCCGAGCGCGTGCCCGATGAAGCCGAATTGCTCGGCGACTACTTTGCGAGGGTCGGCCAATGAACGCGCGCGTCGAACCCCAAGCCTTCGAAAGCCTGGCCACGTTGATGACTTCGCGCGCCGCGCAGTGGCCGGACCAGCCGTATCTGCTCTCTCCCGACAACGGTCATGCGCTGACGTTTGGCGCGCTGGCCGCTGATGCGGACGTACTCGGCAAACACTATGCGGCAGCCGGACTGGCGAGCGGGCAGACCGTGTCGGTCTACCTGCCCAACGGCGAACAGACCGCCCGGCTGTTGCTAGGCACGATGGCGTGCGGGCTGGTCGTCAACCCGATCAACCTGCTGTGCCAGCCAGCGCAGCTGCGCTACATCCTGTCGCATTCGGACACGCGGCTCATCTTCACGTGGGCCGGCGGCGAAGCTGCAATCCGCGAGGCGCTGCGCGAAGCCGGACTCGATGTGCCCGTGGTGGTCACCGCACCCGATGACACGGACCTGCCAGAGCTGCCAGCAATACGAAGCGATGCACACCCGCTGCCGCGGCCCGAGCCGGACGCGCCCGCGTTGCTGATGTACACATCGGGCACGACAGGCACGCCAAAGGGCGTCCTGCTCACGCACCACAACCTCGCTACGAACGGCGCCAACGTCAGCCGCGAGCATGCGCTCGGCCCGGCCGATCGGGTGCTGGCAACGCTGCCGCTGTACCACATCAACGGCCTCGTCGTGACGGCGATCGCGCCACTGGTCCACGGCGGCTCGGTGGTGATGCCGACACGCTTCTCGGCCAGTTCATTCTGGAACGACATCACGCGCCACAGCTGCACTTGGCTCAACGTAGTGCCAACCATCATCGCCTACCTGCTCAATGATCCCGACGGCAAGGCGCCGGCAGGGGTGCGCTTCTGCCGCTCGGCGTCGGCCGCATTGCCGCCCGAACACCATCGCGAGTTCGAGGATCGCTTCGGCATCGGCGTGATCGAGACCATGGGTATGACCGAGACCGCCGCGCCCGCGTTCAGCAATCCGCTCGATCCCGGGCAAAGGCGCATCGGCAGCATCGGCCGGCCGTCAGGAACGCGTGCGCGCGTGCTGGGGCGTGACGGCAAGCCGGTCGATGACGGGCAGATCGGCGAGATCGTGCTGCAAGGCGAGAACGTGATGGCCGGTTACTACAAGGCGCCCGACATCACGCGCGACGCCTTCACGCACGACGGCTGGCTGCGCACGGGCGATCTCGGCTACCGCGATGCCGATGGCTACTTCTACATCACGGGCCGCGCGAAGGAACTGATCATCAAGGGCGGCGAGAACATCGCTCCGCGCGAGATCGACGAAGCGCTGCTACGTCACCCCGCGGTACTCGAAGCCGCCGCGGTCGGCGTGCCGGATCCGGCGTACGGGCAGGAGATCGTCGCCTTCGTCGTCATGCGCGATGCCACGCCGTGCGATGACGCCGCACTGCGCGCGCATTGCCTGCGCGAACTGGGCCGCTACAAGACGCCGAAGGAGTTCCGCTTCATCACCGAACTGCCGCGCGGCCCGTCCGGCAAGGTGCAGCGGCTCAAGCTGCTCGATCCCGCGTGACCGCCTGATTCCTCGAATCCCCGGAACATCCGCGCTGCGGCATCCCGGTCCACAACCATTGCCAAGGAGAACATCGACTCGCACCGCACCGGAACAGGAGACAAGACTTATCCGGTAACCCGACAGACAGCAGATTGCTCAAGGACGGGGCAGCACGGCAGACGCCGCGCCCCCGGCCACCCGAATGCGCATGGCAATGGACCAATGCGCCGGGCGGCCGCCCCGTCAACGCCACGCGCGGCAGCCGCGCAAAGGAGGTGGTATGAAGCAACGCATCAAGACCCGGCATATGATCCTCGGCGTCATGTGCCTGATGTATTTCATCGCCTATATCGACCGCGTCAACATCTCGGTCGCCGCCCCGCTGATCCGCGAAGAGATGGGACTGACGTCATCGCAGCTCGGCCTGGTGTTCTCCGCTTTTGCGTACCCGTATGCCGCCATGCAGATCCTGGGCGGCTGGCTGTCCGACAAGTTCGGACCCAAAAAAGTGCTGATCGTGCTGTCGCTGATCTGGGGCGTGGCTACCGTGATGACCGGCTTCGCCGGCAGCGTAATGATGCTGGTGGTGCTGCGCTTCGTGCTTGGTATCGGCGAAGGCGGCGCGTTCCCGACCGCGACGCGCGCATTCACGTACTGGATGCCCGTGGCCGAGCGCGGCTTCGCGCAGGGCATCACGCACAGCTTCGCTCGACTTGGCGGAGCCATCACGCCGCCGATCGTGCTCGCCATCGTGGCGACCTCCGGCTGGCGTGAAGCGTTCATCGTGCTCGGCGCGGTCAGCCTCGGCTGGACCCTGCTCTACGCCACCGTGTTCAAGGACTCGCCCGACGAGCACAAGCGCGTGACGCCGCAGGAACTGCAGGAGATCGGCTACCGTCGCGGCGAATGCCAACGCTCGGCCAAGGCGGCGACGCCGTGGCGGCGCCTGTTCCGGCGCATGTGGCTGGTGACGTTCGTGGACTTCTGCTACGGCTGGTCGCTGTGGGTGTACCTGACCTGGCTGCCCTCTTACCTGAAGGAAGCGCGCGGCTTCGACCTCAAGCAACTTGCGCTGTTCACGGCGCTGCCGCTGATGGCGGGCGTGGTCGGCGACACGCTCGGCGGCGTGCTGTCGGACCGCATCTACAAGCGCACCGGCAACCTGCGCCTGGCGCGCGGATCGATTCTGTTCCTCGGGCTCGCCGGCTCGCTGATGTTCATCGTGCCGATGACCTACACGGCCGACGCGGTCAACGCGGTGATCCTGCTGTCGCTGTCGTTCTTCTTCCTGGAGCTGACCAACGCCGTGCTGTGGAGCCTGCCGCTCGACATCGCCGGCAAGTACGCTGGCACCGCGGGCGGCATGATGAATACGGGTTTCGGGCTGGCCGGCATGATCTCGCCGGTGGCGTTCGGCTACCTGATCGAGACCACGGGCAGCTACAACCTGCCGTTCATGATCTCGGCGGCGCTGCTCGGCGTCGGCGCGATCGCGGCACTGTTCATCAACCCGCTGAAGACGGTGGACACGCCCGAGGAAAAGGCGGCCGAAGTCCGGCCTGCCTTCCCCTGATCCGGCATGAGAAGTCGGGCCCGATCAGTTGATCGGGTCCAGCTTCGCCACCGCGAGCGCGAGCCACTTGGCGCCGTGGCGCTTGAAGTTGATCTGGGCACGGGCATCCGCACCGTCGCCTTCGAGCGCCTTGATCACGCCTTCCCCGAACTTGTTGTGGAACACCTGCTGGCCGACCCGGAAGCCGGTGCCGGATTCGCGCTTGGCATCCGCATAGCCGTTGCCAGTGTCCATGCCGCCGGTCGGCTTGTTACCCGAATACGGCACGTCTTCCGGCTTGCGGAACCAGTCACGGCCCCATGCGTTGTCCCGCTCCTCTCGCCGTACGCCGCCATAGCTCGACTGCTGCGGCGTGAGCCACTTCAGCGCCTCTTCGGGCAACTCCTCGAAGAAGCGGGAGCGCACGTGGTAGCGCATCTGGCCGTGCAGCACGCGGCTCTGCGCGAACGACAGGTACAGCCGCTCGCGCGCGCGCGTGATGGCCACGTACATCAGCCGGCGCTCTTCCTCGAGCCCGTCGGTGTCGGTCTTGCTGTTCTCGTGCGGGAACAGCCCCTCCTCCAGCCCGGTGATGAACACCACGTTGAACTCGAGGCCCTTGGCCGCGTGCACGGTCATCATCTGCACCGCATCCTGGCCAGCCTGAGCCTGGTTGTCGCCGGCTTCAAGCGAAGCGTGCGTGAGGAAGGCGACCAGCGGCGTCATGACCACCGGCAGCGCCTCGGGGTCCAGCACCTGCTGGACCTGATCGCCTTCGGCCGGCAGCGGCGTCGCCTGTGCCGCGCGCGACTCGAAGCCGACCGGAATCACCGAAGCAAGCGCCTCCAGCCCATAACCCTCTTCCACGACGAACGCCTGCGCCGCGGTCACCAGTTCCTGCAAGTTCTCGATGCGGTCCTGGCCTTCCTTCTCGCCGCGGTAATGCGTGATCAGCCCGCTGGCATTGGTCACGTGCTCGACCGTCTCGGCCAGCGTCATGCGGCGCGTCTCGGCGCGCATCTGCTCGATCAGGCGGACGAAGGCGGCCAGCTTGCTGCCGGCCGCACCCGGCACATAGGCCACGGCCTCAGCCAGCGAGCAGTTGTACTGGCGCGCGGCGTCCTGCAGTTGCTCCAGCGAACGCGCGCCAATGCCACGCGCGGGGAAATTCACCACGCGGCCAAAGGCCGCATCGTTGCGCGGATTCTCAAGCAGTTGCAGGTAGGCCAGCGCGTGCTTGATTTCAGCGCGCTCGAAGAATCGCAGGCCGCCATACACGCGGTACGCAATGCCCGCCGAGAACAGCGCATGTTCGATCACGCGCGACTGCGCGTTGCTGCGATACAGGATGGCGATCTCCGCGCGGCTCATGCCCTGCGCGATCTGGTCGCGGATCTCCTCGACCATCCAGCCCGCCTCCTGCCCGTCGGTGCCGGCCTGAAACACGCGCACCGGTTCGCCGTGGCCGGCGTCGGTGCGCAGGTTCTTGCCCAGGCGGCGCGCGTTGTGCGAGATCAGGTGGTTGGCCGAATCGAGGATATGGCCATGCGAGCGGTAGTTCTGCTCGAGCTTGATCAGCCTGCGCACGCGGAACTCTTCCTCGAAGTCGCGCATATTGCCGACGTTCGCGCCGCGGAATGCGTAGATGCTCTGATCGTCGTCGCCCACGGCGAACACCGCCGCCGGGTTCTGCGTGCCATAGCCAGCCAGCAGCTTGAGCCACTGGTACTGCAACACGTTGGTGTCCTGGAACTCGTCCACCAGCACATGGCGGAAGCGGTGCTGGTAATGCTGGCGAATGGCGTCGTTGTAGCGCAGCAGCTCGTAGCAGCGCAGCAGCAGCTCGGCGAAGTCCACCACCCCCTCGCGCTGGCATTGCTGGTCGTAGGCGGCGTACAGGTCAACGAAGCGGCGGTTGAAGTCATCGTTCGCCTCAACGTCCGCGGGGCGCAGGCCCTGCTCCTTGGCGTTGTTGATGAAGTACTGCAGGTTCTTGGCCGGGTACTTCTCGTCGTCGACATTGAGGGCCTTCATCAGCCGCTTGAGCGCCGAGAGCTGGTCCTGGGTATCGAGGATGGCGAACGTCTGCGGCAGGCCCGCGTCGCGGAAATGTGCACGCAGCATGCGGTTGCACAGGCCGTGGAAAGTGCCGATCCACATGCCGCGCGTGTTGATCGGCAGCATCGACGACAACCGCGTCTGCATCTCCTTCGAGGCCTTGTTGGTAAAGGTCACCGCGAGTACGCCCGCCGGCGACACCCGTCCGTTCTGGATCAGCCACGCGATGCGTGTGGTCAGCACGCGCGTCTTGCCGCTGCCCGCGCCGGCCAGGATCAGGGCCGGCTCGTCAGGCAGCGTGACGGCAGCGAGTTGTTCGGCGTTCAGGTTGGCGAGCAGATCGGACATTCAGGGATATGGGGGAATGGCGGTTTGTCGGTTTTGGTGTTTTGGAGGTGGTGGTTCTTGGCAGACGCTGCTGTTTCGCCGGCGTAGCCGTCGAGTCACTTTTTGTCCGAGCGACAAAAAGTAACCAAAAAGCGCGTCTCCTGCGGGCGCAAGCCCAAGCTCGTAGAACCCACCTCCTTCGAAATCGCTGAACTGGGAGTGGTACCGATAGGAAGGTTTGAGGGACGGTAGCAACGTCGCTCCGGCTGATGTCCACCCCCAAACCGACCAGGACGCGCGCGCAGCAGCCGAAGGCGTCCCACCGCTGGCGCTATTGAAACGCTGTACCCGAGTCCGTCTTGGGGATCGTACAAAAGTCGTACCGCGCAAGGCACAGGCTCTGACTCACATGGCGTAGCAGGGTCGAACTGCTGACCACCGTGGCAGGCGTCCAAAGCCGTTTGAACGACTGCCACCGTGGAATTGATGGCCAGCGGCAACGACGCGCTTTTTGGTTACTTTTTGTCGCTCGGGCAAAAAGTGACTCGCCGGCTACGCCGGCGAAACAGCAGCGCCCGCCAAGAACGACACCCCACAAACACAAAAAACCAAACCCCAAATTATACCGACCTCCCCACCCCGCGAAGCGAACGTTTTCCTCCCCACCCCACGACGTTCCGTATAATTTAACGTTTTACTGGCGCATTGCACCCAAGGCCGCGCCAGGCGCAGGCCAAAGCACTCCGCCTGCGACAAGCCCAGACGCCAAACATCGACATCCCCAGCATGACCGCCCAAGACCAGTCCCTTGCCAAGAGCTTCGAACCCGCCGCCATCGAGGCGAAGTGGGGCCCCGAGTGGGAGAAGCGCGGCATCGCCCAGCCGACGCTCGACCCGGCCAAGCCCGATTTCGCCATCCAGCTGCCGCCGCCCAATGTGACCGGCACGCTGCATATGGGCCACGCGTTCAACCAGACGATCATGGACGGCCTGACCCGCCATGCCCGCATGCTGGGCGCGAACACGCTGTGGGTACCGGGCACGGACCACGCGGGCATTGCCACGCAGATCGTGGTCGAGCGCCAGCTCGAGGCACAAGGCGTATCGCGCCATGACCTCGGACGCGAGAAGTTCACCGAGAAGGTCTGGGCGTGGAAGGAAGAGTCGGGTTCGACCATCACGCGCCAGGTGCGCCGCATGGGCGCGTCGATCGACTGGACCCGCGAGTACTTCACGATGTCGCCCGACATGTCGAAGGCGGTCACCGAGGTGTTTGTGCGCCTGTTTGAACAGGGCCTGATCTACCGCGGCAAGCGCCTGGTCAACTGGGATCCGGTGCTGGGCACCGCCGTATCGGACCTGGAAGTCGACAGCGTCGAGGAAGACGGCTTCCTGTGGCATATCCGCTATCCGCTGGTCGAGGCCGATGCCAAGGGCGGCCTGACCCACCTGACCGTTGCGACCACCCGCCCCGAGACCATGCTCGGTGACGTGGCCGTCATGGTTCACCCCGAAGACGAGCGCTATGCGCACCTGATCGGCAAGGAAGTCGAGCTGCCGCTGACCGGCCGCCGCATCCCCGTGATCGCCGACGAGTACGTCGACCGTGAATTCGGTACCGGCGTGGTCAAGGTGACGCCAGCGCATGACTTCAACGACTACGCCGTCGGCCAACGCCACAACCTGCCGCAGATTTCGATCCTCACGCTGGACGCGAAGATCACTGCCGATGCCCCCGGCAACTACGCCGGCCAGGACCGCTACGACGCCCGCAAGGCCATCGTCGCCGACCTCGAAGCGCAGGGCCTGCTGGTCGAGACCAAGAAGCACAAGCTGATGACGCCTCGCAGCGAGCGCACGGGCAGCGCGATCGAGCCGATGCTGACCGACCAGTGGTTCGTCGCGATGAGCAAGCCGGCGCCGGAAGGCACGTTCTACCCGGGCCGCTCGATCGCCGAAGTGGCGCTCGACGCCGTGCAGAGCGGCGAGATCAAGCTGGTCCCCGAGAACTGGAACAGCACCTACAACCAGTGGCTGGCCAATATCCAGGACTGGTGCATCTCGCGCCAGCTGTGGTGGGGCCATCAGATCCCGGCGTGGTACGACGATGCCGGCAACTGCTTCGTCGCCCGCACCGAGGAAGAAGCGCAGGCCAAGGCAAAGGCCGCCGGCAGCACCGGCGCGCTGCGCCGCGAGGAAGACGTGCTCGACACGTGGTTCTCCTCGGCACTGGTGCCGTTCTCCTCGCTTGGCTGGCCTGAAGAGACGCCGGAACTCAAGCACTTCCTGCCGTCGTCGGTGCTGGTCACCGGCTACGACATCATCTTCTTCTGGGTGGCGCGCATGGTCATGATGACCAAGCACTTCACCGGCCAGGTGCCGTTCCATACCGTGTACGTGCACGGCCTGGTGCGCGACTCGGAAGGCAAGAAGATGAGCAAGTCCGAGGGCAATACGCTGGACCCGGTGGACCTGATCGACGGTATCGACCTCGACACGCTGCTCAAGAAGCGCACCACGGGCCTGCGCCGTCCGAAGGACGCGCCGAAGATCGAGAAAAAGACCAAGAAGGAATTCCCGGAAGGCATTCCGGCCTTCGGCGCCGACGCGCTGCGCTTCACGTTCGCGTCGCTGGCCACGCTTGGCCGCAACATCAACTTCGACACCGGCCGCTGCGAGGGCTACCGCAACTTCTGCAACAAGCTGTGGAACGCCACGCGCTTCGTGCTGATGAACACCGAAGGCCATGACTGCGGCATGGGCCCGTGCAACAACGACTGCGGCCCGGACGGCTACCTGCACTTCTCGCAGGCCGACCGCTGGATCGTGTCGCTGCTGCAGCGCGTGGAAGCCGAGGTCGAGAAGGGCTTTGCCGAGTACCGCTTCGACAACATCGCCAGCGCGATCTACAAGTTCGTCTGGGACGAGTACTGCGACTGGTACCTCGAACTGGCCAAGGTGCAGATCCAGAACGGTACCGAAGCCCAGCAGCGCGCCACGCGCCGGACGCTGCTGCGCGTGCTCGAGACGGTACTGCGCCTGGCGCATCCGATCATTCCATTCATCACGGAAGAACTCTGGCAGAAGGTCGCCCCGCTGGCCGGCCGCGCCAAGGGCGACGGCGCCGAGAGCATCGCGCAGCAGGCTTACCCGCTGCCGGCCATGGCCAAGATCGACGAAGCGGCCGAGCAATGGGTCACGCAGCTCAAGGCCGTGGTCGATGCCTGCCGCAACTTGCGCGGTGAGATGAATATTTCGCCGGCGCAGCGCATTCCGCTTTATGCGCAGGGCGACACCGAATTCCTGCGCGCGGCCAGCGCGCATATTCAGGCGCTGGCGAAACTTTCCGAGGTGCGCGTATTCGAAGATGACGCCACCTTGCAAGCCGAAGGCGCCGGCGCACCGGTCGCCATCGTTGGTGGCAACCACCTGCTGCTGAAGATCGAGATCGATGTCGCCGCCGAGCGCGTGCGTCTGTCGAAGGAAATCGAGCGCATCGGCGGCGAGATCGGCAAGTGCCGTGGCAAGCTGTCGAACGAGAGCTTTGTCGCCAAGGCGCCGCCCGCCGTGGTGGCGCAGGAAACGCAGCGTCTGTCCGATTTCGAGCAGACACTGGCCAAGCTGCAGGACCAACTGCAGCGCCTGCCGGCCTGAACGGGAACTACTGTGGGTATGTCGGTTTCCGTCCGCCTGACGTCGGACGGAACCTGACAGACGACCCCCGCAGTATCCGGCAGGGTTACAAGTCGAATCCGAAGGAAAAGCTGACATGGAAAATCGCGTTACCAAGGCCGTCTTCCCGGTCGCGGGCCTGGGCACCCGCTTTCTGCCCGCCACCAAGGCCAGCCCCAAGGAAATGCTGCCAGTGGTCGACAAGCCGCTGATCCAGTACGCCGTGGAAGAAGCCATGGCTGCCGGCATCACCGAGATGATCTTCGTAACCGGCCGCTCCAAGCGCGCGATCGAAGACCACTTCGACAAGGCCTTCGAGCTGGAAGTGGAGCTGGAGGCCAAGAACAAGCAGGCCCTGCTCGACGTGGTGCGTTCGATCAAGCCAGCTAACGTGGAGTGCTACTACGTGCGCCAGCCTGAAGCGCTGGGCCTGGGCCATGCCGTGCTGTGCGCGGCCAAGCTCGTCGGCGAAGCCCCGTTCGCGGTCATGCTAGCCGATGACCTGATCGACGGCACGCCGCCGGTGATGAGGCAGATGGTCGATCTCTACAACCACTACAACTGCTCGGTGCTCGGCGTGGAAGAAATCGCCCCGGAACAAAGCCGTTCGTATGGCGTGGTCGATGGCCGCGAATGGGACGAAGGCGTGATCAAGATGTCCGGCATCGTGGAGAAGCCGGCGCCCGAAGATGCCCCGTCAAACCTGGGCGTGGTCGGCCGCTATATCCTGACGCCGCGCATCTTCGACCACCTGCGCGAACTGAAGCCGGGCGCCGGGGGCGAATTCCAGCTGACCGACGCGATCCAGTCGCTGCTGAGCCAGGAGCAGGTGCTGGCCTACCGCTACCAGGGCACGCGCTATGACTGCGGCAGCAAGCTCGGCTACCTGAAGGCAACGGTCGAGTACGCGCTGAAGCACCCGGAAGTCAGCGCTGGTTTCCGCGATTACCTCGAACACCGCGGCACCTACCTCGCCGACGGCACGATGGCCTGAGCATCCACCCAGCCCATCATGAGAAAAGCCGCCCAAGGGCGGCTTTTCTGTTATCTGGCCGGGAGGCGGTCAGGCAATCAACGGCGGCGCATGTAGAACACGAACACCTTGTCGATTTCCTGGTGCGACAGCAGCTCGTTGCCGGTCTGCTTGGCAAAGGCCTGGAAATCGCGCGTGGCGCCCGGGTCGGTGGCCAGCACCTTGAGCACATCACCGCTGGCCATGTCGGCAAGCGCCTTCTTGGTACGCAGGATCGGCAGCGGGCAGTTCAGGCCACGCGCATCCACTTCTTTCTGGAACTCCATTCCTCTCTTCCTTGCTCTTTTTTCAGTCTTCAGACTCGATATTGTAGCGAACCGCTCAGGACGCTGAAGTCACTCGGCTGGCGCGGATCAGGGATGTCCTCGCCCGTGCGGCGATCGAAGAAGCGCACCGGATAACCGCGCGCCTGCAGCCAGTCGGCGACAGCAAAGCCGGTGCCGGCCGACCAGATGCGCATGTTTTCCGGCGCAACCAGCTTGTATTCGGCCAGTTCTTCGGACAGCGCGATGTTGCCGCTTGCCTTCACGTGATAGGCAATGATCAGCTCGTTCTTGCGCATGAACTCGTAGACGCCGATCAGCGACACGGCTTCGGTGTCGAGGTTCGTCTCTTCCTTCAGTTCGCGCGCCACGCCCAGTTCGGGGGTCTCGTCACGCTCCAGGAAGCCGGTGACCAGCGCGAACATCTGCTCCGGCCACGCCGCATTGCGCGCTAGCAGCAGCTTGCCTTCGTACTCGACGACCGCCGCCAGCACCGGCAGCGGATTGTTCCAGTGCACGAAGCCGCATTCCGGCTGGATACAGGCGTGGCGTTCGCGTCCCGACAGCGGCATCACCTCGAGCGGCGCGCCGCATTGCGGGCAGAATCGGTATTGCATGGGGGAGCTCCTCGGTGTCTCGTTATGTTCTGCTACCGCCCGGTATCTTACCCCTGAGCGCGCGTTTCAGCAGGCGGCGCAGGCCGCGCGCATATCGGCCGCAAGCGCCTCGACCGTTTCGGGCTGCAGGTCCCACGCACACATGAAACGGCAGCCGCCCGCACCGATGAACGTATAGAAGCGCCAGCCCTTTGCGCGCAGCGCCTCGATCGCCGGCAGCGGCAGTTCTGCGAACACGGCGTTGGATTCCGTCGGGAACATGATGCGCACACCCGGGATATCGGCAATGCGCGACTGCAGCAGCTGCGCCATGGCATTGGCGTGCCGCGCGTTGGACAGCCAGACGTCGTTTTCGAGCAGCCCGAGCCACGGCGCCGAGATGAAACGCATCTTCGACGCGAGCTGGCCGGCCTGCTTGACGCGGTACGCAAAGTCCTCGGCCAGGCGGCGGTCGAAGAAGACCACCGCCTCGCCCACCGGCAGCCCGTTCTTGGTACCGCCAAAGCACAGCACGTCCACGCCAGCGCGCCATGTGATTTCCGACGGATGCACGCCGAGCGAAGCCACCGCATTGGCAAAACGCGCGCCATCCATATGCACGCGAAGCTGGCGGCGCTTGGCGATCGCGGCAATCGCCCGCACCTCTTCCACCGTATAGACGGTGCCGACTTCGGTCGACTGCGTCAGCGACACCACCTTGGGCTTCGGATAGTGGATGTCCGAGCGGCGCGTCACCAGTGCCTCGATCGCATCGGGCGTGAGCTTGCCGTTCTCGCCCGGCGCAGTCAGCAGCTTGGAGCCGTTGGAGAAGAACTCCGGCCCGCCGCATTCATCGGTCTCGATATGCGCGAGTTCGTGGCAGATGACCGAGTGGTACGACTGGCACAACGCCGACAGCGCGAGCGAGTTGGCTGCCGTGCCGTTGAAAACGAAGAACACTTCGCAATCGGTCTGGAACAGGTCGCGGATCCGATCGCAGACCTTCTGCGTCCAGGAATCGTCGCCATAGGCCTGTTCGTGGCCCGTGCCGTTGGCTTCCAGGAAGTACTTCAGCGATTCCGGGCAAAAGCCGGCGTAGTTGTCCGAGGCGAAATGCTGCTTGGTCATGGGCGGGTCTGGCGGTGTGTGGCTGATGTCGTTACTTCTTGTCGGCCCACAGCTCGCCGCCGGTGGCCCAGTTCTCGCGCTTGACGTCGGTGATGATGATGTCCACGGCCGCGGGGTCGCAGCCCAGCGTCTCGCACGTGACGCGCGTCACGGCCTCGACGAACGTGCGCTTCTGTTCGATGGTGCGGCCTTCAAACATCTCTACGTGGAAAGTCGGCATACATGGCTCCTTGTGTTGTCCTTGGGTGCTTGTCTGAGTCTGTGTGTCGCGGGCGTTCAGTCCCGGAACGAGGGATCGATTCTATCGAGTTTGCGCAGCAGCGCCGGCCACTCCAGCGCGCCTTCGATGGCGCCGTTGTCGTAGAGCTGCTCGGACGCCCTTTCCGCTACGCCGGGCGCGGGCCGCACGAGCCGGCCGCCGGCCTGCGCGCCGATCTGGACCTCGCATGCCTTGATCAGCGTCGCCATCAGCACATAGGCTTCGGCAACCGTACGACCGACGGTGAGCGTGCCGTGATTGCGCAAGAGCATGGCCTGCTGCTGGCCGAGGGACGCCGTCAGCCGCGCGCCTTCGGCCGGCGTGAACGCGAGGCCTTCGTAGTCGTGGTAAGCCATGCGGCCGTGGAAACGCATCGCATGCTGCGACAGCGGCAGCAGGCCTTCGGCCTGTGCCGACACCGCGATGCCGGCAGTGTTGTGCAGGTGCATGACGCACATCGCATCGGCGCGTGCCGCGTGCACCGCACCGTGCAGCGCGAAGCCGGTCACGTTGACCGGATGGACGGTCTCGCCGACCACCTCGCCGCGGCCATTGATCTTGACGAGATCCGATGCGCGGATTTCCTCGAAGGCGAAGCCGAACGGGTTGATCAGGAAGTGATCCGGCTCGCCGGGAACCGTGGCCGAGATATGGGTGTAGATCAGGTCATCCCAGCCCTGGAGTGCCGACAGCCGATAGGCGGCTGCCAGGTCGACGCGGACGCGCTGCTCTTCCGGCGTGACTGGGCTGGGTGCGCCGGCGGCACGCGCCGGCTGCAAGGTAAAAGACATGGGGTCGCTCCTGCGCCGCCCGGTGTCTGGTGCCGGTGTTGGTCCCGGCTTCCTGAATCCGGAGTCCGCAAAAGGGCGGCGAAGGCGTTACTGTAGCGCAGTCTGCGGCGGCACCGGCATGGGCCAGGTGCGGCGCATCCACACGAACATCACGGTACCGGCGAGCAGCGCTGCCGACGCGCACGCCAGCGAGCTCGCAAAGCCGCCCGAGCGCGCGACGAGTGCCGTGGCCAGCGGTGGCCCGATGATCTGGCCGAGCCCGTAGGACGCTGTCATCAGGCCCATCAGGCGCGGCGCCTGCGGCCCCCACAGCCGGAGCGCCTCGCGCATTGCGAACGACACCAGCGCGGTAAAGGGCAACCCCGCCAGCAAGCTGCTCACGGCAAACCCGGTGACGGTCGGGTAGATCACGGCAATTGCCACGCCCAGCGCCTGTATAGCGTAGGCCCATGCGAGCAGCCGCCGATTGTCGTGAGCCATGCCGACACGCGTGGCCAGATAAGCGCCGATCGTCACGCCGACGCCGAACACCGGCCAGAACAGGTCTGCCCACACCGAGCCCGGCATCGCCTGCCGCGCGATCACGGGCAGGAAGGTCGCCGTGATGATGTAGCCGAAGCCCGCAAGTCCATAGGCCACCGTCAGTGCCCACGTCTCGCCATCGAGCCGCGCGCCGCGTGCGCGGTCGATGTCGCCGCTTGCCGCGCTGGCGGGCGCCGGCCGTTCTCCGGACACGAATACGCGCCAGACCGCCAGCATCAGCACGGCTGCCATGACCGTGAAGACGATCCAGCCGGTGATGGCATTCCAGCCGGCGGCGACCATGCCGAAGGCCGAAACGCCGGTCACCACAATGCCAATACCCGGCCCGCAGAAAATCAACCCGCCCAGTGCCGGCTGGCCAAGTTCCGCCAGCCGTTGCATGCACCAGCCCGAGGTGTAGACCAGCACGACGGCGCTAGCCACGCCCGCCAACGCACGCCAGACCGCCCAGGCCGGCATGCCGCCGGGCAGCGCCATGCCCAGCGTCAGCAGGACCGTGGCCACCAGCCCGAGCCGGATCGTGCGCGCGGGCTCCGGGCGAATGAACAGGCAGACGGCGGCGCCGACAAAATAGCCGATGTAGTTCAGCGTGGCGAGCCAGCCGCCCTCATGCAGGTTGACCGTGCCATCGTGCAGCATCATCGGCAGCAGCGGCGTGAACGCAAAGCGGCCGATGCCCATCACCACGGCCAGGCATGCCAGACCGGCCAGGGCAACTGCCCACGCTCCGGGCTCACGCCGCGCCACGCTGGCTGCCGCCGTCCCTGTACCTGCCGCAGCCATCACCGGCCTGCCTTGCGGCGCTCCGTGGTGGTTTCGCCCGCAAAGCCCCAGTTATCCGGATCGATCTCGTCGATCACGACCACGGTAGAGCGGGGATCCTTGCCGAGCACGTCAGCCAGCAGTTGCGTGGCGCCGCGAATCAACTGCGCCTTCTGCGCCGCAGTCGCGCCTTCCCGGGTGATGCGGATGTTCACATATGGCATGTTGTCGTTCCTTCGATGTCGGCAGCCGATGGCGAACCGGCGTAGATTCCACTATCCTACGCCGTGACGATCATCTTCATAAATGAATTATCAAGATGCCATGCATCTTTAACCGAGATGATACGACTCTGACTGACTGGAGACGCCATGGACCTGGCCACGCTTGAAATCTTCCGGACGGTGGTGGAGGCAGGCGGCGTCACACGCGCCGCGGAACGTCTGCACCGGGTGCAATCCAACGTCACGACGCGCATCCGCCAGCTCGAGGAATCACTTGGCGTCGAGCTGTTCGTGCGTGACGGCAAGCGCATGGTGCTGACGCCTGCCGGGCAGACACTGCTCGATTACGCCGGCCGCATGCTGCGGCTGGCCGATGAGGCACGCCATGCCGTGCTGCCGTCGCGTCCGCACGGACGTCTGCGCATCGCGTCGATGGAAAGTACCGCCGCCAGCCGCCTGCCCGCGATGCTGGCCGCCTATCACCAGGCCTGGCCGGAGGTTCAGCTCGAACTGGTCACGCTGCCGACCCGGCAGGCGATGGACGCGCTCGAGCGCTTCGAGGCCGACTGCGCCTTCGTCGCCGAACCGCTGGGTAATCCGGCGCTGGCATCGCGCCCCGCGTTCGAAGAAGAACTGGTGGTGATTGCCCGCGCCGGACATCGCCCGATTCGCGGTGCCGCGGATCTCGAAACCGGCACGCTGCTCGGCTTCGAGCCGGGCTGCAACTACCGGGCCCGGCTCGAAGCGTGGCATGCGGCCGGCGGCGGACCGGCGCCGCGCGTGCTGGAACTGAATTCCTATCACGCGATCGTGGCCTGCGCGGCGGCCGGCATCGGCGCCGCCATCGTGCCGCGCTCGGTGCTCGGCCTGTATCGCGATTTGCCTGCCATCAGCCTGCACAGCCTTGGCGAGGCCGGGCGCGTGCGCACGCTGCTGGCGTGGCATCCGGCCATGGCCAGTGCGGCGCTCGACGCACTGGTTCAGGCGCTGCCAACGCCGGACGCTCCGGCCGGCAACCCGCCGCTGCCAGCCGCCGCCTGAGCGACCCATTCGCCGCGGGGCATGCAGGATGTGCCCGGTCGCCTACACTGGAAGTGGCGCCACCATGGCACTTGGTGTGCCACGCCCTTTGCGATGAGATTCGCCATTGCGCGCCTCGCGCACCCATGGCTTTATGCCGGATTGCTGCTGGCTGGCTTCGCGCTCGCGGTGCTGGCGGCGGCCCCGACCACCCCTGTGCCGGCGGGACCCACCGCCGGCACCGCCCCGGTCTATGTGATTCCGCTCAAGGGCGCCATCGGCCCGGCCAGCGCGAGCTTCGTGCTGCGCGGCATGGAGCGCGCGCGCGAGGGTGGAGCGCAGCTCGTCGTGCTGGAAATGGATACGCCCGGCGGGCTCGACCTGTCGATGCGGGGGATCATCCAGGCCATCCTGGCCTCGCCCGTGCCGGTAGCCAGCTACGTGTTCCCCGGCGGGGCTCGTGCAGCCAGCGCGGGAACCTACATCCTGTACGCGAGCCATATCGCCGCCATGGCGCCGGGCACCAACCTCGGCGCCGCAAGTCCCGTGCAGATCGGCATCGGCGGGCCGCAGAAGCCCGAAGCCGCACCGGCTTCATCGCCCGCCAGCGAGCCGGCGGCGCAGGACACCATGACACGCAAGCAGATGCACGATGCCTCGGCGTATATCCGCGGCCTCGCGCAGCTTCGCGGCCGCAACGCCGACTGGGCCGAGCGCGCAGTGCGCGAAGCGGTCAGCCTTTCCGCGAGCGAGGCGGCAGCGCAGCGCGTGGTCGACATGGTCGCCACCGACCTGCCGGACCTGCTGCGCAAGGTGAACGGCAAGCGCATCACGGCCGCCGGCGCCGAGCGCGTGCTGCAGACGGATCACGCCACCGTGGTCACGCTCGAACCTGACTGGCGCAGCCGCTTCCTCGCTGTCATCACCGAGCCGAGCGTCGCCTTGCTCCTGATGATGATTGGCATCTACGGGCTGATCTTCGAGTTCTCCACACCCGGCATGGTCGTGCCGGGCGTGGCCGGCGCTATCTGCCTGCTGATCGGCCTGTTTGCGCTGCAGATGTTGCCGGTCAACTATGCGGGACTTGCGCTGATCGCACTGGGCATCGGCTGCATGGTGGCCGAGTTGTTCCTGCCGTCGTTCGGCACGCTCGGCGTGGGCGGCATTGTCGCGTTCGCGTTTGGCGCCGTGATGCTGATCGATACCGACGTCCCCGGCTTCGGCGTGCCGATCGGACTGATCGCGGCGCTGTCGGCCGTCTCGGCGCTGTTCCTGTTCGGCATGTCGGCGCTATTGCTGCGCGCGCGCAGGCGGCCGGTGGTCAGCGGCGCCGACACACTGGTGGGCAGCCACGGCGAAGTGCTGGACGACCTGCAGGACGAAGGCTGGGCCATGGTGCGTGGCGAACAGTGGCGCATCCGCAGTACACGGCCGCTCGCACGCGGCACGCCGGTCATCGTCACAGCACGCCAGGGGCTGCTGCTCGATGTGGTCAGCGCCCCGGAAACCCCGCCCGCACGCCAACCAACCTGAGGGAGCCTGACCATGGCATACGGATTCAGCTTCGGCGGTTTGATCTTCCTGCTAGCCCTGCTCGTCATCACCGCGTTCCGCGTGCTGCGCGAATATGAACGCGGCGTGGTGTTCATGCTCGGGCGCTTCTGGAAAGTGAAGGGGCCGGGCCTGGTGCTGATCATCCCGGTCGTACAGCAGATGGTCCGCGTAGACCTGCGCACCGTGGTCATGGATGTGCCGCCGCAGGACGTGATCTCGCACGACAACGTATCGGTCAAGGTCAACGCGGTGGTCTACTTCCGCGTGGTCGATCCGGAGCGCGCCATCATCCAGGTCGCCAATTTCCTTGAAGCCACGAGCCAGCTCGCACAAACCACGCTGCGCGCAGTGCTGGGCAAGCACGAACTGGACGAGATGCTGGCCGAGCGCGAACGGCTAAACCTCGACATCCAGAAGGTACTCGACGCGCAGACCGATGCGTGGGGCATCAAGGTGTCGAACGTGGAGATCAAGCATGTGGACCTGAACGAGTCGATGGTGCGCGCCATCGCGCGGCAGGCCGAGGCGGAACGGGAACGGCGCGCCAAGGTGATCCACGCGGAAGGCGAATTGCAGGCGTCCGAGAAGCTATTGGAAGCGGCGCAGATGCTCGCGCGGCAGCCTCAGGCGATGCAACTGCGGTATATGCAGACGCTGACGCAGATCGCGGGGGATAAGAGTTCGACGATCGTGTTTCCGTTGCCCATGGATCTGCTGTCTGCGCTGATGAGCAAGCCGGGGGGCGGGCCGGAGGGGCGAGGTTAGCGCGGCCGCGTCGCGCAGGATTCAAGTTACTGGCTTGTCTCGCCCTCGGGGCACGTCGGGCATATTGGGAAGTGCGCCGCCCGCAGCAGCCAAGCGCTTTGCGGCTTGCACGCGAATAAATGTCCTGATCGCCTCCTGAACGAGTTCTGACTTGTCCATCAATGGGTCTGCCATTGCAAGCGCCTGCTCGTACAGGTCATCATCGATCGTCACTGTGGCTCTCATGGTGGCTCCGGACACGGTCAATACATGACGTTGGATGATAAAGAAAAAGGGCGCCGAGGCGCCCTTTCATCCTAGCCGGAAAAACTTTAAACCTTCGCCGACACCCACTCCACCACACCCGACAGCGCCTGCGGCAGCTTGGCCGGCTCAGTGCCACCAGCCTGAGCCATATCCGGACGGCCACCACCCTTGCCGCCAACCTGCTGCGCAACAAAGTTGACCAGCTCGCCAGCCTTGACCTTGCCAGTCGCATCGGCGGTCACGCCGGCGATCAGGCTGACCTTGCCGTCGGCCACGGCAGCCAGAACGATCGCCGCGCTCTGCAGCTTGTCCTTGAGCTTGTCCATGGTTTCGCGCAGGGTCTTCACGTCGGCGCCTTCGAGCTGGGCGGCCAGCACCTTGAGGCCCTTCACGTCGACTGCCTGCTCGGCGAGTTCATCGCCCTGCGACGAAGCCAGCTTGCTCTTCAGGCGCTCCAGTTCCTTCTCCAGCGCGCGGACCTGCTCCTGGACCTGGCCGATGCGCGGCACCAGTTCGGAAGGCTGCGCCTTCAGCGCAGCAGCGGCTTCGTTGAGCTTGGCGTCGAGCTTCTGCAGGTAGTGCAGCGCGTTGTCGCCGGTGATCGCTTCCACGCGGCGGATGCCGGCGGCCACGCCGCCTTCCACCACGATCTTGAACAGGCCGATGTCGCCGGTGCGGTGCACGTGGGTGCCGCCGCACAGTTCCTTCGAGGTGCCGATCGACAGCACGCGCACGTCGTCGGCGTACTTCTCGCCGAACAGTGCCATCGCGCCACTCTTGACCGCGTCGTCGAACGGCATGACCTCGGCGTGCGTGTCTTCGTTGCGCAGGATCTCGGCGTTGACGATCTCTTCGACGCGACGGATCTGCTCGTCGGTCATCGGCGCGTTGTGCGAGAAGTCGAAGCGCGTCTTGTCGGCATCGACCAGCGAGCCCTTCTGCTGCACGTGGGTGCCCAGCACTTCGCGCAGCGCCTTGTGCATCAGGTGAGTGGCCGAGTGGTTGCGCACCGTGCGCGCGCGGCGCAGTGCATCGACCTGCGGCTGCACGCTATCGCCGACCTTCAGCGCGCCGCCTTCCAGCGTGCCCTGGTGGCCGAACACATCGGCCTGGATCTTGGTGGTGTCAGCCACGGCAAACACGGCATTGCCGGCCTTCAGCACGCCCTGGTCGCCAGCCTGGCCACCGGATTCCGCGTAGAACGGGGTGTTGTCGAGCACGACCACACCGGTCTGGCCCGCTTGCATGGCGTCGACGGCAGCACCGTCCACGTACAGCGCGATGACCTTGGCCTGCGGCAGTTCCAGCTTTTCGTAGCCGTGGAACACGGTCTTGTCGCCCGAGTACTCCAGGCCCGCGGCCATCTTGAACTTGCCGGCGGCGCGCGCCTGCTCGCGCTGGCGGTTCATGGCGGCGTCGAACGCGGCCTCGTCCACGGCAATTTCCTGCTCGCGGCAGACGTCCTGCGTCAGGTCCAGCGGGAAGCCGAAGGTGTCGTGCAGCTTGAACGCCAGTTCACCGTCGAGCGTCTTGCCGCCCTTGAGCTTCAGGTCGGCCAGCGCGGCGTCGAGGATCGACATGCCGTTCTCGATGGTCTCGAAGAAGCGCTCTTCCTCGGCCTTCAGCACTTCGGTCACGCGGCCCTGGGCGTCGGCCAGTTCCGGATAGGCTTCGCCCATCTGCGCGACGAGGTCTGCGACCAGCTTGTGGAAAAACGGGGTCTTCTGGCCCAGCTTGTAGCCGTGGCGGATCGCGCGGCGCACGATACGGCGCAGCACGTAGCCGCGGCCTTCGTTGCCGGGAATCACGCCGTCGACGATCAGGAACGAGCAAGCGCGGATATGGTCGGCAATGACCTTCAGCGAGTTCTGGTTCAGGTTGTCGATATGCGTTTCACGCGCGGCGGCCTTGATCAGCGCCTGGAACAGGTCGATCTCGTAGTTGCTGTGCACGTGCTGCAGCACCGCGGCAATGCGCTCCAGGCCCATGCCGGTGTCCACGCAGGGCTTGGGCAGCGGCGTCATGTTGCCCTGCTCGTCGCGGTTGAACTGCATGAACACGAGGTTCCACACCTCGATGTAGCGGTCGCCGTCTTCCTCGGGCGATCCCGGGGGGCCGCCCCACACTTCCGGGCCGTGGTCGAAGAAGATCTCCGAGCACGGGCCGCACGGGCCGGTGTCGGCCATCTGCCAGAAGTTGTCCGATGCGTAGCGCGAGCCCTTGTTGTCGCCGATGCGCACGATGCGCTCGGTCGGCACGCCGACTTCCTTGGCCCAGATGTCGTAGGCTTCGTCGTCTTCCGCGTAGACCGTCACCCACAGCTTCTCGGCCGGCAACTGGTAGACCTTGGTCAGCAGTTCCCACGCGTACTGGATGGCTTCGCGCTTGAAGTAGTCGCCGAACGAGAAGTTGCCCAGCATCTCGAAGAACGTATGGTGGCGGGCGGTGTAGCCCACGTTCTCGAGGTCATTGTGCTTGCCGCCGGCACGCACCGAACGCTGCGACGAAGTCGCGCGGCTGTACGGGCGCTTGTCGGTGCCCAGGAACACGTCCTTGAACTGCACCATGCCGGAGTTGGTGAACAGCAGCGTCGGGTCGTTCGCCGGCACCAGGCTGGACGAGCGGACCACGGTATGGCCCTTCGATTCGAAGAACTGCAGGAACTTGCTGCGGATGTCGGAGACTTTCATGGGATGGCGGACGCTTCCCGCGGCAGGCAGGGCGCGACGAATCAGTGTTGGATTTGCAAACCGTTGATTATACGGGCAAGCCAGCCCCAACAGCGCATGGCGGCCGGACCGGCCACGGCGCCGCGCGAGCGGTCGGTTATCGCCCAAATCCCATGTTGTGAAGCGGCGTATAAGGCACTAGAAGGCGCCATGTACCAGCCCCGGTGGTACAGTGCAGCGTGTCCGCGCCAGCCCATCAGCCGGCCTCCGGCATCCCCCTTTACACCCTCTGCATACGGAACCTCCTCGCTGCCATGGGAGCCTTAAGCCATCTCCGCGTCCTCGACCTGACCCGCGTCCTTGCCGGGCCATGGTGCGCCCAGAACCTTGCCGATTTCGGCGCCGACGTCATCAAGATCGAGCGCCCTGGCGCCGGGGACGACACCCGCACCTGGGGACCGCCGTGGCTCAAGGCCGCCGATGGCAGCGATACCGCCGAAGCCGCCTACTACCTCGCCGCGAACCGCAACAAGCGTTCGGTGACCTGCGATATTTCCTCGCCCGAAGGCCAGCAGCTCGTGCGCGAACTCGCCGCGCAGAGCGATGTCGTGCTGGAGAACTACAAGGTCGGCCAGTTGAAGAAGTACGGGCTCGACTATGAATCGCTGAAGGCGGTCAAGCCCGACATCATTTACTGCTCGGTGACCGGCTTCGGCCAGAGCGGCCCGTATGCGGCGCGCCCCGGCTATGACTTCATCATCCAGGGCATGGGCGGCTTCATGAGCCTGACCGGCGAACGCGACGATCTGCCCGGCGGCGGCCCGCAGAAGGCCGGCGTGGCGATTTCCGACCTGATGACCGGCCAATACGCGACGATCGCCGTGCTGGCCGCGCTGGCGCACCGCGACCGCACGGGCGAAGGCCAGTACATCGATATGGCGCTGCTGGACGTGCAGGTCGCCATGCTGGCCAATATGAATACCAACTACCTGGCGAGCGGCCAGGCGCCGCGCCGCTGGGGCAATGCGCACCCGAACATCGTCCCCTACCAGACCTTCCAGGCAGCCGACGGCTGGCTGATCGTCGCGGTCGGCAACGACGGGCAGTTCCGCAAGTTCGTCAATGACGGCGGCCAGCCGGAACTGGCGGATGATCCGCGCTTCTCGACCAACCCGCAGCGCGTGGCCAACCGCGATGTGCTGGTGCCGATCCTGGCCGACATGGTGCGTACGCGCACGCGCGCTCAGTGGATCCGCGATCTGGAAGCCGCCGGGGTGCCGTGCGGCCCGATCAACTCGCTCGACGAAGTCTTCGAGGACGAGCAGGTCAAGGCGCGCGGCCTGCGCGTGGACCTGCCGCACCCGAGCGCCGGCGAGGTCAAGCTGGTGGGCAGCCCGATCAAGATGAGCGCCACGCCACCCGAGGCGCTGCGCCATCCGCCGCTGCTCGGCGAGCACACCGACACCATCCTCGCCGAGGCACTCGGCTACAGCCCCGAGAAGATCGCCGCCCTGCGCGCCAAGGGCGTGGTATAAGAGCCACTTGCGCCGAATCCGGCGCAATGCGCAGTTGTTGATCAGTCGTCCCCCGAAGCTGTTCCGCGCGACGAGGATTGCCTTGCGCTGGCTCCCCAGTGGGCGCCAGCCGCCATCTTGCGTCGGCGGACCCAAGGAGATTCCATGCTGACCGATGCCTTGCTGGCGTTCTTCCACTTCCTGGCGATCTTTGTCCTGATCACGCTGATGGCAGCCGAAGCCGTGGTGCTGCGACCCGATCTCACCCCGGCCACCGTGCGCCGCCTGTCGATCTACGACGGCGTCTACTTCCTGTCCGCGATGGCGGTGCTGGCCACCGGCCTGCTGCGGCTGTTCTACGGCGCCAAGGGGGTCGATTTCTACCTGCACAATCCCTGGTTCCACGCGAAGATCACGGTGTTCGTCGTCATTGCACTGTGCTCGCTGCCGCCGACCTTCGCGATTGCGCGCTGGCGCAAGCAGAGCCGCAAGCTGCCCGATTTCGTGCCGCCGCCGTCCGAAATCAAGAAGGCCCGCCGCTGGGTCATGATCGAAGCCCACCTCGTGATCCTGCTGCCGCTGTGCGCCGTGATGATGGCGCGCGGCATCGGCGCGAGGTAAAACATCGCATTCCCTGGTTTCCCATCCTCCGAAGTCCTCATGCTGAAGAAACTGCTCGCCGCCACCGTGCTGGCGGCCATGCTGCCGGCCACGGCTGCCGTGGCGGCCACCGCCTACCCGACCAAGCCGATCAAGTTCGTGGTGCCCTACCCGGCCGGCGGCCCGCTCGATACGGTCGCGCGCGCCATCGGCGAAAAGCTGCGCGACAGCCTTGGCCAGCCGGTCGTGGTCGAGAACAAGCCCGGTGCCGGCGGCAACCTTGGCGCGGACTACGTCGCCAAGCAGCCGGCGGATGGCTACACCATCGTCATGGGCGCGGTGGCCACGCATGCCATCAACCCGACGCTGTTCAGCAAGATGCCGTATGACCCGGTGAAGGACTTCGCGCCAATCACGCTGGTGGCGGACGTGCCCAATGTGCTCGTCATGCATCCGGGCAAGGCCGCAGAACTCCATATCAGCAACGTGCGCGAGTTGGTCGAGTACGCGCGCAAGCATCCGGGCAAGCTGGACTATGCATCGGGCGGCAACGGCAGCGCGGGCCACCTGTCGGGCGAGCTGTTCAAGAGCATGGCGAAAATCAGCATGGTCCATATCCCGTACAACGGCGCCTCGCCCGCGCAGCTGTCGGTACTGTCTGGCCAGACCGACCTGATCTTCGACAACCTGGCCTCGGCCTCCGCCAACATCAAGGCAGGCAAGCTGAAGGCGTTCGCGGTGACCACCGCCACGCGCGCGACGGCCTTCCCGGAACTGCCGACCATCGCCGAAGCCGGCAAGGGCCTCGGACTGGAAGGCTTCGACATCTCGACGTGGTTCGGCGTGTTCGCACCGGCCAACACGCCGCGCGAGATCGTCGACCGGCTCAATCACGATATCGTCGCCATCCTGAAGACCGATGACATGAAGGCACGGCTGGCGCGCATCGGCGCGCAGCCCGCGCCGACCACGCCGGAGCAGTTCGGCGCGCTGGTACAGCGCGAGCTGAAGAAATACGCGCAGATCGTGCGCGTGTCGGGCGCGAAGGTCGACTGACGTCCGCGGACTAGGCCTGGCGCTTGCGCCAGATGCCCCAGCGCCGCACACCCGTGGCGCTTTCGGTGCGGGGCAGCAGCAGGCCGACCTGCACGATGCGCGGCCCTTCCATGCGCGCGGCAGTCAGATGCAGGCCGGCGATCACGACGCTGTCGCCTTCAACCGGCGGCGAAACGAAGGCGGCCTGCATGGCGTCGGCCAGCGTCAGCGGATACTCGGCAGCCGTCAGCGCGCGCTCGCCATAGAGCGCCGCCAGATCGCGCAGGAATGCATCGCCGGAAATCAGGAAATCGTGCGTCACCTGCTCCCAGGCCGGGGCCAGGCCCGGAGCCTGGAAGAGCGCCGCCAGTCTGGGTAGTACCGTGGCGGGCGCCAGGACCGACACGGTATCGCCGGCACGCAGCACGGTCTGGTCGTGCGGCGCGAGCGCGTCGTCACGCGCCACGGTCAGCAGCCGGCACTTGGGCGGCAGTTCCAGCTGATCGGCCCGAACGTTTTCCACAGGCGCGTTGGCGCCGACCCGGAACTGCATGACCTCCAGCGTCGGGCCGTGCGTGCCCCGCAAACGCGAACGCGCGAGCGGTTCGGGAAAACCGGGGCGCAGCACGCGGGCTATGCGCGCGGCAGGCGCCACAGTCGTTCCCTGCAGCAGCAGGCTGGCCAGCACCACGGCGAACGCGATGCGGAAAATCAGGCCGGACTCCGGCAAGCCGCGCAGCAGCGGGAACAGCGACAGCACGATGGGTACCGCGCCGCGCAGCCCCATCCACGCAATGAACCCCTTTTCGCCGACGCTCAGCCGGAACGGCAGCAGCGCGAGAAATACGGAT
Source organism: Cupriavidus numazuensis (assembly GCF_905397435.1). Lineage (GTDB taxonomy): Bacteria > Pseudomonadota > Gammaproteobacteria > Burkholderiales > Burkholderiaceae > Cupriavidus > Cupriavidus numazuensis. The sequence continues at coordinate 59,569 of NZ_CAJPVI010000019.1, forward strand.
GCCGGCCGGGCTACAAACATCAGGAAGGCCGCCACCGCGATGGCGGGCAATGCCACCTCCCAGATCCGGTGCGGTGCCACCAGCAGGCCGAGCAGCAGGAACATCGCCGACTGGGCCAGCCACGCCATGCCGTCCATGGCGCGCATGGTGTCCGATGTCACGGCCCTGTCCCGGTTTCCCACCAGCATGCCGGCGAGGTACACCGCGAGGAAGCCGCTGCCACCAAGGCTCTGCGTGATGGCGAAGATCAGCGCGCCGCCCGAACAGATCAGGATCGCATGCAGGCCTTCCGCGACCTCGATGCGCTCGAGCACATTGGCCAGGCAGTAGCCGAGCCCGAGCCCCAGAACCGCCCCCACACCGAACTGAACACCCAGCCGCATGGCCAGCGCCACCGGCGTCAGGCCGTCCGGCGCGGCAATCCACTCCATCAGGGTCAGCGTCAGGAAGATGGCCATCGGGTCGTTGATGCCCGATTCGATTTCGAGCACGCTCGCCACGCGGTCCTTCAGGCGGATGCCGCTGCTGTGCAGCAGCGAAAAGACGGCCGCCGCATCCGTGGAGCCCACGATAGCGCCCAGTAGCAGGCCGAGCTTCCAGTCGATGTCGAGTACCCAGGCCGAGAACAGGCCCACCAGTCCTGCCGTCACCAGCACACCCACGGTGGCCAGTGCGAGCGAAGGCCGCAATGCCACGCGGAACGTCGCATAACTGGTGCGAAGGCCGCCATCGAGCAGGATCACGGCAAGCGCCAGGTTGCCCACAAGGAAACTGAGCCAGGTATTCGAGAAGCGGATGCCGCCCGGGCCGTCCACGCCGGCCAGCATGCCGACCGCCAGGAACACAAGCAGGAACGGCACGCCCGCGCGTGCAGAGAAGGCGCCCACCACGATGCCAAGGGACATCACGATGGCGCCGATCAGGATGACGTGGTCGACGCTCTCCAAACGGAGTCCTTTCTGTCTAACGCTACCTTTCGCAACCTTTCAGCACCTTACAGCCAGTGCTGCGGTCGCCACCTTTCAACGCCGGTTCCGGCCTGTCCGATGATAGCTCAGCACCCCGGCAACCGCCCTGCCGGAGCGCCCGCCATGTACCGCAAGCCCGCCTCCAGCCTTGCTTCGCAGGCTTTTAAGCGCCGCCTCATTAGGAGATACCCTCAGCATGACCAAGTTTGCAGACATCTGAAAGGTAGCTGAAAGGTCGCACCCTTACCTTGCACCCTGCCCGCGAAGAGGCCCGTCAGTGCAAGTGCGTTACCGCACCGCACCATCGGCGCCCGGCAGATTTCAAGCAGTCTTATCGAGGAGAATCATTTTGCGCATACGTAGCCAAAAGGACTTTGCCTCCGGCCTGATGTTCATCCTGGTCGGATTCGGCTTTTCCTGGGTCGCACGCGGCTATTCCATGGGAACCGCCGCGAAGATGGGGCCGGGGTACTTCCCGTTCTGGCTCGGCGTCGTGCTCGCCCTGCTGGGCGTGCTGGTGCTGTGGGGCTCGCTGTCTGCCAAGGCGGAAGAGGACCACCTGGCCCGTTGGGATATCAAGTCGCTGTTGTGGATCCTGGGTGCCGTCGTGCTGTTCGGCCTGATGCTCAAGCCGCTGGGCATGGTGCTGTCGGTGCTGGTGCTGGTGCTGGTGTCGTCGATGGCGAGCCATGAATTCAACTGGAAGGGTGCCATCCTGAACGCGATCATCCTGGTGCTGATCAGCCTTGGCGCGTTCGTGTACGGCATCAACCTGCAGATGCCGGTGTGGCCGGCTTTCCTGGCAAGCTAAGGAGACCGCCAACATGGAACTGCTCTCTAACCTGGGACTGGGCTTTGCGACCGCCCTCTCCTTCCAGAACCTGGCCTACGCCTTCCTGGGCTGCGTGCTGGGTACCCTGATCGGCGTGCTGCCGGGCCTGGGGCCGCTGGCCACCATCGCCATGCTGCTGCCGGTGACCTACACGCTGCCGCCGGTGGCCGCGCTGATCATGCTGGCCGGTATTTACTACGGCGCCCAGTACGGTGGTTCGACCACTGCAATTCTGGTGAACCTGCCTGGTGAATCGTCGTCGGTGGTGACCACCATCGATGGCTACCAGATGGCACGACGAGGACGAGCGGGGGTGGCACTAGCCACAGCTGGCCTGGGCTCGTTCTTCGCCGGCTGCGTGGCCACGCTGATCCTGGCTGCCTTTGCCGCGCCGCTGTCGGAACTGGCGTTCAAGTTCGGCCCCGCCGAGTACTTCTCGCTGATGGTGCTGGGCCTGATCGGTGCCGTGGTGCTGGCTTCGGGTTCGCTGGTCAAGGCGATCTCGATGATCGTGCTCGGCCTGCTGCTGGGCCTGGTCGGTACCGACGTGAACTCGGGCGCGGCGCGCTTCTCGTTCGACGTGCCTGAGCTGACCGACGGCCTGAACTTCGTGTCGGTGGCCATGGGCGTGTTCGGCTTCGCTGAAATCATTGCGAACCTCGAACAGAAGGATGCCCGCGAAACCTTTACGGACCACATCACGAATCTGTTCCCGACCAAGGCCGACTTCAAGCGCATGATCCCGGCCGTGCTGCGCGGCACGGTGCTCGGTTCGGCGCTGGGTATCCTGCCGGGCGGCGGTGCTGCACTGGCTTCGTTCGCGGCCTACTCGCTGGAAAAGAAGACCTCGAAGTACTCCAGCGAATTCGGCAAGGGTGCGATCGAAGGTGTGGCAGGTCCGGAATCGGCCAACAACGCCGCGGCGCAGACCTCGTTCATCCCGCTGCTGACGCTGGGCATTCCGCCCAACGCTGTGATGGCGCTGATGGTCGGTGCAATGACCATCCACAACATCCAGCCTGGTCCGCAGGTGATGTCGAGCAACCCGGCGCTGTTCTGGGGCCTGATCGCCTCGATGTGGATCGGCAACTTCATGCTGATCGTGCTGAACCTGCCGCTGATCGGCATCTGGGTGAAGCTGCTGAAGGTGCCTTACCGCTACCTGTACCCGGCCATCCTGACGTTCTGCTGCATCGGCGTGTACTCGGTCCAGAACACGACCTTCGACGTGTTCCAGACCGCTGCCTTCGGCGTGATCGGCTACCTGTTCATCAAGCTCAAGTGCGAACCGGCTCCGCTGCTGCTGGGCTTCGTGCTGGGACCGATGATGGAAGAAAACTTCCGCCGCTCGCTGCTGCTGTCGCGTGGTGACTTCAGCGTGTTCGTGACCCGTCCGCTGTCGATGGGCCTGCTGATCGCCGCTGCGGTGCTGGTGCTGATCGTGGCCTCGCCGTCGATCAAGGCCAAGCGCGAGGAAGCGTTCCAGGAAGAATAAAAGGCAAGACCGCCGGCCGCTGGCCGGCAACGAAAGCAAGACTGGGGGCGTCGCAAGACGCCCCTTTTTTCTTTCTTGCCCCGTCGTTGCCGAGCATGGACGTTCAGCCGCCAAACAACTCCGCGCAGGCCGTCCGGATGGCGCCGGTCACATGGCCCCTGCCGTGATCGCGCCGCTCGAGCATGCCGATGGTCCGCATCACCGGCTCGCCGTTGACGTGCAACGGCAGGATGCGCAACGCCGCATCATCGCGCCAGCGCGCGCGTGGCAGCAATGGCACCACGGTCACGCCGACCTCTTGCCGCACGAGTTCGACGAGCGCCTCGATCGAATTCAACTCCAGAAACTCGTTGACACGCAGATGCGCACGCCGCAGCGCACGCTCCACCAGCACGCCGGTACGCTGGCTGCGGTCGAAGCGCAGGTACGGATTGGCCGCCAGCGCCTCTCGTACGTCCTGCCCGGCGCTGCCCTGGGCCGCAATGGCTACCAGGGGTTCCTGGTAGAGGGTCGTCCAGCGCAGCATGCCCGGCAGGCGCGTGGTGCCCTCGACCAGGATGGCGGCATCCAGCTCGCCTGACTCCACCATCGCCGCGAGTTCGATGGACTTTGCGCCGACCAGCCGCACCTCCAATGCGGGATACGCGCGTTTCATGCGGGCCACGACGTGCGACAGGCCGCCCATGACAGACACCACCGCACCCACCGCGACGGCGCCCGCCATCGCTTCGGGCTGCGCGGCCGGCAGGCGCATTTCGTCATACAACGCCAGCAGACGGCGCGCCTGCGGCAGCAACGCCCGGCCATCGGCGTTCAGCACCGCGACGCGGCCGTTGCGATCGAACAATTCGCGGCGCAGTTCGGTTTCGAGCGAGCGCATCTGCAGGCTCACCGCTGCCTGCGTCAGCGCCACGTGGCCGGCGGCCGCCGCAAACGATCCGTGCTCGGCCACGGCAACAAGGGTTCGTAAGAATCGGATTGTGCTCATTGGGGCACCGGTCGACGCGTGAATGGCTTGCAACGCGCTGACGAAACGCCGCGCGATCCACAAGAAAAACTTGTGTCAAGGAAAAGAAATATTAGCTTTCTTTGTGATAACCGGCGCGGAATAATAATGCGCAGGCACCCGTGAAGCCGCACGCATCCGGATGCCGGCCCTGACGCAATCCCGCTTACCCGCTTCGCCCGATTCCGGAGATCCGAATGAAACCCTGGCTGCGCCTGCTCGGCCTCGGCCTTGCCTCTGGCCTTTGCCTGGCCGCCACGCCGGCCCTGGCCGACAACTACCCCAGCAAGCCGATCCGCCTGATCGTGCCGTTCCCGGCCAGCGGCGCCACAGACCTGCTTGCCCGCGCCATTGCGCAGAAGGTAGGCACCAGCATTGGCCAGCAGATCGTCGTAGACAACCGGCCGGGCGCTGGCGGTGCCATCGGCTCGGACATGGCGGCCAAGGCCGCGCCGGACGGTTACACGCTGCTGATTGCCACGACCAGCACGCATTCGATCGGGCCGCATATCAACGCCCACCTGCCCTACAACACCGAGACCGATTTCACGCCGGTTGGCCAGGTCGCCATCGCCACCAACGTGCTGGTGGTGCCCAACAGCTTGCCCGTCAAGAACGTGCGCGAGCTGATCGACTATGCCAAGAAGCACCCGGGCGAACTGAACTACGCGTCCAGCGGCAACGGCACCGTCGTGCACCTGACCGCCGAGGCCTTCAAGGCCCAGGCCGGCGTGTTCATCACGCACATCCCGTACCGCGGCACGGCGCTCGCGGTGCCTGACCTGATCTCCGGCAAGGTCCAGGTGCTGTTCGACAGCATCGTGTCCGGCCTGCCGCACGTGAAGGACGGCAAGCTCAAGGCGCTGGCCGTGACGAGCCTCAAGCGCTCGCCGCTCGCACCGGAAATTCCGACGGCCAGCGAATCGGGCCTGCCGGGCTTCGAGTCCGACACGTGGTTCGGTATCTACGGCCCGAAAGGAATGCCGGCCGACATCGTCAACCGGCTCAACGCCGAATTCAACAAGGCCATCCAGTCGCAGGACGTGAAGGATCGGCTGGCCAAGCTGGGCGCGGAACCGGTCGGCGGCACGCCGGCACAGTTCGCGTCGATGGTGAAGAAGGACAGCGCCCGCTGGGGCAAGCTCATCAAGGATCGCAAGATCACGGCAGAATAACGTGATGCCGCAGCCGGCCCGCATCGGGACCGGCTGCCGGGTGACAACGGACAAGACCATGCAGAATTTCAACTGGACCAACCCCTACCCCTCCGTGCGCATCCCGCTGTTTGCGCGCAACGTGGTGTCGACATCGCATCCGCTCGCGGCCCAAGCCGGCCTGCGCATGCTGCTGAAGGGGGGCAATGCCGTCGATGCGGCAATCGCGGCCGCGGCGACGATCACCCTCGTCGAGCCCGTGTCCTGCGGCCTGGGCAGCGACGCCTTCGCCATCCTGTGGGATGGCAAGGAATTGCACGGCCTGAACTCCTCCGGCGTGGCGCCGGCCGCGTGGAATCCCGAGTACTTCAAGAACAAGTACGGCACCGATGCCAACGGACTGGCGAACCGCCCGGTCCGCGGGTGGGACTCGGTCACCGTGCCCGGCGTGGTCGCGGGCTGGGCCGCGCTGCATGAGCGCTTCGGCAAGCTGCCGTTTGCCGACTTGATGGAACCCGCGATCGAGATCGCGGAACGTGGCTACGCCGTGCCGCCCGTGGTTGCGCACAAGTGGGCCGCGGCCGTGCCGGAACTGAAGAACCAGCCGGGCTTTGCCGATACGTTCATGCCCAACGGACGCGCGCCGCTGGTGGGCGAGAAATTCACCATGAAGGCCGCTGCCGAGACATTGCGCAAGATCGGCGAAACCCGTGGCCGTGCCTACTACGAAGGCGAGATCGCCGAGAAAATCGCCGCCTTCAGCAAGCAGAGCGGCGGCGCCATGACGCTGGACGACCTGCGCAACTACCGGCCGGACTGGGTCAAGCCGATCAGCAAGTCTTACCGTGGCTACGAACTGCACGAAATTCCGCCGAACGGGCAAGGCATCGCCGCGCTGATCGCGCTGGGCATCCTCAACCAGTTCGACGTTGGCGCGCTGCCGGTGGATTCGGTGGATTCGCAGCACCTGCAGATCGAAGCCATGAAGCTGGCCTTTGCCGATCTCTACCGCTATGTGGCCGACCCGCGCAGCATGGAAGTCACGCCCGAGCAGATGCTCGACGACGCCTACCTGAAGTCGCGTGCGAAGCTCATCGACATGCAGCGCGCCACGCATTTCAACTTCGGCATGCCGAAGGTTGGCGGCACCATCTACCTGACGGCGGCCGACGAGAACGGCATGATGATCTCGTTCATCCAGTCCAACTACATGGGCTTCGGTTCGGGCGTGGTGGTGCCGGGCACCGGCATCAGCCTGCAGAACCGCGGCGTGGGCTTCTCGATGGATCCGAAGTCGGCCAACGTGGTGGCGGGCGGCAAGCGGCCGTTCCACACCATCATCCCGGCCTTCCTGACCAAGGACGGCCAGCCGGTCATGAGCTTCGGCGTGATGGGCGGCGACATGCAGCCTCAGGGCCACCTGCAGACCGTGGTGCGCATGCTCGACTACAAGCAGCAGCCGCAGGCGGCGTGCTGCGCGCCGCGCTGGAAGGTCAACCGCGACTTCACGCTGGACGTGGAGGGCACCATGGATCCGGCAACGGTCGAGGGCCTGAAGGCACGCGGCCACCAGCTCAAGTCCGTGGACGATCCGTACATGGACTTCGGCTCGGGCCAGTTCATCTGGCGTCTGTCGGACGACCCGGAGCATGGCTATGTTGCCGCGAGCGACAGCCGGCGCGACGGACAGGCGGTCGGCTTCTGACCACCATCCCGGCAACAAAAAAAGGGCGCTTCCCGAACGGGCAGCGCCCTTTTTGTTTGTGGCGCATCGGCGCATTCTCATAGCCTGACCGCCATCGCTCAGATTAAGAAAACGGCCATTTTTCCGGTTCAGGCCGATCGATATATTTCCGCTCACTCGCTGCACGGTGCGCACACGGCAAGAGTCAACCGAAAGGAGTCAGCCAGCTTCCGCGGCAGGCTCCGGACATCGCCACAGATATTGATCGACCTCCAAACAACAATGAACCAGAAATTCCTTGGCGCGGCCATTGCGGCCATCGCTGCTGCTTCCGCTTTCTCCGCTCAATCCGCATTTGCCGCCGACGGCACCATCACCTTCAACGGCACCATCACTGCTCAGACCTGCACCATCAACGGCAACGGCACCGGGTCCAAGGACTTCACGGTCACGCTGCCCAAGGTGTCCGCATCGACGCTGGCCACCGCGGGCCAGACCGCCGGCCGCACGCCGTTCAACATCTCGTTGAGCGACTGCACGCCCAACGCTGGCGCCGTCAAGACGTACTTCGAGCCCGGCCCGACCACCGACACAGCCACCGGCCGCCTTAACCTGAATGCAGGCGGCGCCGGCAATGTGCAGATCGGCCTGCTGAACTCCGACTTCACGTCGATCAAGGCCGGCTTTGACGAAGCTTCGCAAGGCTCCAAGACCGCCGCGATCAACGCGGGCTCCGCCGTGCTGCCGTACTACGCCGAATATGTCGCCACCGGCACTGCCACTGCCGGCGCGGCGAACTCCAGCGTGATGTACACCATCGTCTATCAGTAAGCATGCAGCCCCCGGGTGCGCGGCCTTTCGGGCAGCCGCACCCGGCCCCCTGCTTCCGCGTGTTGCCCCCAATCATGAACCGATCGATCAGGAACGTCGTTTGCGCGTGCGCAATGACGCTGGTACTGCTTCCCCATTCGCACGCGTCTGTCGTCATCGCCGGCACACGTGTCATCGTCCATGCAGCCGATGGCGAGGCCACCATCAAGCTCAGCAATGAAGGCAAGTCCCCTGCCCTGACTCAGGCATGGCTCGACACAGGCGATGCCTCCGCACAGCCGTCTGGCATCGATGTGCCGTTCACCGTCACACCACCGATCGCGCGCATCGACCCAGGCAAGGCGCAGACGCTGCGCATCCACTACACCGGCGAGCCGTTGCCGGCGGACAAGGAATCGGTTTTCTGGCTCAGTGTGCTTGAAGTTCCTCCAAAGCCGGGTGCCGACGAGATGGATGCGAACAAGCTTCAGCTGGCATTTCGGTCGCGCATCAAGCTCTTCTTCCGTCCTGCCGGCCTGCAGGGCGAAGCCACCGAAGCGCCCGCCCACATTGCATGGCGTCTCGTAAGAGCAGACCATGGGCTGGCGCTGGAGGCCAGCAACCCGACTGCCTACCACGTCTCGTTCTCCAGCGTGGAATTGCTGGATGGCACGCACAGCGCCAGCAACGAGGCCGGCGGCATGGTGACGCCCGGCAACTCGATGAAATTCCCGCTTGCCGGCAATGTCGATCCGGGCAAAGCCACCACCGTCCGCTACCAGGCCATCAACGACTATGGCGGCCCGATCGATGGTGAAGCGCACCTGAACCGGTCTGCCACCGCCCGATAGCGCCCGCTCCATTCGCCGGCGCATGCCGGCCCCACTGAAATCTCCTGATTCGCGCTGACGCATGCCGCTGGACGGCAGGGACGCGTGTTACCCCGATTTCCAGCGCAATACATGCCATGCAAAAGAGAACCGCGCACGCTATTCCACTCCGCCTGCGGCCGCTCAGCGCCGTCGTCATGATGCTCGTCAGTGCCGGTGCGCTTGGCGCCAACCCGGACTCAAGTCCAGCGCCTTCGTCCGCCGAAGTGGAATTCAATGACCTGTTCCTGCACCAGCCAGGCGGAAGCGCGGTCGACTTCAGCCGCTTCAACAAGGGCAACATCGTGCTGCCAGGCAACTACCGCGCGGAGCTCTACGTCAACCAGGCATGGCTGGGCCGGATGGAAGTCCGTATGGGCGAGACGGCTGGCAAGGATAGTCCGGTACTGCCCTGCTTCGATGAGCCATTGCTCATTCGGATCGGCGCCGATTCCAACAAGCTCACGCCGGCGGCAACGGCATCCCTGCAAGATCGCGACGCCTGCGTGCCGCTGCATGCCATCATCGCTGGTGCTACCGCGAGCTTCGACGGCGGCGAACAGCGGCTCGATGTCAGCGTGCCACAGGCCGCGCTGACGCGACAGGCGCGAGGGTATGTGGATCCGCGCTACTGGAGCGACGGCGTTACTGCGGCGACGCTCCAGTACAACGGCAGCGCCTATCAGTCGCGCGCGGAAGCCCGAACGGCCACGCAAGGTTATCTGGGCCTCAATGCGGGCTTCAATGCCGGCCCCTGGCGCTTCCGACACAAGGGCAGCCTCGGCGTCGACCAGGGCAACGCCCGGTACCAGAGCATCCAGACCAGCTTGCAGCGCTCCGTCGTCGCGCTGCGCGGCCAACTGGTGCTCGGCGATGCCTTCACCGACGGCACCGTCTTCGACAGCGTCGGCTTCCGTGGCGTCCAGCTCGCAAGCGACGACCGCATGCAACCGGAATCACAGCGCGGCTATGCGCCGAGCGTGCATGGCATCGCCAACAGCAACGCGCGCGTACAGGTCCGGCAAAACGGCAACCTGATCTACGAAACCACGGTCGCGGCCGGCCCGTTCGAGATCGACGACCTCTATCCCACCGGCTATGGCGGCGACCTGGAAGTTGTAGTGACGGAAGCCGACGGCAGCGTCCGTGTGTCGCGGGTCCCTTATGCTGCCGCCGTCAACGCCTTGCGGCCCGGTGTCACACGCTATGGCGTCACCGCAGGCCAATACCGCAATGCCGGCCTGCATGGCCGTCCTGCCATGTTCCAGGCCACCGTACAGCACGGCTTCACCAATATGGTGACCGGCTACGGTGGTGTCGTGGTGGCGGAAGGCTACCTCGCTGCAGCGGCAGGCGCTGCGCTCAATACGGCCTATGGCGCGTTCGGTGCCGACCTGACCCATGCGGGCACGCGCCTGACCACGCAGCCGGACCGTCATGGCTTCAGCGCGCGGATCAGCTACAGCAAGCTCGTGGAACCCACCGGCACCAACGTATCTGTCGCGGCATATCGCTATTCGAGCAACGGCTACCTCAGCTTTGCCGACGCCATGACCCTGCGTGAACTCGAGCAGCGCGGCATGCAATCGGCGATGCGCGGCATCCCGCGCAGCCAGCTCCAGCTCACCCTGAATCAACGCCTGCCGCCCGGCTACGGGTCCCTGTATCTGTCCGGGTCGGTACACGGCTACTGGAACCGCAGAGGCACCGACACGCAGTTCCAGCTCGGCTACAACAACAGCTACAAGTCGCTGAACTACGGCGTTGCGGCGTCGCGCCAGTTCAGCGTGTCGAGCGGGCGCTGGGAAAGCCGCGTCATGCTCAATATCGGCATACCGCTGGGCAAGGGCCAGCATGCGCCGTATGCCATGACTGGCATCGAGCGTGATTCTTCCGGAGCGGTGAACCTGCAGCAATCGGTCACTGGCTCGCTCGGCGTCGACAACGCCTTCAGCTACGGCGTGAATGCCGGCTATGCCGGCGGTAGCGGCCGCCACGCTGCAAGCCTGGCGGGCAATGCGTCTTATCTGTCTCCCGTCGCTACGCTGACGGCAACTGCTGGCAAGGGCAGCAACTATTCGCAAGTGTCCGCGGGCATCTCGGGCGGCGTCGTGGCCTATGCCGGCGGCGTGAGCTTCACGCCGACGATGGGAGAGACGCTTGCCATCGTCGAAGCCGCCGACGCTGGCGGAGCCCGGCTCGCCAACGGTAGCGGGCTGCGTATCGATCGCTGGGGCCACGCGGTGGTGCCCGGACTGGTGCCGTTCTCGCGCAACCAGATCGAGATCGATCCGAAGGGCCTGCCGGTGAACGTGGAGCTGGACTCCACCCTCCAGCAGGTTGCCCCGACCGCCGGCGCCGTAGTGGCGGTCCGGTTCGCGACCGCCGATCGCGGACGACCGGCAGTCATCCGCACCAGCAGGGCCGATGGCAAGTCGATTCCATTCGGCGCCGAGGTACAGGATGCTCACGGCAACAACATCGGCACCGTGGGGCAAGGCAGCCGCATCGTTGCGCGCGGCCTGCGCGCCGACCGCGGCCAGTTGACCGTGCGCTGGGGCAAGGCGGCGCAAGACAGCTGCCGGCTCGACTATGCGCTGCCCGCCGCAGCGCAGCGCGCTACGCGCATCGACGTCATCGAGGCGCAGTGCCATTGAACTGGCCCGCCGTTTCGCCATGAAATTGTCCATGGCACCGCAGCGGCAGGTGGCTACACTGTTTAGCTACCTTGCCTCCGGATGCCGTCATGACCACCTACGCGTTTCGCCTGCTCAACGTCTTCGCCGAATCCACGTTCGGCGGCAACCCGCTGTGCGTCTTCGAGGACGCCCGCGGCATGGACGACGCCACCATGCAGGCGCTGGCGCTGCAGTTCAACCTGTCCGAAACCACCTTCATCCTGCCGTCGGACCGCGCGCATGCGCAGGTGCGGATCTTCACGCCCGGCTATGAAATGCGCTTCGCCGGACATCCCACGCTCGGTACCGCGCATGTGGTGCGCGACCTGGTCGCAAGCGGCGACCGGTTGACGCTCGAATTCAAGGCCGGCGTCGTGCCTGTCGAGGCCAGCGGCGATGTATGGACCTTCACCGCTCCGCACGCGGGCGCGCCCAAGACCGCGGCGGTCGATCTGCCCGATACGGAAATGGCAGCGCTACTGGGACTGGAAGCGCGCGATCTGCTGACCTCGCCGATGTGGGTCGATACCGGCGCGGACCAGTTGCTGGTGGCTGTCCGCACCACGGATGCCGTGCGACGCGCGCAACCGGATACGGCGCGGTTGGCAGAGTGGCCGCAAAGCAGCCTGGGACGCAAGACCGCCTACGTGTTCGCGTTCGACCCGACTCAGCCGGGCCGCGTGCTCGCGCGGTACTTCTTCAGCAAGCAAGGCGGTGGCGTTGCCGAAGACCCGGGCACGGGCTCCGCGTGCGCCAATCTCGGCGGCTGGCTGCTGGCCAACGCCCACGTGTTGCCCGCCGAGTACGAGGTCGACCAGGGCGCCGCCGTGGACCGCCCCTGTACACTGCGCCTTGCGGTCACGGCAAATGGCGCGATCCGTGTTGGCGGCCGCGTGATCGAGATCGGCCGCGGCACCGTCACGCTGTAGCGCCGGCCCCACCCTGCAAAGATCGCCCCCATGGACCCGCATACCATCACCACGCTTGCCGAACTCGAAGCGCTGTATGCCACGCCGGCCGCTCCGTCGCTCGCCAAGGAAGTTGACTACCTGCACCCGCACTACCGGGCCTTCGTGGAAGCGGCGCCGCTGTGCCTGCTTTCGACAGTCGGCAAGGATGCCGCGGAATGCTCGCCGCGTGGCGACGCACCTGGGTTCGTGCAGGTGCTGGACGAACGCACGCTGCTGTTGCCCGACCGCCGCGGCAACAACCGCATCGACAGCCTGCGCAATATCGTCGCCGATCCGCGCGTGGGGCTGCTGTTCGTGATCCCCGGCATCAACGAGACGCTGCGCATCAACGGCACCGCGCGGATTTCGGTCGATCCCGCCCTCATTGCGAGGTGCGTCGTCGAAAGCAAGGCGCCCGTGTCAGTGCTGGTCATCCACGTCGAGGCCGTGTTCTTCCAGTGCGCCCGAGCGTTGCTGCGCTCGCGCCTGTGGGATGCGGATACGCAGCGCCAGCGCAACGAACTGCCCAGCAATGGTGAAATCCTGGCCGCGTTGAGCCGCAATGCGATCGACAGCGCGGCCTACGACCGCGAACTTCCCGAGCGGCTGCGCACTTCGCTCTACTAGGATTCGACTCCATGTACACACCTTCCCATTTTTCCAGCGACGATCCTGCACTGATCGATGAAGTCATGCGCCGCTATGCGTTCGCGACGCTGACAGGCAACGATGCGGACCACCGGCCATTCGCGACCCATCTTCCCGTTGTGGCGGAGCGCGACGGGCAAACCTGGCGCATCGAAGGACACGTCGCGCGCGCAAATCCGCATTGGCGCTGGCTGGAACAATCGCCGCAGGCGCTGCTGGTGTTCCAGGGTCCGCACGGCTATGTATCGCCGTCGCTGTACGAGCAGAAGCTGTCCGTGCCGACCTGGAACTACGTCGCGGTGCATGTGTATGCCGATGTCACCACGGTGCATGACGCCGGCGAGAAGGACGCTCTGCTCAAGCGCCTGATCGGCCGCAACGAGCCGGACTATGCGGAACAGTGGCGCGGCTTGCCGGAGGACTTCCAGCAGAAGATGCTGGCGGCGATCGTCGGCCTGCGCCTGGTGCCCACGCGCGTCGAGGCCAAGTTCAAGCTGAGCCAGAACCGGCCTGCCGCAGACCGCGCTCGCATCCTTGCCGCGCAGCGCGCAGGCAACGAGACCGAGCGCGACATGGCCGACTGGATGGCCCGGCTGACTGGCGCCTGATCCGGTTTCAGCCGCGCGGCAGCCACTCGGGCGCGTGTGTGCCCAGCGGCTCGGAGGGCAGCGCCCAGTGCGCCGGCGTCTCCGACAGTTGCGCGGCGTGGCGCACCACGGTCAGCATGCCGAAGCCTGACGGCAGTACCTCCAGCAGGTCGGCGACGTCGTCGATCTTCTGCTCCGGTGCCTGCAGTCCATCCGGCACACGGCCCAAACTCCGCAGCCACTGCCCGACCTGCGCCAGCGACACGCGCACGTGCCAGCTACCGCCCTCAGTGGCGCGACGATGCAGCGCCGCCATGGCGCCAAACGCGAGCAGATAACCGGCCGCATGGTCGAGTACCTGCGCCGGCAAGGGATGCGGGACATCCTCCCCGGCCGCCTGCGCTTCCGCATGGTTGAACCCTGTGGCCGTCTGCACCAGCGAGTCGAACCCCCGCTTGCCTGACCACGGCCCGACATGGCCATAGGCACTTAGCGACACATAGACGATTCCGGGCCGGGCACGCGCGGCCGCTTCCGGGCCGACTCCGAGTTCAGCCAGCCCGCCGGGCCGATAGCCCTGCACCATCACATCGGCGCCGTGCAGCAGTTTGTGCAGCGTGCGCTTGTCGTCGGGGTCGCGCAGGTCGAGTTCGCAGTTGCGCTTGCCGCGGCCGGTGTCGATCACCAGCGGGGCGATCGCAGGCAGGTGCGCTGCCGTGACCAGCAGCACGTCGGCGCCATGCGCGGCCAGGGTCCGCCCCGCCACCGGCCCCGCGATGATTCGCGTGAAATCGAGAACGCGGACGCCGGAAAGCGGCCGGCCTTCGGCCGAAGGCAGCACGGGCAACGGCTGCGGCGGCGCTTCGCCGATCCGCTCGAGCGTCACCGGCGGCAACCCGCGCAGCGCTTCGGCCTGCGGGTGCCGATCCCATTCGTCGAAGCTGCGCATAGCGGCGACGACCAGGCCGGCGTCGGAGGCCGTGGCCTCGAACGCTTCGGCTTCCCACTTGCCAAGCGCCGCCTGGACCGCAGCCTTGTCGTGAGCGCAGCCCAGCAGCCGCAGGACGCCATCACGGTGATGCGGGAAATTGGTATGCAGGCGAACCCAGCGGCCATCGCCGCAGCGGTAGACGCCGGCGATCTTGTCCCACAGTTCCGACGCCGGGCCGCCGTCCACGCGCAGGTAGCGCTCGCTGCGGAATTCGGTGATGGCATGGCGCATCTCCACGCCGACCTGCTGCCAGCGGCCGGTACGCTGGTGCCAAAGCGCGGCGGCGGCCAGGGCCGAGGCCGCCAGGCTCGCCTGTGCCGCGGCACCCACGGCAAAGCTGGACGGCAGCACCGGCTCGTCGCCCGTGAGGACAAGGTGATCCAGCGCTTCGGCGGGCAACCCGGCGCCCTGCCACAAGGCAGAGACAACACTGGCCGGCGCGGCGGGAACCGTAGCGGTATCGAGACTGGCAGTCATGGCGGCAAACCCCGAAAAGATGCCGGGTGGCGCGAAGCCAGCCGGCCGGTGAACGTTCGCCCTACATGCTACCCCCGGACGTCACTTTCCGTGACCCCGCCACGCCAGCCGGGTGCCGCCATGGACAAAAGCGGGCACAAATCCAACGTGCTCCTGCCGAGTGGCGCCGCTGGCACGGTAAAATCATGAAATTGGCAATCCGCCACGCAACACTGAAGACCAAGCGGTCCATCCAGCCGCCAGCCGGCGCCACCATGAGCCACGACAACAAGCCCACCGACAGCACACCCGCCTCGCCCGCAGTCTCCAACTTCCTGCGGAGCATCATCGACCAGGATCTCGCCGCCGGCACCTACGCCGGCCGCCAGGACAGCCAGGGCGAGCCGCTGCCGACCGTCATTACCCGTTTTCCGCCGGAGCCCAACGGCTACCTGCACATCGGCCATGCCAAGAGCATCTGCCTGAACTTCGGCCTCGCGCGCGACTACGGCGGCCGCTGCCACCTGCGCTTCGACGATACCAATCCGGTCAAGGAAGATACCGAATACGTCGATTCGATCATCGACGCGGTGCACTGGCTCGGCTTTTCCTGGGACAACAAGACCCCGGGCGGCCAGCCGCACCTGCACTATGCGAGCGACTACTTCGACCAGCTCTACGCATTTGCGGAGAAGCTGATCGAACGCGGCGCCGCCTATGTCGACAGCCAGAGCGCCGAGCAGATCGCCGCCAACCGCGGCAATTTCTCGGAGCCGGGCAAGCCGTCGCCGTTCCGTGACCGCAGCGTCGAGGAAAACCTGCAGCTGTTCCGCGACATGCGCGACGGCAAGTACAAGGACGGCGAGCACGTGCTGCGCGCGAAGATCGACATGACCGCGCCGAACATCGTCATGCGCGATCCGGTGATCTACCGCATCCGCCATGCGCACCATCACCGTACCGGCGACAAGTGGTGCATCTACCCGATGTACGACTTCACGCACTGCATTTCGGATGCGATCGAAAACATCTCGCATTCGCTGTGCACGCTCGAGTTCGAGAACAATCGCCCGCTGTACGACTGGGTACTGGAACACCTGCGCGACTGCGGCGTGTTCCGCGATCCGCTGCCGCACCAGTATGAATTCGCGCGCCTGAACCTGACCTACGCAATCACCAGCAAGCGCAAGCTCAAGCAACTGGTGGACGAACAACGCGTGGACGGCTGGGACGATCCGCGCATGCCGACCATCGTCGGTATCCGCCGCCGCGGCTATACGCCGGAATCGATCCAGCTGTTCTGCGACCGCGTGGGCGTGGCCAAGGCCGACAGCTGGATCGACATGAGCACGCTCGAAGGCTCCGTGCGCGACGACCTGGACGCCCGCGCAGCGCGCGGCGTGGCCGTGCTCGACCCGCTCAAGCTGATCCTCGACAACTACCCCGAAGGCCAGACCGAGGAATGCTCGGCGCCGGTCCACCCGAAGAAGCCGGAACTGGGCAAGCGCGTGTTCCCGATCTCGCGCGAGCTGTGGATCGAGCGCGAGGACTTCAACGAGACCCCGCCGAAGGGCTATTTCCGCCTGTTCCCGGGCAACAAGGTACGCCTGAAGTACGGCTACGTGATCGAGTGCACCGGCGTAGACAAGGACGCTGACGGCAACGTCATCGCCGTGCATGCCAACTACCTGCCCGACACCAAGAGCGGTACGCCGGGCGCGGACAGCGTCAAGGTCAAGGGCGTGATCCATTGGGTCAGCGCGGCAGCGGCCTACGAGTGCGAAGTGCGCCTGTACGACCGCCTGTTCAACGACCCGAACCCGGATGCCGGCGGCAAGAACTTCCTGGAAGCGCTGAACCCGGATTCGAAGAAGGTGATCACCGCCTATCTGGAACCGAGCCTGCGCGACGCCAAGCCGGAAGACCGCTTCCAGTTCGAGCGCCACGGCTACTTCGTCGCCGATCGCAACGATTCGCAGCCGGGCAAGCCGGTCTTCAACCGCATCGTCGGGTTGAAGGACAGCTGGGGCAAGTGATGGCAAAGGCAGGCAAGTCCAACGTGCAGGTCATCACGTTCGAGCTCGAAGGCGAGTTCATCGCGCTCAATGACCTGCTCAAGCTCGCCGGCGTGTGCGACAGCGGCGGCGCCGGCAAGGCGCTGGTCGCCGCCGGCGAAGTCTCGGTGGACGGCGCACCCGAATCACGCAAGACTGCGAAAATCCGCGTCGGCCAGGTGGTCAGCCTGGCCGGCATCGACATCCGGGTGGTCGCCGCCTGATTGCCGATGTGCGGCAGCGGCGCGGCCACCGGGAAGAATACTGCTTCACGGAAGGACGAAACGATGCCGATCGCATTCTGGTGTGTCCTGGTGGCAGGCGTCCTGCCGATCTTGACCGTGGCCATTGCCAAGGGTGGCGGCAAGGCCTTCGACAACCACGATCCGCGCGGCTGGCTGGAGCGCCAGAGCGGCCGCGCGCGCCGTGCCGACATGGCACACCGGAACCATTTCGAGGCATTTCCGTTCTTTGCCGCCGCAGTGCTGACCGCGAGCTTCCTGCAGGCTCCGCAGGCACGCATCAACGAGCTGGCAATCGTTTTCGTCATCGCGCGCGTGCTCTACACGGTGTGCTACCTGACCGACCGCGCGACGCTGCGCTCGCTGTGCTGGACCATCGGTTACCTGTCGGCGATCGGCATTTTCCTGCTGCCGGTCTTCGTGCATAACTAGGAGCGACCGGCCATGCGTTTGCGATGCCTTGCGTGGCTGCTGGCTGCCTTCGGTGGCGCGGCAGGCGCCGCCCCCGTTTCGTACACCGTCGACCCGACGCACACGACCGTCTACTTCGCTGCGAGCCACTTTGACCGCACCACGGTACGCGGAAGGTTCGGCAAGATCGACGGGCGAATCGTCTACGACCCCGCAAGCGGCGCGGGCGGCATTGACTTCACCGTGGACACGGCTTCGGTCGACACCGGCAATCGCAGCCTCGACGGCGTGCTGCGTTCACCACAATTCTTCGATGCCGCCAATGCGCCGGTCGCCAGATTGCGGGCCGACCGGTTCGTTGTGGAAAACGGCAAGCTGGTGGCGGTCGAAGGCGAGCTGACCCTGCTGGGCACGACGCGGCCGCTCAGGCTGGAAGCCGACCGCTTCAGCTGCGGCGAGATCTCGCTGTTCGGCATCCGCCGCAAGGTCTGTGGCGGTGACTTCCACGCCACCGTGACCCGCAGTGCATTTGGCATGACGCGCTTCCTGCCTGAAGTCGGCGACAACGTGACGCTACAGATCTCTGTCGAGGCGATGCCGTCGGATTCGGTGGCTCCGTGACGGCATCTGATCACCTTTGCCGCACGATTCTTTTGTAAAATTAGTGGTTTGCTTTCCCACAATTGCCTGCCGCGTCGCGTCCCCATCCTGCGCCCGGCGATGCGAGACAGACAATGATCGATATCCACTCCGGCGACATCGTGGCCGCCGCACTGGCCGCGTCCGGCGCGTGCCTGCTGTGCGCCATCCCCGCTGATTTCCTGCGTCGCTTCCCGCTCTGGGCCGTGCAAACCTATGGCCGCGGCGCACTGCTGCTGCCGTTCCTGGCCATGACGGTCGGCACCTGGCTGTTCCGCCTGACGACGGCGGGCCAGCTCGACAGCCCGGCCGGGAATGCCATGGTCGTGGCGGCTGCCTTCCTGAGCACCGTCCTGATGTCGGCGCTGCTGCGCTTCTATCTCAGCGAATACCGCAAACGCTGACGTCCTGTGGCTGGCCTCGCGCCAGCCTGCTCGCGCCTGGGCCGGCGCCGGCCATATGTCCGGCGGCCCGAATCACGTATGATGCGGCCTTTCGCGTCGCATGACGCGTGCCTCACGCTTTCCCCCATGGCGCTCAAATCCACGATCTTCAAAGCCGAACTGTCCGTGTCCGACATGGACCGGCCCTACTATGGCAGCCATGCCCTGACCATCGCCCAGCATCCGTCCGAGAACGATGCGCGCATGATGGTGCGGCTGCTTGCCTTCGCCTGCGAGGCCAGCGAAACCCTCGCCTTCACCCGTGGCCTGGATGAACCGGACGAACCGGACCTGTGGGAGAAGAGCCTGACCGGCGACATCGTCCACTGGGTGGAACTCGGCCAGCCCGACGAATCGCGGCTCAAGCGCGCGGCCGCGCGCGCCGAGCGTGTCACGGTCTATGCCTACAACGGCGCCAGCGCGCGCGAATGGTGGAAGGGCATGGCTGGCAAGGCAGGCAAGCTGCGCAACGTGACCGTCTACAATGTGCCGACTGACGCCGTCGACGCGTTGGCGGCGCTCGCGCAACGCGCCATGCGCCTGTCCGTGACGATCCAGGATGGCGAAATCTGGGTCAGCGACGACGACCGCAATGTGCAACTGACGCTGGACGTACTCCAGCGCGCCGCAGGCTGAGCAGGACGGCATCGACCTGCCCCGCCCCGATCCAACTGCATTTTTTTGCACCAACCGGAAGGAATAACACCATGCAAACGACCCCATCTGGCCTGCAGTACGAAGACACCACCGTCGGCTCCGGCGCCGAAGCCGTTGCCGGCAAGCACGTGACCGTGCACTACACCGGCTGGCTGTACGAAAACGGCCAGGCCGGCCGCAAGTTCGACTCGAGCAAGGATCGCAACGATCCGTTCGTGTTTCCGCTGGGCGCCGGCCATGTCATCCGCGGCTGGGATGAAGGCGTGCAGGGCATGAAGGTTGGCGGCGTGCGCCGCCTGGTGATCCCGGCCGACCTGGGCTACGGTGCGCGCGGCGCCGGCGGCGTGATTCCGCCGAACGCCACGCTGCTGTTCGAAGTGGAACTGCTGGGCGTCTGACCTGACGCTCATGGCGAAGCGGGCACTGCCCGCTTCGCTTTACTCTGGCCCGGAAATCGGCTCAGAAGCCGATGGCGGCATTGCCGACATCGACGCGGACCTTGTCGCGGTCCAGCAGGCGCGCCGCGTGGCGTGCGTAGTCCTGCGCCCAGGCGGTATCGCCGGTAAAGCGCGACTCCCCCGAGAATTTCGCGACGTTCAGGATCTTGTCGATCACGAGCACCTTGCCGACAGGGCTCGAAGCCTGGCAGTCGAGGTCCGTATATTCCTTGTCGAACCAGCGCCACGCTGCGTCCTCTGCGATCGATGCCAGTTCGGCCTGACTGATCGTGAATTCGAACTCCTTGCCACCGCCGAACACCACCGTAAGCGTACGCGCCATTGCCGGTTCTCCAAGGTCGGGATAATGCTGCCATTGTAAGGACAAGGTGGCAGCCAGAGCCAGTGCGAACCTAGGGTGGCCTGATCGCGGACAAAGCGCCAATGACCGCCTGACCGTTGCCCGGCGCCCACACCGTTGCCCGCCAGCGACGAAATATGGCGGTCGTGCCGCTTGCGGCCCCTGCCCGTTGCCCTGCTTTGCATTATGCTGGCAGCATGGCCATCACCCGACAGGATCTCGAAACGGACCGGCTGCGCACCTCGCTGTGCAGCACGCCGATCGCGTCCGCCCTGTTGCCCGAGCACGCGTTCGAGCAAACGCTTCGCGATGCGCTGGCGAGCCGGCCCGACGATGGCGCGCTCAACGGCGATGTCTGGGTATTCGGCTACGGTTCCCTGATCTGGAACCCGATGGTGGTGCACACCGAGCGCCAGCGTGCCACTGTGCACGGCTACCATCGCGGCTTCTACCTGTACTCGCGCATCAACCGCGGCACCTTGGACAACCCCGGTCTGGTCCTGGGACTGGATCGCGGCGGCTGTTGCCACGGCATGGTGTTCCGCATTCCGAGCCATATGGTCGAACAGGAATTCCGGCTGCTGTGGCGCCGCGAGATGCTGACCGGCGCCTATCATCCGCGCTGGCTGCGCGTCCGCACCACTGCCGAGCCGGACGGCCCGGAGCAACGTGCGCTCGCCTTCGTCATGAACCGCGAGCACGAAGGCTATGCCGGGCGCCTGCCCGATGCCAGCGTGGTCGAACGGTTGCGCCATGCTGTCGGCCTTTACGGTCCTGCGCGCGAATATCTGCAGCAGACGCTGCTGGGCCTGGCCACCAATGGCGTTGATGATCCCTATCTCGGCCGCCTGTGGCGCCAGCTCCAGGCCCATGACGCCGCCGACGCTGCCCGCAGCCATGGCGGGCTCGCGCATCCTGCCGGGACCGATACCAGCGACGCACCGCTGTCCCAGCCGGCCAGCCCGCACGAGACCGTCTGAACCAGGAGCGAACGCCATGACGCGCCCCGTTCTCCGCACCCGCCGCCAGGCACTCTCCGAGATGCTGGGATTGATGGGGTTGCTGACCTGCGGGGCGCTGCTGGCCGGCCAGGGCAACCAGACCCTGGCGGCACGTCCCGCGGGAACATCGGACCCGGCCGGATCGCCACGGGGACTGCGTGGCGACAGCGCGCACGTGCCGGCTCGTTCGGAAGGCATCAGCGCACTGGACCGCAACCTGTTCACCGCCGCCTCGGCTGGCGACCTCGAACTGGTCAACCGGCTGCTCGCGGCCGGCGCCTCGGCTCAGGCGGTGGATGAGCGCGGCCGCAGCGCCCTGCTCGCAGCCGTCTATAGCCGTCGCGGCGACGTTTCGAGGACGCTGATCATGGCCGGCGCCGACGTCAACCGCAAGGACACCGAGTCCAACAGCCCATTCCTGCTCGCGGCGGCTACGGGACAGGTCGATGTGGTGCGGCTGGCGCTGTCGCATGGGGCGGACCTGACCAGTACCGACCGCTACGACGGCACGGCCCTGATCGCGGCCAGCCAGCACGGCAATGTGGAAGTGGTGAAGCTGCTGCTGCAGAAAGGCATTGCCGTCGACCACGTCAACCAGCTTGGCTGGACGGCGCTGCTGGAAGCCGTGATCCTCGGCGACGGCGGTACGCGCTATGACGAGATCGTGCAGCTGCTGATCGACGCCGGCGCCGACGCCAACCTTGCCGACCGTGAAGGCGTGACGCCCACGCGCCATGCGCGCGAGCGCGGCTACAAGTCGATGGTGAAAATCCTGATGCGTGCCCGCGGGCATTGATTCGCGGACACGCTGACCGACGACTGCGTCAGGCTGCCGCGGGTTTCTGTGCGCTCGCACTGCGCGCGTTTTCAGACTCCTGCAGCTGACGCCACATGACCTTGCCCGTACCGGACTTGGGCAGCGCATCGACGAACTCCACCACACGCGGGTACTTGTAGGCGGCCATGTTTTCCTTGGCCCAGTCGACAATCTCCTCGGCTGTGGTCTTGCCCTTGGCGTGCGCGCGCAGCACAACGACCGCCTTCACGGTCTCGCCGCGATACGCGTCGCGCGTGCCGATGATGCACGCTTCCTGCACGTCCGGATGCTTGTACAGCAGGTTCTCGACTTCGGCCGGCCACACCTTGAAGCCGGACGCATTGATCATGCGCTTGAGGCGGTCGGTGATGAAGTAGTAGCCCTCTTCGTCCATGCGCCCAAGGTCACCCGTACGGAAGAAAGTCTTGCCCTCGAACTCGATAAAGGCGTCGCGCGTCGCGTCTTCCTTGCCCCAGTAGCCCTTGAACACCTGCGGGCCGGACACGATGATTTCGCCGACTTCGTTGGGCGGCAGCTCCTTGAGCGTGACCGGGTCGACCACGCGTGCGTCGGTGTTGAAGGTCGGCACGCCCAGGCACTGCAGCTTCGGGCGGTCGGCCGGGTTGCTGTGCGTCGGCGCCATGGTCTCGGACAGCCCGTAGCCTTCCAGGTAGTTCAGCCCGAACTGGTCGCGCAGCCGCTCGGCAATGGCCTGCGGCATGGCCGCGCCGCCACCGCCGATATAGCGCAGGCTCGACATGTCGAACTCCGCGAGGTTCGGGCTCGCCAGGAAATCGATCACCATCGTCGGGATGTTGGTCCAGTGCGTGACCTGGTAGCGCGAGATCAGGCGGCCAGCCACTTCGCGATCCCAGCGCGGCAGCATCACGACCGTGGCGCCGCTGTAGATCGGGCCGTTCATGCCGTACTGCATGCCGGTCACATGGAACAGCGGCAGCACCGACAGGATCACCGATTCCGCGCCGCTGCCCGACCACGTCGCGCCGCCCACGATGTTGTGCATCACCGAGCGGTGCGTATGGATGCAGCCTTTGGGGAAGCCGGTGGTGCCGGACGTGTAAGGCATCACCGCCAGGTCCTCGGGACCTGCCGTGTGCGGGCCCGGCTGCAGGCCAGCGCCAAGCGCCTCGGCCCACGGCGTGGCGCCGGCGGGCAGCGGATGCTGCGTGGTCAGCCAGGCAGCAGGTGCATCTTCCGGGTGTTCGTGGGTGGCCGGCAACGCATCCGAATACTGGGTTGCCAGCAGGTGCTGCAGGCGATCGGCCGGCGCCAGTTCGGACTGCGCCTGCTCGACGCCCACCGCCAGGTCCGCGGTGCAGATGGCCACGCGCGCGCCGGCGTCGGTGACGTAGTGCTTGAACTCTTCGACGCGGTTCATCGGATTAACCGGCACCACCACGGCGTCCGCACGCAGGATCGCGTAGTAGCTGATGATGAACTGCGGGCAGTTCTGCATGTACAGCAGCACGCGATCGCCCTTCTTCACGCCGGCCTTCTGTTGCAGCCAACCCGCCAGCGCGGTCGCCTGCGCCTCCAGCTCGCGGAACGTGACAGCCTTGCCGAAATAGCGAATGGCCGCCTTGTCCGCATAGCGGTGCGCGGAAACTTCCAGGTTGTACCAGAGCGAAGTCTCGGGCAGCACGATCGAAGTCGGCACGCGCTTTGGCCAGAACTGGAAATGCGGGCGAGCGGGGTTCTGCATCGAAGAGTCTCCTGTGCGGTCTTTGGGCGACCTGTGTAAGGGTGTCAATCACTATAACCGAACGATCGTTCTATTTTCAATCGGTAGCTTTCCCGAATCCCGCAATGGATATATGCGGCGATTGATATGTGCGGCGATTGCAATTGGCGCCCTTGCCCTCACAATCGTTCTATTCCAGAACTCGATGCCTGCCAGACAGGCTTGCCGCCATGAGCGATGTCACCCTGCAGAATTTCGAACCGGAAGTGATCGAGGCCTCGCGCCAGGCACCGGTGCTCGTGGATTTCTGGGCGCCGTGGTGCGGCCCCTGCCGCACACTGGGGCCAATGCTGGAAAAACTGGAGGCGGAGGCCGACGGCCAGTGGAAGCTGGTCAAGGTGAACGTGGACGAGAACCAGGAACTGGCCGCCCACTTCGGCGTGCGCAGCATTCCCCACGTGGTGGCGTTCGCGGACGGTCAGGCAGTGGACCAGTTCATCGGCGTGCTGCCAGAATCGGGCCTGCGCGAATTCCTGTCACGGCTCACGCCGGACCCCGCGCAACTGGCGCTGCACGAGGCCCAGACGCTGGCGGCCGCTGGCGACCGTCAGGCTGCCGGCGATGCCTTCCAGTCAGCACTGGCGCTGGATCCGGGTTCCGACGCCGCGCGTTTCGCCTACATCAGCTTCCTGCTCGACGGCAATGCGCTGGCCGATGCCGAAGCGGAATTCGGCAAGCTCTCCCCGCAAGCCGCGCAGGAAGACGCCTATGCCGCGCTGCGCACGCGCGTGGAAGCGATGAAGGGCGTGAGCGACCTGCCGGACGAGCAAACGCTGACGAGCCGCATCGCGGCCGACCCACGCGACCTGCCGGCCCGGCTTGACCTTGCCCGCCTGCTGATCGCGCGCCAGCAGTACGAACCTGCGCTCGATCAGTTACTGGCGATCGTGCGCACGGACCGCGGCTTTGAGGACGATGTTGGCCGCAAGACCATGCTCTCGGTATTCGACATGCTGGGCGACCACCCCGACGTGGTGTCGCGCTGGCGCCGTCAGCTCAGCACCTCGCTCAACTGAAGCACACGGCTGAGGCACGCGGACCATGGCACGGCAATGGCACGGTAAACTGGCGGCCTGATTTCCAGCATCCGCCAGATATTCCCGCCATGACCGCTTCCGTGCGACTGATCGATTTCCAAGCCGCCGCGCCTGCCCCCACCCACGACCGTCCGCGCCCGGACCGGCTCGTCGCGGGCAGCCCCGACCGCACCACCTGGACGCACTACAGTGCCCAGCGCGGCGATTTCGATTGCGGCATCTGGGCCTGCGAGCCGGGCGCCTGGCGCATTGCCTTCCCGGCCGGCAAGGAGGAGTTCTTCCACGTGATCAGCGGCCGCATCCGCATCAGCGACGATGCCGGCGCGGCCAGCGAGTTCGGGCCGGGCGATGCTTGCGTGATTCCGGCAGGATTCACCGGCCTGTTTGAAGTGCTGGAGCCTGTGCGCAAGTACTTCGTCGTGATCGACCGCGAGGCTGCGCAGCCAGCCTGAATCAGGCTGCCGGCTGGTCGGCAGGACCCTCGACCAGCGTGAAGCCGTTCTTCTGCATGTGCTCGACCATCATCGCGTCCATGGACTTGACGTGGTGGTCGAACCAGCCCGACAGCTCGGCCGCCAGGCGGCGACCCAGTTCCAGTTCCCCGTC
Organism: Cupriavidus numazuensis; assembly: GCF_905397435.1. Classification (GTDB taxonomy): domain Bacteria; phylum Pseudomonadota; class Gammaproteobacteria; order Burkholderiales; family Burkholderiaceae; genus Cupriavidus; species Cupriavidus numazuensis. The sequence continues at coordinate 85,164 of NZ_CAJPVI010000019.1, forward strand.
GCTGGCGACCTTGTCGCGCACCGCCTTGGCCACGGCCAATACCTGCTGGTGCTCGCCGGCATGGCAGTGGCGCGGACCAAACCCCATCGCCTCCATCCAGGATTCTTCCTGGGCGAAGTGATGGCGCGTGTGATCGATCCATTCGTCCATGGCCGCGAGGAAACCGGCGTCATCGGCACCTGCGACGGCTGCGAGCAACTGCACGAATTCCGCATGCGTGGCGTCGGTGACCGGTTCGCCCAGATGCAGGTTGGAAGGCAGGCCGTCGGAAGAAAGCTGGTCTTGGGAATCCATGGAAGGGGCTGGCGCGGCGGGCGGCATGGAATGAAACGGAAAGGATACCGAAATCGATGGCCTGGCATCTGATTTCGCTCAAATCCGCCCGGGACGCGCGAGCGGTTATGCTTGATACTGCGCCGCCACCAGCGGCACCCCTGAGCCAAGGCCTCCCCGATGCCACGACTGATCTTCTTCTGCGGCCACGCCGGTACCGGCAAATCCACCCTGGCGCATCGCCTGATCGGCCCGCTGATGCAGGCGACCGGCGAGCCGTTCTGCCTGCTCGACAAGGACACGCTGTATGGCCGCTACAGCGCCGCCGCCATGGCTGCCATCACCGGCGATCCGAACGACCGGGACAGCCCTGCCTACCTGGACAACCTGCGTGACCCCGAATACCAGGGCCTGCTTGACACGGCGCGCGAGAATCTGGCGCTGGGCATCAGCGTACTGGTCGTCGGGCCGCTGTCGCGCGAGATCAAGGCCCATCAACTCCATGATCCCGCGTGGCTCCACATGCCCGCCGGAACCACGGTCCGCATCGTGTGGGTGCACCTGCCTGAAGATGAAGCGCACGCGCGCATCATCCGCCGCGGCAACCCCAATGACGCCTACAAGCTCGCGCACTGGGACGCCTACCGCACGCGCCGCTTCATGCCAGACCCGGCCGAGTATCCAGAACTCATCTACTTCAACAATCTTGCACCCGAGCAGGCCGAGACCGACGCGCTGCTGCGCGCATTGAGCGCTTAGGGCTTTCCTCTGGCAATCGCGCCGATCACGGCGGAAGCCGCGACGAACCCGAACACCGCTGTCACCGCCACCGAGGATCCGAAGCCCGCGCAGGCCAGCCCTTGCGGCCCGGATGCAGGCGCCACCGCCGCGGCCGGCGGCGCTTCGTCGATCTCGCAGGCCTGCTGTTCGGGTTCGGGATATTGCAGCGGCTCGTCCGAATAGACCGCGGCGATGCCGAATTTCTTCTTCGGGTCGCGTGGGAAGCCCCAGTCCCGGCGCAGGTTCCCACGGACCTTGGACAGCAGAGGGTCCTGGATCGTACGGGCCAGATCATCGATGCGCACGCGCGTCGGGTCAAACTGCCCGCCGGCACCGCCGCAGGTGATGATCGGCATGCCGTGGCCGCGCGCCCAGCCCAGCATGGCGGTCTTGACGCGCACTGCGTCAATGGCGTCGATCACGTAGTCGTGGCCGACGCCGAGCAGTTCGGCCACGTTGTCCGTCGTGACGAAGTCATCGACCTGCGTGACGCGACAGCGCGGGTTGATCGCCATGATGCGATCTGCCATGGCCTCCACCTTGGCGCGGCCGTAGGCATCGCCAAGTGCATGGATCTGCCGGTTGGTGTTGGACAGCGCGATATGATCGAGGTCAATCAGCGTGATGCGGCCGACGGCATTGCGCGCCAGCGCCTCTGCCGCCCAGCTTCCGACGCCGCCGATGCCCACCACACAAATGCTGGCGGCCTCGAGCCGCGCGAGCCCGGCGTTGCCGTAGAGCCTGGCGACACCGCCGAAACGGCGGTGATAGTCGTCATCGGCCGGGCTTTCGTGGGTCAGCGGTTCGGGCAGATCCGGCAGGGGGGGCAATGAGGAAGCAGCGTCGTTCATGCTGGCGGTCAGACTGGGAAATCGGGCGAAAAAACGTGCAGCCACGTGCATGCGGAATAGGACCACGCGCGCTGCTCTGTCAGCCATTCCCCGACAGGTAAGCGAAGCGCGCAACTATACAATAGACCTAGTGCCCCGTCCGCCGCATGCTCCGCAGCGGTGTGCAGCCCCACAGGAGACAACCCATGCCGGTGCGCCGCAAGGTCATTCTCTGGACAGTGCTCACGCCGATCCTGTTGATTGCCCTGCTGGTCATCCTGATCCTGACCTTCGACTGGAACCGCCTGAAGCCCTGGCTCAACGAGCGCGTGTCGGATGCCATTGGCCGGCCGTTCGCGATCAATGGTGACCTCACCGTCACCTGGCGCACGGCCGAAGGGGAAACCGGCTGGCACACGCTGGTGCCCTGGCCCCGGCTTTCGGCGCGCGACATCACCATCGGCAATCCCGACTGGACCAAATCGCCGAACCTCGCCACCGTGCGCGAACTAATCTTCGTGCTGCGCCCGATACCGCTGCTGACCCGTGAGATCGCGGTGCCAACCATCGTGATCGACAGTCCCGCCGTATGGCTGGAACGACTGGCCGACAATCGCAACAACTGGACATTCGACACCGGTCCGAAGACGGGCAAGTCGCACTGGCATCTCGACATCGGCGAAGTCGTGCTCGCGCGCGGCAATCTCGCCTTGTCCGACGAGGCGCAGAAGATCGAGCTGCAAGCGACGGTCGATACGATCGGAGACGGCGCGCTGTACGAGAAGGCACGCGATGGCGCGCTGGTCACGCCAGACGCCTCCGCGCCAGCCAGCGAGTCGGCGCCGGTTGCCGCCAGCGCGCCGTCCGCGTCGGGACCGCCAGCCAACGCCGTAGCCGGCAACCAGCGGTATGGCCTGCGCTGGAAAGCCAATGGCCGCTACAACGAGGCGAGCATCAACGCCAGCGGCAAGGCCGGCAATGTACTGAGCCTGCGCAATGTGAACGTGCCCTTCCCGCTGCTGGCCGACGTACGCGTCGGCGCAACCCGGGCGGTCATCGAAGGCACGCTGACCGACCCCGCACACCTCGCGGCCCTGGATGTTCACCTGCACCTGCAGGGCGACAGCATGGCCAAGCTCTACGCGCTCACGGGGATCGTGCTGCCTTCCACGCCGCCGTACGAAACGCGTGGCCGGCTGGTGGCGACGATTAAAAAGGGCGCATCGGTCTATGCGTACCGCGGTTTCACGGGCAGGGTCGGCGGCAGCGACCTGAGCGGCACACTGACCTTTACGCAGCGCGTACCGCGGCCGCTTCTCGCCGGTGAGCTCGTTTCCAAGGAGCTGCGCTTCGTGGACCTGGCACCGCTGATCGGCGCCGACGCGAAGCCGGGCAAGGCTGCGCCGGATAGCAATGTGCGCCAGCCCGCCGACAAGGCGCTGCCGGTGGCGCCGTTCCGGACCGAGCGCTGGGACAGGATCGACGCCGATGTCCGCTTCACCGGCAAGCGCATCATCCGCGACGAACGGTTGCCGATCACCGACCTGGTGACACATCTGAAACTGCGGGATGCGGTCCTGCTGCTGGATCCGCTCAATTTCGGCGTCGCTGGCGGCGACCTGGTCTCCACCATCCGGCTCGACGGCAAGCGCGAGCCGATGGGCGCCATCATCGACATGCACGCGCACCACCTCAAGCTCAAGCAGCTGTTCCCGACGGTGGAGTCGATGCGGGCCAGCATCGGCGAGATCAACGGCAGCGCCAAGCTGTCGGCGGCCGGCAATTCGGTGGGCGCGTTGCTGGCATCGTCCAACGGCGAGGCCAAGCTGCTCGTCGAAAACGGCACCGTCAGCAAGTTCCTGCTGGAGGCCGCGGGCCTCAACGTCGGTAGCGTGATCATCTCCAAGCTGTTCGGCGACAAGCCTGTGCAAATCAACTGCGGTGTCAGCGACTTCGCGTTCACCAACGGCATCGCGCGGGCGCGCACCTTCGTGCTCGACACGCAGGACGCCGAGATCACCGCCGAGGGTGCGGTCGACCTCAACAGCGAAAAGCTGGCCATGACGATCCACCCGGATTCGAAGGGCGTGCGAATCTTTTCGCTGCGCTCGCCGCTCTATGTCGGCGGCACGCTGAAGAAGCCGCGCGTGAGCCCCGATGTCGGCGTGCTGGCCCTGCGCGCCGGCGGCGCGCTCGCGCTCGCGCTGGTCGCGCCCGTGGCCACGGCCGTGGTACCACTGGTCGACCTGTCGTCGTCAAAGGAAAACCACTGCGGCCGCCTGCTGGCGGAACTGCACAAGCAGCCGACCGCGCCGCCGCCAGGCAAGACCTATCGTGACCCGAAGGCGCCCGGCGCGGCCAGCGCGGTTGCCGCCGAACTGCGCAACCCGGAGCATCCGAGTGCGGCCCAGCAGGCGAAGCAGGCGCAACAGGCACAGCAAGCGCAGCCATCCCCGCAGTCGCCACAGTCTCGACAGGCGCAGGGCGGTCGCCCGGCACGCCCGCCTGCCGCACCCGCCAACCGACCACCCACGGATGCCGAGCTCTATCGGGGCGGTTGATCTTGCCGCCGGACCGGCGCTGCAAATTCACAACACTTGTGCATAAATTGACCGGTCAACGTCTTTGGCCGTTGTGCTGTGCCCACGCGCGGCGCATAATTAAATGGCCATTTACAAGATGTATCAAACAAATGGCACACTCCGGGTGCCGGCGACGGCGCCCTTCCAAAGGTGCGGCCTCTGGCCGCCCTTGTTTTTTTGTTGTCCGTCGTACTCCGGCAACAAAAACCGAATTCGCCGCCCGCCCCCATGACGCTGCCCCATGCCGCCGTCCCGCCGATCAGCTGGCTGATCGCGCTGACGGTGTGCAATCACGTGGCGTTCAATGCCAGCCGCGTGGTGGTGTCCCTGTTTGCCATTTCCCTGAAGGCCTCGACGCTCACGCTCGGCCTGCTGATGTCGCTGTACGCGCTGCTGCCGATGCTGCTCGCGATTCGCGCGGGCAAGCGCATTGACGAGATCGGCCCGCGCAAGCCGATGACGGCGGGCTCGCTGATGGTCGTGGGGGGCACGTTGCTGCCGGCGGTGTGGCACGAGATTGCCGCACTGTACTTTTCGTGCGCGCTGATCGGCGTCGGGTTCATGCTGGTCCAGGTGGCCATGCAGTTGCTGATCGGACAGGTCTCCACCAATGACACCCGGCTGCGCAACTACACGCTGCACGCGCTCGGGCTGTCGGTATCCGGCACGCTTGGCCCGGTGGTGATGGGCTATGTGATCGAACATGCGGGCTTCCGGCCAGCCTTCCTGGTGCTGGTAGCGGTCGCCCTGGTCGGCCAGGCCGGGCTGCAATGGGTGCGTCCACGCCTGCCGGCACAAGGCGGCAATGCAGGGCGCATCGCCATGGAAGACGGCAGCCGGCGCTCCACGCTGGACCTGCTGCAGTATCCGGAACTGCGCGCGGTCTTCGTCGCAAGCGCGGTGCTGTCGGCCGCGTGGGACCTGCATGCGTTCCTGATCCCGATCCAGGGTTCGCGCATCGGCCTGTCGCCATCGTCAATTGGCTGGGTACTGGGCGCATTCGCGATCGCCACGTTCGCGATCCGCGTAGCCATGCCGCTGGTATCTCGGCGGCTGTCAGAGTGGAAGATCATCCGTGTCGCGCTGATGGTGGGCGCATCGGCCTACCTGATCTACCCGTTCGTTACGCATTTCTGGATGATGTGTGGCCTGGCCTTCGTCCTGGGGCTCGCGCTCGGCAGCGCACAGCCCAATGTCATGAACATCCTGCACACCGCCTCGCCAAGCGGCCGGGCGGGCGAGGCGCTGGGACTGCGTTCGGCGGTGCTCAATACCAGCCAGGTTGTGTGGCCGCTCACGTTTGGCGTCGTCGGTACGGCGTTGGGCATGTTGCCTATCTTCCTGTCGATGGCGGGTGCCATGGGTATGGCGGGTCTCTACTCCAGACGGCAGTCGCGTGTCGCCGCAGCGGAATTGTCACCGCCCACGCATTGATTTGCCGGCACACAAAAGCGGCTTGCAACGCATTCGCTATACTCAAATCAGCCGGATTTCCGGCAGATTCCAATCGATTGCGACATGACCCAACTCGCTGACCTCCGCCGTACCTATGTCCTGGGCTCCCTCAACGAATCGGACGTGGCGGGCGACCCCATCGCCCAGTTCAAGCGCTGGTTCGACGAGGCCGTGACCGCCAAGCTGCCCGAGCCCAATGCGATGACGCTGGCCACCGTCGGCGCCGACGGCCAGCCGTCGGCACGCATCGTGCTCCTTAAAGGCATGGACGAGAAAGGCTTCACCTTCTTTACCAACTACGAAAGCCGCAAGGGACTGGACATGGCCGCCAACCCGCGCGCCGCGCTGCTGTTCCACTGGGTGCAGCTCGAGCGCCAGGTGCGCGTGGAAGGCCGCGTTGAAAAAGTTGCCGACGACGAGAGCGATGCTTACTACGCATCGCGCCCGCTTGGCTCGCGCCTCGGCGCCTGGGCTTCGGAACAAAGCAGGGAAGTGCCGGGCCGCGATGTGCTCGAACAGCGCGAATCCGAATACCGTGCGAAGTTCGGCGAGAACCCGCCGCGGCCTGCACACTGGGGCGGCTACCGGGTCGTGCCGACCGCGCTCGAATTCTGGCAAGGGCGGCCATCGCGACTGCATGACCGCATTGCGTACCGCGTCGAAGCCGACGGTAGCTGGAAGATCGTTCGTCTGTCGCCGTGATCGGTGCGCAGCACAAGCCGGCGAATTGTCCTAAAGTGGGATAAGCGTCGCTTTGAGGACGTAGCGAGACACTGCGGGAATCTATGCCCGCGGTGTGCTGATTGCGTCCCATCGCGACCGGGCTGCGCCGGGCAATTACCGCTCTGCTGTCTTCGCCTGGCGCCTTCGTTCGTCACGTGTGCCGCAACGACAGGAGGTAAGCGCATGTTCTTCAAGCAAGCCCTCGACAAGCAACTGGACAGCTGGATCGCCGACCTGCGCGAGCATGCCAACCTGCCCGTCAAGCTACGCCTGTGGAACGGTAGCGAGTACCCGCTGGGCAGTTTCGACCAGCCGAACGTGACCCTGACGGTGCGCGAAGCCGGCGCGCTGCCGCTGCTTCTTACCCCAAGTCTGGACAATCTGGGCGAAGCCTATGTCCAGGAAAAGATCGACCTCGACGGCAAGCTCACGGACATCATCGACGTGGGTTACCGTTTCTCCGCGGCGGCCAAGCGGCGCGCGGGCGGTGCGCTGGCCAAGGTAGCCCACCGTTTCACGCACACCAAGCAGGAAGACAAGAACGCGATCCAGTACCACTATGATGTGTCCAACGCGTTCTACAGCCAGTGGCTGGACCCGAACATGGTCTATTCCTGCGCGTACTTCGAGAACGGCGACGAAGACCTGGCCACCGCCCAGCGCAAGAAGATCGACCACATCCTGACCAAGATCCGGCTGCTGCCGGACCAGACGCTGCTCGACATCGGCTGCGGCTGGGGCGCGCTGGTGATACGCGCCGCGCAGAAGTTCGGTGCGCGCTGCGTCGGCATCACGCTGTCGCAGAACCAGTTCGATCTCGCCACCGAGCGCGTCCGCGCCGCCGGCCTGTCGGACCGCATCGAAATCCGCCTGCAGGATTACCGCGACATCGCGGGCACCTTCGACCGCATCACGAGCGTCGGCATGTTCGAGCACGTGGGCAAGAAGAACCTGGCCGGCTATTTTGGCCGCATGCGCGAGTTGCTGGCCGATCATGGCGTCGCCATGAACCATGGCATCACGGTGCCGGACCCGAGCGATGCGCCGATGGACGGTTCCCAGTTCATGGATCGCTACGTTTTTCCGCAGGGCGAGCTGCCGCACATCGGCCTGGTACTGAAGACCATGCAGGAAGGCGGACTGGAAGCGTTTGACGTGGAGCTGTTGCGCCGCCATTATGCGCAGACGCTGCGGCACTGGGCGGAGAACTTCGAGGCCCACGCCGACGCAATCCGAGACATGGTTGGCGAGAAGAAGTACCGCATCTGGCGCGTCTATCTCGCCGGGTGCGCACACGCCTTCGACACCGACCAGATGTCGATCTACCAGGTCGTGTGCCACCAGGCGGGCAGGTCATCGTCCGCGATACCCTGGTCGCGCCGCTATATCTACGACCACCCGATTGGCCAGAACGATTGACTGGATTGACTGAAGACCTGTTCGGCGAGCTGCTTCCGCCAGCCTCGCCGCCACCAGCGCGCGCCGCCGATGGCGGCGCATCGAGCCCAGACCAAGCTCCCCGCGGCAAATCCGTCCTGCCGGCCCGGCTGGATCCCGCCATTGATGAACTGGCCAAGCGGCTGCCATCGAATCTCTATCTCGGCACGTCGTCGTGGTCGTACAACGGCTGGAATGGCTTGGTCTATGACGGCGAGTACAGCGACAGCCTGCTTTCGCGCAAGGGCCTTGCTGCGTATTCGCGACATCCGCTACTACGTGCAGCCGGCATTGACCGCGGCTTCTACGGCCCGATTCCGCTCGCGGACTACCTGTCTTATGCGGCGCAGGTACCGGAACAGTTCCGCTTTCTGGTGAAGGCGCCGGCCAGCGTCTGTGATGCGTGGCTGCGCGGCTCGGACGGCGTCGGGCGGCTGGCCAATGCGGCCTTTCTCGATGCGGAGATCGCGATCCGCGATTTCATCACGCCGGCCACCAGCGGACTCGGTGCCAAGTGCGGGCCGCTGCTGTTCCAGCTTTCTCCGTTGGGCAGCCTGGCGAACGATGGCGCGGCTTTTCTCGAGCGGCTTGACGGCTTCCTGTCGGCGCTGCCGCCGCTCGATCCGTCCATCACGCCGCATGCCTGCTATGCCGTGGAAATGCGCGACCCGGTCCTGCTGACACCGCGCTATATCAAGCTGCTGCGCCGTTATGGCGTGCGCTTCTGCCTGTCGGCGCGCGACCGGCTGCCGCCGGTGCATCGGCAAGCTTCAGCCCAGGCCTTGATGGACGCTGAAGCGCCAGGCCCGCTCGTATTGCGCTGGATGCTGCACGCCGGGCGGCCCTACGAGGTGGCCGAATCGATCTATGCGCCGTTCAACCGCCTCGTCGACGAAGACCCCGAAACCCGTGATGCCATCGCCGATCTCGTCGTGCGCACGCTGAGCGCCGGGCAGAGCGCGACTGTCATCATCAGCAACAAGGCCGAAGGCTCCGCGCCGCTCACGTGCATACGGCTGGCCGAGGCCATCGCCGCGCGCCTGTAAAGGCAGGCTGCCGCGCCGCTACCGGCGCAGCTTGCTGGCAAATCTCTCGCGGAACTTGGCGAGCTTGGGCGAGATGACGAACGCGCAGTAGCCCTGGCTCGGATGCTCCTGGAAATAGTTCTGGTGGCTCGCCTCGGCACGCCAGTACGGCTGCTCCGGCTCGATCTGCGTGACGATGGGTGCGTCGAAGACCTTGTTGGCGACCAGTTCGCGCATGACGTACTCGGCCACGGCGCGCTGCGCTTCGGAGTGCGTGAAGATGATCGACCGATATTGCGGGCCCACGTCGTTGCCCTGCCGGTTCAGTGTGGTCGGGTCATGGGTCGCAAAGAAGATCTCGATGATCTCGCGATAGTTGATGACCGCCGGATCAAACGTCACGCGGACGACTTCGGCATGGCCCGTATCGCCTTCGGAAACCTGCTGGTAGCTTGGGTGGCTCACATGCCCGCCGGTGTAGCCCGATTCCACGGCGCGCACGCCATTGACCTGCTGGTACACCGCCTCCAGGCACCAGAAGCATCCTCCGCCGAGTGTCGCCGTCTCGAGTCCATGTTCCATGTTCGCCGCTCCCCGGGGGTTCACGCGTTGTGTCGATGTACTGGCCTTAAGCATAAGCGCAGATAAGGCACTCTGCCGGCGGGTTATCCCCATTGCGCGAGCAGGATTGCGGCCTCCCCGGCGCAGGGCCTTTCCAAACCCGATACAATTCTCAAGAATCCGTCGCCGATAGGGCACATCGTTGCACGTCACGATACCGGCGCGCCCCGCCCTGATCCGGATCTTGTCCCTGTCGCCGCGACCCCCAACTATGAATCATCATGACCGCCAGTGGAGCCCCAGCGATGGGCATGCCTGAAGCCCTGCCGCGGGAGACCGGCCAGGCCGCATCTCCGGATTTCGATGCATTGCATTTCCGCCGCACGCTGTCGCAGTTCGCGACCGGCGTGACCGTCATTACGACGCGCGCGAGTGACGAATCCGTGGCGGCCGGCGCGCCCCCGTTCATCGGCATGACGGCCAGTTCGTTCAATTCGGTATCGCTCGATCCGCCGCTGGTGCTGTGGAGCATGGCAACGCGCGCCAACAGCCTGCCGATGTTCCGCGACGGCTCGCACTACATCGTCAATGTCCTGTCGGCATCGCAGCTCGACCTGTGCAAGCGCTTCGCCACGCTCAAGGGCGACCGCTTCGCCGGCGTGGACTACCGGCTGTCGGAAAACGGATTGCCGATCCTGGCCAATGCGCTGGCCTGGTTCGAGTGCCACAACCGCAGCCGCTACGACGAAGGCGACCATGTGATCTTTGTCGGCGAAGTCGAACGCTGCGGCGTGCTCGAAAACCACGAGCCGCCGCTGATTTTCCAGAACGGCATCTTTTCGACCACGACGCCGCTGGAAGGCTGACCGCCGCCCGCCTCCCCGCCCCTTCTTCAGGTTCCCGCCGGATCTGCCGCCTTCAGCACGGCCAGCGGCGAGCTATCCGTCTTGATCCGCTGCAGCACGATGTTGGAGCGGATATCCATCACGCCCGGCGTGCGGTACAGGCGGTTCACGATGAAATCCGAGTAGTGCTTCAGATTGCGCGCCTGCACGCGCAGGATGTAGTTGCTGTCGCCAGTGATGATGTAAGCCGACAGCACCTCCGGCCACGCCTGCACGGCCGCGATAAAGGTGTCGTGCCAGCCCTCCACGTCGTGCCGCATCGACACCTGCACGATCGCCTCCAGTTCCAGCCCCAGCTTCTCGGCGTCGAACCACGCGCGGTAGCCGCCGATTACGCCTGATTCTTCCAGCAACCGCACTCGCCGCAAGCACGCCGACGGCGACAGTGCCACGCGGTCGGCCAGGTCCTGATTGCTGATGCGGCCGTGCTCCTGAAGGCACTCAAGGATGCGCAAATCAATAGGATCAAGAGTCATTCGAATATTTACGCGTATATCGTAGTGATATTCGAATTTTATGCGAAATCGAAAGCATTCAGCAGTGGATTTCGCAAGCCTCTTGCCGGTTTTTTTGACTATCATGCCGTCATCGAGGACGACATCGGCGCCGCCCCCGCGGCAGCCGTGCAGACATGACAAACCGCCCCGCCACGCCCGCCGACAGCCGCAAGCTGTGGGACATCAGCCCCCCGCTTTCCCCCGCCACGCCCGTGTGGCCCGGCGACACGCCGTTCCAGCAGGAAACTGCCTGGCAGATGGACGAGCATTGTCCCGTCAATGTCGGCCGCATCACGCTGTCGCCGCATACCGGCGCCCATGCCGACGCGCCGCTGCACTATGCCGCGGACGGCGCGCCGATCGGCGAAGTGGGCCTCGAACCTTACCTTGGCCGTTGCCGCGTGATCCATTGCGTGGGTGCCACGCCGGTCGTCGCGCCACATCATGTGGAACATGCGCTGAACGACCTGCCGACGCGCGTGCTGCTGCGCACGTACGAACGCGCGCCGCTCGATCAATGGGACACCGGTTTCTGCGCCGTCGCCCCCGAAACCATTGCGCTGCTCGCCGCGCATGGCGTGCAGCTGATCGGCATCGACACGCCGTCGCTGGACCCGCAGGAGTCCAAGACCATGGACACGCACAAGGCCGTGCGCCGCCACGGGCTGGCCATCCTCGAAGGACTGGTGCTCGATGCCGTCGCCGAAGGCGACTACGAACTTATTGCGCTGCCGCTGCGCTTTGCCGGGCTCGACGCCAGCCCGGTACGCGCCGTGCTGCGTAGCCTTGACTGAACACCCCCGCAATCCTTTGCCTCTTTCCGACATGACCGCACTGACCCGCGAGCAATGCCTGTTGCTCGACCAGCAAGACCCCCTGCGCGCGTTGCGCGACCAGTTCGCGCTGCCTGACGGCGTGATCTATCTCGATGGCAATTCGCTCGGCGCCCGCCCGCGCGCTGCCGCGGCACGTGCCGCCGAAGTCGTCAGCGAGGAATGGGGCACCGGCCTGATCCGCAGCTGGAACACCGCGGGCTGGTTCGAGCTGCCCCAGCGCCTCGGCAACATGCTGGCCCCGCTGGTCGGCGCCGGCGAGAACGAAGTGGTGGTCACCGACACCACGTCGATCAACCTGTTCAAGGTGCTGGCCGCCGCGCTGCGCGTGCAGGCCACGCGCGATCCGTCGCGCAAGGTGATCGTGTCCGAAGCGAGCAATTTCCCGACCGACCTGTACATCGCCCAAGGCCTTGCGGATCTGCTGCAGCAAGGCTATTCGCTGCGCCTGGTGAACTCGCCCGCCGAGATCGACGCCGCCGTCGGCGCCGACACCGCCGTGCTGATGCTCACGCACGTGAACTACAAGAGCGGCGAGATGCTCGACATGGCCGCGCTGACCGAACTCGCCCATGCGCGCGGCGCGCTGACGGTGTGGGACCTGTGCCATTCGGCCGGTGCCGTGCCGGTCGCGCTGAACGCGTCGAAGGCCGACTACGCGATCGGCTGCACCTATAAGTACCTGAACGGCGGCCCGGGTTCGCCGGCCTTCGTCTGGGTCGCGCCGGCGCTGCGCGATGCCTTCTGGCAGCCGCTGTCGGGCTGGTGGGGCCACGCCGCGCCGTTCGCGATGGATCCGCAATACCGCCCCGTCGAAGGCGTACGCCGTTTCCTGTGCGGCACGCAGCCGATCACGTCGATGGCAATGGTCGAATGCGGGCTCGACATCTACGCGCAAACCGACATGACGGCACTGCGCGCCAAGTCGCTGCAGCTCACCGACCTGTTCATCGCGCTCGTGGAATCGCGTTGCGGCCACCACCCGCTCACGCTGGTCACGCCGCGCGAGCACGCACGACGCGGCAGCCAGGTCAGCTTCGAACACCCGCAAGGCTATGCCGTGATGCAGGCACTGATCGAGCGCGGCGTGATCGGCGATTACCGCGAGCCGCGCATCATCCGCTTCGGCTTCACGCCGCTGTACACCAGCTTCACCGAAGTATGGGACGCCGTGGAAACGCTGCGCGACGTGCTGGATACCGAAACCTACCGGGCCGAGCGCTTCCATACGCGCGGCGCCGTGACCTGAGCGGGAGCCCCACCATGAGCGAATTCAAGGGATGCCCGATGTCGGGCGCGGCACGGCAAGGCGAGCAAGGCAAGCAGGGCGACAACTGGCATGGCGCGCAGATGGACTTCGCCAGGGACATGAGCTACGGCGACTACCTGGGCCTCGACCAGATCCTGAGCGCGCAGCACCCGCTGTCGCCCGACCACAACGAGATGCTCTTCATCGTGCAGCACCAGACCACCGAGCTGTGGATGAAGCTGATGCTGCACGAGCTGCGCGCGGCGCGCGCATCGGTGCGCGAAGACGTCCTGCCGCCCGCCTTCAAGATGCTGACGCGCGTGTCGCGCATCATGGACCAGCTTGTGCAGGCGTGGAACGTGCTGGCCACGATGACGCCGCCCGAGTATTCGGCGATGCGGCCGTACCTCGGCATGTCGTCGGGCTTCCAGTCGTACCAGTACCGCGAGATCGAGTTCATCCTCGGCAACAAGAACGCGGCCATGCTGCGCCCGCATTCGCACCGGCCGGAACACCTGGAACTGGTGGAAACGGCGCTGAAGACGCCGTCGCTCTACGACGAGGCCATCCGCCTGATGGCGCGCCGCGGCTTTGCCATCGACGCCGACTGTGTGGAACGCGACTGGAGCCAGCCGACCGTCTACAACGCTTCGGTCGAGGCGGCGTGGCTCGAGGTCTACCGCAATCCCAACGCGCATTGGGAACTGTACGAACTCGGCGAGAAGTTTGTCGACCTGGAAGACTCGTTCCGCCAATGGCGCTTCCGCCATGTGACGACGGTCGAACGCGTGATCGGCTTCAAGCGCGGTACCGGCGGCACCGAAGGCGTCAGCTATCTGCGCAAGATGCTCGACGTGGTGCTGTTCCCGGAACTGTGGAAACTGCGTACCGACCTTTAAGCCAACAGTGCGACGGCCGGCTTCAGCCGGCCGGGTCCGACAAGCGTGCGGCCAGCGCCTTCAGGGCCGGCGCAAGGGTCTCGTGGAACACGGACTCTTCGACCGTCCCATATGAGGCGCTGCAGCTGAGCATGTGCGGCTCCTTCTCCCCCACCGGCCGGAATGCCACCGCGCAGGCATGGATGGCCGGATGCCAGTCCCGGAACGACGACGCGTAGCCGCGCCGCTCGGCCTCTTCCAACGCCGCGCGCGTTGGCACTTCCTGCTGCTTCCATTGCTCCGGAAAGGCCTGGCTGAACTCGGCCAGCACGCGTTCCCGCCGCGCCGCCGGCAGCGCCGCCAGGTAGGCGCGCCCCATCGAACTCGACACCAGCGACAGCCGCGATCCCACGCCCAGCCCCAGCATCACGCCGGCGTCGTTACGGATCGACTCCAGATAGGTCACTTCCATGCGCTCGCGCTTGCCGAGCGACACCGACACGCCGTAGGACTGCGCGAACGCGAGCATATGCGGCCTCGCCAGCGCCACCACATCGGAAGCAGACAGATAGGCGTAGCCGAGCGCCAGCACGCCCGCATCGAGGGCGTATTTCCCCAGGCTCTCGTCATAGCGCAGGTAACCGAGCTGCACCAGCGTGCCGGCCAGCCGGCTCACGGTGGCCTTGGGGAAGCCTGTACGGCGCACGAAATCCTGGTTGCCCAGCATGGCCTCGCCGGTGCGGAAGCAGCGCAGCAACTCCAGGCCGCGGGCCAGTGCCGTGACGAAGTTGGGATCGCTCTCGCGCACTGAGGCAGCGGAAGTGGTGTCTGGAGAAAGGCTGCTCAAGGCTGGCTCCGGTTGGGAGGTCGGGCGCCACGCGCGACAATCGAACACACCGGTGTTCATCCCGCTTGCATGGCGAACGCATTGCGATATACTAATCCAACGGAACACAGTTCCGCAATGCGGAACTTAAAAATTCCACCGATTCCCTGGATTGCCGCTGAGGCGGGTGCATCACAATGCGCCTGGCAGCGGTTCCCCCGCTCTACCGAAGGAGACCTGCATGGCTGCCAACGCCGAATTCCACTGGGCCGATCCCCTGCTGCTGGACCAGCAACTGACCGCCGAAGAACGCATGGTGCGCGACGCCGCCGCGGCGTACAGCCAGGACAAGTTGATGCCGCGCGTGCTCCAGTCGTTCCGCAATGAAAAGACCGACGTGGAAATCTTCCGCGAGATGGGCGAACTGGGCCTGCTCGGCCCGACCATCCCCGAGCAGTACGGCGGCCCGGGCCTGAACTACGTGAGCTACGGCCTGATCGCGCGTGAAGTCGAGCGCGTGGATTCGGGCTACCGTTCGATGATGAGCGTGCAGTCGTCGCTGGTGATGGTGCCGATCTATGAATTCGGCAGCGAAGCGCAAAAGCAGAAGTACCTGCCCAAGCTGGCCACCGGCGAGTGGATCGGCTGCTTCGGCCTGACCGAGCCGAACCACGGCTCCGACCCGGGCTCGATGGTCACCCGCGCCAAGAAGGTCGATGGCGGCTTTGAGCTGACCGGCGCCAAGATGTGGATCACCAACTCGCCGATCGCCGACGTGTTCGTGGTGTGGGCCAAGCTGGTGGGCGAAGACGGCAAGGAAGATATCCGCGGCTTCATCCTGGAAAAGGGCTGGAAGGGTCTGAGCGCCCCGGCCATCCACGGCAAGGTCGGCCTGCGCACGTCGATCACCGGCGAAATCGTGCTGGATCAAGTCTTCGTGCCGGAAGAGAACATCATGCCGGGCGTGAAGGGCCTGAAGGGTCCGTTCACCTGCCTGAACTCGGCCCGCTACGGCATCGCCTGGGGCGCGCTCGGTGCCGCCGAGTTCTGCTGGCACACCGCCCGCCAGTACACGCTGGACCGCAAGCAGTTCGGCCGCCCGCTGGCGCAAACCCAGCTGGTACAGAAGAAGCTGGCCGACATGCAGACCGAGATCACGCTGGGCCTGCAAGGCTGCCTGCGCCTGGGCCGCATGAAGGACGAAGGCACGGCCGCGGTGGAAATCACCTCGATCATGAAGCGCAATTCGTGCGGCAAGTCGCTTGACATCGCCCGCGTGGCGCGTGACATGCTCGGCGGCAACGGCATCTCGGATGAATTCGGCGTGATCCGCCATGTGGTGAACCTGGAAGTGGTCAACACCTACGAAGGCACGCACGACATCCACGCGCTGATCCTGGGCCGCGCCCAGACCGGCCTGCAGGCCTTCTTCTGATCCGGGAACGGATACCTCGCACCCGTCCCGTCTCCGCACAGAAATAAAAAAGCCCGGCTGGAAAGCCGGGCGAAGCACACTACCAAGGAGACGACGGGCTGCCCCGCCGTAGACAACATCGGCAAATGGCACAGGGCCTGAAGGCCCGGTGCCTACTTGTTCGGTTGCGGCGTGAGCCGCAGGTAAGGCCGCACGGCCTTGTAGCCCTTCGGGAATTTCTCGCGGATCACTGCCTCGTCCTTCAGCGAAGGGACGATCACCACGTCGTCGCCGTCCTGCCAGTTGCCCGGCGTGGCCACGCTGTGGTTGTCAGTCAGCTGCAGCGAATCGATCACGCGCAGGATCTCGTTGAAATTGCGCCCGGTACTGGCCGGATACGTGATGATCAGGCGCACTTTCTTCTTCGGGTCGATGATGAACAGCGAGCGCACCGTCAGGGTCTCGTTCGCGTTCGGGTGAATCATGTCGTACAACCGGGAGACCTTGCGGTCGCCATCGGCCAGGATCGGGAAATTGACCGTGGTCGATTGCGTCTCGTTGATGTCCTGAATCCACCCTTTATGGGACTCGACACCGTCCACCGACAGCGCTATCGCCTTCACGCCACGGCGCACGAACTCATCCCTGAGCCTGGCAGTCAGGCCCAGTTCCGTGGTGCACACTGGCGTGTAGTCCGCCGGATGCGAAAACAGCACGCCCCAACTGTCACCCAGCCAGTCGTGGAAGCGGATGCGGCCCTCGCTGGAATCCTGTTCGAAGTCGGGGGCGAGGTCGCCCAGTCGCAATGCCATGCTCGGTCTCCTGAAAAATGCGTGGAACCAGAGTATCCGGATTGCGATCGAACCCAAACGAATATAAAGTCACTACAAAATCACTCCCAGTCATATAGAGCGGCGCCCCGGGCGTGCGCCGCCGATGGGACGACTTTGCCCCTGTTGGTTTCGTGGTCTTGAAACCACGGGTACTCGCCACATATGCTAAGTAACAGACAAGACGTGCCGTTACTCACCGGGGCAAGGCAAAATGTCAGAAACCACACAAACCGAACCAACCGCCCGCAAACAGGAGAAACTGATGAGCGATGTCAAGACCGTTCTGTCCGACGCTGAAGAACTGCTGAAACAAGCAGCGTCGACCACCGGCGAAAAGGCTGCCGAACTGCGCGAGCGTGGCATGGGCCTGTTGAAGCAGGCCAAGGAAAAGGCCCAGGACCTGCAAGACGCCGTGGTCACCAAGAGCAAGGCCGCCGCGCGCGCAACCGATGACTATGTGCACGACCATCCGTGGCGCGCCGTCGGCGTGGCTGCCGGTGTGGGTCTGCTGGTCGGTCTGCTGCTGAACCGCAAGTAAGGCTGGCCTGCGCGCGGCGCCCTGGCGCCGCGGCAACACAGGCATGGTCCGTCATCGTGTACGGGCCGGCCATTGGCCCGGGCCCGGACACGATGCGTGTGCCCCCGGGCTTCGCCCGCTGAAAGGCGTGGCCGGCAAATGCCGGCGCGCCGCTTCCTCGCCGGAGCCGCATGAGCGAATCCTCTTCCTCACCCAAGTTAATGGAATCCGTGCGCAACCTGGCCGGTTCGCTGGTTGCGATGGCGCAGACGCGCCTGGAACTCGCCAGCGTCGAATTCGCCGAGGAGCGCACACGGCTCATGAAAGTGGGCCTGCTGGCCTGCTTCGGGCTGGTCTTCTTCGGCATTGCGCTGGTGACGTTCACCGCGCTGATCGCGATCCTGTTCTGGGACACCTACCGCTGGCAAGCCCTGGTCGGACTCGTGATTGCCTACCTCGTGCTGTCCGCCGGCTGCCTGGCATTTGCCCGACACCTGGTACGCAACGCGCCGCCCATGTTCGAGGCAACACTGGCGGAAATCGACAAAGACCGGGAGACCCTGCGCCGATGAACACTCCGGAATCCGGACCGGGCGCCGGCACACCGCCCCGTCGCGAGCATCCCCGCCCCGTGCGGTACGCGCGCGAAGTGCGATTGCCGCTCGACGTCCGCAAGGAACTGCTGCTGACGCGTGCGGAACTGGAGCGCCACGATCTGCTGAAAGCGCTGCATGATGTCAAAGGCGGCGCCCGGCGCCTGGGCAGCTTCGCCAACCTGCTGCCGCGCGCCGTGCGGCCGGCTTCGTTGATGAAGGTGCTCGGCCTGGCGCAGGACTATCCGCTGCTCAGCACGGCTGTCACGCTCGCCCTGCCGCTGCTGCGGCGCACGCCGGTGCTGCGCTGGACGTGGAAGGCATCCAAGATCGGGGCCGCCGCCGGCGCCGCCTACTGGGCCTACAACGCCTGGCGCCAGGCCAACAGCCAGGCTGTGCCGCCCGCCGTCGATGGCGACGCCAAGCCGCCGCTCGACACGGGTTTCCGCGATCCGCTCGTCCGTTAGTCCGTCATCAGGACCTCGAGCCCGCGCCCGTCGCTGAGCGTTGCCGTTGCCGTTGCCATTGGCTGTCTGGGCGTCGGCACGAATGGCACGGGCGGCGCAATGTGGTGGCCCTGCACCAGATCCACGCCGAGTTCGCGCAGCCGCGCGAGTTCGGCCTCGTTCTCCACATACTCGGCGATCGTCTTCTTGCCCATCGCATGGCCGATGCGCTGGATGACTTCCACCATCACCTGGTTGACCGGATCGTCGAGCATCTCGCGCACGAAGCTGCCGTCGATCTTCAGGTAGGCCGCCGGCAGGTGCTTGAGATAGATGAACGACGCCATGCCGGCGCCGAAATCGTCCAGCGCGAACACACACCCCAGTGCCTGCATCTGCTCGATGAATGCTGCGGCCTGCGCCAGGTTGGAGATCGCCGCCGTTTCTGTGATCTCGAAGCAGATGCCGCTCAACGCGATGCCAGTTCGCTGCGCCTGCTCACGGACAAACGCCGGGAAGCGGACATCGGCCAGCGAAGACGCTGACAGGTTGATGGCGCACAGCGCTATGTCTTCCGCCGACTCCGCGCGCCGCTGCGCCAGCGCGGCGAACGCCGTTTCGACGACCCAGCGGTCGATCATCGGCATCAGGTTATAGCGTTCGCAAGCGGGCACGAACGCCATCGGCGGCACCAGCTGGTTGCGCTCGTCGACCATGCGCAGGAGCAGTTCGACGTGCTTTCCGCCTTGCCGCTGACCGTGCAGCGGAACGATTTCCTGCTCGTAAAGGCAGAACCGTCCGGCCGCGAGCGCTGCATGCACGCGGCTGACCCACTCCATCTCGCCATGGCGCGCCTGTACCACGCTGTCCTGCGGATGGTAGACCTGCACCCGGTTACGGCCATTTTCCTTGGCCACATAGCAGGCGGCATCGGCCGCGCTCATTGCTTCGGCCACGCCGCCGGTGTCGCCGTCCAGCGAAACCAGGCCGATGCTGACCCCGACCGCAAATGTGCGCTGTCGGTGCGTGAAGCGGAATCCGGCCACCGCTCGCCGCAGCGACTCGGCCAGCCGCTCGGCGTCCGGTGCCGGACAATGTTCGAGCAGAATGCCGAATTCGTCGCCACCGAGCCGCGCGAGCGTATCGCCCTTGCGCAACCGGGCGCGCATGACCGCCGCCATCTGGCGAATCAGTTCGTCGCCGGCGGCGTGGCCGCAGGTATCGTTCACGACCTTGAACTGGTCGAGGTCCAGGTACATCAGCGCGTGCGTGCCGCTGGTCACCCGGACCCGCGCGATCGCTGCCGCCAGGCGGCGCTCGAACTCGGTCCGGTTGACCAGGCCAGTCAGCGCGTCGTGGCTGGCCTCGTGCGCCAGTCGGGCCGCGTGTTCGCGCTCGTGGCTGATGTCGTGCAGCACGACGACGACGCCGATCGCCTGCGCCGAGCGGTCACGGATCAGCGCGACCGATGGCTTCACGGCCACCGTGCGCCCGCCGCGGCCGGTCAGCAATGCCGTCATGCCGGGCCAGCGCTGCTGCAGCGCCAGCGCGACCAGGTTGCGCAGCGGCGCCTCGCTGCCCTCGTCGCAAAGCGCGCAAACCTGCTGGAGCAGGCGTCCGCGCGCCTCGTCCTCGCGCCAGCCGGTCAAGGCCTCGGCGGCCGGGTTAAGCGATTCGATGCGGCCCCAGACGTCGGTGGTGACCACGGCATCGCCGATTGCCTGCAGCGTGACCTGGGCCCGCTCCTTCTCGGCGAACAGCTGGGACTCGTAGCGCTTGTGCTCGGAGATATCCGTGAGCGAACCGGCCATGCGCATCACCCGTCCATCCTCGCCGCGCACGAGCTGGCCGCGTGCGCGGACCCACAGATAGCCATCGCCACTCGTACGCAGCCGGAAGTTGGCATCGTACGGCTCGCCACGCCGCAGATGGCGCCCGAGCTTGTCGTCGAAGCCATTCAGGTCAGCGGGATGGAGCAGGCCAAGCAACGTTTCGCGCGCGTGCGGCAAGGCGTCCGGCTCGAACCCGAGCATCTGCGCGCAGCGCGGCGAAAAATACAGCCTGCCGCTGCGCACGTCCCAGTCCCACAGCCCGTCGTTGCTGCCGCCCACGGCCAGTTGCAGGCGCTCCTCGCTTGCGGCCAGCGCTTCACGCAGCCGGCGCTCGCGCCGCAGCCGTCCCTGGCAGAGCAGGATGGCGGACAGCAGCAGCGCCAACGCGACCACGACTGCACCAACGGTAAGCCATCGCGTCACGCGCCGCGACGCCTTGCCCAACTGCTGCGAAAACGCTGCTTCCAGCGGCGTCACCCGTGCATCGATGGCGACAATGCCCTGCAACACCGGCTCGACACAAGCTACGCCACAGCCGGGCTCGGCAACCAGTTGACGCAGCACCAGCGCCTGCTCATGCAGGGCCGCGATCTCGCGGTCGCCCTCGGCCCAGATGCGGATCGCCGCATCCACTTCCTCGACATGGCGAAAGTTGCGGTAGAGACGGAAGATGCCCGCGATATCGTCAGCATGGATGGCGCCCGCGAGAAATCCGGCACGCGCGCGTTCATAGTCGGGCTTGTCGCGATCCAGCTCGATGCGCGCGCGGTGGTCGCCCATCGGCGCGGCAATATCCGACAGGTAAGCCTGGAAATCGGCTTCGTCACGGTCCTCGCCATAACGCAGCAGATGCATGACCGCGTTCTTCTGGCCCCTGGACCACTGGCTCTCACCCGCAACGAGGGCGCGCGCGGCAGACAGTACGTCGACACTGGCGATGGTAAACAGCGCCAACGCGATAACCACGGGAACGAACGGCCAGATAACGCGCAGTGCATGCACATCGCCCGGCAAAGACTTGCCTGCTTGCCGCATAGGACTTCCGACGGTTGGGGCACCGGCAGCGTAGCGGGACACAACCCGTGCTGCCAGGATTGCGGTTCATTGTCCGTGGCGGGATGGGGGATGTCTCTAACTCGAAGAGGTTAATACGGACTTGCCCACACTCTGGTGGGGAGTGGCCTCGTGTTTGCAGCCAATACGGGGCCAACGGGAGGGAGGGATCGGCGCGCAACAATGCAAAAGGGCCTGTGACTTGCGCCACAGGCCCTTCGAAATGCTGGTGGGTCGTGCGTGACTCGAACACGCGACCAACGGATTAAAAGTCCGCTGCTCTACCGACTGAGCTAACGACCCGAAAAAACAGAACCGCGATTATAGTGACACACTTCCCGATGTGTCAAGCATTGACGCTGACTCAGGCGAACGCCATGCGCTCAAGGCGCCATATCTGGTAGCGGAATGCCAGCACGGCGCCCGCGAGAATGCCGCCGAAAGCAATGAACGAGCCGATGGCCAGCGTCGACACGCCAGACAGCCCCTGCCCCACCGTGCAGCCGAGCGCCGTCACACCACCTGCGCCCATCAGGATGCCGCCGATCATGTGGTTGGCGACGTCCTCCGCATTGCCGAATCCTTCCCAGCGGAATGTGCGAGTAGCCAGCGCATACACCGCCGCACCGGCAATCACGCCGAAGACGCTGACGATGCCGATGGTCAGCACCTTGCTCTTGTCGCTGAACATCATCAGCCAGTCGAGCGTATAGGCGTACGGCGCCACGAAGCTCAGGCTTTCCATGCGGCCGCTGTTGGTAGCGACGAACAGCTCTTCCAGCGTGTTCGGATCTTCGGCCACGTAGCCGATATGCCCCGACACGTACCACATCGCAACGATGATCAGGCCGACGCCGACGCCACCGAGCACGTTGTCGAACGTGCGGAAACCGCGTGCCACGAGCGCCCAGACCACCAGCGCCCCACCAAGAACCAGGCCCAGCCCGAGCTGCAGCGCGCCGCGCGCGACACCGGTGCCTTGCGACAGCAGCGACGGCAGATCCTGCGTGACCGGCAACGTGACCGACACCGCGTCAACGGTATTGACGCGCACCACGCCGAACAACCCGCGCAGCGTCATATAGGCCGACAGCCCGAGGAATACGAACACCACGAGGGACTTGAGGTTGCCCGCGCCGATCCGCACCAGCGTCTTGCTGCCGCAGCCCGACGCCAGCACCATGCCGAAGCCGAACATCAGCCCGCCCGCGAGCGCAGACAACCAGCTGAGCTTGCTCGCCGCGTAAATGGTCTTGGTCGGATCGATGAGCCCCGCCCACGCCAGCACGCCAGTGCCGATCATCGCCACGCCGATGGCCAGGCCCCACATGCGCATGCGGCTCCAGTCGCCCATGTTGACGATGTCCGAAACGGCGCCCATGGTGCAGAAGTGCGTGCGCTGCAGGATGGCGCCGAACAGGAAGGTCAGGGCGAAGGTGCTCAGCAGCACGGTGCGCGAAAGCGCGGCGATATCGATCTCGGGCATGTCAGGGGCGATGAAGGAAAAGCTGGCGACTGGCTCAGGCGTTCTGGTAACGGGTCGGGTCGGCAACGCCGGCCGCTTCGAAGCCGGCGCGGCGGATGCGGCAGGAATCGCAGACACCGCATGCGCGGCCATCGTCGTCGGCCTTGTAGCACGACACGGTCATGCCGTAGTCCACGCCGAGTCGTACGCCCGCGCGGATGATCTCGGCCTTCGTCATGTCGATGATCGGCGCATGCACGTGGAAGCGGTCGCCCTCCACGCCCGCCTTGGTGGCGAGGTTGGCCAGCGCCTCGTAGGCCGCGACGTATTCAGGCCGGCAATCGGGGTAGCCCGAGTAATCCACGGCGTTGGCGCCGAAGAACAGGTCGCGTCCGCCCACGGCTTCGGCCCAGCCAAGCGCCAGCGACAGCATGATGGTGTTGCGCGCCGGCACGTAGGTGATCGGAATACCCGACGATGCGCCGTCGGTCGGCACGTCGAGCTTGTCGTCGGTCAGCGCGGAGCCACCGAAGCGGCGCAGGTCGAGGTCGATGATTTCATGGCGGACGGCGCCGAGCGCGCTGGCCACTTGTTTGGCCGCCTCCAGCTCGGAAGAATGGCGCTGGCCATAGCGCATCGACAGTGCATAGGTCTCGAACCCCTGGGCCTTGGCCATGGCGAGAACGGTGGCGGAATCAAGCCCGCCCGAAAGCAGGACAATGGCGCGTTTGGTCATGATGGCAGTCGTGCCGCGCAGGCGGCACACGGAAATTGCAGGCGAATCGCGTATTTTAGCGCGAGACGGAAAAAAGCCCGCTGAACGCGGGCTTTGCAGTCAATCTGGTGCCGTTCCGGCTTACTTACTTCAGCGTCTTGAGCCGGTTGCTTGCGGCCTGCGCACCTTCGGTACCCGGATACTTGGCCACCACCTGCTCCAGCGTCTTGCGCGCCGCAGCCTTCTGGCCGGACTCGAGCTGGTTGTTGGCGATGGCGATCATGGCATCGGGCGCCTTCGGGTGCGTCGGGTTCGCCTGCAGCATGTTCTGCAGCACCGTGGTCGAGCCCTTGTAGTCGCGCTGCGCGTAGAGCGCGTTGCCCAGCCAATACTGCGCGAGAGGCAGGTACGGGCTCTGCGGATACTTTTTGACGAACGCGGCAAACGAATTGCCCGAACTCTTGAAGTCGCCGGCCTGGAACTGCTTGAGCGCGGCGTCGTACTCAGGCTTTTCATTGGGCTGGACCGTGCCCTCGCGGCCGTCCACGGTGACCTGCTGCGGCTCGAATTTCTTCAGGCGCGCATCGAGGTCGGCGTAGTAGTCCTTCTGCTGCTTTTGCAGCGTTTCCACCGTGTTCTGCAGCACCTCGTTCTGGCCACGCAGCCTGGCGACCTCCTGGCGAAGGCCTTCCAGCTGGTTCTGGATGTCGATCGTGGTGCGGCTGTTCTGCTCGATGCGCTGCGTGGCGGTCGCCTGGAAACCGTTGAACTGGTCCCGCAGGGTGATGACCGCTTTGCGCGCCTCGTCATCGTCGAAGACGCCGGCGTGTGCCGTGGCAACGGGCAGCATGGCCGCGCCGGAAACGGCGGCTAGCCACAACAGGGTGGAAACGCGTGCTTTCATGGATGGCCTGTACGCGGATCAGATCAGTAGTTGATGTCGGCGCGGCGGTTCTCGGCCCAGGCGGCTTCGTCGTGGCCAGTTGCCTTCGGCTTTTCCTTGCCGAGGCTCACGGCTTCCATCTGGCTGTCGGGCACGCCCATGGTCGCCAGCGAACGGCGCACAGCCTCGGCACGCTTCTGGCCGAGTGCCAGGTTGTATTCGCTGGTGCCGCGTTCGTCGGTGTTGCCCTGGATCAGGATCTTGCGGCCCTTGTTGGCACCCAGGTACTTGGCGTGATCGCCCAGCATGCCCTGGTAGTCCTGCTTGACGCTGTAGCTGTCAAAGTCGAAGTACACGCTGCGCTTGGCCAGCGGGCTGTTCGGGTCGTTCAGCGGATCGCGCGAAACGTCAACGGGCTGGACGGTGCGGGCATCCGCACCCGTACCCTTGTTCGCGCCGGCATTGGCGGTGTCGTCCAGCTTCACGCCGGAGCTGCAGGCACCCAGGGCCAGCAGGGCGGCGACGGCAAGGGTTTTGGTCATCAGTTGGGGCATGGCGAGAGACTCCTGTTATTGCGTTATTGCATGAAAGGACCCCAGGACGGCTCGCGGACATCGCCGGACTGGAGAGACAGAACCTGCCGGGTACGCCCGTCGGTGGACACCGCCGCCAGCACTGCGCGGCCGCCCACGCGGGTGGCGTAGAGGATGTACTTGCCGTTCGCGGCAAAGCTCGGCGCTTCGTCATTGGACGTATCGGTCAGCGAGGTGACGTCGCCGTTGGTCAGGTCCTGCAGCTGCAGCTTGAAGCCGCCCGAGCGCGTGATGTACGCCAGGTACTTGCCGTCCGGCGAAATCCGCGGGCTCACGTTGTAGTTGCCCTTGAAGGTCACGCGCTGCGCGCTGCCCGCTTCCTCGCCGCCTGCCGGCATGCGATAGACCTGCGGCGCACCGCCACGGTCGCTGGTGAAATAGATGCTCTTGCCGTCAGGCGAATACTGCGGCTCGGTGTCGATCGCGCTGCTGCGGGTCAGGCGGCGCACGCCCGAACCGTCTGCATTGACCTGGTACACCTGGGTATTGCCATCGCGCGAGAGCGCCACGGCCAGGTGCTGGCCATCGGGCGACCACGACGGCGCGCTGTTGTTGCCCTTCTGGTTCGACACCAGCGTACGCTTGCCGGTGGCCAGGTCGTGCACGTACACCACCGGCTTCTTGGCTTCGAACGAGACATAGGCCACGCGGCGGCCGTCCGGCGACCACGACGGCGAGATAATCGGCTCGTTGCTGGTCAGCGCGACCTGCGAATTCTGGCCATCCGAATCGGAGATCAGCAGCTGGTAGCGGCCACCGACGCGCGACACATAGGACAGGCGCGTGGCAAACACCCCGCGCTCGCCGAGCAGCTTCTCGTAGATGTAATCCGCGATCTTGTGGGCCGTAACGCGAAGCTGGCCCTGGTTGACGTTGAACGCCAGCCCGCCCAGGCTCTGACCCTTGACGGTGTCGTAAAGGCGGAAGCGCACCTCGTACTGGCCGTTGCCCGAAGGCGTCACGCTGCCGGCGACGAAGGCATCGGCACCGCGGCTTTTCCAGCTTCCGAGATCAACATTGGCCGACTCGGCCACCGTGGCACCGCCCGGATCGACGTTGCGGAGACGGCCGCTGCGCGCGAGGTCGCTGCGGATGATTGCGGTCAGGTTCTGCGGGGCCTGGGCCTCGCCCTGGAAGTTTGCCGTGGCGACCGGGATCTGGCTGGCGCCAACACCGGAGATCTCCACGTTCAGTTGCGCCTGTGCGGCGCTGGCCGACAAGGCCAGCGCGGCGGCCAGCCAGGCCATCAGTGCATGGCGGCCAATCAATCGGGTCGCGGCCTGGTTTGCGTGGTGCCGCTTTGCGGACAGCCAGTTGGGGGCCCAAAGCTTTCGCATGCTGCTCCTCAGTCGATTTCAAGATTCATCGGGCACGGCAGGCAGACAGCGGAACAGGCGGGATGCGCTCGGCGCATGCCCGTTCCGCGTGCAGATCGCACGCTGCCGGCCGCGTCAGGCAACCTGTCATGGTAGCGGTGGGACTGGAACCGGTTAATGAAGGTTGCATTATGTTGCAATTCATGGCGCCCGGGTCACTTAATCCTTGGGTCGGAAAGTGATGGTGAAGCTCGCAGGCGCCTTGCCGTTCTCGTCGCGCGGCAGCGGATCCGAACGCTCGACGGCGCGCAGCACAGCGTTATCCCAGGCTGAATTGCCGCTGGACTTGGACAGACGCGCCGACATCAGCGAGCCGTCCGGCGCCAGTTGCACCGAGACCACAGCGCTCGGATTACCCGCCACGTCTTCCGTGAACACGATGTTCGGCTTCACGCGGCGGCGCACGCGGTCCGGGTAACCCGGCGAGGCCTTGCCACCGCCGCCGGCACCGGCGCCCGCGGTACTGCCCACACCGCCGCCGCCCTGCCCGCCCGCACCCGCACCACCGGCCAGCGCCTGCAGGCGTGCCAGCTCACCCTTGCGCTGCGCATTGGCCGCAGCCTCGCGCTTGGCCTTGGCTTCGGCATCCGCCTTGGCCTTCGCCTGGGCTTCGGACTTGGCCTTGGCTTCGGCGTCAGCCTTTGCCTTGGCCTGAGCCTGCGCTTCGGCCTTGGCCTTCGCGTCGGCCTCTGCCTTGGCTCTGGCCTTGGCATCCGCTTCCTTGCGCTCGCGCTCGGCCTGCTCGCGGCGCTGCTGATCCTGTTGCGCGGCCTTCTTCTTCGCGTCTTCCTTGCGCTGCGCTTCCTTGCGCTCTGCGTCCTTGCGCTCTGCGTCCTTGCGTTCCGCTTCCTCGCGCTGGGCTTCCTTACGCTGGGCTTCCTTGCGTTCGGCCTCTTTGCGTTCGGCCTCTTTGCGTTCGGCCTCTTTGCGTTCGGCCTCTTTGCGTGCGGTTTCCTTGCGCGCAGCCTCTTCCTTGGCGGCCTGCTCGGCGGCGCGGCGTTTCTGGCGTTCGAGCGCGATATCGGCGTCTTCCTCGACCTTGCTCTTCACCTCGGGCGCCGGCGGCGCGGGCCGCGGCTGGACCACCGGCTCAGGCGCAGGCGCAGGCGGAGGCGGCGGCGCGGTCGTGGCCGGGATTTCGTCCCACAACTCCGCTTCCGAGCCGACCGGCGTGCTGCTCTGCCAATGCACGCCGTAGTACAGCACGATGCCGAGCAGCAGGTGCATGAGGAGCGCGAGCAGGAAGGAACGCAGGGTCCCCCGCTCCTTCACCGGCTGGTAAGGATAGGCAACAGCGGTCGTCATGGGGCGCGGCATTCGGACAGGCATCTCACGCAGGCGGCGCGTTCTACTTGGACTTCACCATCAGGCCGACGCGCTTGATGCCGTCAGCCTTCAGCACGGACATGACGTCCAGCACGGACTCGTACTTGACCGAGCGGTCGGCGGCGATCACCACGGGTTGATCCGGGTTCTCGTTCTGCCTCTGGTGCACGAAATCGAGCAGGCCGTTCTTGTCGAGCTTGCGCTCGAACGAATTGCCGGCGTTGTCCTTGCCGCGCGCGGTCAGCGCACCGTCTTCATGCACGGTCACGATGATCGGCGGTGCCTTCTGTTGCGGCGTGGCGTTGGCCACGGTCGGGAGGTCGACGACGGCGGGGCTGACGATCGGTGCCGCCACCATGAAGATGACCAGCAGCACGAGCATCACGTCGATATAGGGTACGACGTTGATCTCGGCACTGGCCCGGCGGCGCGATCCGCCGCGGCGCTGAATGGCTGCCATTGCTGGTCTCCTGGGCGTTCAGTCGGTCAGCGGGTCTGCCGCTGCAGGATGTTCAGGAATTCTTCCATGAAGCTCTCGAACCGGATGGCCAGCCGATCGATCTCGGTGGCGTAGCGGTTGTAGGCGATCACGGCCGGAATGGCGGCGAACAGGCCGATCGCGGTCGCCACGAGGGCTTCGGCGATGCCGGGCGCCACCGATGCGAGCGTTGCCTGCTGCACATTCGACAGTCCGCGGAATGCATTCATGATCCCCCACACGGTCCCGAACAGGCCGATATAGGGGCTGACCGAGCCGACCGAGGCCAGGAACGGCAGGTGCGACTCGAGTACGTCCATTTCACGCTGGTAGGCCGCGCGCATGGCGCGGCGGGCGGCGTCGAGCAGTGCGCTAGCTTCGTTGCCGCGCTCGCGTGCCTTCAGGAATTCACCCATGCCGGACTCGAAGATCCGCTCGAGCGCGCCGGTGTTGTGCCGGTTGTTCACCGCACTGTTATAGAGCGCCTGCAGGTCGCCGCCGGCCCAGAAGTCGCGTTCGAACCCTTCCGTCTGCGTGCGCGCCGAGCGCAGCGCCAGGTGCTTGCGGAAGATATAGGTCCAGGAGAACAGCGACATGACGAGCAGCAGCGCCATGACGGCCTGTGCGAGCAGGCTGGCGTGCATCACCAGCGAAATGATCGACAGGTCTTGCGTGACGGTCACGGGATTCATCGGGCGGTCTTGATGGTGGCCAGGACAGGGGCGGGAATGGGAGACGGGCGGAAAGTGCTTCGGTCGACACAGCCAACGCGGATCTGGCCGCTGGCGAGCAAAATCTCGCCGCGCCAGGCCTCTTGCGCGAACTGCACCGAGGCCGGTCCGACCCGTTCGATACGCGTGCGAATCTCAAGCTGGTCGTCGAGCCGGGCGGGCGCATTGTAGTCCACTGCCGTGCTGCGGACGATAAAGACCACGCCGGCCTCATCGGCCAGCGCCTGCTGTTCGACACCAAGCGAGCGCAGCCACTCCGTACGGGCGCGCTCGAAGAATTTGAGATAGTTGGCGTAGAACACTACGCCGCCCGCGTCGGTGTCTTCCCAGTACACCCGCAAGGTCCAGACAAAGTTTGTCATGGCCGGGATTGTAACGGAGAGCACGACAGCTTCGGTGTTAACCCGCAGGACGAGTTTGCAACAGCAAGTTGCGGGCCGCGCCAGGGCTGGGGTTGCGGGCCGTTTGCCGCTGCTTGCGGCAAATCCCCGCCTCACGCTACACTGCGGCCAACCATTCCACCTTGCGCGACTGGCGATGTCAGTGGGTACTACCACGAGGAAGCGCAAGTTCTCTGGCGTGAAGTTCAGACGCCTGCCGCTCGCCTGGGCAGCGAATGGGAAGCAGGGTGCGCCCTGCGCCGACGGTCCAATGGCCCGCCGGCGCCGGCCGCCAATCGCTTTCCCCGCGCGCCCTACCCCGATGCAGTAATCGGATTCCCTTTTTTCAGACGAGTTTCGCCATGTTCGAACGCAGCCGCTATACGATCGACCAGATCGACCCCGAGGTCTTTGCCGCTATCCAGAAGGAAAACCAGCGCCAGGAAGACCACATCGAGCTGATCGCTTCCGAAAACTACACCTCGCCGGCCGTGATGGCCGCGCAAGGCTCGCAACTGACCAATAAGTACGCCGAGGGCTATCCCGGCAAGCGCTACTACGGTGGCTGCGAGTACGTCGACATGGTCGAGCAGCTGGCCATCGACCGCGTCAAGCAGCTGTTCGGCGCCGAAGCCGCCAACGTGCAGCCGAACTCGGGTTCGCAGGCCAACCAGGGCGTGTATTTCGCCGTGCTGAAGCCGGGCGACACCATCATGGGCATGAGCCTGGCCGAAGGCGGTCACCTGACCCACGGCATGGCGCTGAACATGAGCGGCAAGTGGTTCAACGTGGTCAGCTACGGCCTGAACGCGCAGGAAGACATCGACTACGACGCGCTGGAAAAGCTGGCACAAGAGAAGAAGCCGAAGCTGATCATCGCCGGCGCCTCGGCCTTCGCACTGCGCATCGACTTCGAGCGCATCGGCAAGGTGGCCAAGTCGATCGGCGCCTATTTCATGGTCGACATGGCCCACTACGCTGGCCTGATCGCCGCGGGCGTCTACCCGAACCCGGTGCCGCACGCCGACTTCGTCACCACGACCACGCACAAGAGCCTGCGCGGCCCGCGCGGCGGCGTGATCCTGATGAAGGCCGAGCATGAGAAGGCCATCAACTCGTCGATCTTCCCGGGCATCCAGGGCGGTCCGCTGATGCACGTGATTGCCGGCAAGGCCGTCGCGTTCAAGGAAGCGCTGACGCCGGAGTTCAAGGCTTACCAGGAACAGGTGGTCAAGAACGCCGCCGTGCTGGCGGAAACGCTGATCGCACGCGGTCTGCGTATCGTCTCGGGCCGCACCGAAAGCCACGTGATGCTCGTCGACCTGCGCGCCAAGAACATCACCGGCAAGGAAGCCGAGCGCATCC
This sequence comes from Cupriavidus numazuensis, assembly GCF_905397435.1. Taxonomy (GTDB): domain Bacteria; phylum Pseudomonadota; class Gammaproteobacteria; order Burkholderiales; family Burkholderiaceae; genus Cupriavidus; species Cupriavidus numazuensis. Next base: position 116,018 of record NZ_CAJPVI010000019.1, read on the forward strand.
TGGGCGAAGCGCACCTGACCGTGAACAAGAACGCGATCCCGAACGATCCGGAAAAGCCGTTCGTGACCTCGGGCATCCGCGTCGGCTCGCCGGCCATGACCACGCGTGGCTTCAAGGAAGAGGAAGCCCGTATCGTCGGCAACCTGATCGCCGATGTGCTGGACAACCCGCACGACGCTGGCAATATCGCCAGCGTGCGCGAGCAGGTCTCCGCACTGACCAAGCGCTTCCCGGTCTACGGCTGATGCCGTGCATGGCCGCCCGCGAGGGCGGCCGGCAGCCCCGCGGGCGCGCCACCGCGCCGCTTGCGGGCCTCGCCAACCTACCCTGCTGCCATAGAAGGACAAGATACCAAGGCGGCCGGGCTCAATTCTTAAGGTGGTCAGGCATGAAATGCCCCTTTTGCGGACATTCCAATACCCAGGTGCTCGACACCCGCATGTCGGAAGACGGCGATGCCGTACGCCGGCGCCGGCGCTGCGAAGCCTGCGACCGCCGCTTCACCACTTACGAACGGATCGAACTGTTCTTCCCGGCTATCGTCAAGAAGAACGGCTCGCGCGTGGACTACAGCCGCGCCAAGCTGAAGGACTCGATGCGCCTGGCGCTACGCAAGCGCCCCGTGTCGGCTGAAGCCATCGACGAGGCCATCACCCGCATCGAAGAAAAGCTGCTCGCGCTCGGCGAGAAGGAAATCCCGAGCAGCCAGGTCGGTGAACTGGTCATGCTCGAACTGCGCAAGCTCGACAAGATCGCCTATATCCGGTTCGCTTCGGTGTATCGGAGTTTCGAGGATGTCGCCGAGTTTTCCGATGTGCTGGCCGAGGTGACGTCGGGGAACAGCAAGCGCTAGCGGCTAGCCGCTTCCGCTCAGCGCTCCCAGCAATTCTGCAGGTACGCCGCCGGGTTCGCGCCAACGGTATTCAGACGCGTGCCGGCTTGATCCAGCGTATAGGTGCCGCAGGCATCCGTGGCATCTACGGGAACGGCCTGGAGCAGATAACTGTTCGCGGTCAGCGAATTGGCAACGATCGAGACGTTGTAGCGCACGCGCGTACTGTCGCGCGGCGACGTCCGTAACCCGGCCGGCAATGCAAAGGCATTTCCGCCTACGTCCTGGTTGTAGCGCCCGTTGACCGAGCGGAACCGCTCCAGCACCTGCGCGGCTTCCGTCATCATGCCGCGCGCGTCGGCGCGGTAGCCGCGCCGCACATACTCCGTGTAGTTGGGAATGGCGATCGCGGCCAGGATGCCGAGGATGGCCACGACAGCCATCAGTTCCAGCAGCGTCATGCCTTGAGCCAGGCGCCGGGCGCGGCATAAGCCCGCGCTAGCCCGGCGCGCCAGAGTGCGTGCGTTCATTGGGAAATCTGCCTCCACGAAAGGCGGTTGCGTGCGACGTTGCCTTGTTCGACGACGCTGATGACCTCGCCGGTCGTCGCGCTGGCCACTTTCAGGTGACCACCGCCACCTCCGCCACCGCCGCCACCTCCTCCGCCTCCACCGCCGCCCCCTCCCCCACCGCCGCCTCCGCCGCCCCCGAGGAAGATGGTCGAGCCAAAGTTGCCTTGCTGGGACACACCCGAGACAACCAGGATCTTGTTGCTGGAGTTCGTCACCTTGTCCGAGGCATCGATCTTGCCGTCGCTGTTGACGTCAAGTACCGAATAGCTCAACGCGGAACCGTTCAGTGCAGAGAAATCCAGCAGGTTGGAACTGATCCCGCCCACGCACTCGTCGGTGGATGGCGTCAGCGTGGTGATCACCAGGCGCTCCGCATCCACCTTTGGCTTCACGACGACGCGCTCGCCCTGGGTGAGCAAGTCGATGACCCAACCCTTCTGCTTGGTGTAGTCAACCGTAGTGCCAGTGAGCGTGTACACCGTGCGCGACACGCCGTCTACGGTCATGGTCCCCGAGGTCAGCGTCTGAGACTGTAGATTCGCCCGCGTGGCCGAGGTTGCCGAATCGTCCCAGACGCCATACACCGAGTTGTATCCGGTGGCGCCCGAGTCCGCGGTGTCGTAGAAGCGGCCAGTGCCGAAGGTCAGCAGGAACCCCTTTTTCGGATCCTTCGGATTGATCAGGGCCGTGGGCGCGGCGGTGATCGGTTGCGCCAGCGGCGTCTTGTTCACGCCGTCCACCGCCGTGAACAGCGGCACACCCTGCGTGGTGCCCATGCGGGCGGCCCATGCCGTGGGATTGGTGTCGGAGAGATCGAATTTCCACAACCTGCCCTTCAGGTCGCCCGCGTAGGCCGCCTGGATGGTGAGGTTGGTGTCGTACACCACTTCCGGACTGCCAAGGCCGTTGCCATTGCCCGATGTCGCCGTTTCCTTCGGATCCGCGTAGATCTTGCGGATGCCGCCGGTACCGAAGGGATTGGCAAGGTCGACGACATAGAGCACCGCCTTGCCCGACCCGCTCTCGTAGCCATTGCCGAAGATCGCCACCCACTTGCCGCTGTTCAGGCGTCCGATCACCGGCGTGCCGATGGTGTATCCAAGGTCGGTCTCGGTGTCGCCCGAAATCTCCCACATGACCTTGCTGGCGTCGAAGTTCGCCGGATCGGTAATGTCGAGCGCAAACATCGCCTTGCCGCCTGAACCCATGCCGCCGATAAGCACGGTCTTCCAGCTGGCCGAGGTCTCGCTGGCACGCTGGAAGTAGGCATCTCCTGACGCAGGCGTCGCATCGACGAAGAAGCGATGGATATAGTCCGGCGAGGCCAGTGATTTCACGGCATTTCCGCCGACGATCGCCTGGTTGGGCATGAAGGCGAACTTCTCGACGCCGGTCAGCGCATCGAATCCGTGCAGCATGCCGTCGTTCGCGCCCACGTAGATCATGGCGCGCCGATTGGTGCGATTGTTTGACAGGAACGAGAAGTAGCTGCGCCCTTCCGTGGACTTCAGGAAGTCATAACCCGAATCGGCTGCCTTCACGTAGATCGGCGACGAGTTGACGATATCGCCAAGAATGTTCGACACCAGTGTGCCGGTGCCGTTGTCGGTCACGCGGTCGCGATACTTGCCGCCGTTGCGCTTTTCCAGCGTAGTATCGCCGCGCAGGTAGGCCACCATTGCCTTGTCGCCGCCGAGCGCAGTCTTCTGTGTCGTGGACAGCGAGGTGTCCGTATCGCTGGCCCAGGTGAACGGCTTGCCCGCCGGCGCGGTGCCCGCGGACCACGTGTAAATGCTGCGGGCCGTGGCCGCAGGCATTTGCTGGTACGCGTTCCAGTTCAGCGTGGAGAAGGCCTGATCGTCGGGGTTGTAGGCTTGCGACAGCAGTTCGCCGGTCCACGCGCCGGAGCGGAATCGCGTCAGGAACAGCGCCGTGTCGGTGTTCAGCGTGGTCGAATTGGTCGCGGCCGATGACGACGAGCCGCTGCGCGATGCGATCTGCGACAGCGCATTGTTCAATGCCGCCGTCAGCCCGGACGCGTCGCCCGCGCTGTAGTTGTCGCCGCGCGCATTCACGGCGGCGTGCCACAGGTCATCGATCTTGGTCTGGTCGCTGGTCGAAGCCTTGGGCCAGGAAATCGTACCCGCCTTCAGCTTGTCGAGGATCGCGGAAAGCACGTCGGCCCGCGGCGTATTGGGATTGCTGGGCTGGTTGGCCGGGGCCGACTCCAGCGTTCCCTTCACGCCTACGCCCAGCGTGAACGTGACAAGGTGCTGCCAGAAGGCTTCGTCGCGCGCGTTGGTCGGCACACGGTTCTCGGTGCTGCGCAGATCGTTGACCCAGTACTTCATGGCAACGTCCGCGAGCGTATTGCTGTAGCCATCCTTGTAGGGGTTCTTTGGCGAGTACTGATAAGCGGTGCCTGATACTGGCGCGATGCTCGAACCCTTGGTGCTGTCTACGTCGCCGACTGACGTGGAGTCGGAGTAATAGCCGTCCGTGGAGAGAATGTGATAGCTGGCACGGCACGCGCTTTCCGGCCTTCCCGCCGACTCGATCCACGGCTGCGAATTGTTCTGGAAGTACTTGCCGACCGTATCCATGGCACCGAGCAGCGGCGTACCGTTGGCGGTGATGTCGAGCGAATAGAAGTCCTGGTAGAAAGCAGCCTTGCTCGTATCGTCGAACGGCGCCACGGGCCGCTTGATCCCCGTGTAGGAGCTGGTTCCCGACTTGGTACTGTCGTTAATGGTGGTATAGCCGACGCGGATCGACTGGTTCTGGGACGCGAACGCCTGCCCGACGGCCGCGCGCATCGCCAGGATCCGCGAGCGGTAATACTGGAACCAGTTGGCGAAGTTCTGGATTTCCTCGGCGTAGGTGCAGGCAGTCGTCGACGCGCAATCGGTACGCTTGCCACTCTGCGCATACGTGGAGCCCGAGCGGATCTCGATGCGGCTGAAACACTTCAGGTTCGAGGTGCTGTTATTGCAGCCCGACAGCGTCGAGTCGTAGCGGTAGTAGAGCGCGGGATAAAACTTCACCGACTTGCTGGAGTAGCTCTTGCCATCGTCGCTGAGCCAGTACGCCGTGACGGTATTGTCCTGCGTCAGGTTCATGGAACCGTTGCTGGTCATCATCGGGTTGTAGTAGGCCTTCGTCGGATCTGCATTCTTGAGATTGCCGGAAGGGTCGTACCACGGCCGATAGGTCACGTCGGGGTTGTAGTAGGAGACGTTCAGCGCCGCCGTCCTGTATCGCGCCGCCGCCAGCGATGTGCTGCTGAAATTGACGACCGACGCCTTGTTGCCCGAATAGACGGAACCATTCGCCGAATAGACCTGCCCGCCGGATGGCAGCGGGAATGCGTAGATCAGCCAGCCGCCGCTGTCCGGCGTCAGGTCCCAGTTGGTCTCCGTACCGTTCGGCGACAGGCTCTCGGGCGTGATCTCGAACATCATCGAGCCCGAGTCATCCAGCGTGAACATCACGTTCGGGGCGATCGATGTCGCGAAGATCAGCGGCTGCTGCGACACCGCGGCAAAGCTTGTCGCCACGGGCGTCAGAGTCATCAGCCCTGCCAGGGTCGCCGCCAGAGCCTTGCGGAACGCCTTGGTATATCCGGTATAGCCTGTCATTGCCGTACCTCCGACTGGAGCGTGACCTGGGTCTGGCCATTGATGCCGGTGCCCAGCGCGGTGATCCGATAGTGAATGTTGATCGGCATGCCCGTCTGCGGATTGCGCACGCGGGACGGGGTGCGGATTTCCTCGATGAAGCACCTTGGCGTGGCGGCCGCCTCGCTCAGCGTCACGCCGCTGGTCGCCGGGACGACGATGACATTGGTGTTCGGTTCGCTGTTCACGCTGGTATCCCAGTTGGTCGGCACTTCCCAGAACTGCTTGCCGCTGGCATCCAGATAGCCGAGCTTGAGGTTGCCCGCACTGTCGAGGACAGGCGCGCTGGCATTCACCACGCTGCTCATGTCCTTGCGGTACATCCGGTTGAACAGTGCTGCCGGTTGTCCCGTGACCACAATGCCCTCGCAAAAGCGCAGGCCGAGTTCGGCCGCCTGGAATGCCACCTGGTGATCGCGGTTGTTGCCGGCCAGGCGTTCATCGAACAGGCTGCCGCGCATGCTCCACGCAGCCAGCAGCGAGATGACCACGACGAGCACGAGCGCCACGACCAGCACCACGCCCCTCGCATGGCGCCTGCCGCCCGACGCCGGGAGCCGAAGGTTTGCCCGATGCTTGCTCATCTATCCCACCCGATTGCGCAGCGCAAAGCTGCTGTAGAAACGGCGGCGCACCCGGCCGTCGGCAACGTTCTGCACCGCGTCGTTGCAGTCGCGGTAGGTCGTCGCAACGTCCGCATTCACCGCCGTGGCGTCGAACACCAGCAGGCATACGCGCACGCTGACCACGCGGTTCCAGTCTGCCGCGACCATGCCGCTTGCCGGCGTGTACTGTGTCACGTTGGCCGAGTCCGCGTCCTGCGCAAGCCCATAGGTCAGCTGCAGGTCTTGCACGTTCTCGAGAAGGGGTTCGGGCGTCGACAGTGCAGTCGTGTTCTGGTCCGATCCCCTGCACATCAGCGTATTGCCCGCAACGTAGAAGGCGTTTTCCGCCATCGCACGTGCAACGGGTATCGCGCGGCCGTTGCAATCGGTCGTGCTGGACAAGGAGCCGTCAATGCGCAGGTAGCGGACCGTGACAGCGTCCGGGTTGCTGTTCGCGACCGCGATGCAAGCGCCCGTCGCCACGTTGGAGAACCCGCCGTCGCACCCCTGTACCGGCGCACTGTCGAACGTCACGGGCCGCGCACCAAGCAGCGACAGGTCGACGCGGCCCAGGCCGGCCAGGCGCAACTGCTCGCCGATCACCGACAAGGCCCAGCGCGCGCCGTCGTCGGCGCTGCGCAGTCCTTCCTGGGTCCGGCTGCTGCGCTGGCTCGACAGATAGAAGGCGCTGATCGAGCTGAGCAGCAGCAGGCCTATGACCAGCGCGATCATGATCTCCACGAGCGAGCGCCCGCGGCTGGAACGACGCCGCTTCAGGGCCGCAGGGTAATGGTGGCGCATGTGACCCCCCTGGCATCGAATGCGGGCAGCGTGATGAAATAGTCCGTCGCGGCTTTCGAGCAGCCGACCGACACATCGGAGGTCGAAGGGTCCTTCCAGTACAGTTCGAGCCGATAGCTCACGAACCCGGCCGGAATCGTTCCCGCCGCCGCGCTGACGTCCGGCGACGTCCAGGATGCCACGCCAGCGCCAGGCAGCTGCGTGGTCATCGACGTCCACCATTGCGAGACATCCCAGGCCGCATATTCATTGCCGTCGCAGACGACCTTGCTGCAGTCCTTGGCCGGTGCCGCGGGCGGCTGCACACTCAGCGCGCTCAGGTAAGCGTTGAAATCGCTCCCCTCGCCCAGCCCCGAAGTGTTGGCGCGGATGCGTTCGGAAAGATCCGTGGCCGCATCGACGATGCTGTATCGAACGCTGGCTCCCGCGCGGTACCGCAGCGATGCGGCCTGCAGCGACAGCATGCCGAGCAGGGCGATGGCAACCAGCACCAGCGTGATCAGCACTTCGATCAGGCTGGCACCGGACTGGCGCGGGAGGGGACGCGAGTTCAGCATGCTGCGGTCCTCTGGTCGACACGGCCCGCGCGGGACACGCAGACGTTCAGGTTGCGGCGATCGGAGCTGGAAGCGGCAACCTGGAAAGCCAGCGCACTGTCCGCGAACAGATAGCCGCGCGACGTGATCTGAATAGAGCGCAGCGGCGCGGCCAGCGTCACGGCAAGGCCGGTATTGACCGCCTCATGCACGCGGATGATTTCCTCGGCAGGCGCGCGTACCTGATCGTTGTTCGTGTCCTGGAAGAGAATCCACCGCCCTGACCAGTCCGCCTGCGAATCCTGCGCACAGGTCGTGGAATTGGCCGCCGTGGCACGGCAAACCGTGACCGGGGCATTGCGGCGGATGGCTTCGCTGCGCGCGAGCGACAGCAGCCCGGCAAGTTCGGCCGCCGCGCCGTCGGTGCGCGCGCGATCGAGAAACCCCTGGAACGAGGGCACGGCGAACGACATCGTGATGGCGATCAGCGATACCACCACCATCAGTTCGATCAGCGTGAAGCCGCGAAGCGGCCGGACAATACGCGGGCGCGAGGCACGCATGCCACCGATGCCGGCCTTCTGCTCGCGGCCGACCGGCGGCAAACGCCCTCCGCGCCCGGTCAGCCGGGCGCGAGAAAGGCAGTCCATGTCAGCGCAACCGGACGCCGACCGGCAATGCCTTCTGGCAATGCATAGAGATGACCCAATTCATGTGACCCCCGGTAGAAACCGTTGCGGTAGCAGGCGCTCTCTGCCGGAGCGGCGCTGCAACCCACCCGAATACGTTCTTTTGATTCTGTTATTGGCCGATCGAAGCCGGCAGACGTACGTCAGGAAAATGTCTACCAGAATGCGGCTCTGATGATACCCCGCCATAGTGGGGGAACTCGCTACGCGATGTCAATAGCACTTGGCAAGAGGACATTCCTCAAATGTCGAAGCCGTACAACGGCCGCGGCATGCAACCAAATTTGCCAGTCTCGCTACGTTTATCCACGGACCGTCGGCCTGCCGGGCGGTACGTTGACGGTCTCCTCACGCTATCGCTAATCGCCATGCAGGTTTGCTCTTCACCGCTGCGTCAGCGCACCGGCCGCGGCCATGTTCTGGCCGAATCGCTCTGCGCGCTGGCCGTTGTCAGCATTGGCCTGGTTCCGCTGGCCAGCCTTGGGACCACGGGCCTGGCGTGGTTGCGTGGCCATGAACAGCTCGCGCAGGCGGTCCGGTCTGCCGGGGAAGCCGCGGAAATCTCGGGCATGCCCGTAGCCCCCATGAACCGATCCCATGCGGTCTCGGCCGAAGGCCCGCGTACCGGCAGGCTAGCCATGGCAGGACTGGCGGTCGGCGAGCCGGAGGCGTCGGCATCATTGCGCGGCGTTGCACTATGGCTGCAACCATGAGATCACGCATGCCCGCTGGCTATCGGGGCAGTCCGCGGATGGATGGCTTCACGCTGACCGAGACGATGGTCGGCCTGGCACTGGGGCTGCTGGTCACTGCGGTGGCAGGCACCGCGTTTCTGCTATGTCGCGCGGCATATCTTGCCGCCGCCGAGCGAACCTTGCTGGAGGAGCGCGGGCAGCGCGCACTCAATATTCTGTCCACCCTGATCCGGCACAGCGGCTGGGTTCCCGATGCAACTGGCAAGGCCCCGGCCCAGCCCGCGATCAGCGGCGCGGACGATTGCGGCCAGCCATCGATCGCAACAGTACCGGGATGCGGGAAATCCGGCGTGGCGGGCAGCGACGCGCTGCTGGTCCGCTTCAGCGGCAGCGGGCAGGCCAGCGACGCCAGCCTGTCCGACCAGACGATGATCGACTGCAGCGGCTATGCCGTTGCCGCCCAGGGCACCGACTCATCCGTCGACACGGACTACGTTACCGCGAATCTCTTCTACGTCGCCATCGCCAGCGACGGCGAGCCTCAGTTGCTTTGCCGCTATCCAGCACGGCGAAACGGACGCATCGACGGCAGCGGATGGACATCCGGGGCGATCGTGCGAGGCGTGGAATCGATGCAGATACGCTACGGTGTCGACACCCGCGGCAACCGGCTTCCCGACACCTTCCTGCGCGCCGACGAGGTCACGGCCATGGGCGAAGACGCGTGGCATCGTGTCGTCGCGGTTCAGGTAGCGCTGGCGCTCAGGCTGGAACGGCGTGGCGCAGCCCCGAGCGGCATGCAGGTCACCGGCGCTGGCGCCATGACGGACCTCTACGACAGGTTGCCCGGACATGGCCGATACACGTCGCGGATCTTCGCAACGACGATCCGCCTGCGGAACGCCCCTCGGTGTCAGGAGACCTTGTGCTAGCCGCGCACAAGCCCTGCCCTCGCCCACATGGAGGTGCGACGCTGATGTTTGCCGCGACGCTTCTGCTGCTCGCGGTGCTCACCGCAACTGCCACGCTGCAATTCCTGCTCTCCAGCCGCCAGCTTGCCGGCTTGCAACTTGACCGGGAAATCGCATTCCGGGCCGCCGAAGTGGCGCTGCTCGATGGCGAGGCCGATCTGATGGCAGCCATGGCGGGCAACGGTCCGCCAGACCGCCTGGATCCCGTTCCGGCAAGCGGGGCGTGCGGCCGAGGCATGCAGGCCGGAATCTGCGTGCCTGCCACCGGCAGCCTGCCCGTCTGGCAGGCATGGCTGTCAGGCTCGGCGTCCACCGATGACATTGGCGTGCCGTTTGGCACGTTCACCGGAAAGACGATGCCCGCCCTGCCCCAAGGTATCGCCGGCACGTCGATCCCGCCGCGCTACGTTGCCGAGTTGGTTGGCGATGGCGCTGCGCCCATGGAATACAGCCGGCAGACTGCGATGCCGCGCCTTCGCGTCACCGCCATTGGTTTCGGCCGCAACCGCGACACCACTGCTGTGGTCCAGAGCGTGATTCAGCCATGAGCCGGCGGCACGTCATCGCCTGGGTCCTGTCCTGGCTGCTTTCGTCAGCTTCGGCGGCCGCGTGGGCCGGAATCGTCGACCAACCCGCCGGCAATCTCCCGCTGGCATACCTCGCGCAGGCTGGCGCCTACCCATGGACAGGCCACCTGCGTGCGCTCGCCTGGAATCCCCTGCTGGCGAGAACGTCGGAGCCGACACCTCACACGACCCTGTGGGAAGCCGGCGCACGGCTCGACACTAACGCGACTACGTCCCGGCATCTCTACACGTCGATCGCACCCGCTGGCTTGGAGTCGGAACGCCTTGTTCCGCTGCAGTGGTCCGCACTCGATGCGGCTAGTCAGCAGGCAATGGCCGAGGGCGCAAGTACCACAGCATCCGGCGCGGACAAACTGGCGTGGTTGCGCGGTGAACGCGGCAACGCCGCATTGCGCCCGCGCGAAACCCGGCTGGCCAATGCCCGCGGTGCGCGCGTGCTGGTCGTGCCACCGCCAGTCTGGCAACCGGGGAAAGCCGGCCATGCCGCGTTCCGCGAACGCCATCGCACTCGTCCGCACACGGTCTGGCTGGGCACCACGGACGCATGGCTTCACGGGTTCAGGGCCACCACAGGCGACGAGCTTGTCGCCTACATGCCGCGAGCCTTGCTGCCGCTGGCAGGTGTAATGACTGATCCGAGGGGCGCGCTGGCGCCGGTACCGTGTCCGCGGCCGGAAGCCGCCGATGTCGTCATGCATCGTGAATGGCGCACCGTGTTGCTCTGTGGGATCCCTGCCGCGGACGAGGGGGGCAGCGCGGCCGGTGCATTCGTGCTGGACATCAGCAATCCGACGGATGTCGCGCCAATCCGCCTGATCTGGGAACTGACTGCAACGCCTGCGCTGCCGCTGTCCGCCCGCGGCCCGGTTCGCGCTGCCGCGTTTGCCTACGACGAAGGGCCTCGTTGGTTCGCGATCACCACGGTGGATGCTGGCGCTTCCCGTGCAGGCCTGGCACTGATACCGCTTGAGAAAGCGGCCGGCCCCGCGCTGACCTGGCCGCTGCCCGAACGCGATTGCTCTGGTTCGCCCACGACCTCGACGCTTACAGGTGTCAGCATTCTGAGCGACATGACGGGCATAGCGCAGGCCATCTATGCCGCCGACGACAGCGGCCAACTCTGGCATTTTCCGGTGCCGCGGGCGCCCCGACGCCTTGCACTGGAAACCCCGACATGCCGGCACAAGCTCCCGGCGGCCGGCAAATCGAAACGCGCGGAACCCCCGTTGCTCCTCGGCGCCTCCGCTTCGCCACTCATCGTGTTCAGCCAAGGAGGTGAAGTCGCGGCCATTCCCTCTCGACCTGGCGGCGTCCCGGCTCGCATCATCGCCGAGCCCGCTGGCGGAGGGTTTCTGCTGCGCGCCATGCCAGGGCAAGGCGGCACCGGATGGCACCTGAGGCTGCCGAATGCCGGGGAACAGCTGGATACGCTTGGGGAAGTGTTTCCGGGCTATCTCCAGTTCACGACACGCGCCGCAGATGGATTTCAGCGGGCCTACCTTGTACTGGCGGCGACGGGCGAATCCGCGGGACGGCCCCGGGATGGCGCGCCGCTCCAGACGTTCGTGACCGGGCAAGCGGCCGGCTCTGCGGCGTCCTTTGTGGCGACCAGTGTCCCGGGACCGCCCCCGCAAGCGCCTTCGGGAACAAGCGGCGCGCAGGCCCACACGGTCACGCTGTGGTCCGTGGACGGAACGTCTGTCCGGCTCCAGTCAACAGTCATGGCCACCCGCCGTACCGGACGTATCAGCTGGCGGGAAATCGTGGCGCCCATTCAGCAGGACATCCCGTGAAGCGCGCCATTGCATCAGTACGCTTTGCCTTGCTGCAGCGGGCATTTACCCTGATCGAAGTGTTGATCACGATTGCCATGCTGGCCATCCTTGCCACATTGGCCGTACCGTCATGGGAGCACTACCTTGCGCGCGGCTGGCGCGCGCAGGCCCGCTCCGAGCTGGTCGCCACGATGCTGGAACTCGAGCAGCATGCCACGGGTGCCATGACGTTCGCACGCGAGCCGGGCGGCGATATCGCCGCGGGCAGCTGGCCTCGACCGGTGCCGCAAGGAGACAGTCCTCGCCACATCATCACGGCGGCCGCATGCCCTCAGGCCGGACTCGACGCCTGCGTCGAAGTCCGGGCAACACCGGTCAAGGCAGACCATCGCTGCGGCGTGCTTATCCTGCGCAGTACCGGCCAATGGCTGACCCATCCGCCGGGCATGACGCAGGCGGCTTATCCAGGACCCGACTGCTGATATGCCGCAACCCGCACCTCGCCTGCGGCTTGGCTTCACGCTGACCGAGCTGCTGGTCTGCCTGTCGATCGTCGCCGTGCTGGCGGTGGCCGCCTATCAGGCCATCGACGTGCTGATGGCTCGCCATCAGGTAGCCGTCGCCGCGGACAGGCTGGCGGCTTCGCTGGCACAGGCGCGCAGCACGGCCATGGCACGGCGGGCCGAGGTTGCCCTGCAACCGCTCGATGGCAACACCACGCTGGACCAGGGCTGGCAACTCGTGGCCACAACCGGGGCCCGCCAAACCGGGCAGCGTGCCATCGCCGTGTCCGTGGTCCAGCTCGGCGCCCCGTGCCTCGCCGTCTTCCTGCGCCAGACCGCACGCGCCAGCAACATCCTGCGATTCACAGCTGTGGGATACTCTCGGTCTGAGCAAGGCGGATTTCAGGCCGCCACTTTCACGCTCAGCTGCCGCGGCGAGCAGCGCCAGGTTCGCATGGGAGCGCAAGGACGGATCCGCCTTTGCACGCCCGAGCATGACAAGGACTGCGAGGCATCGGGCGAACCTGCCCCGCCCTGACAGCGGCACGCACACCCAACGCCCAGCGGGCAAGAGTCACCGGCCAAATGTTTTCCGATTCCGACCACGCCGCCATGCAGCAAGCGCTCGCGCTTGCAGCGCGAGGCATGTTCACCACCACCCCCAATCCACGCGTCGGCTGCGTGCTGAGCAAGAACGGGCAGATCATCGGCCAGGGCTTCACCCAGCCGGCCGGACAGGATCACGCCGAAATCCAGGCCCTGAAGGATGCGCAAACGCGCGGCATCGACCCCGCTGGCGCCACCGCCTATGTGACGCTTGAGCCCTGCAGCCATTTCGGCCGCACGCCCCCCTGCGCCGACGCGCTGGTACGCGCCGGCATCGCGCGCGTGGTGGCGGCGATGGAAGATCCCAACCCGAGCGTGTCCGGCCGTGGCCTGCAGCGGCTGCGCGACGCCGGCATCGACGTGCGCTGTGGCCTGCTGGAAAAGGAAGCACGTGACCTCAACATCGGCTTCGTGTCGCGCATGACGCGTGGCCTGCCGTGGGTGCGGGTCAAGGTCGCAGCGTCGATGGACGGCGGTACCGCCCTGCACGATGGCACGAGCCAGTGGATCACCGGCCAGGCCGCGCGCGACGATGGGCACGCCTGGCGCGCGCGCGCCTGCGCCATCCTGACCGGTATCGGCACGGTGCGCGACGACAATCCGCAGATGACCGTGCGGGCTATCCCAACGCCGCGCCAGCCGCAGCGCGTGCTGGTCGATTCACGACTGGAAGTGCCGCTTGAAGCACACATCCTGACACCCGACGCTGGCGACCTCGCCAAGCCGGTACTGGTGTTCAGCGCGGTGGACGACCGGGAACGCCGCCACGCGCTCGAAGCCCGTGGCGCGGAAGTCGTGGTATTGCCGAATCCGCACGGCAAGGTCGAGTTGCGCAAGATGCTGGAGGAACTGGGCCGGCGCGGCATCAACGAACTGCACGTCGAAGCGGGTTTCAAGCTCAATGGCTCGCTGATCCGCGAGCATTGCGCCGACGAACTGCTGATCTACCTGGCGCCCAAGCTGCTCGGCGACGCGCAAGGCATGTTCAACTTGCCGCCGCTGTCCCGTTTGCAGGATGCCGCCGCCTTCCGCTGGCACGATGTGCGCCAGATCGGCGAGGACCTGCGCCTGATCGCGCGTCGCAGCGACGCCTGACCCAACTTACCGACGGCGCGCCAGCCGCGCTGGTTACCAACACCCGAACTTTCGAGAACACATCATGTTTACTGGCATTGTGGCGGCCGTTGGCCGCATCGAGACCGTCACCCCGCTCGGCGCAGAGAGCGCCGACAACACTGGCGTGCGCCTGCACGTCGCGGCTGGCGGCCTGGACCTTTCGGATGTGGTCATCGGCGACAGCATCGCCATCCAGGGCGCCTGCATGACCGTGATCGCCATGACTGCCGACAGCTTCGACGTGGAAGTCTCCCGCGAATCCCTGAATAAGACCGTGGGTCTGGAACTGGCGGGCCGCGTCAATCTGGAAAAGGCGCTGCGACTGGCGGACCGCCTCGGCGGGCATCTGGTTTCTGGCCATGTCGACGGTCTCGGCGAAGTCGTGCACTTTGCCCCGGTTGGCGAATCGCATGAGCTGCGCATCCGCGCTCCGCGCGAACTGGGCCGGTATCTGGCGTACAAGGGCTCGGTCGTGATCAACGGCGTGTCGCTGACCGTCAACCGTGTCACCGACGAAGCCGATGGCTGCGTGTTCTCGATCAACCTGATTCCGCATACGGTCGAAGTGACTACGTTGCAGGAACTCAAGGCGGGCAGTCGGGTGAATCTGGAGATTGACTTGATCGCGCGGTATGTGGAGCGGATGTTGTCGGCGTCTGCTGACGCAGAGAAACCATTGATTTGATTCGATTTCCCGCAATCAACTGTCAACCTCTGCAGGGCTAAAGTCGCGCTGCAGCAGATTGGGGCCACCGGCAAATCGTGGTTCGAGTTGGCCGTCGCCAAGTACTTGCGCGCGTGGCGCTGCACGGATACCGTGCAGCGCCACATGGTTGGCGTCCACCTGATGCGCGGACTTGGTCTTTGCCCATACCGTGCATCGATCGATAAGCAATCGCATCGATGACGCAGTCGTGCGTTGGCGAAGAGCCCGGCTTTCGGTGGCTCACTGGACGAGCGTTAACCCACCCAATGCGTTCAGCATGGCCTGGGAGCCGACCGTACCGCATACGAGCGGATCCAGCGCGACTGCAGACAACCTGGGCAGCAGGCTCGGCTCGGAAGCGACGGATTCCAGCAGCCAGGAGCCAAAGCCTGCATCACGCAAATGGTCCTCCAGCGTTACGACAGAAGAGAAAGGCTGGATTTGTGCGGGCTGACTGACTTTGGTGTCCATTCCCCAGAGCGGCAGCGAGTACACGCAAGGTTTGGTGCCATCGCAAGCTTCTGCTCTTGAAATGGCGGCAGCGAGGCCTGCGCCCGTTGATAGCAATGCCTGCCCGCCATCCTTCTGATCACCCTCTCTCACCTTCAACCATTGACCCGGTTGAACCTTTGGCACCTGCGTATGGAACTTAGGCTCTCCCGCTTTTCCCAGACGAAGGTACGACGGTCCGGGATTGGCGATGAGATATCTCATGCAGGCCTGGGTTTCCAGAGGGTCGCCCGGGGCCGCAATCAACATGTTTGGCATGGATCGCATCAATGCGTAATCCTGGACGGCATGATGTGAGTAGCCAAGAGCACCGTAGGCCAAGCCTCCACCGACAGCAACCACGGTGACCGGTAGCCTGTGATAGGCAATGTCGTTGCGAATTTGCTCCGCGCAGCGGAAGGTCGGGAAATTGGCAATGGAATACGTAAAGACATGGTATCCCTCGGAGGCCATTCCGGCCGCCAGGCCAGTCATATTTTGCTCTGAGACTCCGGCGTTAATGAATCGATCCGGAAAGCGGTCGGCAAAGGGCTCGATCACCGAATAGCCCAGATCGCCCACAATCAGAGCAATATGCGGATGCTCTGTGGCCAGCGTGACCAGTTCTTCAATGAATGCATTTCTCATCTATCGTCTCCCGAACACTAGGCCAGCTCGCTGAGGGCCTGCGCCAACTGCTCGTCGTTCGGACTGCTGTAGTGCCACTTGACGGCATTTTCCATAAAGCTCACACCCTTTCCCTTGGTAGTATGGGCGATGAGAATATTCGGCTTGCCTGGCTCCCACGGCGTACTGGCCAATGCGGTGGCTAACTCATCGTGGTCATGGCCATCGACCTCTCGGACCGACCAGCCAAATGCACGCAGTTTTTCAGCCAACGGCTCGAGGGACAGCGTCTGCTCTACCGTGGTGAGACTTTGCAGCTTGTTGTAATCGATGATCGCTGTCAGGTTGTCAAGCTTGTGATGACTGGCAAACAGGCAGGCTTCCCAGTTGCTCCCCTCTCCCCACTCACCATCGCTTAGCAGGACGAATGTCCGCCAGGCCTTGTTCTGGCGTTTTGCCGCGAGCGCCTTGCCCACACCGAACGGCAAGCCATGGCCGAGGGAGCCGGTTGAGAACTCTATGCCGCGAACTTTATGACTGACGTGGTTCATCAGGATCGCCCCGTCCTGACCGTATTGACGAAGATCGTCGCGCGGAAAAAAGCCGCACTCGGCCAATACCGCATAGACGGCTACACAAGCGTGACCCTTGCTAAGAATAAAACGGTCGCGATCGGCGGCTCCGGGGTCCGCCGCGTTGAATCGCATTACGCGTCCGTACAGTACCGATACGATATCGGCAATAGACAATGCACTACCAATGTGCGACGCCTTGGCCCGGTGAACCATTTCAAGGGCTTGACGGCGTACTACACGGGCGAGGGATCGAGTATTAGTCATGGAGAGTTCACCGGCATGTCTGTTGATGCCAGCGAGCTGTGCGCTCAAGCGCATCGTCGAGGGGAATGGGATGTTGCAGACCCAGTTCCTTAACAATCAGATCAACATTGGGCACGTAACGCTCGGCCGGCCGGTCCGGACGAGGCGATTGGATGATACGTACCCCTGCCGGCGAGCCAAGCACCTGGTTGACCTTGTGAGCTAGATTGCCAATGGAAATGGCTTCGGGGCTGCCAACGTTATAGACCGCGCCAGAGGCTGCACGCAGCTGCATGGCCCATAGCCATGCAGCCATATCAGCGGCGTAGAGGTAGGTTCGGTAAGGGGTCCCATCTCCCTGGACAACGATTTCCCTGCGTACCATGGCATCCCGCAGGAAGTTGCCTGCCGCAAACTGTTTGTCCAGCGCCAAATACGGGCCAACGAAGGCAAAACAGCGTGCAATGGAGAAGTGGATATCATGGCTGCGGCAGATTACCTGCGTGAGCCACTCGGCTACCCGCTTCCCTTCGCCATAGGCGGAGCCTGGAGAGGCTATATCAGGCGCCCCCATGTAGGATTCGCTAACCGATGCGAGTTCGGGCGGCTGCCTCCCATAGACTGCTCCGGAGCTAAGCAGCAAGAATTGTTTTGCGCCGCAGGACAGTGCGAAATCCAATACCCGGCGGGTTCCATCGATGCTCGTCGAGAATGTCTCAAGGGGCGTACTTGGTGCGACAACATCGGCGGCCGCATGGATGACGCGCGCGAATGATCCCGACGGAAAATCGAAGTGCCGGACGTCGCCGCGCACCAGGGTCAGGCCGCGTACCCCGGCGAAATGCGGCTCCGCTTCGAGAAAGGCCGCCGGGTCGCGACTGAGCACCACGAGCTCGCTGCCCAAGGCCAGTTGGCGGTCCGCATACTGCCAGACGGCGATCAGCCATTTGCCGATGAAACCCGTGCCGCCGGTCAGAAAAATTCTTTGACCGGAGAGTGCGCGCCATGCCTCGGCGCCCACGACTTCAACGGCGTGGGCAAGGTCTTCGGTACAAGGGAGGGTGCCCATATCTAATCGTTCAGAAATTGAGCCCGAAGAACGTTTCCAGTTTGGTCACGATAAAGTCAAGATGCTCAGTGCTCAAGCCGGGGTAGACACCCAGCCAGAAGGTTTGATTCATCACGATATCGGTATTGACCAGTTCGCCACTGACGCGATAGTTTCTCCCAGCCATATACGGCTGACGGGTCAGGTTTCCGGCAAAAAGCAAACGGGTCCCAATCTTGTTTTGATCCAGATAGCTCAGCAGATCAACGCGGCGGGTGTTGGCCGAATCCTTCAAGACGAGAGGAAAGCCGAACCACGAAGGGTTGGAGCCGGGCGTGGCCTCTGGGAGATGCAGGAATTCTTCGCAGGATTTCAAACGTTCGCGCAGATAGTCGAAATTGGCCCGACGCGAGGCGATGAAATCGTCCAAACGGTCAAGTTGGGCCAGCGCGCATGCCGCCTGCATGTCACTGATTTTAAGATTGTAGCCGAGATGGCTGTATGTATATTTGTGATCGTAGCCTTCAGGGAGATCACCCAGCTTCCAGCAAAAACGCTTATTGCAGGTGTTGTCCTTGCCGGGAGGGCAATAACAGTCGCGCCCCCAATCGCGAAAGGATTCCGCGATCTGCTTGAGCTCGGCACTATTCGTGAAGACTGCTCCGCCTTCGCCCATGGTAATGTGATGGGCCGGATAGAAACTGAGTGTACCGATGTCCCCGAACGTGCCCACCATCTGGCCACGGTAGGTCGCACCCAATGCATCGCAACAGTCCTCGATCAACCAGAGCCCATATTTCTTGCACAAGGCGGTTATCACTTCGAGGTTAAAGGGGTTGCCCAGGGAGTGGGCAAGCATGATGGCTTTGGTCTTGGGCGAGATCGCCGCTTCGATTTTTCCTGCATCGATATTGTGCGTGGCCAGGTCGACGTCAACAAACACGGGCACGGCACCGAACTGGATAATCGGATTGACTGTGGTCGGAAAACCCGCCGCAACACCGATGACCTCATCTCCCTGCCGGATGGCACGCTCCCCCAGCTTGGGGGACGTGAGCGTCGAGAATGCGACCAGGTTAGCCGATGACCCCGAGTTGACCGTAATGAGATGCTTGACGCCGATATACCTGGCCAGGCGCTCCTCGAACATCGCATTGAAGCGTCCGGTCGTTAGCCAACCATCCAGGCTCGCGTCAACCATGTTCTTGAGCTCCGCGGCGCCAATCACCTTGCCCGAGACCGGGACCGGAGTTTCACCTGGAATGAACGGCGTGGGGGCATAGACGATGTCCGCATATTGCTGGACGAGATCAGCTATCTCCCTGCGAATGGCATCTGGAGACCTGGGTGTAAACTGAATGTTCGCGATCATGAAGCAATTTTCCGGGCGTAATTAAATACAATTCTGGTACTGAGCGATCTGCTGGTGGCACATCGCCTGAACATCGCCTTTGGCCAGCCAGGTCTGGTGCCAATCCACAATCCGGCCAAGTGCGGTGGACAGGCTCCAGCGTGGCTTCCATGCAAGGCGCGTCTTGGCCTTGGATATGTCCAGCTTCAGATAATGGGCCTCGTGAGGTTGGCTCGAATCGTCGAGTTGCCAGCTTGCGCCTTGCCCCCAGAGATGTGCCAGGTGTTCGACAATCCATTGGACAGGATTGGCGTCTTCATCGGATGGTCCGAAATTCCAGCCCTCGGCAAACTTTGTGCCATCCTGGTACAAACGTTCGGCCAAGGTCAGGTACCCGGATAGCGGTTCAAGGACGTGTTGCCATGGACGAACCGCATGAGGGTTGCGAATGATGACTGGTTGTCCCTTTTCAAAGGCCCGCAGAATATCTGGCACCAGGCGATCCATCGCCCAATCGCCACCGCCGATCACATTGCCCGCCCGTGCCGACGCTAACGCGATACCCGTCTGCCCAAAGAACGATCGCTGGTAGGCGCTAGTCACGAGTTCCGAGCACCCTTTGCTGTTGCTATAGGGGTCATACCCCCCCATCGGCTCGTCTTCCCGGTAACCCCAGACCCACTCGCGGTTCTCGTAGCACTTGTCGGTCGTCACATTGACGATCGCACGTACACTGCCAACGTGACGGGCGGCCTCCAGCATATGCACCGTGCCCATCACGTTGGTTGCGTAGGTTTCGACGGGTGCCTGGTATGAATAGCGCACCAGGGGCTGCGCGGCCAAGTGCAGAACAATGTCGGGTTGAAACGCTTTCATGGCAGTCAGAACAGCCGAGTAGTCCCGGATATCCCCGAACGTGCTGGCCATATGCTCCCCTACACGCGCCTCGGTGAACAACGCGGGTTTAGTCGGCGAGGGCAAGGCGAAGCCATGAACTTCCGTGCCCATCGACTGCAGCCAGAGGCCCAACCAGCTACCCTTGAAGCCCGTATGGCCTGTCAGGAATACTCGCTTGCCCCGCCAGAAGGTAGCATCGACTGTCGCCATGGCTAGTCCCATTTCTTCCATGGGGCTTTGCCGCCAGCCCACAGCTCCTCGAGCATCGTTTTGTCTCGCAGGGTGTCCATGGGTTGCCAGAAGCCTTCGTGATGAAACGCCATGAGCTCGCCTTCATCCGCCAGCCGCATCAAGGGTTCTTGTTCCCAGACTGTTTCATCTCCCCCCAGATAGGAGAGAACCTTGGGCGACAGGACGAAAAATCCGCCGTTGATAATGGCGCCATCGCCTTTCGGCTTTTCCCTGAAACTCAATACCTGCTGTCCCTCTATATTGAGAGAGCCAAACCGACCCGGAGGCCAAGTCGACGTCAGCGTGGCAGTCTTGCCATGTGCCTTGTGAAACGCGATTGTCGAGCCAATATCGACATCGCTTACGCCGTCTCCATAGGTCAGGCAAAATGCTTCGTCATCCTTGACGTAGTCGGCAACCCGCTTCAGCCGCCCTCCCGTCATCGATGATTCCCCTGTGTCTACCAGCGTGACCTTCCATGGCTCGGCTCGCTTCTCGTGGACATGCAGGGAGTTGTCCCGCATGTCGAAGGTGACGTCGGACGTATGCAAAAAATAGTTTGCAAAATACTCCTTGATCACATAGCCCTTGTAGCCGCAGCAAATGATGAAATCGTGGATGCCGTGCCACGAGTACATCTTCATGATGTGCCAGAGAATCGGCTTTCCACCAATTTCCACCATGGGCTTGGGACGGATGGACGTTTCTTCGCTTAACCGTGTGCCCAACCCTCCCGCCAGAATGACCGCTTTCATATGCATATTTCTTTAGAAGGAAAAACCTTAGCGCGCCTGTAGATTTTCACGACTATTGCCACACAATCGTGACCGAAGGCGCAATGCGCTCTGGAATATGAGTCCGTCGCTTTATTCCAGCTTGAGCTGGATCGCATGCACCAGACCCTGAACGCGATCCTGCCAGGACGCCAGCAAATGATGCGCGAGGTGCTGCGTGTTGGCCAAAGCGGCATCTATCTCCGCCAGATTTGACGGAATCGCGTCTTCCATTCCCGCCTCGTACGACACCGGAGGCAATGCACCGAGCTCGAACTGATCAATTTCGCTTCGCGGAATCTGTGCGTCTTGCATGAGAACAGGTACTGCCCCGCACAGGGCCGCGTCGATATTGGTTGCCGAAATGGAGTCCCAGGAAAAGAAGTATTTGCAATTGCGTAACAGGGCCGCGAGTTGCCGCTTGTCCTTGGGCCAATCGCGCTCGATTAGCACGGTTCCTGGGATAGTGCTGCATTCCGCGAACTCCTGCCCCTTACCCACATAGGTCAGGTTGAGCTTACGCTGCGTCCAATGCAATGTGTCACGCGCATGCATCCACTCGCTGACGAATGGCTTGAACAAGACATAGTCCGATTTTTCAATATAAATTTCGGAATAAGCCAGGACAAATTGAGACTCGATCGGGAAACCGGGTTTTCCTAATACATAGGTAACAAAGTTACGCCCGTTCAGCGGATTTCCCTTGATAATATCCGGGTAAATAATGCATGCATTGCGCACGAACTCGTCAACCTCGGCGGCATCCCTTCCGGAGAAGAAGTCGTAATGACTGCCAACAGGGTCGAGAAACTCCGCTGCGTTCGAGTAACCAAATTTGAATCCCTGGTCTTGCTGCGAGCCTTCGGTGATTAGAACCAAGCCGGCCTGATGACCAAGCTTGTTAAGGGCGGTACAGAGCTCGTGCAGAACCATGATTCCACCAGAACGAGCGGAATAACGTGGCGCGACAACGATAAAATTGGTCATAACAGAACTCATGCGGAAGAATCGACGGCGTCAGCAGATAAACGTATTGTTACCAATCACGTCAATTCTTGACACATTCCACGCAGAGGCTTTCCATTGCCCGCAATGCATCGTAGGGTTCAATTTCCGAGACATTCTCGATATAAACGCTGCTCGCGTACAAAGTCCTTCTGATCCCGGCAAAGCCAGCGCGCTCAAGTACCCACGTCAAGGTTTTGAAATCATAACCACATTTATGATCGTGGTTATGGAGCATACCCATGAAAATTGCGGCATCCGTCACGTACAGATCTTTATCAAGAACTTTCTGATACTCTTCCAAAAAGAATCTGTCACTTGAGAGATAGGCTTTTGCCCACAACTCGAGATCTGGCACCAGGATTCTCATTTTCCCGCCCGGGGCCAGGACGCGATAGCATTCCTGGATAAAGGCAATGCCATCCAGATAACCAAGGTGCTCCAGCATGTGGCTGTGATAGACAAGATCCAGAGAACCGTCGTGAGCCGGAATCCCTTCTTTCAGATCGAGGTTGAGCATGTACGAACCATCTTGTCCATTCATGCCCGTATACAACTGACCGCGCTCCAGGTGCTGCCAGTAACCAATGTTGAGAAAATCTTTATATATCTTGTCCCCGCACCCAAGATTATATTTTTTGAACGTATTGGAAAGATCCCTGATATTTTCCATGCTCTTGGTTTTTTATTGGTGCATCCGCACTTGAAATTGATATGCCGAAAGAGCTGCTTGCCTTGCCGCGTCGATTATCAATAATATTGATCTCGAAAGACTTTCTAACGCTGCTTGGAATACCACTCCCGACCGTCGATGTAGTCGCCATCAAGTTGGGCCGGCGCCTGCAACACGCACGCGAGCCCAGCGCCTCGAGACTTGTTGTGCCGCTGGATCATACGGACATGGTCGGCCTCGCCATCGGGTAAAGAGCGGGGTAAATCGGTATCAATTTGTGGCGGTCAAGTTTTCCTGGACAGGCTACGGGCTGCTTGCCGTTGGCTTGGCCTGTGCAGACGGCAGGTGAGGTATAGCCAAGGGGTTAAGCGCAAGCGCACAAGGTCGTAGAGGCGAGGAATGTGCCGCCTAATGCTCCGAGCAACTCCGCTTCGGGCTACGTGCACTGGCAGCGCGCTGCCACCCGCCTGCCTCGCCTCGGAGTTATGAAAGAAGCACCTCACCCGCAGGTTATCTCGGCGGCAGCCTTTGGGCATACTGCAAACGATGCTGTGATGTCCTGGTGCTCGCTGACATACTGGATTTGATTTAGCCACCCCTTCTCAGCAGCACGCTCCTACAGTCAACGATTTGGGTCACATAAAGGACAATAGACCCACCTATCCCCCGCTAATCAACCGATGGTGCGTTGCGTGGCCCACCTAGAATGCGAGACTTGTGGAAAACCAGGCTTCGGTTGCCCGTCCCGCGAGTGAAACCTGCCTCGCAGCCAGTCGCGCGGCTCAGACCGGGGTGCGCTATGCCAGCCAACACCGAACAGGAAGGGCCTGTCCACGTGTCGCCTGCGTCATGAGCGCGGCGGCAAGGTTTTCTAGGGACGCCGCAGCCAGTTTTCCCGGGGGACTTCCCACCTATGCAGTGCTGTCCATGGCGCAGACCTTCCTCTCGTCTGTCGCTCTTTCGTGCACGGCAGCCATGGCAAGTGCGGATTGGCTTCGTGGGAGCTCAAGGGTCAGGATCCCGGCAAAGAAATAGGTCACGCTTCCACACACCGTAGCATTATATTTTTGACGATCGAATAAAAATGCAATCTCCTGCACCTTTCCTCTCGATTATCATCCCGACCCACAAGCGACCCGCATTGCTCGAACGAGCGCTTAAGTCAATCAAGCTCCAGGAGTGTCCATTTCCGTACGAGGTAATCGTCATATCGGATGCCGCAGACTTTGCCAGTGACGAGGTTTGCTTCAGGCTGCTCGGGAAGAATGACATGGTGATCCGCAGAAATGGCGCTCCCGGTCCATCCCAGAGCCGAAATCTTGGCATTTCCGTATCCTCGGGCCGGTATCTCATGTTTTTGGATGATGATGACGCATGGAGCCCCGACCTGCTCGTCAGACTAGCCAGCCTGGACGAAGTCCGGAAAGACGAATTTCTGTACTTTGACTGTTCTGTGGTCACGGAAAGTCGAACCAATCCTAAATTTGATGTCACGGCTGAAGACAAGATCGAGTTGAGAAACAATCTCAATGAACTGGTGTTCGTAAAGAATCAGGTTCATATGTCATGCTTCGCATTTCCTCGCCGCCTGCTTGGAAACACACGATTCGACCCACACATGCGCGCATACGAAGACTGGGACTTCCAGCTCGCAATGTTCGAGAAAGAAATGCCGCGGCACATTCCAATTCAAGGCTCGATTGTATTTGAGGTCCGGGACGAAACTACCGACCGACGGGGCAGCAGCACGGATGCGACCAATTTCAACGCCGTCCTGGATTACCTGTACGTCTATCGTCGTCGCCCTGCGCCAAGCGAGATCGTGCGTCAGCAGCGGACAAACCTCCTGCAGCAGGTTGGCATGATCGTGCCGGCAGAAGTACTCTAGACGACCATGGCCGACTGCCCGGATTTGCGACAATGTGCGAATCTCACGAAAAGCGGGCAGTCGCCCGGCGCCCTCACCGCGCGTGAAGACACGGCGGCCATAATCCCCGGAAGCCAATGCGGGTAACCGAACTGTTGCGAATGATGCGGTCACACCTATCGCATTTGACACCAAGAACAACGAGATAGAGGGGCTAAGGAAGATTCGCCTGCACCTGCCCCACCGCTTCGGGTCGAAAATCCGGCCAACTCCGTTATTCTCTGATGCATTACATCGGAATGGATATTCGGCAATCCAGGGTTTTCGGGCAACATTTTACTGAATTTCACCAACTCATCCTTGGCACCCCTCAAGATGGATGAGATTTTTCAGGCCACTGATAAAGTCATGCACATAATCCTTTGAAGCGCACTCAATTATCTCCAGGAGATATATCGACCTGATCGTCAGGCACCATCAGAGCCGAGATATTTCCTACCGGGAACCAGAATATCCAAAGAGCACGCCATCGGAACTCGACAAAACCGGATCCATATATCCTCCCCTGACATGTAGAAATGGATCGAAAATCAGCATACCTCAATTCAATCTCATTTCCGATCTTGCCTTCCAGCTCCGAGACCAGCATCCGTCAAAACCAGTTATCCATTTGCGCAGACGGCCTCGGATTTAAATGAGCCCTCGGACGACCCGGTGTACCGCCCGACAGATTTCCAGCCTCCACAAGTCCCCCCCCACCTTTCCCCCTCTTTCCAGCCACCCTCGCTTCCTAAAGTTTTTGAGAGATGCGCCGATCACCCAGTGGGGATTGGTGTAACGCCGATGTTCCTATTGAGCTGCACGGCAACGAGGTCGCGGGCGCCGCGAACAAGTGAACCGGACGCATTCATTTCAAATCTGGGGTAAGGAAACAAGATGCCTTCAATCATTTCCGCGATGTCGGCGGCCCAAATTGCGGCCCTGACAACTGCGCAGATGCACTCCCTGTCGACAGCGGATGTTCAGGCGCTGTCGACAGAGCAGGTCGCCAACCTGAATTCGGACCAGTTGGGCGCCATCAGCGCATCGGCAATCGTGACGCTGAGCACCGCTGCCGTCGCCGCTCTCACGTCTTCCCAGGCGGTCGGCCTCGGGACTGACGACATTGCCGCGTTGAAGACCAGCCAGCTTGCTGCGCTGGATCTGGGCAATCTGACCAGCACGCAGGTGGGTGCGCTGTCGTCGACACAAATGGCGACGCTCAGCAGCGCACAAACCGCGACGCTGTCGACGGCTGAAATCGCCGCCCTGGGTACGGCTCAGATCGCCGCGCTGCCCACTGCCGGCCTCAAGGCCATGGGATCGAACCAGCTGCAAGCTCTGGGTACCGCCGGCATTGCCGTGCTCAAGACCAGCCAGATTGCAGCCCTTGACCTGAACAAGCTCTCCAGCAGCCAGGTCGGCGCCTTCAGCGCCGCGCAGGTGACGGCTCTGACCACGGCACAGGCTGTTTCGCTCAGCACCGCCGAAATCAATGCCCTGAGTTCCGCCCAGGCTTCGGCACTGAGCACCGGCGCGTTGAAGGCCCTGGGTTCCGACCAGCTCCAGGCTCTCTCCACGGACAACGTGGCAGCCCTGAAGACCAGCCAGATCGCCGCGCTGGACGTGACCAGCCTCAAGAGCAGCCAGGTCGGCGCCTTCACGACCGCACAAGTCGGCGCGCTGAACACGACCCAGGTCACTGCGCTGAGCACCGCGGAAATCGATGCCCTGACCACCGCACAGGCTTCGGCTCTGAGC
>NZ_CAJPVI010000020.1 GCF_905397435.1 Cupriavidus numazuensis
TAAACGCGAGACTCCGAGAGTTTACAAGTACCGCTTCAAGTCGTTGAATGTAAACGCTTTTCCTGGACGCTCTGGTCGCCTTGGTCGGTCAAAGATGTGTAAAACCGGTTGGGCTCAAGGCGGTCCAGCCGTTCGATCTGCGTCCGTACCCGATCGAGCCCTACCTGCACGCGCTGGCGCCTGTTCCGAAGAATCGACAGGTACCCCTGCCGTCGCTGGAGGACCTTGGCTTTGCTGCCAGCAACCTGGCAGAGGTCGCCATGCCAACGGGCAGTTCAGGCGGCCAGGCGTTGTTCGCAGAATTCACATCGCGCATGGGCGACTACAGCCGCCGGCGCGACTACCCTGCGCTGCGCGGACCGAGCTATCTGTCCGTGCACCTGCGATTCGGCACGGTGTCGATCCGCACTTTGGCACGCGCCGCGCATGAGGCAGTGCTGCGCGGCGGCGCGGACAGCGCCAGTGCCGCGACATGGTTGTCGGAACTGGTCTGGCGGGACTTCTACTTCATGATCCTGCACCACCATCCGCGCGTGGCGGCGGGCGAGGCGTTCCACCCCGCTTACGACGCCATCCGCTGGCGCGACGGCGAA
Source organism: Cupriavidus numazuensis (assembly GCF_905397435.1). Classification (GTDB taxonomy): domain Bacteria; phylum Pseudomonadota; class Gammaproteobacteria; order Burkholderiales; family Burkholderiaceae; genus Cupriavidus; species Cupriavidus numazuensis. The sequence continues at coordinate 594 of NZ_CAJPVI010000020.1, forward strand.
ACCGGCGAGCGCTATTTCGAAGCATGGCGCGATGCCGCCACCGGGTATCCACTCGTGGATGCTGCGATGCTGCAGATCCGTCAAAGCGGCTATATGCACAACCGCCTGCGGATGGTGACGGCCAGCTTCCTGGTCAAGGACCTGGGCGTGGACTGGCGCCGCGGCGAACAGTACTTTGCCGACCAGCTCAACGACTTCGATTTCGCGGCCAACAATGGCGGCTGGCAATGGGCAGCTTCAACCGGATGCGATGCGCAGCCTTGGTTCCGCATTTTCAACCCGGTCACGCAATCGGAGAAATTCGACCCGCAGGGCCGCTTCATCCGCAAATATCTGCCACAACTGGCAGGACTGCCGGACAAGTACGTGCATGCACCGTGGACCGCACCGGAAGACGTGCTGCTGGCCGCGGGCGTACGGCTGGGCGAGAACTATCCGCGCCCGCTGGTGCAGCACGACGTCGCGCGCAAGGAAACGCTCGAACGCTATGCGGTGGTGAAGGAATGGCGGCGGCCGGAAGGCTGAACGCCGCGCGGGATGGGATGCGCGTGCGGGCCTCAGGCGGCCAGCATCGCGCTTTCGCGGTAGTGGCGCTGCGCCTCTTCGGGCCGCTCGGTCTCTTCGAACAGGCGAGCCAGCGCCAGGTGCGTGCGCACGCGCAGACGGGTCTGCTGCCCGCGGTCTGCATACTTCAGGGCGCGCTCGAAGCTGGACTGGGCCTTGCCCCAAAGCCGCTCGCCCAGACAAAGCACGCCCAGTGTGAAGTAGAGATCCGCGTCCGCCGGATGCTCGTTGATCCATCTCTCCGCCTGCTGGATCAGCGGCAGCGCGTGGCCGGCCTTGGCGCAGTCGGCATAGCGCAGCACCAGGCGGTTGTCCCAGTGGACCTTTAGTGCGTCCTCGATGATGCGGCGCGCTTCGTCCTGCCGGCCGAGCGCGGCGAAGTAGCGGGCCGCCGGCTCCGCGATCCGGGCGGCGCGCCGTTCGTCGGCCGACAGCGTGCGCCAGAACGAGGACAGGGCCTCGGCGTCGTGGCGGCGCTCGTCCAGCATGGCCTCACAGGCCATCTGCTTGAGCCGCAGCGCCAGCACCGGATGCAGGGCGTTGCGTTTTTCCAGCGACCGCGCGAGGCGCAGCACTTCGGACCAGTTCTTCAGGTGCTGGTGCGCACGCAGCGCGATGCGCTGCACGTGGATCTGGCGCGCGCCTTGCGCCTGCAGCTGCGCGATGGTCTCAAGCGCGCCATCGGCATCGCGTGCATCCATCAGCAATTCGGCCATCGAGACCAGCCGGGCCTGCTCGCGCTCAGGATCGGTAACCTGCGCCATCCAGGCGTCGCGGCGATCGGTCTCCTGCATGCGGTGCGCGGCGCGGGCGCCGACCAGCGCGGCGGTCTGCACCTGCGCATCCCAGGACTGCGCTTCACGCGCGGCCCGTTCGGCACGCGCGAAACGGCCCGCAAACAGGTTTTCAATCGATTCGCGCAGTGCGGCCTGGGCCTTGTTCATGCGGCTGCGCTCACGGTAGGCGGCTGCCCTGCGCGGCATCTCGGAAAGATGACGCGCCGTGGACAGGACAGTCCACACCACGAAGAACACCAGCAGCAGCAGCGCCAGCGCCAGGTTCAGCGACAGCTCGACCCGGTACGGCGGATAGAACAGCACCACATTGCTGTGGTTGAACTGCGTGAACAGCGCCAGCCCGACGGCGCCGCCGAACAGGATTGCAACCCAGAAAAGCAGGCGCATGCTTACTCCTTCTTCAGCGCGTGCAGCGCGCCGAGGCTTTCGGCCATGGTCGGCAACTGCACCGTCACCGCGCCGGCCTGCGCCTGCTTGAGCAGCGTGAGCACGGTTTGCACGCGCCTCGACCTCGTGTCGAAGTAACGGCCGATCATGGCTTGCGCCGCGGCAAGGTCATTGCGGAAGACCGGCTCGTTGCGCGACAGCAGCGCCAGGCGCGCATTGAGCATGCGCAGCTTGACGTTCTCGCGCAGGAACCAGCCCTGGTCGCCCGACAGCAACAGCGCTTCCGTGTCATCCACCTTGCGGATGCGGATGACCTGCGCCATTTCATCACGCATGTAATTCCACAGCCGTGCGAACCAGCCGCCTACGCCGCCCGATGCAGGGGCAGAGGTCTCGCCCGCGCCTTTGGCGGCGCCACGGCCGGCATCCTTGCGGTCTTCCGCTTCGGTGCGCTCGAGCATGCGTTCGCTCGACAACAGTGGCAGCGCGTCGATCTGGATGATCGCTTCATCGAGCTTGATGGCGGCGCCAGTCAGGTCGGTATCGGGCACGGCCTTCATGCGCGCGATATCACGCGCCAGTGCGCGGCGCAGCAGGTTGTACTGCGGCTTGTCGGTGCGGGCCAGCCGCGCGTCGGCGCTCTGCAGCGCGGCCAGCGCGACCTGTACGTTGCCGGTGAGCTGGAGCTGCTGGCCGGCATTGGTCAGCAACTGCTGGATCTCGGCGATTTCCCAGTCGTCGCGGTTGCGCATCAGGTCCTGGTAGACCTGTTCGAGCGCGGCCTGCTTGTCGCGGGTTTCGCCGACCTGGCCGTCCAGCGCGCCGACCTTGGCCTGCAGTTCCTTGACGGTGTCCTGCGCATTACGCGACAGCACACGCGTTTCCTGCACCAGCGCGTCGTTGCTCTGCTGGCGTCGGGCCAGCTCCTCGGTCAGGTGGTCGACCCGCTGCTGCAGCCACCAGAAGCCGCCGGCAGTTGCCAGCACCAGCACCGCCACCAGCGCCCACAATGCGGCATTACGGCGCGGCGCGGCGAATGAGGCCGATGGCGAAGCCGAAGCCGTGGCGCCGGGGGGAATGGTGGTTGAGGAGGACGTAGTTTCTTGCGTCACGCGTTCGACCCTGTTTGTCATGGCAGGCGGCGGCACGGGCAGCGGCTCCGGCCGCGGTGCCGAGGCCACCGTAGGAACCGGTGTACTCGCGGGCACCGGCCCGGCATAGGCATCCGCCCACTGCTTGCATGCCGCGAGCAGGCCGGCATCGCCTGGCGCCGCACGCACGATGCGCGTGAAGCCGAGCGCCTGCGCCTGTTCGGCGATTCTCGCATGCGGCGCGATGCACTGCACCTGTTTCAGGGTGGCCAGCTCCTGCGGCGAGAGGTTCTGTCGCGCCAGCGTATCAAGGTTGCGCACGGCTTCCGAGCTGGTCAGCAGCCAGGCTTGCGGGGCGGCGCCGGCGCTCAGGCCATCGCGCACGGCCTGCCATTGCATGGCAGTGGGCTCGGGCAGCGTGCGCTGGTACGCCTCGACGGCCGTGACGTCCGCGCCTGCTTCGCGCAATCGGTCGCCGAGCCAGTCGCGCCCACCGTTGCCGCGCACGATCAGGACGGCGCGGCCCTGCAGTGCGGCCGGTTCGAGCTGGGCCCACAGGGCTTCGGAGTCAAAACGCGCTTCTTCGCCGTTGGCGCCGCCGTTCGTGCCATTGCCGTCGGCACCGGCGGGCGCAATCACGCGATAGTCGGGCGCGGCAATTCCACGTTCGGCCAGCGCCACGACGCTGGCCGGTCCGACTACGGCGACCGGGACGCCGGGCGGCCACTGCGCCACGGCGATCCCCTGCACGGCAGCGAGCGCATCGACCGCGTACTGGATGGCATTGGGACTGACAAAGACCACCAGCGCGAATTGGTCCAATCGCGCCAGTGCCGCGCGCAGCGGCGCGTCATCGGGGGCGGGGCCAATCGCGAGCAGCGGAAAGCCGAGGACATCGAGCCCTGCGGCCTGAAGCGCCTCGGTCAGTTGCCGGGACTGCCCGGCGGGTCGTGTGACAACGACAGTCGGGCGGGGCATGGGCCGGCCTCAGGCGGGAGCTTGGGGATCTGGAGTTTCGGCCAGCGCGGCGAGGACATCGGCAGCGCCTTGAGCGAGCAAGTCGCGCGCGGCGGACTCGCCGAGTGCTTCAGCCGCCGCGGCGTCGGCCACCGGAGCGGCGGCGGTGGCACGCGTCTGGCGCGAGCCATCGGGCATGGCCACGAAGGCGTCGAGCCGCAGCTGGTCGCCGTCCCAGCGCGCATGCGCGGCCAGCGGCACCTGGCACGAGCCGCCCAGCATGCGGGACACCGCCCGTTCGGCCGTGACCGCGAGCGCGGTGGGCTGGTGATTCAGCGGTGCCAGCCACGCGGCGACATCCGGACGCGTCGACAGGATCTCGATGCCGAGCGCGCCCTGCCCCGCGGCAGGCAGCGAAGCCTCCGGCGCGATCAGCGCGCGGATGCGATCGCCAAGGCCCAGTCGCTTGAGGCCGGCCGCAGCCAGGATGATCGCGCCGTATTCGCCGCGATCGAGCTTGCCGAGGCGGGTATCGAGGTTGCCGCGCAGCGGCTTGATGACCAGGTGCGGATAGCGCGCCCGCAGCGCGGCCTCGCGGCGCAGGCTCGAGGTGCCGACCACGGTGCCGGCCGGCATCTCGTCGAGCGAAGCGAACGTCGATGAAACCAGCGCATCGCGCGGATCCTCGCGTTCCATCACCGCGGTCAGCGTGAAGCCGTCGGGCAGCTCCATCGGTACATCCTTGAGCGAATGCACCGCGAGATCGGCCCGGCCTTCGGCCATCGCGAATTCCAGTTCTTTGACAAACAAACCCTTTCCGCCGACTTTCGACAAAGTCCGGTCTAGAATCTGGTCTCCGCGCGTGGTCATGCCCAGAATGGACACATCGCACGCGGGATAGTATTGTTGCAGCGCAGCACGCACATATTCAGCCTGCCACATGGCCAGACGGCTCTCGCGGGAGGCAATGACAAGCTTGTGCGGAAGGCTGCTGGACACGGCGGTAGAAGAAGTCGGGAAGGCGGATGCATGCATTCGTCAATGTTAGCACGCGACCCAATCGCCGCTCCGCACCATCGGACAGAAGTAGAGCTACAGGAGATTGCATGACGCAGCATGCTGCGCGCCCCGGCCGACGCTCGGCCAATCGAGAAGCCCCCTCCCAGGCCTCAGGCCAGAGTGACGCGAACGGCGCATCAACCCGCAAGACCGCTTCCAAGACCCCTGGCACCAAACCAATGTCGAAGGCCAACCTGATGGTCGTGCCCGCAAATGGCGCGCTGAACGCCAGCCCGGCACGCCGCTCGGGCGCCGACAAGGACCTGCCGCTGCGCGAGGACATCCGCTTCCTGGGCCGCCTGCTGGGCGAATGCCTGCGCGAGCAGGAAGGCGACGCCACCTTCGAGGTGGTCGAGACCATTCGCCAGACCGCCGTGCGTTTCCGCCGTGAAAACGATCGCGCCGCCGGCACCGAGCTCGACCGCCTGCTCAAGCGCCTGTCGCGTGACCAGACCAACCAGGTCGTACGCGCGTTCAGCTATTTCTCGCATCTGGCCAATATCGCCGAGGACCAGCACCACAACCGCCGCCGCCGCATCCACGCACTGGCCGGTTCGCCGCCGCAGGACGGCAGCCTGCAGCACGCGCTGGAGAAGATCGACGCCGCCGGCGTTACGGGCAAGCAACTGCGCAAGTTTCTGGACGAGGCGCTGATCGTGCCCGTGCTGACCGCGCACCCGACCGAAGTCCAGCGCAAGAGCATCCTGGACGCGGAGCGCGAGATCGCGCGCCTGCTGGCCGAGCGCGACCTGCCGATGACCGCGCGCGAGCGCGACCGCAACACCGCGCAGCTGCGCGCCAAGGTCACCACGCTGTGGCAGACCCGCATGCTGCGCGACTCGCGCCTGACGGTCGCCGACGAGATCGACAACGCGCTGTCGTACTACCGCACGACCTTCCTGCATGGCATCCCGCAGCTGATGAGCGAGCTGGAAGAGGACATCGCCGCGATCTTCCCGGCCTCGCGCAAGGCCAAGGGCGCGGCGGCCGAAGTCGCGCCGCTGGCGCCGTTCATGCAGATGGGTTCCTGGATCGGCGGTGACCGCGACGGCAATCCGAACGTGACGGCGGAAACCCTCGAACATGCCGCCACCCAGCAATCGCAGATGATCCTGGGCTGGTACCTGGACGAAGTGCATGCGCTCGGCGCCGAGCTGTCGATGTCGACGCTGATGGTCGACGCGAGTCCCGAACTGCTCGCGCTGGCCGAGGCCTCGCCCGACCATTCCGCCCACCGCGCCGACGAGCCGTACCGCCGCGCGCTGATCGGCATCTATGCGCGCCTGGCCGCGACCAGCAAGACGCTGACCGGTCAGGCCGCGCCGCGCCATCCGGTCGCCGACGCCGAACCGTACAGCAGCGCCGAAGCCTTCGCGGCCGACGTGCAGATCGTGGTCGATTCGCTGCACGCCCACCATGGCCGCGCGCTGGCCAGCACGCGCATCGATGCGCTCGTGCGTGCGATCGCCGTGTTTGGTTTCCACTTGGCGTCCGTCGACATGCGCCAGGTATCCGACGTGCACGAAGCCGTCGTCGCCGAGCTGTTCGCCGCCGCAGGCGTCGAGAAGGACTACGCCGCGCTGCCGGAGTCGCGCAAGCTCGAACTGCTGCTCGCCGAACTGCGCCAGCCGCGCCTGCTGACGCTGCCGTGGCATGAATATTCGGAACAGACCCGCAACGAACTGGCCATCCTGGCGACCGCGCGCGAACTGCGCGCGCGCTATGGCCAGCGCGTGGCGCGCAACTACATCATCTCGCACACGGAAACGCTGTCCGACCTGGTCGAGGTCATGCTGTTGCAGAAGGAAGCCGGCATGCTCAAGGGCACGCTGGGCAGCAAAGCCGATCCGGCACGCATGGAGCTGATGGTCATTCCGCTGTTCGAAACCATCGAAGACTTGCAGAACGCGGCCGGCATCATGCAGTCGCTGCTGGACCTGCCGGGGTTCGATTCGGTGATCGAGCACCACGGCGTCGAGCAGGAAGTGATGCTCGGCTACTCCGACTCCAACAAGGACGGCGGCTTCCTGACTTCCAACTGGGAGCTGTACAAGGCCGAGCTGGCGCTGGTGCAGCTGTTCGAGCAGCGCAAGGTCAAGCTGCGCCTGTTCCATGGCCGCGGCGGCACCGTCGGACGCGGCGGCGGCCCGACCTACCAGGCCATCCTGTCGCAGCCGCCGGGCACGGTGAACGGGCAGATCCGCCTGACCGAGCAAGGCGAGATCATCAACAGCAAGTTCGCCAACGCCGAGATCGGCCGGCGCAACCTGGAAACGGTGATCGCCGCCACGCTGGAAGCCTCGTTGCTGCCGCAGCAGAACGCGCCGAAGGAACTGAGCACGTTCGAAGGCATCATGCAGCAGCTCTCCGACCGAGCCTTCGGCGCCTATCGCAACCTTGTGTACGAGACCCCGGGCTTCAAGGACTACTTCTTCGCCACCACGCCGATCACCGAGATCGCCGACCTGAACCTTGGGTCGCGTCCGGCCTCGCGCAAGCTGATGGACAAGAAGAATCGGCGCATCGAAGACCTGCGCGCGATTCCGTGGGGCTTCTCGTGGGGCCAGTGCCGCCTGCTGCTGCCGGGCTGGTACGGCTTTGGCAGCGCGGTCAAGTCGCTGCTGGACACCGCGCCGGACGACAAGGCACGCAAGGCCGCGGTGGCCACGCTGCGCAAGATGGTCAAGACCTGGCCGTTCTTCTCCACGCTGCTGTCCAACATGGACATGGTCATGGCGAAGACCGACCTCGCTGTGGCGTCCCGCTACGCGCAGCTGTGTGATGACGCGGCGCTGCGCAAGAACGTGTTCACGCGCATCAGCAAGGAATGGCACCTGACCTGCGAGATGCTGGCGCTGGTCACCGGCCATCAGGACCGCCTGGCCGACAACCCGCTGCTGGCGCGTTCGATCAAGAACCGCTTTGCCTATCTGGATCCGCTCAACCACTTGCAGGTGGAACTGCTCAAGCGCTATCGCTCGGGCAAGGATGGAGACGATATCCGCGTTCGCCGCGGTATCCATCTGACCATCAACGGGGTGGCGGCTGGGTTGCGCAATACGGGTTGAGTATCTCCCGCTAACGTCGCCTCACCGGTGACGTACTCCCCTCTCCCGCCCGCGGGAGAGGGGTTGGTGGTGAGGGCAGGCGTTTCCACGAAGTCCTGCGTGTCGCATCGAGACGCGCCAACCCTCACCCCCGGCCCCTCTCCCATGCATGGGAGAGGGGAGGAACCGCGCAACAAGCAATAGGCACCGGCACTCAGCCGACAAACGCCCCCGGCACCGGATCATCTCCCAGCGCATGCAGCAGCACCGCCCAGTGCATCGCTTCATCGCCCAGAATACTTCCCGCCGCCTTGGTCAGTTCCCGGTTGTAGAAATTCGGCAGCACGCCGAGATAGGCCGCGGTAGCGCCTTTTTCCAGCCCCGCCGCAAAGCGCAGCACGTCCGCCTGTGTCTTGAGCTGTCCCGTCGGGAACGCGTATTCCGACGGCTTCTTCGCCATGACCGGCGATCCGCCCAGCTTCGATACCGTGCCCGCCAACACCTGCGCGTGCGCCTTGTGGTGGCCCTGGAACTTCACCGCCGTGTCGAGCACGGGCTTCTGCAACAGCCCGCTTTCCGCCCCGACCTGATAGGCCGCGATGGCCTGGTACTCGAGTCCAAGCGCCACGTTCAGGATATTGATGTCGTCCTTCGTACTGCCCGACTGCGTCTGTGCCCACGCCGGCATCGACTCGCCAAGGCTCAGCACGGCCAGCGAACCGAGCGCGAACAAGCCGGGCACCTTGAGCAGGCCGCGCCGGCGTTCGTCGGGCAAGGCGATGGAAACTTCCTCGGGTTGAACCAGCCGGCGCGCCGGCGTCGTGGACATGCGTTCCATGGTGTACTCCTGTGAGGGATCAAGGGACAGCGTCCGCAACGCGGATCGCATGCTCCTTTTACGCAGGGACCGGGCAATCGGATGCAGCCACGCTGCCTATAATCGGGCAGAGCCCCCCGCCAGGAACCGCCACGTGCAGCCTGCCCCCGAATCGTCCTTTGCCCCATCGGCCGACAACGACCGGCTGGCTGCGTGGCTGCAGGCGGTGGCGCTCGGCGACCGGCAGGCGCTGCGCGCGCTTTACGAACACACCGCGACGAAACTGTTTGGCCTTGCGCTGCGTATCACTGGAAGGCGCGACTGGGCGGAGGATGCCGTGCAGGAAAGTTTTGTCAGCATCTGGCACCACGCCGGCGACTACCGGCCGCATCTGGCCGCGCCCATGACCTGGATGACCACCATCGTCCGCAACCGGGCGCTCGACTGCCTGCGCCGCGCGGCGGCCGCTCGCCTGCCGCAGACCGTGGAACTCGATGAAGAACTTGGCGAGTGGCTGGCTGACGATGCCGCCGGGCCGGCGGAACTGGCGCTGGCCAGCCAGCAGGCGCGCTCGCTGAACCGCTGCCTGCAACGGCTGGAGCCAGCACAGCGGCAAGCCATTGTGCTGGCCTATCTGCGCGACTTGAGTCATGCCGAGCTGTCCCAGCAGCTGCGCATCCCACTTGGCACCGTGAAGTCATGGATCCGCCGTGGCCTGGAACGCCTGCGCGCGTGCCTGGAGAGTACGCCATGAGGCTGACCCGCCACCCGGACCTGCTCGACCGCATGGCCGCGCAATATGCGCTCGGCGTGCTGCGCGGCGGCGCGCGGCGCCGGATGGAGCAGCTTGCGCGCGAGGAACCCGCCGTGCGCGCCGCGATCGGCCACTGGCAGGTCAGGCTGTCCGGCATGGCCGAGTTGCAACCGTCCGCGGAGGCGGTAGAGGCGGTGTGGTGCGGCATCGAACAACGGCTCGGCTGGAAGCCTGTGCCGTCGGCCGGGGCAGCGGAGCCATGGTGGCAAAAGCTGTGGACGGCGCCAGTATTCTGGCGCGGCGCCGCGGCGGCTATGACCGTCATCGCGGCGCTGGCTGTCGGCATCGGCTGGCAAATGATCCAACGTCAACCAGGCGAGGCCGCGGTGGTTGCAGTGCTCAACAATGCACAATCGAAGCCCGCCCTCCTCGTCTCATGGGATGGCGCGGCGCGCGAGTTGCTCGTACAACGGCTCGACGACACGCCCCTGTCCGGTCAGCAGGTACTGCAGTTATGGGCGTTGCCCGAGGGCGGCAAGCCGCAATCGCTCGGCGTGATCGGCCGCGAGCGCGCGGCACGGCTTGCGCTGGCCCGGTTCCCCGCTGCCGTACCGGCCCTTGCAGTCAGCGTCGAACCGCCGGGCGGATCGACGAACCCGGACGGCCCGAGCGGCCCGGTTGTCTTCAAGGGACCATTGATCCACTCGCCGCTCTGAAGCACGCTTGCCCGGCCCCGGCGGGCGATATAATCCACGTTTCTCCGAAATCCGCTCGCGCCCGCCCCGCTTGGTCATGCACCGGCCGCACGCCGCGCGAGCCATAGAGCCACATAGCCCTGACGTCCATGACGACCTCCCAACTTGCCAAGAAAGGCGAAGCCTGGTCCGCCCGCTTCTCCGAACCGATGTCCGACCTGGTGAAGCGCTACACCGCTTCGGTGTTCTTCGACAAGCGCCTGGCCCTGTTCGACATCCAGGGGTCGCTGGCGCACGCGGCCATGCTGGCCAAGCAGGGCATCATCGCCGAGGCCGACCGCGCCGAGATCGAGCGCGGCATGGCACAGATCAAGGGCGAGATCGAGGCCGGCGGCTTCGAATGGAAGCTGGATCTCGAAGACGTCCACCTGAACATTGAAGCGCGCCTGACCGCGCTGGTCGGCGATGCCGGCAAGCGCCTGCATACGGGCCGCTCGCGCAATGACCAGGTCGCGACCGACATCCGCCTGTGGCTGCGCAGCGAGATCGACAACATCATCGCGCTGCTCGGCGCGCTGCGCGGGTCGCTGCTGGACCTGGCCGACCAGAACGCCGACACGATCCTGCCGGGCTTCACGCACCTGCAGGTCGCACAGCCCGTGACCTTCGGCCACCACCTGCTGGCCTATGTGGAAATGTTCACGCGCGATGCCGAGCGCATGGCCGACTGCCGCAAGCGCGTCAACCGCCTGCCGCTGGGCGCCGCCGCGCTGGCCGGCACGAGCTACCCGATCGACCGCGAATTCGTCGCGCAGCAGCTCGGCTTCGACGGCGTGTGCCGTAATTCGCTGGATGCCGTCTCCGACCGCGACTTCGCGATCGAATTCTGTGCCGCCGCTGCACTGGTGATGACCCACGTATCGCGCTTCTCCGAAGAGCTGGTGCTGTGGATGAGCCCGCGCGTCGGCTTCATCGACATCGCCGACCGCTTCTGCACCGGCAGCTCGATCATGCCGCAAAAGAAGAACCCCGACGTCCCCGAACTGGCGCGCGGCAAGACCGGCCGCGTCAACGGCCACCTGATCGGCCTGCTGACGCTGATGAAGGGCCAGCCGCTCGCGTACAACAAGGACAACCAGGAAGACAAGGAACCGCTGTTCGATACGGTCGATACCGTGGTCGACACGCTGCGCATCTTCGCCGACATGGTGCCGGGCATCACCGTCAAGCCGGAAGCCATGCGCGCCGCCGCGCTGCAGGGCTACGCCACTGCCACGGACCTGGCCGACTACCTCGTCAAGAAGGGCCTGCCGTTCCGCGACGCGCACGAAGCCGTGGCCCACGCCGTGCGTGCTTGCGACAGCCGCAACTGCGACCTGGCCGACCTTACCGTGGCCGAACTGCGCGAAGTCTCCGGCCTCGGCGACAAGGCCGCGCTGATCGGCGACGACGTGCATACCGTCCTGACGCTCGAAGGCTCGGTCGCCGCGCGCAACCACATTGGCGGCACCGCACCGGACCAGGTGCGCGCAGCGATCGCCGCCGCACGCGCAGCGCTGTAAGTTCCGCGTAAGCTTCAAGCAAGAAAAAGCCACGATGGCCCAGCCATCGTGGCTTTTTTCATTGACATGCCGGATTTTTGCGCAATGTGATAGGTATTAGCCCCAAGCGCCGACGCATTTTGTTACAGATAAACTAATCGCCGCAAAAACCGGGGAGACAACCCATGAACTACTTGCTTGGTCTGTCACGACAGATCGACAGGTTGAATCAGCACACGGGCAGGCTTGCAAACATCATGATCCTGCTGTCGTGCCTGATCAGCGCCGGCAACGCCCTCCTGCGCTATGGCTTCAACTTGAGCGACAACTGGCCACTCGAATTGCAGTGGTACATGTTTGCGATCGCCGTGATGTTCGGCGCTTCGTACACCTTCCAGCGCAATGAACATGTCCGCGTCGACCTGTTCTACGGCAACGTCTCGGAGCGCGCGCAGCACTGGATCGACATCTTCGGCATCGTCGTGTTCCTGCTGCCGTCGTGCATCCTGTTCACGTGGCTGTCCTGGGATTCGCTGTTCCTGCCCTCGTGGCGCATCCTCGAGCAATCGGGCAATTCCGGCGGCCTGCCGCGTTACCCGATCAAGCTGGTGGTGCCCGTCGGCTTCGCCCTGCTCGCGCTGCAGGGGGTGTCTGAACTGATCAAGCGCTTTGCCGCCCTCAAAGGCCTGGTGCGTATCGAATCGAAATACGAGAGGCCGGTGCAATGATTCCATTGGAATATATGCCGCCGATGATGTTCGGCGGCCTGGTGCTGTTCATGCTGATCGGGTTCCCGGTCGCATTTTCACTGTCCGCCGTCGGCCTCGCCTTCGGCTTCCTGGCCATTCACTGGGGCTACTTCCCGCTGAGCTTCCTGCAGGCCGTGCCGAGCCGGGTGTTCGGCAGCGTGCTGGCCAACGAGCTGCTGCTGGCCATTCCGTTCTTCACCTTCATGGGCGCGATCCTGGAGAAGTGCGGGCTGGCCGAGGACATGCTCGACTCCATGGGCCAGCTGTTCGGTCCGGTGCGTGGCGGCCTTGGGTATTCGGTGATCATCGTCGGCTTCATCCTCGGCGCGATCACGGGCACCGTGGCCGCGCAGGTGATCGCCATGGCGATGATCTCGCTGCCGGTGATGATGCGCTACCGCTACAACATGAAGTACGCCACCGGCGTGCTCGCGGCATCGGGCACCATCACGCAGCTCGTGCCGCCATCGCTGGTGCTCGTGGTCCTGGCCGACCAGCTCAAGACGCCGGCCGGCAGCGCCGACGTGGGCAGCATGTACCTGGGTGCGTGGGGTCCGTCGGTCGTGCAGATCGCCCTGTTCGCGCTGTACACGTTCTTCCTCACGCGCGTCAAACCTGACTGGCTGCCGCCGGTTCCGGCCGAAGCGCGCACGCTGCGCGGCTGGCCACTGTGGGCCAAGTGCCTGCGCGGCATCATTCCGTGCGCGGTGCTGATCTTCCTGGTGCTGGGCACGATCATGCTGGGCATCGCCACGCCAACCGAATCGGGCGCCATGGGTGCCGTCGGCGCGCTGGTGCTCGCGGTGATCCGAGACAAGGCTTTCACCAGCACCGATCGCATCATCTACCGCATCGGCATTGCCGCGACGCTGATCACCGCGGCCGTGGGCGTGTTTGCCTTTGGCTCGCATGTGTTCCGCGTCCCGCTGGCGGTGCTGTACCTGGTCATCCTGTGGCTGATCATTCGCTCCGGCCAGATGACCGACCTGCGCTTGCTGATCGTCGATGCCTACCAGTCGACCGCGCGTATCACGGCCATGGTCGTGTTCATCCTGATCGGCTCCACCTGCTTCTCGGTGGTGTTCCAGGGCGTGGACGGCGGCGCGTGGGTCGAGCACCTGTTTACCTCGCTGCCGGGCGGCTGGATCGGCTTCCTGATCGTGGTGAACCTGTTCATCTTCTTCCTGGCGTTCTTCCTGGACTTCTTCGAGATCGCGTTCATCGTGGTGCCGATGCTGGCCCCGGTGGCGGTGAAGGTGCTGGCACCGGTCGTGGCCGATTCGATGGGCGGCAACCCCGAAGCCGCGGCCACCGCGGCGCTCGTGTGGTTCGGCGTGATGCTGTGCGTGAACATGCAGACCTCGTTCATGCACCCACCGTTCGGCTTCGCGCTGTTCTACCTGCGCGGCATCGCGCCCAAGGAAGTGAAGAGCTCAGACATCTATTGGGGCGCCCTGCCTTGGGTTGGCCTGCAACTGGTGATGGTGCTGGCGGTGATGTTCTGGCCGGGCATGGTGACGGCATTCCTCGACAAGGGATCGCTGCACCATAACACCGGGGCGGAGGTGAGCATTCCGCTTGGGGGTGAGCCAGAGAAACCGGCGTCTTCGCCAGGGACACTGGAGTTGCCGGGGACAGCCGCTCCGGCCGAGCCGGCGGCGCCGCAGTTCGAGTTTGAGAAGAAGTAAGCCGGCGAAGTCATGCCAGCAAGTGCCCCGCAGATGCGGGGCATTTTTTTGTTCATCGCCGCTCAGTCAGAAGCGCTTACGCGCTTCTCCTCTTTCTAGCGGTAACTCTGACAGTCGATCCACTTCACGTTCGCCCCGGAAGTCTGATCGAGCAGCCATGGCACGGCCGTCAAAGCCTTTGGATGGATGTCGTGGAACAGGATCACGCCGCGCCGCCAGAGCAGCATCAGGGTCAGGACTCGCTGCCTGACCTGATCCGCATCGACCTTGGCGCTCCAGTCCTGCGAGTCGATGTTCCATAGTGCGACACGCAGTCCGTGCGATGCGAAGAACGGGCCGCTGTCTGACCGTCGCTGCCCGTAGGGCGGGCGGAACAGCGGCGTCGCGCTGGCGGGCACGGTGCTGCGCACCAGGGACATGCTTCGCTCGATGGAGCCCTGCCATTCCGCCCAAGTACCATGCGACTTGTGCTCCCAGCCGTGCGTTCCCACACACATGCCCTGGTAAGTGGTAGCCAATTGGCTCGCCGACGTCTGCCCGAGCCGTTGTTGCAGCGACGTGCCCAGCACGAAGAATGTCGCGCTCAGATGGCGCTGGCGCAGCGTCGCGAGCAGTTTGTCGGTGTTGCCGTCCGCTCGGGAGGGCCCGTCGTCGAAGGTCAGCAAGAATTGGCGGTCGGCCAGTTCGTTTCCGGTCAGTTCCCGGTCGGAGTAGATATCGACCTCGCTGCTAACTCGTGAGAACAGAGAGGCGAGGCGGAGAAGTTCGTGGAGATAGGTACGCTGGAACGCCTGATCAGCGGGATACCACCGGGCATAGCGGCCCTCGCGCGCCACTTCGAAGCGTGCGGCAACCCTCCGGAAGTCAGTCTCGTTGGCGATCTCCTCGCAGAAGTCATCGCCCGGGCGGCAATCTGCGGATGCCATCCGGTAGTTCGCGGCCAGCCGCTGCCAGTAGACCGCGCGCATGTGGTCGACCGCCATCCGGTCGAGTTGTTTCACGCCGATGGCATCGCGCAGTGCGTCATCATTCATCCGCTCACTGTCGGAAAGTGCGCGTCCGAACGAAAGTACTTCGGCCCGCGACGCGCGATCGAATGCAGATTGTGAGTTCAGGGCTTCGGGCCAGAGGCTGCGGTCAATGGAAGCCACGCCGCCGGGGCCGGCGGCGTGGAGCGGCGAGTGGGCAAAGACCAGCAGGCCGCACAGAATGGCGAGTTTTCGCATGAGCAGGGCTTGGAAGAGAAAAGTCCCTGCGCGCAGGGACATTGGCTGAATGACGTAACGGATAGGAAATTACGGGCGGCCGCCGACGCGCTGGATGGCCCTGTCGTAGACAGGGTTGGCCTTTTCGCGCCTGGCTGCCACGTAGTTCGCCAGTGCGTCTGCAGTCTGGCCGGCTTCCTCGTACATCCTGCCGATGTTGTAGTACGAGCTGGCCCGGACGGTTGCCGCCGTGGCGCCGCTGGCCAGCGCGATGGCCTTGCGGTTTGCCCAGATCGCCTCCGCCTTGCGTCCGGCCTTTTGGTAAGCAAGGCCCAGATTGCTGTATGCCTGGCCGTAGTTGGGATCCTGCTCCAGCGCTTGGTTGTAAAGCCAGATCGCATCATCGAGCCGGCCAGCGTGGTAGGCCGCCTCGCCGTTCTGATTCAGCGAGCGTGCCCGGGCGGCGTCAACGGGCGCCTGATTTGCAGCCACGACTCGATTCTGTTCATTGCTGGCCTCGCCAAGCGTCCCCAGCACGTTATCGGCATTCACAGCCACACCGCGCATGGCGTTGATGTCCTGGAACTCGCCCTGGCCCGTTATGCGAAAGACCGTCCACAGGTTGCCCGGCTGGTTGCGAGGCACATAGTAGGTGCGCACCAGCGACTCTCCGATGTAGACGAATACCTTGGCCTGGCTGGCGGAGAGTGCCTGGCTGGACGGGTTGCCCCCATTGGTGAAGTCGTGCACGGCGTACACGTACGTCTCGCCCTGGTGCTTGCGTTCCAGCGTGATGGTCTCAGGGCCAAAGCCGTCGACGTCGTCCACGTCGAGGTTCGCATCTGTGCCTTGCCGTCTTGCGAAGAACACATGATTGCCAGGATAGGCGACGTGAGAATCCAGATCCGCGGGGGAACTACCCCATGTCAGCACCACTCTCAGGCCGTCCAGGTTGTGCATCACGGGACTAAGAGCGTAAGTCATGCCCGAGCATGGGCACTTGGCCACCAGATTCGAATAGCCGTCCTTCTTGATGATAAGGAGCGACTGGGGGTCAGACAGCGCATCAGCCTCCAGCAACGCCTCGCCTTTTGCATTGGACACCGTACTGGCGGAGCGCTCTCCGTTTTTTTGAAGGATGACCGAGGCGCCGTTGATGCGCTGGTCCTTTACCGTGGCGCTGAGCACCTGGATTCTCGAGTCGGCCGCGTGACTTGCAGTAGCGGCAAGAAAGGCGACGACGAACAGACTGGATTGCAATCCCAATTTCATGTTGATATCCCTGTAGAGAAGGTGCAGGGATATCAACAGATCGCGTTCTCCGGCGGAATCGAATAATTCCGATTTCCCGGTCCGCACTTTCCCAACGTTACGACGAGACAAGCAGCTCACTCGACCTAGGGATGATCCTGAAGTCCAGCCAGAGATCCCTTTTCAGTTTTCGCCCACAGCCCCTGGCTTCCCCTGCTCCGGTATATCGCCAGGGAACTGTCAGTCGAATCCATCACATCCCATTCTTCGCCTTTGTAACCCCGCCCCGCTTGCCTACGATAATTCCAGCCCACGCCCTGACGGAGGCAGCCATGGCGGAACAACAAGTAGCGATCGCACCTGTTGCAGCGGACATGGTCCGGATCGGCTCATGCGCGTCCGTGGGCCAGGGTGGCCTGGCCGCCGCACGGCTCGAAGGTGTGGAACTGGTGATGCTGCGCCACGGCGACGACATTGCCGTGTTCGAAGGTCGATGCCCGCATCAGGGGACGCTGCTCGCGGAAGGTACGCTGGACCGTGGCGTGCTGACCTGCCGCGGCCACGGCTGGCGCTTCGACAGCTGCACAGGCGTAAGCATCAACATGCCGGCGGCTTGCCTGCGGCGCTTCCGCAGCGCGCTGGCCGGCGACGACGTGCTTGTCGACCGCGCTGACGTCCTCGCCTGGAAACGCGACACGGAAGGCCAGGTCCGCACCGAACCCGCTCGACCGCTCGATGACCTGCCAGGCCCACATGGCATCCCGCTACTCGGCAACTTCCTGCAGTTGCACAAGGACCAGATCCACACGGACATGGAGCACTGGGCCGAGACCTTCGGCCCGATCTACCGCATCAACCTGGCCGGACGCGATGCCGTGGTGCTGTCGGATGGCGAATGGATCGACCGCATCCTGCACGACCGGCCCGAGACCTTCCGCCGCGCGAGCGCCATTGAAATGCTGTCCCGTGAAGTCGGTACCGTCGGCGCATTTTCCGCCGAGGGCGAAACCTGGCGGCGGCATCGCCGGCCGGTGGTGCAGGCGCTCGACGCGCACCACCTGCGCGATTTCTTTCCGACGCTGGTCACGGTCACGCAGAGGCTCAAGCGGCGCTGGCAACACGCGGCCGCCAGCGGCGAGCCGATCCATGTGCAGCACGACCTGATGCAGTACGCCGTCGACGTGACCACGAGCCTGGCATTCGGCCACGACATGAACACGCTCGAGGGCCAGGGCGGCGAAGTGCAGCACCATCTGGAACGCATCCTGCCGATGATCAACCGCCGCCTGAATGCGCCGTTCCCGTACTGGCACTACATCCGCTTGCCCGCGGACCGCGCGTTCGACAAGTCGGTTGCGGCGGTGAGGGAGGCCATCGGCGGCATGATCGTCGCGGCACGCGAACGGCTGGCCCAGTCGCAGGAACTGGCGGCGCATCCACGCAATTTCCTTGAGGCCATGGTGGCCGCGCAGATGCGCGGCGAGGCATCGCTGAGCGACGACGAGATCTTCGCGAACGCGTTCACGCTGCTGCTTGCGGGCGAGGACACCACCGCGAATACCATCTCCTGGGTGCTTTACTTCATGTGCCGTCACGCGGATGTCCAGGACAGGATGCGGGACGAAGCCACCGCCGTGCTCGGCGATAGCGATGTGCTGAGCGATATCCGCGACGCCGCGCAGCTTACCTATCTGGATGCGGTCGTGCATGAGTCGCTGCGGCTCAAACCCGTTGCGCCGCTGTTCTACATGGAACCGAACGACGACGTGGTCGTGGCCGGCTACCGGATTCCGAAAGGCACGCTGGTCGTACTGGTCACGCGGCCCAATACGCTGCGCGAGAGCAGCTTTGCCGATGCCGCGGTGTTCCGTCCGGAACGCTGGCTGGAGACGTCTGCCGCGGCCCTGCATCGCAACGGCTTCGTGCCGTTCGGTTCCGGTCCACGGCTGTGCCCGGGCCGCAGCCTGGCACTGCTCGAAGCCAAGGCCGCGCTGTCGATGGTCTGCCAGCAGTTCCATGTCAGGCAGGCACCCGCCTCTGGGCCGGTCAGCGAAGCCTTTGCCTTCACGATGATGCCGACGGGGTTGCGCGTAGTGCTCGAACGCCGGCATAAGGCCTAGTTCGTCGTCGTCACCAGCACGTCGCCGCGCCGCTCCACCACGTTCACCACCACACTGCTGCCGGCGCGACGCAACATCAGGTCGACCGATGCGTCGGCAATGGTCAGCCCTTGCAGTGCCACGTCTTCCATGAAAGACGGCAGGGCCGGATAGCGAAAACTGACCTCGCGCGCGGCGACGTCGAAATCGAGGTTCAGGCACGATTGCAGCAGCGACAGCGGCGCGGCCGCCGCCCACGCCTGCGGAATGCACGCGACCGGGTAGAGCGTCGGGCCGCGGTTGCCCTGGCGCACGAAGCCGCAGAACAACTCCGGCAGACGGCGCAGGTCGATGTGCGTCGAGGCCGAGAAGAGACCATCGAAAATGCGCAGCGCCGCGTCGCGCATGCCATAGCGCACCAGCCCCGCGGCGATCACGGCATTGTCGTGCGGCCACACCGAGCCGTTGTGGTAGCTCATCGGGTTGTAGCGGATCTCGCTCGAGGCAAGGGTCCGCACGCCCCAGCCCGAGAACGAGGCGCTTGCCATCAGCGCGGATGCCACCTGTTCCGCACGCTGCGGTTGCGCAATGCCGGTGAACAGCGCATGCCCCGCATTGGACGAACGCACGCGGCATGGCCGCTTGTGCCCGTCCAGCGCCAGCACGTAGGTGCCCAGCGCCTCGTCGAAGAAGACTTCATCAAAGCGCTGGCGCAGTTGTGTCGCCTTGGCTTCGAGTACGTCGGCGCGTTCGGTCTTTCCCAGGCCGCGTGCGATGCGCGCGGCCGCCATCCAGGCGCCGTAGACATAGGCCTGCACCTCGACCAGCGCGATGGGTCCTTCGGCGAGGCTACCGTCTGCATGGGAGATGGAATCCCGGCTGTCCTTCCAGCCCTGGTTCAGCAGCCCTTCGGCGGTGCGCCGGCCGTATTCGACAAAGCCATCGCCATCGCGGTCGCCGTACTCGTCGATCCAGTGCAGCGCGGCCTCGACGTAGGGCCACAGCCAGCGCGCCGTGGCGACATCATGCGTGCGGTCCAGGTAGGCGCCGGCCAGCATGACAAACAGCGGCGTGGAATCGATGCTGCCGTAGTAGCGCCGAAACGGCACTTCGCCCAGGTTGGCCATCTCTCCTTTGCGGCTTTCATGCAGGATCTTGCCTGGTTCGGCGTCGGCTGCGGGGTCGACCGTGGTAGCCTGGTTGGCCGCCAGGTAGCACAGCACGCCGCGCGCGATACCCGGGTCGAGCCACAGGGTTTCGAGCGCGGTGATCAGCGCGTCGCGGCCGAAGAAAGTGCTGAACCACGGAATGCCCGCATAAGGATATGGCCCGTATGGCGTCTGCGTGGTGAGCATGTAGAGATCGGACATGCTTCGCGACACCGCTTCGTTGAAGATCTCGTTCGACGTGGTCACCGTTGCGGCGCGCGCGGACAAGCCGCGCAGGGCACGCCGCGCGGTGCGCAGCGCCGAAGGAAAGGCATGGCGCGGCGGACGCGTGTCAGGCCGCGTGTTGCAGCAACATACTTCGACATATAGCAGCGTGGTCTTCTGCGGCGTGAGGTCCAGTTCGAACACCGCCTGTTCGCCGGTCAGTCGCGACGGCAATGGATCGAAAGAGAGATGAGTCGTGCGCTCGCAGTCGTCAAGGCCGCTATAGGCCAACCTGACGCCGCCTTCGCAAAGCACGGGCGCATGGTACTGCCCGCGATCCACGCGATGGGCGCCGCGTACTTCGAACAGGTCCGCAAAATCCGCGGCGAAGGCCAGTTCCAGCGCGATGTGCCTCGGCGCTTCATCGAAGTTGCGTACGGCCAGCCGCTCGTAGCATGTTCCCTGCCACAGGAAGCGCGAACGGCGCACGTGGATCAGGTCATGCACCATCGCCAGCCGGTCCTGCTCGTCGAACAGGTCGGGATTGGTCAGGTCGCAGGTAAGCGCCACGTTATCGTCGCGCAGCACCGAACTCAGCAGCACCGGACGCCAGCCGTTGATGGTGAGATGAAAGTGCGACAGGTGGCGGGTATCGCAGTAGTACAGACCCTCCGACCCGCCAGAGCCGGCAATGGCGTCGCCATGCTCGTCGAATACGGCGAAGGTATCGCCTTGCTTGAGCGTACGTGGTTGGGTCTGGCGCAGCGAACGCGAGGCCGCGATGACAATGGGAGCAGCCGGCGTTGCTTCTGGCGCGAGTTCGCGCCGGCCTTCGGGAGCGTCAAGCATCGTTTCCCCCTTGCAGATTCAGGTGCGATCGGGGTGCGATCATGGGGTCAGGGGCGCGACATGCAGGTCAGCGGCGTCATGGCCTGCCGGCTCCGCATGCGTGTGCCCGTTGACCGATAGCGGCTCGCACAGCCGGCGATACAACGCCACATAGTCGCTGGCCATGCGCGCGGCACTGAAGCGCGCGCTGAACGCGCGCCGCACGCCAAGGCGGTCAATCTCTCCGAGACGCCCTACCGCTGCCACGGCTTCATCCACACTGTCGACGATAAAGCCCGTGACGCCTTCATCGAGCACTTCAGGAACCGACCCCGAAGAGAAGGCAATCACCGGCGTACCGCAGGCCATGGATTCGATCATCACAAGGCCGAACGGCTCGGGCCAGTCGATCGGAAACAGCAGCGCACGCGCGTTGCCAAGGAAACGCGGCTTTTCGCGATCGCCGATTTCGCCAAGATACTCCACATTCGGGTGGCGCCTGACCAGTGGCTCGATTTCGTTGTCCCAGTACGCCTGGTCGGCGCGGTCGACCTTGGCCGCGATCTTCAGCGGCATGCCGCTGCGCACGGCGATCTCGATCGCGCGGTCGGGGCGCTTCTCGCGCGCAATGCGGCCGAGAAAGGCCAGGTAGCCGCCACGCGGCACGCCATGAAAGGACAGCAGCGATTCCGGCAAGCCATGGTAGACATTACCCAGCCAGTTGACCGGCGGCATGGGCCGCCGCTGCTCCACGGATATCGACACCAGAGGCATATCCGGAAACGTCGCATAGAACGGGCGCAGGTCCGGCAGATCGAGCCGGCCATGCAGCGTAGTCAAGGTGCGGCTGGCAAGGCTGCGGACCAGCGGGAAATGCAGCATATCCGTGTGGAAGTGCAGCACGTCGAAATCATCGGCCTGCCGGCGCACATCCTCCAGCATCATGACGTGATACGGCAGCCAGTCGCGCACCAGTGGGTCGGTGCGCAGCGCGCGCGGCACGCAACTCACCAGCCTGGCGGCGGTCCAGGAATCCCCGCTCGCAAAGAGCGTCACGTCGTGGCCCTGGCGCACGAGTTCATTGGCCAGATACGCCACGACGCGTTCGGTGCCGCCATACTGCCTCGGCGGGCAGCTTTCCTGTAGCGGGGCAATTTGGGCGATTCTCATCGGCAGGATCTCCGTGCGGCTGACAACTTTGACAATCGGATGCCGGACCGTCTTTGCTCCTGCGCCCGTGATGTGCTCCCTCGCCACGCTGCATTGCAAAACAGGGAGCACCTCCCTCTTGCGCGCTTGCCACTGCGATTAACACCGGAAACCGCTCAACGCTTTGCTGCATGGCGGCATGACGCCACCGCAACCCAGCCCGGCACAAGAGTAACCGGCGGGCCGACCGACAGGCGTCGCGCGTGGTGCCTCCGTTGCAAGTGCCATGCCCGCGCGCCGCGCCGCTTGCTATGCTGGGAATCGTCCACATCCGACTCACCGCGTACGGCCAGCGGAGCGACCACGTGCCCGACCAACCCTACCGTCCATTAGCCGGCGAGGCAGCGGCGGCCAAGCCGGCAACGGGCTGGCTGCGCTGGCTGCCAGGCGTGCAGATGCTGCGCCAGTACGAAGCAGCATGGCTGCCCCATGACCTCGCGGCCGGCCTCGTACTGACGACCATGCTCGTGCCGGTAGGCATTGCCTACGCCGAGGCATCCGGGGTGCCCGGCATCTACGGCCTGTACGCCACGATCATTCCGCTGCTGGCCTATGCGCTGTTCGGTCCCAGCCGCATCCTGGTGCTCGGACCGGACTCGGCACTGGCCGCGCCGATCCTCGCCGTCGTGATCCAGCTGTCGGCTGGCGATCCGGCACGCGCGATCGCCGTGGCAAGCATGATGGCGGTGGTATCGGGCACGGTATGTATCCTGGCCGGGCTGCTGCGCCTGGGGTTCGTTACCGAACTGCTGTCCAAGCCGATTCGCTACGGCTACATGAATGGCATTGCCTTCACCGTCCTGATCAGCCAGCTTCCCAAGCTGTTCGGCATTTCCATCGAGGATGCGGGACCTTTGCGGGAACTGTGGGACCTGGTCCGTGCGATCGGTGACGGAAAGTCCAACTGGTACAGCACAGCGGTCGGCGGCGGCGCGCTGGTGCTGATCCTGCTGCTCAAGCGCTTCGAACGCGTGCCGGGCATCCTGATCGCCGTGGTCCTGGCGACACTGAGTGTCGCCTGGTTCGGGCTGGAGGAACACGGGGTCAAAGTGCTGGGCAAGATGCCGCAGGGCCTGCCCGCCTTCCACCTGCCCTGGCTGAGCGGCGTGGATATCGCCAAGGTGGTGGCCGGCGGTTTCGCCGTGGCGATGGTGGCATTCGCCGACACCAGCGTGCTGTCGCGCACCTACGCGGCGCGCATGAAGCGCCCGGTCGATCCCAATCAGGAAATGGTCGGCCTGGGCGCAGCCAACCTCGCCGCGGGGCTGTTCCAGGGCTTCCCGATCAGCAGCAGTTCGTCACGCACGCCGGTTGCGGAAGCGGCCGGCGCCAGGACCCAGCTCACGGGTGTAATCGGTGCGCTGGCCGTGGCCGCCCTGCTGCTGTTCGCGCCGAACCTGATGCGCTACCTGCCGAACAGCGCGCTGGCGGCGGTGGTCATCGCCTCGGCGCTCGGGCTGTTCGAGTTCGCGGACCTGAGGCGGATCTTCCGCATCCAGCAATGGGAATTCTGGCTCTCGGTGGCGTGCTTTGCCGGCGTCGCCGTATTCGGTGCGATTCCCGGCATTGGCCTGGCCGTAGCGCTCGCCGTCCTTGAATTCCTGTGGGACGGCTGGCGCCCGCACTACGCCGTCCTCGGGCGCGCTGACGGCGTGCGCGGCTACCACGACGTGGAACGCTACCCGGACGCGCGCCTCGTGCCGGGGCTGGTGTTGTTCCGCTGGGATGCGCCACTGTTCTTTGCGAATGCGGAGCTGTTCCAGACATGTGTCATGCACGCCGTCGACGGATCGCCGACCGCGGTGCGACGCGTGGTGGTGGCAGCCGAACCGGTGACCAGCGTCGACGTGACCTCGGCGGATATGCTGCGTGAACTCGACAAGGCGCTGGACGAACGCGGGATCGAATTGCACTTCGCCGAGATGAAGGATCCGGTCAAGGACAAGCTCAAGCGCTTTGAACTGTTTGACCAGCTTGGGCAGGATGTTTTTCACCCTACGGTTGGGGCGGCGGTGGATGACTATCTGAGCGACCACAAGGTGGATTGGAAGGCGTGATGACTAGGCGGCAGCTGCGTCCATAAGAACAGCTCTTCGCTGAAGGGCGGGGTGTCGTGCTTGGCGGGCGCCGCTGTTTCGCCGGCGTAGCCGGCGGGGCTTCTCGTTGGGGGTGGGTTATCGCTCTTGGCAGGCGCTGCTGTTTCGCCGGCGTAGCCGGCGAGTCACTTTTGTCCGAGCGACAAAAGTAACCAAAAACGCGTTTTGGTTGCCCCAAAGGGGCGAATTTTTATCGTAGTGTGCTGAGGGTGTTGTACGGGTATGGGCTTCAGAGTGATTTACGCTGCCTGCCGCGTGGGGCACGACCGTGGTCAGAATTACAGCGCTGATTGAACGAGCCCTGCAAGCGTCTGTGGACCCTGCTGCTAGCGGCATCGTGTGATCGCCTTCGGCTGCGCTCCGCGCAGAGCTCTAGTCTGGGCACGCAGGCCCAGGGCGAACCACGCCTCGGTGACGATGCCTGCCAATGCATGAGCGGCGTAGAGAGAGGGGCGAGAAGAATGCAGACCTCGGGCGCCAGCGAGGTTGATGAGCTTGCACCCAGACGACGCCGTGCGCGCAGCGCAGCCGAAGGCGTCCCACCACTGACCTTATTGAAACGCTGTACCCGAGTCCGTCTTGGGGATCGTCCAAAAGCCGTGCCGCGCGAGGCACAGGTTCTGACTCACATGGCGTAGCAGGGTCGAACGGCCGACCACCATCGCAGGCGTCCAAAGCCGTTTGAACCACTGTCGCCGTGGAATTGATGGCCAGCGGCAACGACGCGCTTTTTGGTTACTTTTTGTCGCTCGGACAAAAAGTGACTCGCCGGCTACGCCGGCGAAACAGCGCCGCCTGCCAAGACCGATAACCCGCCCCCAACCAAGCCCCCCTCCCCACACACTCCAGCGAAGAACCATAAAAAAACGCCGGCCTGCCAGACAGCAGGCCAGCGTATCCCTACATCGGCACACGCCAGCGTGAATCAGCTCCCCTGCTTCACACAATCCACGAAATACGCCTTGCGGCCATCAACCTCTTCCTCCACCAGCCCGTGCACATCGGTCTCGAAGCCCGGGAAGAGCTTGTTGAATTCGCGTGCGAACTTCAGGTACTGGACGATGGTGCGGTTGAACCGCTCGCCCGGAATCAGCAGCGGGATGCCCGGCGGGTACGGCGTCAGCAGGATGGCCGTAACGCGACCTTCAAGGTCGTCCACCGGCACGCGCTCGATCTCGCGGTGCGCCATCATCGACCACGCGTCCGACGGCTTCATCGCCGGCTCCATGTCCGACAGGTACATCTCGGTCGTCACGCGCGCCACGTCATTGGCCTTGTAAACGCTGTGCACGGCATCGCACAGGTCACGCAGGCCCATGCGTTCGTACTGCGGATGCTTGCCGACGAATTCGGGCAGCACGCGCCACAGCGGCTGGTTCTGGTCGTAGTCGTCCTTGAACTGCTGCAGCTCGGTCACCAGCGAATTCCAGCGGCCCTTGGTAATGCCGATGGTGAACATGATGAAGAATGAGTACAGGCCCGTCTTCTCGATGATGATGCCGTGCTCGGCCAGGTACTTGGTGACGATGGCCGCCGGGATGCCGCGGTCGCTGAACTCGCCGTCCACGTCCAGGCCCGGGGTGATGATGGTGGCCTTGATCGGGTCGAGCAGGTTGAAGCCATCGGCCAGGTCGCCGAAGCCGTGCCAGCGCTCGTTGGCCTTGAGCATCCACTGTTCGCGCTCGGGCATGCCCTCGTCGTTCAGCGTGTCCGGGCCCCAGACCTTGAACCACCAGTCGCCGTTGTTGCCGGCCTCGAAGTCGCCTTCGACCTTGCGCATGGCGCGGCGGAAATCCAGCGCTTCCTGGATGCTTTCTTCCACCAGCGCGGGGCCGCCCGGCGCTTCCATCATGGCCGCGGCGACATCGCACGAGGCGATGATCGAGTACTGCGGGCTGGTCGAGGTGTGCATCAGGTACGCCTCGTTGAAGCGGTAGCGGTCCAGCTTGCGCGTCTCGGAGTCCTGCACGAGGATCTGCGAGGCCTGCGACAGGCCGGCCAGCAGCTTGTGCGTGGACTGCGTGGCGAACACGAGCGCGTCCTTGCTGCGCGGACGGTCGCGGCCGATCGCGTGCATGTTGTGGTAGAACTCGTGGAACGCCGCGTGCGGCAGCCAGGCTTCATCGAAATGCAGCGTGTCGATTTCCGACGCCAGCATCTCCTTGATCTGCTCGGCGTTGTACAGCACGCCGTCATAGGTACCCTGCGTGATCGTCAGGATGCGCGGCTTCTGGTTCTTCGCCTTGCTCGCGAACGGGTGGTTGGCGATCTTGCGGCGGATGGTCTCCGGATCGAACTCGCTCTTCGGGATCGGGCCGATGATGCCGTAGTGGTTGCGCGTCGGCATCAGGAACACCGGGATCGCGCCCGTCATCATGATCGCGTGCAGGATCGACTTGTGGCAGTTGCGGTCCACCACGACGATGTCGCCCGGCGCCACGTTGGCGTGCCACACCATCTTGTTCGATGTCGACGTGCCGTTGGTCACGAAGAACATGTGGTCCGAGTTGAAGATGCGCGCGGCATTGCGCTCGGACGCGGCCACCGGGCCGGTGTGGTCCAGCAGCTGGCCGAGTTCATCCACCGCGTTGCAGACGTCGGCGCGCAGCATGTTCTCGCCGAAGAACTGGTGGAACACCTGGCCCACCGGGCTCTTCAGGAACGCCACGCCACCCGAGTGGCCCGGGCAGTGCCACGAGTACGACGAATCCTGCGCGTAGTCGATCAGCGCCTTGAAGAACGGCGGCGCGAGCGTGTCGAGGTAGACCTTGGCTTCGCGGATGATGTGGCGTGCCACGAATTCGGGGGTGTCCTCGAACATGTGGATGAAGCCGTGCAGCTCGCGCAGGATATCGTTCGGGATATGGCGCGAGGTGCGGGTCTCGCCGTACAGGAAGATCGGCAGGTCGGTGTTGCGGCGGCGCACTTCGTTGACGAACGCGCGCAGCTTCTCGATGGCGGCTGCTTCGGGCCGGTCATCGGCGGTCACGAACTCGTCGTCATCGATCGACACGATAAAGGTCGAAGCGCGGCTGGACTGCTGCGCGAACGAGGTCAGGTCGCCGTAGCTGGTCAGGCCCATGACCTCCATTCCCTCTTTCTCGATCGCCTCGGCCAGCGCGCGGATACCCGAGCCGGAGATGTTCTCGGAGCGGAAGTCTTCGTCAATGATGATGACGGGGAAGCGGAATTTCATCGGGCATCCTTGATGGAAAGCAGGACATAAAGGACTGAGCCACATGGCCGGCAGGGGTTCCCCTGCTACGGCGACATGTGGCTCTCACGTCAGGTCTTGGCGCCCGCGCGTCTATCGCGAGCTGGCCGTTCCGGCAAACGCCGGCATTGTAATGCGCTCAGGTCTTCGGCAGTGTGACACCGTGCTGGCCCTGGTACTTGCCGCCGCGGTCGGCGTACGAGGTCTCGCAGACCTCGTCGCTTTCGAAGAACAGCACCTGCGCGCAGCCTTCGCCGGCATAGATCTTGGCGGGCAACGGCGTGGTATTGGAGAACTCCAGCGTCACATAGCCTTCCCACTCGGGCTCGAACGGCGTCACGTTGACGATGATGCCGCAGCGCGCATACGTGCTCTTGCCCAGGCAAATGGTCAGCACGCTGCGCGGGATGCGGAAGTACTCCATCGTGCGCGCCAGCGCGAACGAGTTCGGCGGGATGATGCAGACGTCACCCTTGAAATCGACGAACGATTTCTCGTCGAAGTTCTTCGGGTCGACAATGGTGCTGTTGATATTGGTGAAGATCTTGAATTCGTCGGCGCAGCGGATGTCGTAGCCGTAGCTCGAAGTGCCGTACGACACGATCTTGCGCCCGTCAGCCTCCCGCACCTGGCCGGGTTCGAACGGCTCGATCATGCCGTGCTGTTCCGCCATGCGGCGGATCCACTTGTCGGATTTGATGCTCATAGAGTCGGGAGGGTAAACGCTTAGCGAGAGTGCGCCGAATTGTACAACCAATCCGCACCCACACCGGCCTCAATTGAAGTGGCGCTCAGGCGACAATTTCCTCGGGCAGGCGATGGTGAAAGCGCTCCTTGCCCGTGTAGAGCAGGAAGTGCTTGCCCGTGCACCTCGCAAACAGCGTCATATTGACCCGTTGCGCCATCTGGTAGCCCATCTGCGTCACGCCCGAGCGCGAGAGCAGGAACGGAATCCCCATCTGCGCCCCCTTGATCACCATTTCGGAGGTCAGACGGCCGGTGGTGTAGAAGACCTTGTCGTCGCCGCGCATGTCTTCCAGCCACATGCGCCCGGCAATCGCATCCACCGCGTTGTGGCGGCCCACGTCCTCGACGAACATCAGCAGCTCGCTGCCGCGGAACAGCGCGCAGCCATGCACCGAACCGGCCTGCTTGTACACCGACTGCTGCAGGCGGATGGTGTCGACGATGCCGTAAAGGGTGTCCTGGTCGAGCGTGGCACCGGCGGGCAGCTGGATATTGTCGATTTCGTCCAGCAACGAGCCGAACACCGTGCCCTGTCCGCAACCGGTCGTCACCACGCGGCGCGCGGTGCGCTCCTCGATGCGGTCAACGCCGGTCCGGGTGGTCACGGCGGCGGATTCGGTTTCCCAGTCGACCTGCACGGCGGCAATGTCCTCGATCGATTCCACCAGCCGCTGGTTGCGCAAGTAGCCGAGCACGAGGTGCTCGGGCGCGCCGCCAAGGGTCATCAGCGTGACCAGTTCACGCTTGTCGAGATAGACCGTCAGCGGGCGCTCGCCGGGCAGGTAGGCCGGACGTGCGCGTCCGAGCTCGTCGACGACTTCGACCTCTTC
This sequence comes from Cupriavidus numazuensis, assembly GCF_905397435.1. Taxonomy (GTDB): domain Bacteria; phylum Pseudomonadota; class Gammaproteobacteria; order Burkholderiales; family Burkholderiaceae; genus Cupriavidus; species Cupriavidus numazuensis. The sequence goes on from NZ_CAJPVI010000020.1 coordinate 29,592, forward strand.
GATCAGGGGAACAGCTGCGTGAGTCAGTTCGGGACGCAGTGGCATGGATGGCGGAGTCGGGGGCTACTCAGGTTTGCCCCACCACGCCGGTCCGGCAAGCGATGGGGCGCAGGTTAAGGCGCCTTTGCGGTCGATTGTACTGCTGCGGCGGCCGGGGTGGCTGGTGCCTCGGGCGGCACGAACGGCCCTGGGTCGGCACAGGCAGCTGTCTGCACCGGCTCATGCGTGCCCTTGCCGCTGGTCTTCATGTCGCCGTAGTACCGCGCCGCGACCTTGTCCTGAGCCTTGCAGAGCTGGAACGCGGCAACCTTGTCGGCCCACGCCGTACGCGCTTTCGTTTCCTCCGCCTTGGCCTTCTGGGCGTCAGTCGGCGCCGGCAGCTTGGCCAGCGCGGCTTGCGTGCCGGCGGCCAGGGCAATCAGCATCAGTATGCGTTTCATGGTCGTGATCCGTGAAAGCGTGTCGACAACAATTCAGGCCTCGCCCGGGCTGCGCCGCCCGGCGGTGCCCGGTTCCGGCGTTGCCGAGCGCTGGGCCGGGATCTTCCCGGACTTGATGTCGTCGTACCAGAGTTCGTGATGTTCCCTGGCCCAGGCCTCGTCGACCCAGCCGTCGCGCATCGCACGGTAGGCGCCTTCCATGCCGATGGTGCCCATGTAGATATGGCCCAGCGACATCGCGATCATCAGCACGGCGGCAATGCCATGGATCACGTTGGCGATCTGCATGGTGGCGCGGTAGTAGTCGAGTCCCGGCACGATCATGTCGAGTACCCAGCCCGACGCGGACAGGATCAGACCAAAGAGCACCAGCCCGCCCCAGAACCACATCTTTTCGCCGAAATTGAACCGACCGGTCGGCACATGCTTGCCGCTGGCCAGCCCGCCGAAGCTCGTGATCCAGCGGGCGTCATCGCGGCTGGGCAGGTTGTCGCGCACGAAGATCACGAAGGCGACGATGATCGACAACGTGAACACCGGTCCCGCCAGGTTGTGGATGTTCTTCAGCAGGTAGCTCAGCCAGCCGAACAGCGTGTGCCCCATGATCGGCAGCATGAAATGCTTGCCGAACAGCATCACGATGCCCGACACGCCGAGCAGCACGAACGAGATCGCCATGGTCCAGTGCACGATGCGTTCGATCGGCGTGAAGCGCTCGATCATGCGGCCGGTGCGTGGCTCGCGCAGCGGAATCGTGCCGCGCCAGGCGAAGAAGCCGAGGATCGCGAGCGGCACGACGACCAGCAGCCAGCCACCCCATACGGTGATCACGCCATTGCGAAACAGCCGCCATTTCTGGCCGGTCCGCTGGATCAGCACGCCGGCTTCCTTGGCCGGCAGGCTGCTGTAGTGGGCCTGGTCGGAATTGATCTCGCGCCAGACCGGCGCGTTGTTGCCCGGCTGCGTCACCGAGCGGTCCTGCTGCGACTTCGCTTCGCCGGCGATATCACGGCGCGGCACGTTGAAGATGTTCTCCGAGGCAATGCCAGCCAGCGGCTGCGCGGGATGCGTGGCCGGGTTGTTGGCGTCCGCCGGCTGTGCGGCCGCGGCGGCCGCAGGGGCTGGCGGCGCCGAAGCGGGTGCCTGCGCCAGCACGGCACTGCTCGCGAATGCCAGCCAGACCAGCGCGGCGGCCAGCCAGCGGCAAAGATTCTGCGTGGGCCTCATACGCGCTCCTTCGGATCGCCCCGCCCTGCCTGCTGCGCAGTCACGGCGTGCGGTTGTATTCGTTCTGCAGCTGATTGCGCTGGCGGATCTGGTTCTGCCAGCTCGTCTTGTCGCCCACGGTCCAGCCTTTGACGACGAAGGGATCATCCGGCGCACCCTGCCAGGCGGCCGCATCGGACTTCTTGTGCGAGGCGGTCGCGGTCTGTGCCTTTTCGCCACAGGCCGCGAGCAGCACGCCGGCCGCGGCCAGCACGGCCATCATTGCGATGCGCGTCATGATGGTTGCCCCCCGTTGCCGTTGGCCGGACCAGGAGCGGCAGGTGCAGCGGGCGCGGCCGGTGCCTGCTGCGCACCACCCTTCGTGCCGTACGCGGTGCCCCAGCCGAACACGTCGCCGCCCTTGCCGCGCTTGATCACGCGGTTGCGCAGGATGTCGGCAATCACGTCGCCGTCGCCGCCGAGCAGTGCCTTGGTCGAGCACATCTCCGCGCACAGCGGCAGCTTGCCTTCGGCAAGGCGGTTGCGGCCGTATTTCTCGAACTCGGCCTCCGAGCCGTTCTTCTCCGGCCCGCCCGCGCAGAATGTGCACTTGTCCATCTTGCCGCGCACGCCGAAGGTGCCGGTGGACGGGAACTGCGGCGCGCCGAACGGGCACGCGTACGAGCAGTAGCCGCAGCCGATGCACACGTCCTTGTCGTGCAGCACCACGCCATCTTCGGTGCGGTAGAAGCAGTCGACCGGGCAGACCGCCATGCAGGGCGCATCCGAGCAGTGCATGCAGGCGACCGAGATCGACTTCTCGGCGCCGACCATGCCGTCGTTGACCGTGACCACGCGGCGCCGGTTCACGCCCCATGGCACCTCGTGCTCGTTCTTGCAGGCGGTGACGCAGCTGTTGCATTCGATGCAGCGCTCGGCGTCACAGATAAATTTCATGCGGGCCATGGTGTCATCCTGCGATCAATGTCGTGCATTCAGGCAAAGCGTTCGATCTGGCAGATCGTGGTCTTGGTTTCCTGCATCATCGTCACCGAGTCATAGCCGTACGTGGTGGCCGTGTTGACGGCTTCCCCGCGCACGATCGGCATCGCGCCGTCCGGGTAGTAGTCCTTCAGGTCTTTGCCTTGCCACCAGCCCGAGAAATGGAACGGGATGAAGGCGGTGTCCGGCCCCACGCGCTCGGTCACCAGCGCGCGCACCTTGATGCGTGCGCCCGTCGGCGTCTTCACCCAGCAGAAGTCGCCGTTGCGGATGCCGCGGTCGGACGCCGCACGCGGGTTGATCTCGACGAAGTTCTCCTGCTGCAGTTCGGCGAGCCACGGGTTGGAGCGCGTTTCCTCGCCACCGCCCTCGTACTCCACGAGGCGGCCCGAGGTCAGGATGATCGGGAACTTCTCGTAGACCTTGTTTTCGATGTTGCGCTGCTGCACGGTCTTGTACAGCGTGGGCAAGCGCCAGAACGCCATCTTGTCGTCGTGGGTCGGGTACTTGGCGACCATATCGGGCCGCGTCGAATACAGCGGCTCGCGGTGCTGCGGAATCGGATCGGGGAAGTTCCACACCACGGCGCGCGCCTTGGCATTGCCGAACGGATGGCAGCCATGGACTTTGAGCACCACGCGCTGGATGCCGCCCGACAGGTCGGTCTTCCAGTTCTTGCCTTCGGCGGCCTTTTTCTCGTCGTCGGTCAGGTCGTCCCACCAGCCGAGCTTCTTGAGCAGCACGTGGTCGAACTCCGGATAGCCGGTGGTGATCTCGGCCCCCTTCGAGCAGGAACCATCCTCGGCCAACAGGTTGACGCCATCGCGCTCCACGCCGAAGTTCGCGCGGAAATTGCCGCCGCCATCCATCACATGCTTGCTGGTGTCGTACAGGTTCGGCGAGCCCGGGTGCTTGAGTTCCGGATTGCCATAGCACGGCCATGGCAGTCCGAAGTAGTCGCCGGTCAGGTCATAGCCGGTCGCGGCGTCCTTGCCGCCACTGCAGCGCAACGTCTTCACGTCGAACATCTGCATATTGCGCATATGGGCCTTGAGCCGTTCCGGCGACTGGCCGGTGTAGCCGATGGTCCAGTTGCTGCGGTTGATCTCGCGCAGGATCGACTCAGGCTCCGGCTCCATCCAGGTCCGTCCGGCACGCTTGACCTCGATCAGCTTGAGGTTCTTCGACAACTCCTTGCCGAAGCCAAGCCTGTCGGCAAAGGCCTGCATGATGGTCTGGTCGGGCATCGACTCGAACAGCGGCTCGATGACCTTCTCGCGCCATTGCAACGACCGGTTGGAGGCCGTGCAGGAACCCGAAGTCTCGAACTGCGTGCAGGCCGGTAGCAGGTAGACCGCGCGGTTCGGGTTGGTCTTCTCGCCTTCCGCCGGCGGCATGTTGGCCATGGCGGCAGTCGCGGACGGGTATGGGTCGATCACGACCAGCAGGTCCAGCTTGTCCAGCGCCTTCTTCATTTCCAGGCCGCGCGTCTGCGAGTTCGGGGCATGGCCCCAGAAGAACACGCCGCGTACGTTATTGTCCTGGTCGATCAGTTCGTTCTTCTCGGTGACGATGTCGATCCAGCGCGACACGGTCGTGCCGGACTTCTCCATCATCGCCTGCGAGGCGAACTGCTTCTTGATCCATTCGTAGTCCACGCCCCACACCGCCGCATAATGCTTCCACGCGCCCGTAGCCAGGCCGTAGTAGCCCGGCAATGAGTCGGGATTGGGGCCGACATCGGTGGCGCCCTGCACGTTGTCGTGGCCGCGGAAGATGTTGGCGCCGCCGCCCGACACACCGATGTTGCCGAGCGCAAGCTGCACGATGCACGACGCACGCACGATCGCATTGCCGATGGTGTGCTGCGTCTGGCCCATGCACCAGACCAGCGTGCTGGGCCGGTTCTTGGCCATGATCTCGGCCACCATCTTCACCTGCGCCTCGGGCACGCCGCAGACTTCCTCGACCTTGTCCGGCGTCCACTTGGCCAGCACTTCCGCCTTGACCTTGTCCATGCCGTAGACGCGGTCCTGCAGGTATTTCGGGTCTTCCCAGCCGTTCTGGAAGATGTGGTAGAGCACCCCGAACAGGAAGGCGATGTCGGTGCCCGAGCGGATGCGCACATAGTGGTCGGACTTGGCCGCGGTGCGCGTGTAGCGCGGGTCCACCACGATCACCTTGCAGCCATTCTCCTTCGCATGCAGCAGGTGCAGCATCGACACCGGGTGCGCCTCGGCCGCATTGGAGCCGATATACAGCGCCGCCTTGGCGTTCTGCATATCGTTGTACGAGTTCGTCATCGCCCCGTAGCCCCAGGTGTTAGCCACGCCGGCCACGGTCGTCGAGTGGCAGATGCGCGCCTGGTGGTCGGTGTTGTTGGTGCCGAAGAACGACACCCACTTGCGCATCAGGTAAGCCTGTTCGTTGCTGTGCTTGGACGAGCCGACGAAGAACAGGGAATCGGGACCGGTCTGCTGGCGGATCTCCTTCATCTTCGCGGTGATCTCGTCGAGCGCCTGGTCCCAGCCGATGCGCTGGTACTTGCCGTTGACCAGCTTCATCGGGTACTTCAGGCGGTACTCGCCATGGCCGTGCTCGCGCAGTGCGGCGCCCTTGGCACAGTGCGCGCCCATGTTGATGGGCGAGTCGAACACCGGTTCCTGCCGCACCCACACGCCGTTCTGCACCACCGCATCGACCGCGCAGCCGACCGAGCAGTGGCCGCACACGGTACGCTTCACCACGATGCCGCCCTTGCCTTCCGCGGCCGCGACGGTCTTGTCGTCGGCGGCGTCGGCCTTGCGCAGCAGCGTCAGTTGCGAAGCGGCCAGGCCCACCCCGACACCGATGCCGGAACGCTTGAGGAAACTGCGCCGGTCCATGGTCGGCATGGCGCCGGCCAGCCCTGCGGCAAGTCGCGTGGATAACCGGCCTGGTGCCGATGTCGAACTGGCCTGTGCCAGGCCATCAGCGAGTCGGGTCGATGCGCCCTGCGCCGCGCGTTTGCGGGTCAAGATCATGTCTCACCTCAGCAGAGGAAAGCAGCTGTTCAGCCCATGCGGAATGGCGGCGCCGCGTTGCCGGCGCGCCCGCATGCTTACACGAGGGTGGTGCGGTAGTACTTGCGAATGTGTTCGGAAACGCGGTAGCCCTTGTTGTCCGACGGTGCGTCGGAAGGCTCGGGAATCGCGGCAATCCCGGCTGGCGCGGCCGGACCCCGCGCCGTCAGCGACGCTGCGCCGGCGGCGGCAGCGACAACACCAGCGCCCGCAAGAAACGTGCGGCGCGCGACCCTGGGTTGCTTCTCTTTCATGTGGGGCACTCCTCGGTTCGGCACTGCGTTGCCGATGATTCAGCCGTTATGCGTTGTTATGCATATTCTAGGTGCAAGATAGCTGAAAGACCATGCCGTTACCGGGTTAATCCCTATTTCGGAGAGGCATGCCCACCCATCCGATCAATGCATTTCGAGCTGCACAGCCTCGACGTCCGCAAAGGCCTGCATCAGTTCGGCAACGCTGCGATAGAAGCGCGCTCGCGGATGCCCGCTTAGTGCATCGCACAATTTCGCGATCCATGGCTGCATGTGCTGCGCATAAAAACGCTGCTGCTCGCCAAGGTTGGAAACGCCCACGTCTTCGCCGGCAACCAGGAACCGCATCACCTCGCACAGCGTGGCCACGTGGTCTTCGGTCTCGCTGACACCGTCGTGCCGGACCAGCCCGTAGCGGGCCAGGTCGTCGCGCAGCGCCACCAGCGGGCGCTCGTTCAGGAAACCGGTGAGGTAGAAGGAGCCGTACAGGAACACTTCCTGGCGGCCGACGCCCTGGAACAGTTCCTGGTATTCCTCTTGCGCCTCAGCCTCGCTCGTGGTCGATGCCGCATCGCACAACATATTCCAGGCTCGGCCCAGTACCGTGCCCGCATCATCGCCGTGCGCGCGGTTGGCGGCGATGTGATGGAGCAGCGCCGCATCCGGCGCGCGGTAGAACAGCGTGGCCAGCAGGCCGTACAGGTCGGCGCGGGCAATGTCCTCGGCGTCGCCGGCGGGCGCCGCGGCTGTGAGCTGGATGGGCTGAAAATCTGTCATGTCGTGATGAAATTTTTGGTGGGGCTCCAAACGCTTATCGAAGCGTGGCGCCGCTAATGGCACCGGGATCACGCTCCATCATGTCGATCACGCGGCAGTCGGGGCACATCTTCAGCCGCTCGGCGGCAGCGCCGGCAAAGGCGGGATGCCCGGCCAGCCGGACCAGCATCGATTCCACCATCTGCGCCGTGCCGAACGGCTTGGCGCAGCGCACGCAGTGGAACGGCTGCGCCTCGTTGAGCGTGACAGTGCGCCGCGCAGCCTCGCCGGCCAGCAGGCGCGGCATCAGCGTGATCGCATGTTCCGGGCAGGTCTTCTCGCACAGGCCGCACTGCACACAATTGCGCTCCAGGAAACCCAGCACCGGCCGCTCCGGGTTGTCGCGCAGTGCCTGGGTCGGGCAAGCGCCCACGCAGGCCATGCAGAGGGTGCAGCTTGCGGTATCCACGACCACTGCGCCGATCGGCGCGGCGGATGGCAGCGGCACGGTGTCGGCCGGCACGGGCGCATGCCGCACGAGGTGGTCGAGCACGAAGTCGAGCATCTCGCGCTTGGCGGCCACCGCACCGAACGGCGCGGGTGGCAAGGCGTGGCGGGCGGGCCGCAGCGCGGCAAGCCCGGCATCCAGCAACGCGGCATCGGCTGCCTCGACCAGCGACACCGCGCCGGCCTCGTAGCCAAGTCCTGACAGCAGCGTCCGCGCCACCTCGATCTGTTCCTGCAAGGCGGTACGGTACTGTGGCGCCTCGTCACCGGTCAGCAGTATCGCCACATGCGCCGCGCCCCAGCACAGCGCCGCGAGCCAAAGCTCCAGCCCGGCCGCGGCCGGATGGAACACTGGCACCGGCATCACGTTCGGTGGCACACCCTGCGCCTGTCCCGCACGCGCGGCGCGGCCGAGCGCCAGGATGGCCGGCGTGCCGGTCTCTTCGCCATGCAGCAGCACCACGGCGTCGCGGCCACCTGCCGAGCGATACGCCGACAGCAGCGTGCGCAGGCGTGTGCCCAGCACCTCGGGGCCGGGATACGCATAGCTGATCGCCCCGCTCGGGCAGACCGTGGTACACGCCCCGCAGCCCATGCAGAGATTCGGCGTGACCTCGATGCGGCCCTTGCCGTCATGCCATTGCGAGCGAATCGCCTGCGTCGAACAGATGTCGATACAGGCCGTGCAGCCGGTGGTCTGGTTGCGGCCGTGGGCGCAGATATTTTCCTTGTAGCGGAAGAACTTCGGCTTCTCGAACTCGCCCACGAGCTGAGTGAGGGCCAGCGCCTGTTGTCGCTGGCGCAGTGCATCGCCGCCTGCGTGCAGGTAGCCCTGCGGCGGCTGGTGCATGGTGAAGGCGGGCGTGTCGTTGAGGTCGAAGACCAGGTCGAAGCGGCCCTCCGCAACCGCCGCCGGCCTGTCGAAATCGATCGCGGCCGCCGCGCCGCAGGCGCGCACGCAATCGCGGTGGGCACGACAGCGATCCATGTCGATCTGGTAACTGAAGTCGATCGCGTGCTCGGGACAGGCTTCGATGCAGGCATTGCAGCGCGTGCACAGGTCGAGGTCGATCGGGTTGCCGCGGCCCGCGCCGGTCTCCCACGAGGCCTCGAACGCGCCCAGCCAGCCGGATAGCGCGCGTAGCGTTCCGCTGTGCACTGGCCACGCACGCTCCGCCGGCGCGGCAGCCGATGCCACCTGAGTGTCGCCGTGCGACAGCAGGACGGTGACTTCCAACGACATCGCCGCCAGACGTTCGGCCCACGGCAACGCGCGATCGGCCGGGCCCATCACGAGCACGGCGCCTTCGGCGCGGTAGTCCACCACGGGGACCGGGTCCGGCTCAGGCAGCGCGGCGACTGCCAGCAGCGCGGCAATCTTGGCGTTGGCGGTCTTCGGGTCGCGCTTCGCGCCCTGCGACCAGCCGCCAGTCTCGCGGATATTGACGAAGCGCACCGGCGCGACCACCACGGCGCGGCCGTTGTCGCCGCGCGCGGCCTGTGCGGCCACCTCGGCAAACAGGTGGCGTTCCTGCGTGCAGGCGACGATCACGTCGTCAGTGCCGTCGAGCGCCGCCTTGAAATCGCCGATCTCCCGGCGACACAGCAGGCGGTGGACCTTCAGCGGGCCACCATGGGCTTGCGACAGCGCCGCCCCGTCAAGCGGCATGGTCTCATTGCAACTGCAAATCAGCGTCGGCATGGCGAATGCGGCTGACCGGCCCGGATGCCCTTCTTGCGAGGGTCTGCAGGCCGGGAGTTCATGGGGAGTCCTATTCTAGGCGCGGCAGTTGCCGCGGGGCTACGCGTGTTTATCCGGCCCCGGTTCCGCTGGCGGAGCGGCGGATCCGGACGTGTCGGCGTCGTCGGCATCATCCGGGGCGGCATCCGGCAGGGCTGCTGCCTGTGCCGCCGGCAGTTCTGCGGCGTCCGTCGCTTCGGTCGCTTCCTCGGTGTCGAATAATCCCAGCGCCTCCGACTGCCGCAGGCGCCGCAGCACGTCGGGGGGAATCGGGTCAGGCTTGCCGTAGTCGTCGATATAGGTATCGAGCCCGTCCATCACATTGAAGTGCGGGTCGGCAAACAGAGTCTTGAGCGCGGCGCGCTTGACGCCCTCGTCCACGCCGCGTGCGACAAAGCGCGCGATGTTATCGCCAGGCTGTAGCAGGGCCACGTCGGCCATGGTCGGCAACGATGGCAACTCGGCAGGTACTTCAGCCGCGGTTGCCGGTGTCTGCACGGCAGCGTCCGGCACCTGCGCAGGCAGTGCCGGATCGGGTGCCTCGGGTTCGTCCGGCACGACATCGCCTTCCCGCACCGCGGCCTTGCGGCGCGACCAGCGTGACAGGAAAGACGATTCGCTCATGGCAGGCGGCCGTCAGTATCAGTATCGCGCGCGATCCTCCGGCGCCTTGAACGACTCGGGCCGGCGGCGCTGCTTCGGTTCGGGGCGGTAGTTCTGGTCGACGTAGGCCTGCAGCCAGTCACGCTGGTCGGGCGTCAGCGGCACGTTTTCCACGGTTTCGCCGGCGTCGAGCCAGCGGCCGGCCTCGTTGTACGACAGCGAGACCGTCACAGGCACCGGGCGCGCCGCTTCGGCGGGCACATCTTCCTGCATGCGCCAGTGCACGAACCAGCAGGGCTGCGTCGAGGTGAGATTGAGGTAGTAGCCTTCGCCCTGGTCATGGAACAGCACGACCTCGAAGCCCGGATAGAGCCAGCGTGCGCCGTGCTCGTCCTGTTCGAGGCACATGGGCACGGTGCCGAATTCGCCCAGGTCCGGCCAGACCGCCTCGAGCTCCCATTTCCAGGGCTGCCAGCGGCTGGCCAGCGCCACCCTGCGCATGACCACCGCCATGGTGACGGCGGGGCGGGCTTGCGGGGTGGGCGTTTCCATGGCGCAGGGCCTCAGGTGTTCTGCACGACGATGCTGGGGAACTTGCTGGTCATGTCGCGAGCCTTGTCGGCCACCTTGATGGCGACCTTGCGCGCGATGCCACGATACAGCTCCGCCACCGGGCTGTCGGGATCGGCTACCACCGTCGGGCGGCCCGAGTCCGCCTGCTCGCGGATCGACAGGTTCAGCGGCAGGCTGCCCAGCAGGTCGACGCCGTAGTCGGCGCACATCTTTTCGCCGCCGCCCTGGCCGAAGATATGTTCGACGTGGCCACAGTTCGGGCAGCAGTACACCGCCATGTTCTCGACGATGCCCAGGATGGGAATCCCCACCTTCTCGAACATCTTCAGGCCCTTCTTGGCATCGAGCAGCGCGATATCCTGCGGCGTGGTGACGATCACGGCACCCGTGACCGGCACCTTCTGCGACAGCGTGAGCTGGATGTCGCCGGTGCCCGGCGGCATGTCGACGATCAGGTAGTCCAGGTCATGCCAGTTGGTCTGGCGCAGCAGTTGTTCCAGCGCCGACGTCACCATCGGGCCCCGCCACACCATGGGGTTGTCCTGCTCGATCAGGAAACCGATCGAGTTGGCCTGCAGGCCGTGGCCTTCCAGCGGCTCCATGGTCTGGCCGTCGGACGATTCGGGGCGGCCGTCGATGCCCAGCATCATCGGCAGGCTCGGGCCGTAGATGTCGGCGTCCAGCATGCCCACGCGCGCGCCTTCGGCCGCCAGCGCCAGCGCCAGGTTGACCGCCGTGGTGGACTTGCCCACACCGCCCTTGCCCGACGCCACGGCAATCACATTCTTCACGCCCGCCAGCAGCTTGACGCCACGCTGCACTGCGTGGGCGACGATCTTCATGCTGATATTGACGCTGACATTGCTGACGCCAGGCAGTTGACGCACCGCAGCAACAACCAGCTTGCGAATCGGCTCGAACTGGCTCTTGCCCGGGTAGCCGAGTTCCACCTCGAGCGACACGTCGCCGCCGTCGACCCGGATATTCCGGGCCGAGCGGGTGGACACCAGATCTTTGCCCGTATTGGGATCGATGACCGTGCGCAGGACTTCCGTGACCTGTTCAGTGCTGAGGCTCAAGACAAACTCCGCTTGTTTGTAGATAGTGGGGACAGGCTAATGTATCAAAGTATGAAGCAGCGGCCATCAGGTCCGCGAATCAGCCTGCAAACCCTTGCGTGCCTTATGGGTTTTCGCGGTGCGCGCTGTGCGAACTTTCTGTGGGATTACAGACATTTACAACTCTCACAAGCTTGCACTTGTGCTCGCGCCGCCATATCCATATTGTAGTGCCCCGGTGCTGCACGGGGCTCTGCCCTGCCCGCTGCATGCACGGCGTCGGCAGGCGCCGGGTGCGCAGCGCGTTACTATCGGCGTTACCATCTAGGTTGCAGCAGGCAAGAATACTTCTACGGGATCTTCAGAAGGAGAAAGCATGAAATTCAAGTTCGCCACCGTCTCGCTCGCCGCGGCCACGCTTCTGGCCGCCGGCTGCGCCACCGAACAACAGACCCACACGGCCGTCGGGACCGGCGTGGGCGCTGCCGTGGGCGCGGGGCTGGGCAACCTGATCGGCGGTAACACCACCGGCACACTGGTTGGCGCAGCCGTGGGCGGCGCGGTCGGCGGTGCCACGGGTTACAACTGGAACGCTATCCGCGGCAAGCTGAACAAGGACACGGCCGGCACCGGCACCCAGATCACCGAGCAGCCGGACGGCTCGCTCAAGGTCAACATCCCGAGCCAGGTCACGTTCGATACCGACAGCGCAACGATCAAGCCGTCGTTCCGCTCGGTGCTCGACCAGGTCGCCCAGACGCTGGGCCAGCACCAGGACGTGATCGCCAACGTCGTGGGCCATACCGACAGCACCGGCAACGCGCAGTACAACATGCAGCTGTCGCAGCGGCGCGCCCAGAGCGTGGCGGCCTACCTGGGTGATCGCGGCGTCTCGCGGAACCGCCTGTCGGCCGAGGGCCGGGGCCAGACCCAGCCTGTCGCGGACAACGCTACCGAGGCTGGACGGACACAAAATCGCCGCGTCGAAATTTTTTTGAAACCAATTCAGGGATGACCCAGTCATAGAGACAGGTACCGCTTGCCACCGTTGCTGGCTCGCGATAGGTGGCTGACCTCCCGGGCGGTGCCTGATTTCTCCTCCTTTTCCGTTGTGGAAAGCTGCGCCGGCGCTGACCGGCGCTTTTTTTTGGCCGCGACACAACGAGTGCCTACGCGAGCACTCGACAATCCACGGGATTTCGCCATGCACAATGCCGGCCCTGTGACGCGGTGCTTGCTAGAATAGCCCTTTCGCACCTGGCGCCCGGCTCCGCCGTAGCCGCCCGTCCGAACGCTTCCCCGTCACCCCCACTGGCTCTTTTTTATGACCGCACGTCGTATCCTCGTCACATCTGCCCTGCCATATGCCAACGGCCAGATCCATATCGGCCATCTGGTGGAGTACATCCAGACTGACATCTGGGTGCGCTTCCAGCGCATGATGGGCAACGAGGTTTACTACGTCGGCGCCGACGACACCCATGGCACGCCGGTCATGCTGCGCGCCGAGAAGGAAGGCATCACGCCCAAGCAGCTGATCGACCGCGTCTGGACCGAGCACAAGCGCGATTTCGACAGCTTCCTGGTGTCGTTCGACAACTACTACAGCACCGACGCGGAGGAAAACCGCGAGCTGTGCGAAAAGATCTACCTGGCCCTGAAGGCCGACGACCTGATCGCCGAACGCGAGGTCGAGCAGTTCTACGACCCGGTCAAGAACATGTTCCTGCCGGACCGCTTCATCAAGGGCGAGTGCCCGAAGTGCGGCGCCAAGGACCAGTACGGCGACTCATGTGAAGTCTGCGGCACCACCTACGTGCCGACCGACCTGAAGAACCCGTACTCGGTCGTCTCGGGCGCCACGCCGGTGCGCAAGTCGTCCACGCACTTTTTCTTCAAGCTGTCCGACCCGCGCTGCGAAACCTTCCTGCGCGAGTGGGTGGCCGACCTGGCCCAGCCCGAAGCGGCCAACAAGATGCAGGAATGGCTTGGCGGCGAAGGCGAAGCCTCGACGCTGTCGGACTGGGACATCTCGCGCGACGCGCCGTACTTCGGCTTCGAGATCCCGGGCGCGCCGGGCAAGTACTTCTATGTGTGGCTGGACGCGCCGATCGGCTACTACGCGAGCTTCAAGAACCTGGCCGAGAAGAAGGGCATCGACTTCGACGCCTGGGTCGGCCCGCACTCCACGGCCGAGCAGTACCACTTCATCGGCAAGGACATCCTGTACTTCCACACGCTGTTCTGGCCGGCCATGCTGCGCTTCTCGGGCTACCGCACGCCGACCAACGTGTTCGCTCACGGCTTCCTGACGGTCGATGGCGCCAAGATGAGCAAATCGCGCGGCACCTTCATTACCGCGCAGAGCTACATCGATACCGGCATGAACCCGGAATGGCTGCGCTACTACTTCGCCGCCAAGCTCAACGCGAGCATGGAAGACCTGGACCTGAACCTGGACGACTTCATCGCCCGCGTCAACAGCGACCTGATCGGCAAGTACGTGAACATCGCGAGCCGCGCCGCGGGCTTCCTGGTCAAGCGATTCGAAGGCAAGGTCGATGAAGCCGCACTGGCCCACCCGCTGCTCAAGCAACTGCGCGAAGCCGCCCCGCAGATCGCCCAACTGTACGAAGCACGCGAGTACAGCAAGGCACTGCGCCAGGTGATGGAACTGACCGACGCCGTCAACGCCTTCGTCGATACCGAAAAACCGTGGGAACTGGCCAAGGACGAGGCCAAGCGCCCGGCGCTGCACGCCGCCTGCTCGGTGTCGCTGGAAGCCTTCCGCTTGCTGACGGTCTACCTGAAGCCGGTGGTGCCGACCATGGCCGCCGGCGTGGAGCGATTCCTCAACGTCGAGCCGCTGGACTGGCGCGCCATCGACAAGCAGCTGTCGGCCGCCAGCCCGGTGCAGGCGTACCAGCACCTGATGACGCGCGTCGATGCCAAGCAGGTCGATGCGCTGCTGGCCGCGAACCGGGAATCGCTGCAGGCGACGGCGCCCGCCGCCGGCGCGGCATCGGCCGCTTCGATCGAGCCGATCGCCGACACCATCACGATCGACGACTTCGCGAAGATCGATCTGCGGGTTGCCAAGATTGTGGAATGCCAGAAGGTCGAAGGCTCCACCAAGCTGCTGCAGCTGACGCTGGACCTTGGCGAAGGCCGCACGCGCAATGTGTTCTCCGGCATCCAGTCCGCTTACACGCCGGAGCAGCTTGTCGGCAAGCTGACCGTGGTGGTCGCCAACCTGGCACCGCGCAAGATGAAGTTTGGCGTATCCGAAGGGATGGTGCTGGCTGCTTCGGCCGCTGATGAGAAGGCCAATCCGGGGCTCTACATCCTGGAGCCGCACAGCGGTGCGGTGCCCGGCATGCGGATCGGCTGATCTGCCTGCACGGCAGGAAAAAAACGGCGGCGCCCTCCAGGCAGCCGCCGTTTTTCTTTATCGTCTCGGAGCTATCACCCGCCCTGCATGCGAGAAGGATCGTCGCTGCGCGACGTCGTCGTCACCACCCCCTCAGGATTGAAGTGCACATTAAAGAACGCCTTCTCCTGCGACGACTCCCACCACCGGTAGCCCCAAACCTCTTCCTTCTTCAGCGCGAATTTCTCGACCTTGGTCGGCTTGCCCAGCATACGCCTGACCTGATCCTGGTTCATCCCAGGCCGCACGCGCGCAAAGTTCTCCGCAGTCAGCACCTGCTCGATGCGCATGACCCTGCCATCCGCACCGATCGTCACCATCCACGTCGTCGCACCTTCCGGCCCGCGCGGATACTCCAGCCGCCGCGCGCCGTTCTCTTCTTCCCAGACGATATCCGGCTTGCCCGCCTGCCGCAGCACGTCCTCCTCCGTCGACTGCCCCGGCTCGATGCCCTTGAACAGCTGGCTGTCAGGCTTGACCGAATTCCACGTCGCGCGCGCGGTGTCGCCGGCCTTTTTCATGGCCTCGTCGACCTTCTGCTGGTCGCAGCCGAACAAGGCAAGCAAGGAAGCAAACAGTCCCATGGCGGCAAGGCGTCGCGGCGACGCGTGAGGGAATGGGAAACGGTCAAAGCGGTCAGCGCTTGACTGGCTCTGCGACAGCGGCAGACGCGGCCTGCACCGCGCTTTCGATATCGGATTCGGGATTGCCATCGTCCTGGCTCCTTCTGGCACTGCTGCGGTTCGAGGCGCCCGAAAACAGGACGCCCCAGTTGTCGAAGCGGCGGTTGAACAAGACCGACAGGCCATTGATGGAGCCGCCCTTGGCGATCAGCGACCAGCGCCGCGAAAACGCCCAGGTCAGCTTGACCACGTTGGACGCCGACGTCAGGCTCTGCTCGTAGCCCACCGAAAGCTTGTCGGTCACCGCCTTGCCCACGCTGACGACCTGCTGGTCGTTCAGGCCTGCGGTGGAAGGGCCGATGGAAAACTCGTCGAGGCCGAAATGCTGCACGACGCCCTTCCCCGCCTTGCCGCCGATCATGCCGAGCGCGGCGCCGCCGAGTGCCGCGCCGCCAAGCTGCTTCTGCTGGCCCGCCGCGGCGCTTTCCGCCCCGTAGCCGAACATCAGCCATGACAGCTTGTCTTCTTCCGGCACATTGGGCTCGGATACCAGCCGCACGCGCGGCAGCCGCACCGTGCCGGTCACTTCCACGCCGGCTTCCACTTCCTGCCCGCGCCGCATTGCGCGGATGTACATGTTCGGATTGTCGATCGGACCATTGAAGTTGATGGTACCGCGTTCGATGTTCAGTTTGCGGCCAAAGGCTTCGTAGGTGCCCTCGGTCACGCGCACGGTGCCCGTGGCCCGCATCGGCGCGAGCGGCTCGCTGCGCACGGTCATCTGCCCGGCCAGCTCAAGGTCGGCCCCGGCGCCGCGGAAGCGGAAGTCGTTGCCGAGATCCGCAGTGATTTCGATCAGCGGACTGAATTTGCTTGCGGGCTTTGTCTCGGGTGCCGGCGTGGCCGCCGTCTTCAGTTCGCGCTGGTCCTTGCGGCGCACCACCACGACGTCGTCGCCGAGCACCGGCGCGCCGGCCTTGGGCAAGTCGAACAGGCCGCGGTCGACGCGGAACTTGCCGCGGATCACCATCTGGCGATTTTCGTTGCCGATGGTCGCATCGCCGGACAGGATCAGCGTGCGTTCGGGGCTCGCGAACAACTGCAGCTTGTCGGCGATGATCCTGGCCGTCAGGTTCGGATCGGACTCGCCCAGCTTGACGTTGCCAGTCGCGGTGACCTTGCCGTCGCCGCCACGGAATTCCACCTGCTTCAGCTCCACGGTGTTCTGGTCGAGCACGATGCGCACGATGCCATCCGTGAGGCGGATGCCGAGGTCGTACATCGTCAGCGCGATGCCATCGCCGTCGACGGTGCCGGTCAGTACCGGCGCGCTCACCGTGCCGGACAGCTTCAGCGCGGCCGCCAGCTTGCCTTCGAACGCGTACTGCGGTCCGCTCAGCGATTCCAGCGATTTGAGCCGCGGCACATCGACTTGCACCGATCCGCCCAGTGTGGAGGCCGGCCCAACGCTGACCAGGCCCTGATCCGGCACCAGGCCGGCCGATACATCGACCGCCACCTTGCCGATGCGATCGGCCACCGTCCCGCCACGCAGCGTGATGCGATTGCCCGCGATATCGGCGCGCAGCGACGTCTCGCCGAGTCCCAGCGATGTGAAGCCGCGTCCCGCGTTGACCGAGGCATCGCCGCTGCGGCGCCGGATCTCGGCAAACCCTGCGGCCGTCTCCGCGAGCGTCAGGTTCCAGCGGCCATCGATGACCAGGTCGGATCGGAGCGGCGGTTTTTCACCAGTCAGGGTCTCGACGAGTTCGAGCACGTGGCCGACCTGCAGGCCGTCCAGGTTGCCTTGCGTGCGGATGCGGCCATGGTCCCAGTTCAGGCTGTCGATCTGCAGCACGGCGCGATCGAACAGCAAGCGCGTGGCACCCAGCTGCAAGCGCTGGTCGGCCACGGTCAGCTGTGCCGGCGCGGCCAGCCGCAGGTTGACCGTGCTGCGTTCCTCGAACGTGCGGATGGTGCCTTGCCAACCGTCCTTCGGCCCCTTCCAGGCGCCCTGCCCGGACAGTGCCACGTGCAGCGGCCGCTGGTGCAGCGTGCCTTCAGCCTTGGCATCGAACGTATGGCTGGCCTGCGTGCCGTTCAGCGTGGCGTCGAGCGTGCTGAGGGTGGCCTGCGGCCCCTTGTAGCCGCGCGCCGCGAGCTGCACGGACAGCGTGCCCTCGAGGCCGCCACGTACTTCGGCATGGCCGC
Source organism: Cupriavidus numazuensis (assembly GCF_905397435.1). Classification (GTDB taxonomy): domain Bacteria; phylum Pseudomonadota; class Gammaproteobacteria; order Burkholderiales; family Burkholderiaceae; genus Cupriavidus; species Cupriavidus numazuensis. Next base: position 47,058 of record NZ_CAJPVI010000020.1, read on the forward strand.
TGGCCGTGGCCACGCTATGCGGGCCGACAGTCAGCGCCTGCGCGCTGTAGTCGCCGACGACCTCGGGCCGCTTGATCGTCCCGCTTACGTCGGCGTCAAGCTTGAGCTTGCCCGCCACGCCGAACTTCAGCCGATCGAGCTGGGGCGCATCCACGGCCACGTGCAGGCGGTCCCCGCGCGCGCCGAAACTGCCGCGCAGATCGACCTGGTTGCCGGCCATGCTGAGCGAGGCCTCGCTTGGCAGCAACCGCTCGCCGGCCAGGCGGATCTTGCCGGAGCCGGTCATCGGCAGGCCCGCGTACTCACTCTCGCGCACGGTGAAATCCACAGCTGCACGGATTTCCTTCGCCAGCGTGCCGGTCGTGCTGAAGTCGGCATTGATGCGGCCGCTGGCAACCTTGGCAAGCCGCGCCGGGTCGAACGCGGCCAGCCTGCCCTTGAACTCGAACGCCTGCTCATCCTTGAGACCGAGCTTGCCGTCGGCGGTGAGGGTTCCCGCCCCGAGCGTCGCGCGCAATGCCGACAGGGTCAGCGTTTTCTCGTCCATGCTGGCATCGGCAAACAGCTTGAGTTCGCCACCGGCCAGGTCCAGCGCCACACTCTGGCGGCCGGGTTCCAGGCGCACGGCCAGCGGACCGGACAGGCTGGCCTCGGTCAGCGAACCGTACAGCGCGGCCGGGTTGAGCCGGTGCACGTCCAGGTCGAACGCACCGCGGCCATCCTGCAGCGTGCCGCTGCCGGTGATCTCGGCCTTGCCGGACAGCGCAATACGCAGATCGCGCAGGGTCTGTGTCTTCTCATTGAGCTGCACGTGCGCCTGCACGGACTGCAGCGGCAACTTGCCGGCATCGACCAGGCCCGGTTCGAGATTGCGCACCACGATGTCGCCGGCGACGGTGAGCGGCGCGGCGGCGGATGCAGGCGCGGTCACGGCGGAAGCCGGCGTCGATGCGGGTGCCGATGCGGATGCCGGTGCGGGTGCGGGTGCCGGTGGTGGCGCCGACGCAGCGGCCGGCTTCGCCGGCGCACCGGCTTCGTCTACCGGACGCAGGTCGGCGTGGATGGTCAGGTTCGCCTGCGGCGCCGACGGGCTGAACAGGCGCGGATTGATGCGCTCCCCGTCGACGAGCAGGTGCGTGAACGGTACCTTGCCGAACGGCGTCACATCGGCGTTCGCCCGCGCGCGGATGCGCTCGCCGGTGGCCTCCAGCTCGGCGCGCAAGGTGTCCAGCGAGCCCTGCGCGCTGGCACTGATGGTGAAGGCTTCCTTCTGCCAGCTCGCCTCGAGCAGCGCCTCGGCGTTTAGTGCGAACGGCGCCTGCGCGGCGATCTGCGCGTTGGCGGCAAGCTTGCCATACGGCGTCTCGAGCCGGTCGATCGTCAGGCGGTGCCGCTGCCCATCGGAATGCAAGGCCCCCGCTAGCCCGGAAAAGATCATTGGTTCCGTAGTGGGAACCGGGTTCGTGCGCAGGGCCAGCCGCTCCATCGTGAGCGCGTCGATGTCGATCGCCAGTGGCAATTCGAGCGAGGTCGGCATCTTTGCCGGCGTCGTACTGGGCTCCGACGGCCCGAGCTGCACGTCCACCTTGCCGATGCGCAGCCACGCCACATGCCAGCGCCGCGGCGACCACGCCATATCCCAGCTGCTGTCGACACGGTCGATGGTCACGCGCGTCTCGCCGCTCGCGAACACCACGTCGCGCAGCCGCAAGCCCTGAAACACCGTGCCGCCTTCGAACTTGCCCGAGAGCATGCCCGCCGACAGCCGGGTGGCCAGCGTCCACAGGTGCCGCGTGCCCGTTTCCGAGCGCAGCGCCAGCACGCCGGCAGCGGCCAGCGCGACCAGCAGCGCCACCAGCAAGGCGGCGATCCAGGCAAGCACGCGCCAGAGTCGCCGGCGGCGCGGCGGCGGTGGGGTTGGCGTCGGGGAGTCAGGCGGCGGCGCGTCGCCGCCCCGGCCCGGTACGGATGGCATGTCGACCAGGCTCATCAGAACGCCACCCCGAGCGAGATATGCGGACGGAACTGCTTTTGCTGGACGCCATAGCCTATGTCGAGCTGCACCGGCCCGACCGGGCTGCGCCAGCGCGCGCCGAGACCCACGCCGTTGTAGATCTTGATGTCATTGAGCGCATCGGCTGCCGTGCCGGCGTCCCAGAACACCGCCATGCCCCAGTCGGGCTTGAACCAGTACTGGTATTCCAGTCCGCCGGTGGCGAGGTACTTCGCCGGCAGCACGCTCGAGCCGCTCGGCGTGCCGATCGACTGGTAGCTGTAGCCGCGAATGGAGTCGGTACCACCCGCGCGGAAGCGCAGCGTGGCCGGGATCTTGCTGGAATCGGCCGTCGTCATGTTGGCGCCCAGTTCCAGCCGCGCGACGAACAGGTCGCGGTTGCCAACCGGCACGTACTGGCGGATGCGCCCGTACATGCGGAAGAACGTGGCGTCGCTGAGCAGGCCCTTGGCCGCCACGCCGAGCTGGGTGCTGATGACATTGCCGCGGCGCGGGAACACGGGGTTATCGACATCGCGCCGCGTCCAGGCGAAGGCCGGCACCAGCGCCTTGCTGATCTGCGCCTGCTGGCCCTCGGGCAGCAGGTTGTCGTAGTAGAAGTCCAGCGACATCGTGATGTCGTACTTCTCGCGCGAGCGCGAGCGCTTCAGGCCCGCACGCCAGCTCGTGGTGTCGGTGTTCTCGAGGTCGATGGTGCGCTCGTAGCTGCCGTACACACTGTTGCGGAAGGTACTGCGGTCCGGCGGCATGGCCGTTTCCGCGAACAGGTAGGAACGCTTCTGTTCGATGCGGGCCTGCGAATCAAATACCCACGCACGGTTGAACAGGTTGTAGTACGAATAGCGCCCTTCGACCTGCGCACCGGTATCGGTGGTGAAACCCACACCGCTGTTGAGCCGGTGCTCGGGATACTCCCGCACCTTCACCGACACGGGCGCGGTCACCACGCCGTCGGGGGGATTGGCCGCCGCGCCTTCGGGCGTCACGAGGTCGACCTGCACGTTCGAGAAATAAGGCTGGTTCTGGAGCGCCCGCTGCAGTTCCAGCAGCCGTTCCACGCGGTAAGGCTCGCCTTCGTTGAGCGGATTGACGTTGTAGATGATCTGCTCGGGATAGCGGCGCGTGCCACTGACGCGCAGCGGCCCCAGCAGGTAGGCCGGGCCGCTGTCATAGCGCGCCGACAGGTCCGCGCGCAGTTCGTCAGGCTCGATACGCGCCTGCGACTGGGCCAGCCGCGCGCCAAAGTAGCTGCGGCTCTGCAGCGTCACCAGCGCCTCTTCCTTGGCCTTGTCCCAGTCCTCCTGCCGGAACGGGTCGCCCACCGGCAGGCCCCACTTCTTCTGCACCTCGGCCACCTGCTCGGGCGAGCGCGTGGCCGCCGGTCCGTCCACCTTGATGTCGACGTTACGGATGATGGTGCGCGCGCCGGGATCGACCGTGACATGGACGACGCGCTTGTCGCCCTCGCCCTCCACGCGCGCGGTGGTAACGGGATCGAAATACCCTTCGGTCGAGGCAAACTGGCGCACCTGGTCGCCCACGGTTTCCACCATGTAGGCGAACTGGTCGGGCGACAGGTCGGTGCGGTCCTTGTAGCGGGACAGGTCCAGGTGGTTTTCCAGTATCTCGCGCAGTGTCTTGGGCGCCTCGACCTCCACCTTGTAGCCTGCCTGTGCCGGCAGCAGCCAAACGGCGGCAAGCGCGGACAGGAACAGCCTGCGCAGGCGCGCGGGCGTCCAAGGCCGCGCATCCGGGCGGACTTTCCTGTCAGGGTTGGCCGCCAAGCGGGCCGAGTCGGTCCTTTCGGTCCTCATTCGCTGCAATTGCTCCGCCGGGCGGGATGGCGCGTGCCGGCGGCACGCAAAGTGGGTATTTGACCACACCCCCGCCTAAGGCCGGAACCATGACCTGCGACAACATGCGCCCGCGTGCGGGCTGCGTCGCATCCGGCGGCCCCGGAAGGGAGCGTTGCAGGGGCCGGATACTGTAAAATCCTGCCGCACCGTACCTTTAAGCCGCCTCGCGGCGCATTACCAGAATCCCACCATGGCCATGTACGAATCGGAAATCACCCAGTTCCTGAAGTCCCTCAAGCAGGAACGTCCCGCACTCGAGACCGAGCAGCGCGAAGGCCGCGCCCTGCTGTGGGACAAGGAACCGATCGACCTCGAAGAGCGCGCACGTGCCCAGTCGTCGCGTGTGGCGCAAAAGCCTTACGTCTACTCGCAGGACAACTGATCTGCGCTGACGTGCCGGATACCGCACGCCATCCATGAACCAGAGCGATCAGGACAAGTTGCTTGCCGTGGAATTGCCCGCGCCGCAGGCCGCGTCAGCCGCCCAGGGCGGCCCGGCCGACGTGGTCGACGGCATGGCGTTCGCACGCCTGTATGGCGAGCCGCTGTTCAAGCTGCCGCAGGACCTGTACATCCCGCCCGATGCCCTCGAAATCTTCCTGGAAGCGTTCGAAGGCCCGCTGGACCTGCTGCTGTACCTGATCCGCAAGCAGAACTTCAACGTCCTCGACATCCCGATGTCGCAGGTCACGCGGCAGTACCTGTCGTATATCGAGCAGATCCGCAAGACCAACCTGGAACTGGCGGCGGAATACCTGCTGATGGCGGCAATGCTCATCGAGATCAAGTCGCGCATGCTGCTGCCGGTCAAGAAAGCCGACAGCGACGAGGACGCCGAAGATCCGCGCGCCGAGCTGGTGCGCCGCCTGCTTGAATACGAGCAGATGAAGCTGGCCGCGCAGCGCCTGGACACCGTGCCGCAGCTCGGCCGCGATTTCCTGCGCTCGCAGGTCTATATCGAGCAGAGCCTGGCGCCGCGCTTTCCGGACGTGGAGACGGTCGACCTGCAGTCGGCCTGGGCCGACGTACTCAAGCGCGCCAAGCTCAACCAGCACCACAAGATCTCGCGTGAAGAGCTTTCTGTGCGCGAGCACATGAGCCAGATCCTGCGCCGGCTGCAGCACGCGCGCTTCATGGAATTCACCGAGCTGTTCGACGACGCGATCCGTTCCGGCAAGGGCGTGCCCGTGGTGGTCGTGAACTTCATCGCCATGCTGGAGTTGTCGCGCGAGTCGCTCGTGGAGATCACGCAGGCCGAGCCGTTCGCGCCAATTTATGTGCGATTGGCGTACACCCCTGCCTGACCTCCCCATTGCGCCCGCCCACCCCGGGGCCACATGTTCTACAATCCGCCGACAACCGCGAAGAGGCCCGACAGGGCCCGCCGAGACTTGTCGATGCGCCCGCCAGAAGGCGCCAGGGTCACCCATACCACGACAGCACACCAAGTTCATGAAAGTCATTTCCTCCATCCAAGAGCTGCGTGACCAGTTGCGCGGGCAAAACCGGGTCGCGTTTGTCCCGACCATGGGCAACCTGCACGAAGGCCACCTGTCGCTGATGCGGCTGGCGCGCCAGCACGGCGATCCGGTGGTGGCGTCCATCTTCGTCAACCGCCTGCAGTTCGGCCCGAACGAGGATTTCGACAAGTATCCACGCACGCTGCAGGACGACATCGAAAAGCTGCAGAGCGAGGGTGTGTACGTGCTGTTCGCCCCGACCGAGCGCGACATGTACCCGGAGCCGCAGGAATACCGCATCGATCCTCCGCATGATCTCGGCGATATCCTGGAAGGCGAGTTCCGGCCGGGCTTCTTCAAGGGCGTCTGCACGGTGGTGATGAAGTTGTTCACGGCCGCGCAGCCGCGCGTGGCGGTGTTCGGCAAGAAGGACTACCAGCAGCTCATGATCGTGCGCCGCATGGTCCACCAGTTCGCGCTGCCGATCGAGATCGTGCCCGCCGAGACCGTGCGCGCCGAGGACGGCCTGGCACTGTCGTCGCGCAACCGCTATCTCACCGAAGCCGAGCGCGCCGAGGCGCCCATGCTTTACCGCACGCTGCACGACGTGCGCGACACGGTGCTGGGCAGCGACCGCGCGGCCACCCAGCTGGCCACCGTCGAGGCCGACGCGTGCGCCACGCTGGCACAGCGCGGCTGGAAGCCCGACTACGTATCGATTCGCAAGCGCAACAACCTGCAGGCGCCGACGCCGGAGGAATTCGCAGCCGGCGAGCCGCTGGTAGTGCTGACTGCGGCCAAGCTGGGCGCCACCCGCCTCATCGACAACCTCGAAATCTGAGCCCGGCGGCCCGCGGCCGCTTCGCCCAGACAAAAAGAGCAAGCCTTTCGGCTTGCTCTTTGCATTTCAGGCCTCGGCCTTTTCGGTGCTGCGGATGCCGGCCCGCTGGCGGACCTTGGTTACGTGGCGCCGGTGTCCGCGTCGGCGCTTCAACCAGATCAGCACGCCCGTGATCGCGAACGTCAGTGGCGCCAGGCCGAAAACCGTGATGAAGATGCGGCCCGGAACGCCGAAGGCCTCGCCCGTGTGCAAGGGGAACAGCCAGTTCAGGAACGTGTCGCCGGCCGGCGCATCGGCCGGGTCGCGCGCGCCAAGCCGCCTGCCCGTATAGGCATCGAGCCACAGCCGCGTGGCGCCGCTGTCCTTGCGCACTTCGCCGGGCTGGCGCAGGCGTACTTCATAGGCATCGCCCGCCTTGCGCGGAAAACTGATGCGGGTCACCGTGGCGTCGGGATATTCGGTCTGGGCGGTCGCCATGATCTGCGCGGCGCCGAGCGGCCGCGCGCCTGGCTCGGCGGGCGCCGATGCATGCTTGGCCGGCGGCGTCACCGTCATCACGCTGGAAACGATGGGCGTCACCCACTTCGGCAGGTTCAGGTACCAACCCGAGAAAGCGATGGTCGCCAACACCGGCGCGGCAAAGATGCCGCCCGCACGGTGCAGCGTATAGGTAAACCGCGACCACGAGCCGCCGTGCGTGATGCGGAACGCCTGGAACACCGAGCGCGGCCGCAGCTTCGGCCACCATGCCACGATGCCGAGCAGCACCATGATCAGCAGCATCATGCCGGTCACACCGGTGATGGTCTTGCCGGTTTCTCCGCTGAGCAGGTAGCGGTGCAGGTGGAACAGCGTCGGCAGCAGTAACTGGCGCGACAGACCAAACTCGCCCCACACCCGCTCGCCTTTCACCTCGAACGTGACCGGATCGACCATGACCTGGCGCGAGCGCCCGGGCACGACGCCGTCGGGGCCCTTGACCGGATACCACGCGACAAAGACGCCGTGCTCCTCGACCGGCAGCATCAGCATGTTCGGCCGGCCATAGGCGGGGCCCGACAGGCGCTCGGTGACGGCCTGCACGGTGTCGGAGGACACCGGCATCGGCACGGGCGCCGATGCGACCAGCAGGTCAGGGTTCAGCCATGCATCGAGCTCGTCGCGCCAGGCAATGGTGGTGCCGGTCAGCCCCATCAGGACGAACAACAGGCCGAAAATCAGCCCGATATACAGGTGCAGCTTGACGATGACGACGCGTAGGCGGCCGGTGACCATGGGCGACAGAAGGGATTGTGGGAGCCGGCGGAACAGGCGCAAGCGCCAGGCCAGACAATGCAAATGGGAAAGATTCGCAATTCTATCAGGGTACGGGCCGCCCGCATGCAGCCGCGGCAATACGGCAGAATGGCGCCCTGCCCCTGACATTCTTCACCCATGCCCCTCGTCACCCTGACGTCCGCCACAGCCGCCGACGCCGAACTCGTTGCCGCCATGCACGCCGAAAGCTGGCGACACACTTACGCGGACCTGTTGCCCGATGCCTATCTCCTGCAAACCGCTCCGGCGGAGCGCCGTGCGGCCTGGCATGCGCGCCTGTGCGAAGGTGCGGAAGCACCGCTCGAAGTGACGCTGGCCTGCGTGGACGGCGAGCCCGCAGGCTTCGCGTGCCTGATGCCCGATGCAGAACCCGCCTATGGCATCTACCTCGACAACCTGCATGTGCTGCCGGCTTTCCACGGCTACGGACTAGGCAAGCGCCTGCTGGCGCACTGCACGGAGCGCGTGGCAACAGGCTGGCCGGGCCGACCGCTGTTCCTGTACGTGCTGGAAGGCAACACGCAGGCGCGCGAGTTCTACCGGCGCCTTGGCGGGCAGGAATCCGAGAGCTTCGAGGACCCGTTTCCGGGGACGGACATCATCGTGACTGTCCGGCGGGTGTCGTGGCCTGACGTGCCCGCACTGCTCGCGCGCCTCGCGCCGACCGCGCGCTAGCTGCGCAGCGGCGCAAACATGGCACCAAGATCCAGATGGCTGGCGAGCGTATCGGCCAGCCGTTCGATCGATGCCTCGCGCAGTGCCGCCAGGTCGATCCCCTGTGCCCCGTCGAGTCCGGCCCAGCGCAGCAGCGCCTGGCATGCCGCCGGCTCATCGAACAGGCCATGCACGTAGGTCGCCAGCACTTGGCCGTCCTCTGAACAGGCGCCGTCCGCACGACGCATGCCCTCGTCATCGTCCAGCCACAACGCCGGGCGCTCCAGCCCCGCGCCAGCGCTGATGCCCATGTGGATTTCGTAGCCACTGACTGTAGCTTCCCCGTCCGCAAGCCGACCGCTGACTCGGCGCAGCTGCTTGTGCGGCGCCAGCGTCGTTTCATAGTCGAGCCAGCCGAAACCGGCACTGCTGCCAGCCGGCCCCTCATGACCCGCCGGATCATGGATCTGCCGGCCCAGCATCTGCATGCCGCCGCAGATGCCGATGACCTTGCCGCCATAGCGCAGATGCCGCCGCAGCGCCGGCTCCCAGCCATTGGTGTGCAGGAAATCCAGGTCGGCCCGAACGCTCTTGCTGCCGGGCAGGATCACCAGGTCCGCCGGCGGCACGGGCATGCCGGGCCCGATAAAGCGCAGGTCCACCTGCGGGTGCGCGCGCAGCGCATCGAAATCCGTGTGGTTCGAGATGCGCGGCAGCACCGGCACGATCACGCGCAGCAGTGTGTCAGGGGCGCCCTGCTTGGCCGATTGCGCGCCGACGATGGCGTCTTCCGCGTCCAGATGCAGGCCATGCAGGTACGGCAACACGCCGAACACCGGCTTGCCGGTACGCGCCTCCAGCCAGTCGAGCCCCGGCTGCAGCAGGCTGATGTCACCGCGGAAGCGGTTGATGATGAAGCCGGTCACGCGTGCGCGCTCGCTGTCCGACAGGCAGTCCAGCGTGCCCACCAGATGGGCGAACACGCCGCCGCGATCGATGTCGGCCACCAGCACGACCGGGCAATCGACGCGCTCGGCGAACCCCATGTTGGCGATATCGCGGTCGCGCAGGTTGATCTCAGCCGGACTGCCCGCGCCTTCCACGACCACCACGTCGTAGGCCTGCGCCAGTCGCTCATGCGACGCGAGCACCGCCTTCATGGCCACTGGCTTGTACGCGTGATAGGCGCGCGCGTCGAGGTCCAGCCTGGCCTTGCCGTGGATGATGATCTGCGCGCCGGTGTCGCTGCTCGGCTTGAGCAGCACGGGGTTCATGTCGGTGTGCGGCTCGACCCGTGCCGCCTGCGCCTGCAGAGCCTGCGCACGGCCGATCTCGCCGCCATCGGCGGTCACCGCGCTGTTCAGCGCCATGTTCTGCGGCTTGAACGGCGCCACGCGCGTGCCGGCACGGACCAATACGCGGCACAGGCCCGCCACGACCGTGCTTTTGCCGGCGTCGGAAGTCGTGCCTTGCACCATCAGCGTGCCGCGCAAGGCACCCGCGCCGTCCGTGCGCGAAGTTTCAGAAGAATCACATTGCATAGCGGCCAATTATCGCACCCGTCGTGCGGCTATCGGATGCGACCGCTACAATACCCGGATGGAAACACCGGCCACCGATACCGCGCCTGCCACGGCCGCGGAGCCCCGCCGGGCCGCGAACGGCCATGGTGCGCGCCAGCTCACGCTGGTGCTGGGCGGCGCGCGCTCCGGCAAGAGTCATTACGCCGAGCAACTGGCGACCGACCACGCGACCATCAAGGGTGGACCGGTCACCTACATCGCCACCGCGCGCCAGGATCCGGACCAGACCGATGAAGAGCTCGAAGTGCGCATCGCGCTGCACCGTGCGCGCCGGCCGGCCGACTGGCATCTCGTCGAAGAACCGGAGCGCCTGGCCGATGCGCTCTACGCGCACGCGCGCCACGACGGATGCATCCTGGTGGATTGCGTCACGCTGTGGATGAACAACCTGCTGTTCCCGAAAGACCGCGCCTATCCCGAGCACGGCGTGATCACACCGCCCGATATCTTCGCCGAAGAGATCGAATCGCTGCTCAACGCGCTGCCCACGCTGCCCGGCCACGTGATCCTGGTCTCGAACGAGATCGGCTTCGGCGTGGTGCCAATGGGCGCGATCACGCGCTTCTACGTCGATGAACTGGGGCGCCTCAACCAGAAGCTCGCTGCCGCCGCGGATTGCGTACGGCTGCTGGTGGCGGGCATCCCCGTCGCGGTCAAGGGCCCTGATCCCGCATGCTGATGTTGTCCTGGCCGGCGTGCGCGGCCGCGGCGCTGGCTGGCGTATTGCTGGACCAGTGGCTCGGCGAACCGAAGCGCTGGCATCCGCTCGTTGGCTTCGGCAAGCTTGCCAGCGCGCTCGAACGCCACCTCAATCGTTCCCCATTAACGACACCAGCATGGCGCCAGCGCATCACCGGCATTGCTGCTTGGTCATTGATGGTGCTGGTGCCGGCCGCGCTGATTGCGTTGCTGGCCGATGCCGCAAGCCGATGGCATCCATGGCTGGGCTGGTCGGTGCACGCAGTCGCGCTCTATGCCGCGCTTGGCGCGCGCAGCCTCGATCAACACATCGCCCCAATTGCGGCGGCACTGGCAAGCGGCGACCTTGGCGCTGCACGGGCACTGACCGCCCGTATCGTCTCGCGCGATACGGCCGATGCCGACAGCGAAGCTCTGGCACGCGCCGCCTGTGAATCGGCGCTGGAGAACGGCAATGACGCGATCTTCGGCGCGCTGTTCTGGTTCCTTGTGGGCGGCGCGCCCGCAGTGGTTGCCTTCCGTCTCGCCAACACGCTCGACGCGATGTGGGGCTATCGCACGCCGCGCCTGCGATATTTCGGCTGGGCCGCAGCCCGGCTCGACGATGTGCTGAACCTCGCACCGGCACGGCTCACGGCGTTGTCCTATGCGCTGCTCGGTGCCACCGCGCAGGCCCTGCGCTGCTGGCGTACGCAGGCACCCGCGTGGTCCAGCCCGAACGCGGGCCCGGTAATGGCTGCCGGCGCCGGTGCGGTAGGCGTCGCGCTGGGCGGACCGGCCCGCTATCACGGCGAACTGGAAGCACGTCCGCCACTGGGCACTGGCGCCCGGCCTGAGGCCGCGCATGTGCTGGCCTGCCTGCAGCTGGTACAGCGCACGCTGTGGCTCTGGCTGGCACTGGCCATTGCCAGTGCCGCGGCGCTGCACTGGCTCCCTGCCTTGCTGACCCCGTGAAATTCGCGCTGGCTCCCATCCGCCACGGTGGCGATCTGCAGGCCGCCGTACGCCGCTATGGCCGGCCTGTTGCTGAATGGCTGGACCTGTCCACCGGCATCAATCCGACGGGCTACCCGGTGCCGCCGATTCCGGCCGAGGCCTGGCAGCGCCTGCCGGACGACGACGACGGCCTGGCGGAGATCGCCGCTCAAGCGTTCGGCGCGCCCCAGGCCCTACCGGTTGCCGGGTCGCAGGCCGCGATCCGCACGCTGCCGCAACTGCTTGCGCGCGGACGCGTGGGCGTGGCCGCGCTCGGCTACAGCGAGTACGCGCCTGCGTTCGCTGCCGCGGGCCATGAAGTCGTGCTGCTCGGCGAGTCCGACTTTGCCCAGCCTTCGCTTGCCGGTGGTCTCGACCACCTCGTCGTGGTCAATCCGAACAACCCGTCAGGCCGCTTGCTTGCGCCGCAGACGTTGCTGGCCTGGCACGCGACGCTCGCCGCGCGTGGTGGCACGCTGCTTGTCGATGAAGCGTTCATCGACTGCACGCCGCAGCATTCGATCGCGGCGCATAGCGGCGCACCGGGGCTCGTGGTACTGCGCTCGCTCGGCAAGTTCTACGGACTTGCCGGCGTACGCTGCGGCTTCGTGCTTGGCGAACCAGCGTTGCTCGGTGCATTGCGCGAGCGACTGGGCCACTGGACCGTATCGGGCCCGGCGCGCGTGATCGCTCGCGCGGCGCTGGCCGACACCGGATGGCAGACAGCCAACCGCGAACGCCTGACGGTCCAAGGCGAACGATTGTCCGCACTGTTGGCCGATGGCGGACTAGCGCCGGTGATGCAGCCGCTGTTCTGCTGGGTGCCGCATCAATACGCAGCACCCCTGCACGATGCGCTGGCCCGCCATGGCGTCTGGACCCGCCGCTTCGATGCCGCCGGCGACTGTGCGCCGGGCCTGCGATTTGGCCTGCCGCCCGATTCGCCGCACGCGTGGCAACAACTGGAAACCGCGCTGTCCGCCGTGATGCGCGCCTGAACGCACTGACCCGCATGTCCCTTATCCGCCAGATCGCCGCAGCGGCGCTGCTCGTCGCCACCACACACGCCATGGCCGCCGTTTCGGCGGTCGATGACGCGGGCCAGACCATCACGCTCGCCCAGCCCGCACGCCGCGTGGTATCGCTCGCGCCTCATGTGACCGAACTGATCTACGCCGCAGGCGGCGGCGACCGCATCGTTGGCACCGTGCACTACAGCGACTATCCGCCGCAGGCGCGCGATATCCCGCGCGTCGGCGACAACAAGGCGCTGGACCTCGAACGCATTGCGGCGCTCAAGCCGGACCTGATCGTGGTATGGCGCCATGGCAATGCGCAGAAGCAGACCGACCGCCTGCGTGCGCTGGGCCTGCCGCTGTTCTATAGCGAGCCGCGCCGGCTCGAGTCGATCCCCGACAATCTTGAGAAGCTCGGCACGTTGCTCGGCACGGAAGCCACGGCCCATCGCGCCGCGGACGATTTCCGCCAGCGCGTGGCAGCGCTGCGCAAGACCTACGCGGCCAAGCCGCCGGTCACCGTGTTCTACCAGGTCTGGCAGCAGCCGCTGATGACGCTGAACGGCCAGCACCTCGTGAGCGACCTGCTTACGCTGTGTGGCGGCCGCAACCTGTTCGCGAGCGAGTCTCCGCTCGTGCCGACCGTATCGGTGGAGGCCGTGGTGGCCGGGAACCCCGAAGTCATGCTGACCGCGGGCACGGGCGCCACGCAGTCGGACCGGCCGTTGGCGGACTTCGCGATGTGGGAGAAATGGAAGCAGGTCACCGCGGTCGCGCGCGGCAACCTGTTCACGATCAACGGCGATCTCGTCAATCGTGCAGGCCCGCGCGTGGTCCAGGGCGCCGAGCAGATCTGCAAGGACCTCGACACGGCGCGCAGCCGCCGGCCCGCGCGCTGATCAGCCTGCGCTGCGGTTCCACCAGGCGAGCTGGGGCGTGCCGCTGCCAAGGCGGAACAGGCTGCTCGATCCGAAACCGAGTTCCCAGCCCAGCGTTGTAGCCAGCGGCAGCCCGAGCCAGTGCGCGGCGAGCATGCGCATCGGCCCCGCGTGGCCGACGACCCACATGCAGGTATCGGATGAGGATTGGTCCGTCAGCGACGCGGCCCAGTCAGACACACGCGCCATCGCCACTGCCGCAGTTTCTCCTCCATGGGGGCACGCATCGAGCAAATCCTGCGCGAGCGCGTCGAGTTCGCCGCGCGGAATATCGTCCCACGCGCGCCCTTCCCAGTTGCCGAAATCGATCTCGGCCAGACGCGAATCGACTTCGGGTTCGAGCGTGTGGGCAGGTAAGGACTGCAGCAACAACCGGGCCGTGTCGGCCGCGCGACGCAACGGGCTCGTCAGCACGCGTTGCGGCGCAGGCAGCGCTGCAACCATGGCATGCGGCGACGGGGTAGCAGGCGTGGTCAGGCACAAGTCCAGCCTGCCGTAGCAGATGCCGGCGCCGACGTCTGGCCGCGCGTGGCGAATCAGGACCACGTCCATGCGGCAGCCACCAGGTAGATAAGCAGCTCGCCCAGTTGCTGGGCCATGCCGAGACAGTCGCCCGTATAGCCGCCGATGCGGCGCACGAAATAGCGGCCCAGCAGGAAACGCAGGACCGCGAGCGCACCCACCGCCACGCCCGCGAACAGCGGCGACACCAGCACCAGCGGCGCAGCGCCGCACAGCAGTGCAAAGCCGAGCCCCGCGCCGCCAAGCCGCTGCGCCACGGGCTTGGCCTTGCCCTCGTCGCGCACGTAGTCCAGCGTTGCCAGATAGCTCACGGCCATGGCACGGCTCGCGCCATGCGCGGCCAGCAGCACGAGCAACAACTCCTGCAATCCGCTGCGTGCGCCGATGGCGACAAGCAGTTGCCACTTGAGCAACAGCGCCACAACCAGCGCGATGGCGCCGAACGCCCCGATGCGCGAGTCGTGCATGATGCGCAGCACGTCCTCGCGCCGCCACGCGCCGCCAAACGCATCGACGCAATCGGCGAGTCCGTCTTCGTGGAAGGCACCGGTCAACAGCAGCGTCGCCGCCATGCCGAGCAGCACCGCGACGCCGGGCGGCCACCACTGCACGGCACCCCATGTCACCAGCACGGCCACGCCGCCGACCATCAGGCCAACCAGCGGAAAGTAGCGCGCCGCCGCATTGAGATAGCGCGGCTCGTAGCCGACCCACTGCGCGAGCGGCGACGGCAGCGGCACCCGCGTGAAGTAGCCGAGCGCAGTCAGGAAGAAGCGCAGTTCGTCGGCCATGCGGTGCGGTCAGGCCGAGGCGCCGCTGACGCCTGCACCGCTGAACGTGGCCATCTCATTCAGGAAGGCGGCGGCCGACGACACCAGCGGCCACGCAAGCGCCGCGCCGGTCCCTTCGCCGAGACGCAGGTCCAGCGCCAGCAGCGGCTCGGCCTGGAAGTGGTCGAGCAGCGCGCGATGGCCGCGTTCGTGCGAGCAGTGCGAGAACACGCAGTACTGCAGCACGCGCGCGTCGATGCCGTGCGCCACCAGCAGCGCGGCCGAGGCAATGAAGCCGTCGACGAGGATCACCATGCGGCTCGCGGCCGCGGCCAGGAACGCGCCCGCCATCATCGCGATCTCGAAGCCGCCGAAAGCGGCCAGCGCATCGAGCGGCGTGACAGCGTCCGCGTGCAGCGCAAGCGCGCGCTCCAGCACTTCGCGCTTGCGCGCGAGGCCCGCGTCGTCGAGTCCGGTGCCGCGACCAATGCAGTCCGCCAGCGGCACGCCCGTGAGCCGGCTCATCAGGCAGGCTGCGGACGAGGTATTGGCAATGCCCATCTCGCCAAAACCGATCACGTTGCAGCCCTGCTGCGCGGCGCGCAGCACGCGGGCCATGCCGGCCATCATCGCGGCGCTGGCCTGCTCCGCACTCATCGCACGCGTCTCGGCGAAGTTCTGCGTGCCGTCCGCGATCCGGCAATTGACCAGTCCAGGCGATGCGGGCAGCGGCACCCGCACGCCGGCATCGACGACTTCCAGTGCAACGCCGTGCAGGCGCGAGAACACATTGATGGCCGCGCCTCCCTTCAGGAAGTTCAGCACCATCTGCGCGGTGACTTCGGCCGGATACGCGCTGACGCCGGCATCCGCCACACCATGGTCACCGGCAAAGACGATCACCGTGGGTCGTTTCAGCGCTGGTTGCGTGGTGCCGCAGATCAGGCCGATCTGCATGGCAAGGTCTTCGAGCCGGCCGAGCGCGCCGAGCGGCTTGGTCTTGTCATCAATGGCGGCCCGCAGGGCCGGACGCAGCGCGTCGTCGAGAGGGGCGATTTCGGGAAACAGCATAGTGCGCAATGAATACGGGTAAAAATGAACCGGGCGCAGTGTACCGCTACATCTCCACGCCGCGCTGCGCCTTGATGCCCTGCTGGAATGCATGCTTGACCGGCACCATGTCGGTGACAGTGTCCGCTGCTTCCACCAGTGCCGGCGGCGCGCCACGGCCGGTGATGACCACGTGCTGCATCGGTGGCCGCGCGCGCAGGTCTTCGACGACGCGCTCCACATCAAGATAGTGCAGCTTGAGCGCGATGTTGAGTTCGTCGAGCAGCACGAGCCCGATCGACGGGTCGCGCAGCATGCCGCGCGCCACTTCCCACGCAGCTTCTGCCTTGGCCACGTCACGCGCGCGGTCCTGGGTCTCCCACGTGTAGCCCTCGCCCATCACGTGGAAATCACACACGTCAGGGAAGCGGCGCAGGAACATCTCCTCGCCGGTGGGCTGCGCGCCCTTGATGAACTGCACCACGCCGGCCCGCATGCCATGGCCAAGCGCGCGCACCACCATGCCGAAGCCCGAGCTCGACTTGCCCTTGCCGTTGCCGGTCGTGATCACGATCACGCCGCGCTCGTCCTGCGCGGCGGCGATCTTCGCGTCGATCACTTCCTTCTTGCGGACCATGCGGGCCTTGTGGCGCTCGTCGCGGCCGCCATCGTCCGTACCGTTGTCCGGTGCTGTCGTGTTGTCGTTCATGATTGTTTGTTCGTTCCCGCCTGCGGGCGGGGAAATCCATCGGGAATCAGCGCGGTGTGGAAGCCATCCGTGACACTGACGATGGGCGTGCGCAGCGCGCGTGAGCATTGTTCGGGAGTCAGCACCTGTTGCGCGGGGCCATGGAGCGCGGTGCCGTCTTCGGCCATCAGCAGCGCATGGGTCGCGTAGCGCCGCGCCAGGTTCAGGTCGTGCAGGATCACCACGATCGCATGGCGGCCCGCACGCGCCAGCGACGCGAGCACTTCGAGCACCATGATCTGGTGGCGAAGGTCCAGGTGCGAGACGGGTTCGTCGAGCAGCAGCAGCGGCGCCTGCTGCGCAAGCACGGCGGCCAGCGCCGCGCGCTGGCGTTCGCCGCCGGACAGCGTGAGTACGTCGCGCGCGGACAGCGTGTCGAGATCCATGGCCTCGATGGCGGCGCGTACCACGGCATCGTCATCGCGCCCGGTCCAGCCCCAGCCGGACAGGTGCGGATGGCGGCCGACGCGAACGGCGTCGAGCACGGACATCGAGAACGTGTCGTGCACGGCTTGCGGCAGGTAAGCCCGCTGGCGTGCCAGAGTGGCCGGCGACAGGCGCTCCAGCGGCGTGCCGTCAAGGCGGGCGCTACCGTCGGCATGGCGCAGGCCCGACAGCACACCCATCAGCGTGGATTTGCCGACACCGTTGGGTCCGGCCACGCACCAGAGCTGACCCGGTGCGATCTCGAGCGACAGGCGATCGAGCAGCACGCGCGCGCCGGTGCGCAGGCTCACGTCGTGCAGGGACAGCGTCGGGCATGCGGCTACGGGTTCCGACCAGTGCGTCATCGTGGCCTCCGCAGCAGCAGGTAGAGAAACGTGGGCACGCCCAGCAGCGCGGTGATGACGCCCACTGGCAGCTGCGCAGGCGCAATCACAGTACGTGCGATCAGATCGGCCGCCATCAGCAGCGCCCCACCGAGCAATGCCGAGGCGGGAAGCAGCAGACGCTGGTCATTGCCCCATGCGAGGCGCACCAGATGCGGCACCACCAGGCCGACAAAGCCGATGGAACCGGCCGTGGTGATGGCCACGGCAATCGACAGCGAAGCGAGCACGAACGTGGCCAGGCGCACGCGGCCCACGCGAACGCCCAGCGACTGCGCCACGGTTTCGCCGAGCAGCATCACATTGAGCGAGCGCGCCATCGGCATCGCCAGCAACACGGCGAGCATCAGCATGGCAAGCGCCACGCCGTATTCGGCCGTGCCGCCCAGATCGCCCGTGAGCCAGAACAGCATGCCGCGCAACCGTGCTTCCGGCGCGATGGCAAGGATCAGCGTAATCAGCGCGCCCCAGCCCGAGGCCAGGATCACGCCGGTCAGCAGCAGGCGCGCACCGGCCTCGTGGTGGCCGCCCTGCACCTGCGGGTGCAGCAGGTCACGCCGCGCGAGCGTGGCGACCAGCACCATCGACAGCAGCGCGCCGCTTGCCGCGCCGGCCTGCACGGCCCATAGCGGCAGCATCAACAGCATGGCACCGAGCGCACCGGTGGCGGCACCGCCAGACACGCCCAGCACATAGGGCTCGGCCAGCGGATTGCGCAGCAGCACCTGCATCAGCGCGCCGGACAGGGCCAGCAGGCCGCCGCAGGCAAATGCCGCCGCAGCGCGTGGCAGGCGCAGGTCGCGCACGATGGCGCCCGCGGTGCCGGTGTCGGCGCCCGTCAGCGCCTGCCAGAGCTGCGCGGTGTCCATGCGCACGCTGCCAAGCGCCAGCGACAGCAGGAACACCGCCACCGCAGCGGCCGCGAGTATTAGCCACACCGCGAGGGCGCGCCGGAAGTCAGACATGGCGCGCCGCACCACCCGTCATTTCTGGCGCCAGCCAAGCGTGATATAGCCGGCCCGACCCTGCGTGTTGTAGGGATAGACCAGCTGGTAGTTCTTGTCGAACAGGTTTTCGACCCGGGCAGCGACGAACCATTGCTTGTCGATGTTGTAGCGCGCGTTGAGGTTGACGATACCGTATCCGCCCAGCGTGCGCGAGCCCGTATCCAGGCGCGACGACGACAGCAGCCATTCCCCGCCAAAACGCCAGTTGCCGAAGTTGCGGCCCACATCGAACGCCGCATGGCGGCGTGCGCGGCGAAGCAGCTGCGTGTTGGTCTGTTCGTCCACCGGGTTCTGGAACGTCACGCTCGCGCCCACATCGGTCCCCCACAGCGAAGCGCGCCAGGACGCCTCGATGCCCTGCACCTTCGCCTTGTTGACATTGGTCGGCGCCAGCAGGCCGTTGGGCTGCGTGACATTGACGATCAGGTCGTCATAGCGGGTCTCGAACGTCGTCACACGCAGCAGGCCGGTTTGCGGCGTGTTGTACTGCACGCCGACTTCCGCCGACTTGGCGCGCTCGGGGTTCAGGTTCGGATTGCCGAAGCCCGGGAAATACAGCTCGTTGAACGTCGGCGCGCGGAACGCGTTGCTGATGTTGGCGATCAGCTTGAGCGCCTCGGTTACGTTATAGCCGTAGCCCGCGAAGAAGCTGCCCTGGTTGCCAAAGTCCGAATAGTGGTCGTTGCGGCCGTTCAGCTGCAGCTGGTGCTTGCCGAAGCGCCCGTCATAGCCGCCGAATACCGAGAACACATTGCGCGACGGCGCGCCGTACGAGTTGGAATCAAGTTCCTGCTGCAGGTAGTCGGTACCGAACAGCAGCGTGTGGGTCGGCGCCAGCGCGTATTCGTTCTGCCAGTTGAACTGGCGATTGCGCGTGTTGAAGGTGCCGTTGTTGGCACCGTTCAGGAAGTTTTCGCTGCGGTCCTCGCTCTGCGCAAGCTTGAAATGCGTGGACCAGTCCGGCAGCACCTTGCCGTTGACGAAGGCCGACACCGTGTACAGCTCGCTGTTGCTGCGGTTGTCGTCGGTCGGGCGGCCGAAGCTGCTGTCATACGACAGCTTGCTCTTCGAGTAGTAGCCGGCCATGCCCGCATCCCAGTTCGGCGTGAAGCGATGCTTGACCTGCGCCGACACGCTCTGGTTCTCGTACGGGTTGTCGTTCGGGTTGGCGCGCGGAGCCTGCTGCGTGTTGATCGACGAAAAGCCGTCGGTCTTGAACGCGGAGCCGGTCACGTTGAACGAGGTGTCGCCGATCTGGCCGCCATAACCGACCGTACCCTGGCGCGTATTGTTGCTGCCGTACTCCACCTGCGCGTTCGCCGCGGGTGCCTGGCCCGCACCGCTCTTGGTGAAGATCTGCACCACGCCGCCGATCGCATCCGAGCCGTACAGCGCCGATACGTTGCCGCGCACCACTTCGATATGGTCGATCTGGTCGGGCAGGATGTTGGCCAGCTGGGCCGTGCCGCTGCTGACCGACGAGACGCGCACGCCATCGATCAGGATCAGTGTCTGGTTGGAGTTGGCACCGCGCATGAACAGCGAGGTATTCGAGCCCATGCCGCCGTTGGCGGTCAGCTCCACGCCGGCCTGGTTGCGCAGCAGCGTGCGCAGGTCCGGCGCTTGCGAGTTGACGATGTCTTCCTGCGTCACCACCGTGGTATGCGGCAGCGCCTCGGTCAGCGGCTGCGCCGTGCGGGTCGAGGTGACCACCACCGGCGCCAGCTGTGTCGCAGCGGCGGCACCGGCGGCCGGCTGAGACGAAGCGGCAGGCTCGGTCTGGGCCAAGGCGGGGTTCAGGACAAGGGAAGACAGGGCAGCCAGGACAGCAGCCACGGACGGACGCACCGTCGGCAGTGCCGGACGGTTCGACCTGTAAAGCGATGAACGCATGATGCAGGAATGGATAGGACGGCCGGACCCGTTCCCCCGCGGGCCAATTGGCGATGAGGCGTGCCGCGCAGGGGCGGCAGCCCACGTTCCGGCCGGTATCCGGGCTGGCGGCTCCGGACTGGCCGCCTTCCCGAACACGCGTGGTTCAGTGGCGATTGGCCAGCCCTGCGACGCCGTGTGGACAGGCATCGCGGCCGCTTACCGTTGCGGGGGCAGCACAGGTTGGCCTGGCCGAGCTGTTCGTCGGCCGCGGCTCCCTGTTTCCCGTTGAACTGCCACCCTGCCGTGGGCGGAATGGCGAGCACCTGGAACGTGCGCGAGTGTAGGCAGTTTCCCTAACTGAGTCAATGCGTGAGTCCGTGCGGGTCGGACCGCGCTTGACGGCGCACAAATGGGGCGCAAATCGGCCGCAAACGCCGTTTTCGGCGCAGAAGCGTGCAACTTCCGCGCGCCATGGCAGTCACACCCGCCTTGCCTCTCATTGTGCGCGACGACGCTTCGGCTAGAATCGCGATACCTGACACCATTCACCATGACAGGCCCTATGCTTAACGAACTCGAACAGCTGGCCGCCAAGATCGGGCGCGTGCTCCATCACGCGGACACCCTGGCGGCGGAGAACCAGCGGCTGCGCGACGAAATCGCGCGCCTGCAAGGCGAAGCCACGCAGTTGCGCAGCGAACGCGAAGCCATGGCCGCCGACCGCGAACTGCTCAACATCAAGATCGAGGAAGCGCAACTGCGCATCCAGTCCATCCTGGACAAGCTGCCCACCGCGAGCGATTCGCGCCAGCTCGACCTGCTCGGTGAAGACACCGGGGACACCGGGTCGTCGGCCGAGGAACGCGCCGCGCACAAGGCCTCGGGAGAACACGCATGAGCAACAAGCAAGTCGAAGTGAACATCGCCGGCCAGCCCTACCGCTTCGCGATCGCGCCGGAGAACGAAGCCGCACTGCTCGACGCGGTGGCGCTGGTGGACACGCAGATGAACAAGCTGCGCAACAACGCCTCGGCCAAGGGTGTGGAACGCGTTGCAGTGATGGCGGCGATTACCATCGCATCCGACCTGCTGGCCCTGCAGCGCAAGCAGCAGGCCGATGGCGCGATCCCGGTCGATGCCATCCGCGCGCGCATCCGCGAGCTCAACGAGCGCGCCGACGAAGCCCTGCGGCAATACGCTCATGTCGGCACGGGCACGCAGGCACAGCCGAACTGAACGGGCCGCACGCATGTGCGCTGTCGTGCAAAGTGTAACGACGTGGCCGGGTGGGCTTGGTATGCATGAGGACGAGGTGTATAGTGTAGCCAGACTGCACGAGGCACCACAGACGTGCAGCAAAATGGCCGGGTTATCGCGCCTGGCCGCCGTTCTCATCCCATCCTAGTTAGAAACGGCAAACGTCTGACATCCCGCCCGCGGACCCGGTTTTTGGTCACGTCGGGATGTTAGGAGCGTCAGACGTTTGACAGTTTCCCTGCCTGGTTCGCAAGGGTCATAGACTCCTTGAACCGATATGCATCGCATGGTGCGGGATCATGTCGTATGGGCGAGCGCGTCGCAGCATTCATAGTCTGGGCCTGGCTTGGACTCCCTGAGTGGGTGATGTACCCGAAATACGACTTCCGCAGCCACTCTGAACCTCACTTGGGTTCAGGATGCCGACCCAGCGGCCGAGGCGGGGACCCCTCAAAAGGCGGTGGTTTAACAGACCACCGCCTTTTTTCTTGCCGTGCGCTGCCGCGTCGCGCGTGCAGCGCGTGTCGCCAACGCCCGCACCCCCGACTGCCATGAGCCGCGCCGAGAACAGCCGCACAGAAAAAGCGCCCGCACGTGCCCGCCAGTACTGGCTGATGAAGTCCGAACCGGACGAGGCCAGCATCGATACCCTTGCGAAAGAAGGGGCATTGCCGTGGACCGGCGTGCGCAACTACCAGGCGCGCAACTTCATGCGCGACGTCATGCGCATCGGCGACGGCGTGCTGTTCTATCACTCGTCGTGCCCCGAGCCGGGCATTGCGGGACTCGCCGAGGTCTGCTCGCAGCCCTACCCCGACCCGACCCAGTTCGATCCGAAGAGCCACTACTACGACGCCGCGTCGAAGCCGGACGAACCGCGCTGGCAGCTCGTCGACGTGAAATACGTGCGCAAGAGCGCGCTGATCCCGCTGGCCGAACTGCGTGCGCACGAGGAACTGGCCGATATGGTCGTCCTGCGGCGCGGCAACCGGCTGTCGATCACGCCGGTCACGCCGGCCGAATGGCGTTTCATCACCACGCGGCTGATGGGCTAACGGGCTGACGGGTTGATGCCCGGAGCCGCGGCCGCGTCTCCGGCGGCCAGCATCCACAACGACAACAACGAGCGACGCAGCGCCCTTCTGTTCCATGAGCCTTACCCTGATTCCCGCCCTGCTTGCGCTGGGCGCCTTTACCGGCTTCTGCGCCGGCCTGCTCGGCGTGGGCGGCGGCATGATGATGGTGCCCTTCCTCACGCTGCTGTTCACAAGTCTCGGCTTTGCCGGCGAAGCGATTGTCCATATGGCCATCGCCACGTCGATGGGCACCATCCTCTTCACGTCACTGTCATCGGTGCGCGCTCACCATAAGCGCGGCGCCGTGCGCTGGCCGATCGTGCTTTCGCTGGCGCCGGGGATCCTGCTCGGCGGCATGATCGGCGGCGGCAAGGTGTTCGCGGCACTCAAGACGAGCTGGCTGTCGCTCGCGTTCGCCTGCTTCGTCGGGTTCTCCGCACTGCAGATGCTGCGCAGCCGGAAGCCGGCTCCGAGCCGGCAACTGCCGGGCGTGCCGGGCATGGTGGGCGCGGGGTCAGCGATCGGCTTCCTGTCCAGCCTGGTCGGGGCCGGCGGCGCCTTCGTCTCCGTGCCGTTCATGACCTGGTGCAATGTGCCGATCCACAACGCCGTGGCCACATCTGCCGCGCTGGGCTTCCCGATTGCCGTCGCCAGCGTGGTCGGCTACATCTGGAGCGGCTGGCAGCAGCCGGGCCTGCCGGCCGGGTCGCTTGGCTACATCTACCTGCCGGCGCTGCTGGCGATTGTCGTAACGAGCGTTCTGACGGCGCCGCTGGGCGCACGCACTGCGCACCGCATGGACGTGGGCCAGCTCAGGAAAGCCTTCGCGGTGTTGCTGCTCTGCCTGGCGACCTACATGCTGTGGAAGGCCTGGGGTGCCTTCTGAGCCTGCACACGACGTTGCAATATCTCGATACACCGGCATAGACCGTACCGGGAACGATTGCAGGCAGTTCGCGTCTCATACCCATCACTTTGACCGGGAGAACAAGATGAAACAACTGCTTGCCGCCACCCTGCTTGGCACGTCTGCGCTGGCCGCATCTGCACAGGGCATGCCAGGCCATGCCGAGGTGCCGTCCGGCGTGCTGGCACTGTCGGCGCAGGCCGTGACCGAAGTGCCGACCGATGTCGTGCACCTGACGCTGGCAGCAGAGCAGGAAGGCGCGGAGCCGGGCGCGATCTCGTCGCAGCTTTCGACCCGCACGCAGGCCGTGATCAACCAGGCCAAGCGCACGCCAGGCGTGCAAGCTGAATCGGGCGGCTTCACGATCCGTCCGAGCACCGACCGCAACGGCCGCATCAGCACGTGGCGCGGCCGCTCGGAAGTCATCCTGCAGTCGCGCGACTTCGCCGCCGTATCGAAGCTGGCCGGCGACCTTGCGAACCAGATGCAGGTGCAGGGCATTGCGTTCTCGCTGTCGCGCGAAGCGCGCCTGGCGGCGGAAGGCAAGCTCACCGAGCAGGCCGTCAGTTCGTTCCGCGACAAGGCACAGGCGACGTCCAAGCTGTTCGGCTACAGCAGCTATACGATCCGCGAAGTGAATGTGAACGAAAGCGGCGTGGTGCCGCCGATGCCGCGCATGTATGGTGCAGCCAAGGCGATGATGGCCGATGCCGCTGCACCGGTGCCCGTCGAGGGCGGCAAGACGCAGGTCACCGTGTCGGTGAATGGGTCAGTGCAGATGCTGAAGTAAGAAGTCTTACAAGGCTAGGGTTACTCCCCTCTCCCGCTTGCGGGAGAGGGGAGACAACATTCACCATTCCGCTTTGTCTGCAACCTGATTCTGTTCGCAGATCCCGTGGCAATTACAACGCGGCGAACTGCTGCCGCAGCACGTTCTTCTGCACCTTGCCCATCGTGTTACGCGGCAGCTCTTCCACCACGTGCACGCGCTTGGGCACCTTGAAGTTGGCGATGCGGCCCTTGAGCGTGCCGATCAGCTCGGTCTCATCCAGGTCGACACCTGGCTTCTTCACCACCACAGCCACCACGGCCTCGCCGAAGTCGGCATGCGGTACGCCGATCACCGCGCTTTCGGCCACGCCAGGCATCTCGTCGATAAAGCTCTCGATTTCCTTCGGGTACACGTTGTAGCCGCCGGAAATGATCAGGTCCTTGCTGCGGCCGACGATGGTCACGTAGTTGTCCGGCACCGGTCGCTCGCCCGCCTGGCTCACGATCGCGCCGCCGAAACGACCTACGTCGCCGGTCTTGAACCAGCCGTCCGCAGTGAACTCTTCCTGCGTCTTCTCGGGCATGCGCCAGTAGCCCTTGAACACGTTCGGGCCCTTGACCTCGATATTGCCGATCTCGCCGATGGCGCTGGGCTTGCCCTCGCCATCGACCACGCGCACCGACACGCCCGGCAGCGGCATGCCGACCGTACCGCCAATGCGCTCGCCAAGCGCGCTGTCATACGGATTGGAAACCAGCATCACGGTCTCGCTCATGCCGTAGCGCTCGAGGATCGTGTGACCCGTGCGCTTGCGGAATTCTTCGAACGTTTCGAGCAGCAGCGGTGCCGAGCCCGACACGAACAGCCGCATGCGGCGGCAGGTGTCGTCGTCGAAACGCGGCTCCTGCAGCATGCGCACATAGTAGGTCGGCACGCCCATCATCACCGTGGAACGTGGCAGGAATTTCAATACCTGCGCCATGTCCAGCCTGGGCGTCCAGATCATCTTGGCACCGGCCAGCAGCGCACCGTGCGAGGCGACGAACAGGCCATGGACGTGGAAGATCGGCAGCATGTGCAGCAGCACGTCGTCGCTGCGCCAGCCCCAGTATTCATGCAGCGTCTGCGCGTTGGCCGACAGGTTGCCGTGCGTGAGCATCGCACCCTTGCTGCGGCCCGTTGTGCCGGACGTATAGAGGATGGCCGCAAGATCGTCATCCGTGCGCTGCACGGTTTCAAACGTATCGGGCCGGGCCGCGGCGCGCGACAGCAGCGAGCCCGAGCGGTCTTCGTCGAGCGTGAAGACATAGCTGGTGCCGTGGCGGAATGCCACCTTCGACACCCAGGCGAAATTCTTGCTGCTGCAGACGACCACCGATGGCTCGGCATTGCCGATGAAGTAGTCGATCTCCGCTTCCTGGTATGCCGTGTTCAGCGGCAGGTAGACATAGCCCGCACGCAGCGTGGCCAGGTACAGGAACAGCGCCTCGGGCGATTTTTCCACCTGCACGGCCACGCGCGCGCCTTCGGGCAGGCCCAGGCCAGTCAGCAGGTTGGCGAGCTTGGCGGTAGCGCGGTCGAGGTCGTCCCAGCTGTAGTACAGGCCGTCGTGCGTTTCGATGCAGCAGGCGGTACGGTCGGCGGGAAAGCGGGTTTCGAACAGTGCGAACAGATTGGCGTTCATGGTGCGGATGAAGACAGGGGCTTCCGGAATCCAGGCTCGGGGCTCCGGGCGCGTGTGAGCGATGGACGATTGTAATCGGGAAACCTGGCAACCAAATGCGCTAGTTCCCTTCGAATTGCGGCGGCCGGCGCGCAAGGAAGGCGGCCACGCCCTCGGCATGGTCGCCGCCTTCGGCATAGGCAAAGTGCGCGTCGAGTTCTTCGGCGGACAGCGGTTGCGGCTGCGGCGACAGCCGCCGGATCGTGGCCTTGTTGATGCGCGCCGCGGCCGGCGCCCCGGCGGTGATGCGGCGCACGGTGGCGTCGACTTCCGCCGCCAGTGCACCAGCCGGCACAACGCGCGTCAGCAGACCTTTGTCGCGCGCTTCGGCGGCATCGAAGACGCGCCCTTCAAGCAGAATCTCCAGTGCGACAGCCCGCCCCGCCAGCGCCAGCAGGCCTTGCAACTCACCTGGCGCCATCGGGAAACCAAGCCGGTTGATCGGCACACCGAAGCGGCTGTTATCCGCTGCGATCCGCAGGTCGCAATGACAGGCGATCTCCAGGCCGCCGCCGACGCACACGCCCTCGATCTTCGCCACGGTCGGGAGCAGGCAATTGGCAATGGCCTGCAGCGCCGGAGCGATGATCTCCATGTGATATCGGCGTACCGCAGCCTCGTCGCCACGCACGACGGGAAACTCGGCAATGTCGGCGCCGGCGGCAAAATTGCCGTCAGCGCCGCGCACCACCACGCAGCGCAGCGAAGTATCGGCCGACAGCCGCGTGAAGCCGTCGGCCAGCGCCCGCCACATCTGCGCCGATATCGCATTGAGCTTGCCCGAATGCGATAGCGTGACGGTGGCCGTCGTGCCATCGACAGCGAAAAGGACAATACCGCTCATCGCTCAGTCGATCTTGGCGCCGGACTGCTGCACCACCTGGGCCCAGCGCTTGATCTCGTTGCGCTGGAACTGGGCGAACTGCTCCTGCGTGAATTGCGGCGTTTCCGACCCGTTGCTGATCCAGACCTGCTTGAGTTCCGGCGTGTTCAGCGCCTTCTCGGTCTCGGTATACAGGCGGTCGACGATGTCCTTTGGCGTACCCTTCGGCACCCACATCGCGTACCAGGTCGAGACCTCGTAGTTGGGTACGCCGGCTTCGGCGGCAGTCGGCACGTTCGGGAATGCGGGCGAACGCTTGGCCGATGCCACGGCCAGCGCCTTGATGCGGCCCGCGCGGATATGTTGCGCGGATGAACCCAGCCCGTCGAACATCATGTCGACCTGGCCGGCGATCAGGTCCGACAGCGCCGGGCCTGCGCCCTTGTACGGGATATGCGTGATGAACGTCTTGGTCTGCAGCTTGAACAACTCACCGGCAAGGTGGTGCGACGAGCCATTGCCTGCCGAGCCGTAGTTGAGCTTGCCCGGATTCTTGCGCGCGTAGTCGAGCAGTTCCTGCAGCGTATTGGCGTGGACGCGCGTGGGGTTTACCACCACGACCTGCGGCGGCTGCGCAATGACGGTGACGGGAATGAAATCCTTCTCGATGTCGTAGTCGAGCTTCTTGTAGAACGACGGCGCAATCGCGTGGTGCGCGCCGCCGATGAAGACCGTGTAGCCATCCGGCGCGGCCTTGGCCGCCACACTGGCGCCGACCGTGCCGCCGGCACCGCCGCGGTTGTCGATCACGAACTGCTTGCCGAGCTGCTTGGAAAGCTGCGCGGTCAGCGGACGCGCGAACGCATCGGTGCCGCCGCCTGCGGGGAACGGCACGATCACGGTGACCGGCTTGGACGGCCAGGTATCCGCAAGCGCCGACGGTGCCTGCCATGCCATGCCTGCGGCAAGGCCAGCGACCAGGGCGGTGGCGCGCGCGCACGCGGCCAGGCTGAACTGACGACGATTCATCTTTACTGTCTCCTCTTTCTCTGGAAGTGGAAAGTTGATCCCGATCCTGCGTTTCTGCTTTGAAAGCCCCGACAAAATGCCGCCCTTGAGGTCAAGGGTCGGCGGCGCCAAGGCATGTTTTCCGTGACCTGACCGGAGTCACAACAGCTTCCCCACTGCACGGCTGATGCGCGGGTTGCCTTCGCCAAGGCGCGCTAGATTGTCATCCAGTGCCTCGGGCGCGTAAAGGTAATTCACCATCATGCCGCACGATTGTGTGCGGCCTTTGCGCGACAGGTCTGCACCCCAGTTCAGACGCTCGACGCATGCGCCGTTGCCCAGATGGAAGCGGGCCACGGGGTCCGCGGGCATGGCCTGGCTGCGTTCGCGCACCAGGTAGTGGGCGGCGAGCGAGAGCGCCGTGTCACGCACGATGGCGTCGTGGGAGTCGGCGGGCAGCGCTTCCAGCCACGCCGCGCCGTCCGCCGGCACTTCGCCCTGCCGTTCTTTCCAGCGCGCAAGCCGCTTCTCGCCAAGTGCGCCGGCCACGCCGGCGCCATCGAGCTTGCGCAGCCAGTCGGCAAACCCCGGAATCGGCGACAGCGTCGCGAACTGCCTGACCTTCGGAAACTCGCGCTGCAGTTCCTCGATCACGCGCTTGAGCAGGAAATTGCCGAAACTGACGCCGCGCAGCCCTGCCTGCGTGTTCGAGATCGAATAGAAGATGGCCCATTTCACGCGGCGCAGGTCTTCCAGCGGCGCAGCCTCGTCGAGCAGTGTCTGCACGTTGGCGGCCATGTCGGGCACGAACGCGACCTCCACGAAGATCAGCGGCTCGCGCGGGATGCGCGGATGAAAGAACGCATAGCAGCGCCGGTCGGAATCGAGCCGGTTGCGCAGGTCCGTCCACGATGAAATCTCGTGCACGGCTTCATAGCGGATCAGCTTCTCGAGCAGCGACGCCGGCGAGTCCCACGTGATCGGCTGCAACTCGAGCAGGCCGACATCGAACCAGTTCGAGAACAGCGCTTCGAGGTCCTCGTCCAGCACGCGCAGGCCCGGAATACGCCGCTGCCAGCGCAACATGTCTGCACGCAGAAGGATCAGGAAATGCAGCCCGCACGCACTATTGCCGCGCTGGCCATGCAACGCGGCCAGCCGCTTGAAGAAACGGATGCGCGCATTGGACAAGGCCTGGCTCAGGCCGGAACCCCCGCGTGCCGACTTGCCCGATTTATCGGCGTCCGCCGCGCCCTCTTCCGGGCCTGTGCTGCCAGCCACTTCCGCCAGCACCTCGAGCATCCCGCTGCGCGTAACTTCGTCCGCCGACTCGTACTCCGCCTGCCAGGCTTGCGCTGCAGCGTTGGCATTGCTGTCGGTCAGCCGCGCATCGAGGCACAGCCGCAACTGTTCGCGCTGGCGTCGCGCCACGCGCGCGGGCAACGGCGCCGGCTCGGCGTTCTTCGCCGGGACTGGTGCCGCTTCTGCATCGCCCTTGCGGCCCCACCAGCGCCCGATCCTGGACAACAGGTTGGGGCCGGATGGTTCACTCACGCCCAGCGGGGCGCTGATCTTCTGGTCGCCGGAGTCGAGGGAGCTCATGGGGTATCTGCCTTGGTGCGTGATGAAACTGAGGAAACCGTTGAAACATTCGGGAGCGCGTGCAGCGTGGCAGTTTCGGCCTGTGCGCTGCGATCCAGCGCCGTGAGCGCTACGCGCTGGCGCAGCAGATGGGTCTTCATCAGCGCTTCCGCGCCTTCGGGATCATGTGCCTTGAGTGCCGAAAAAATGCTCAGGTGTTCCGCGCACGATTCGTTGATGCGCCCCGGCAGCTTCAGGCTCTTGTGCCGCGACAGCCGCAGCACCTTGCGCAAGTCGCTGATCAGGCCCGACAGCCATCGGTTGCCGGCCAGGCGCTGGATCGCTTCGTGAATCTGGAAATTGGTTTCGTAGTAGGCATCGATATCGCCGGCGCCGGCATGCCGCGCGAGCTCGGCGTGCAGCCCTTCGAGCGCTTCGAGGTCTTGCGCGGTGGCATTGCGTGCCGCCTCGTAGGCACAGCGGCCTTCGAGCAGGGCCATGAGCGGGAAGATCTCGTCGAGATCGCGCTCGGACAACTCGTTGACGAAGCATCCGCGCCGGGGCTCCAGCCGGACCAGGCCTTCGGCGGCGAGCACCTTGAGCGCCTCGCGCAGCGGTGTGCGCGAAATGCCGAGCTGGGTGGCGAGCGTGGTCTCGTCGATCCAGGCGCCGGGCATGAGCGTGTGCGCGTCGATCATGCCGCGCAAGCGGTCCGCCACTTCGAGGTACAGCGCCTGCTGGATGATCCGCATGAGCCTCTGCCAAGAGCCAGTTTGGGCTGCTACCGGCGCATTGTGCCGGCAAGCCCATAATTCATAATTATGAATAACTGGAAGTCGCAGGCAAGGCATTTCGATGTTGCGGCGCGCAACGCAGGCTTGCACCGAAGGACGTTATGGCGGGAATGTAGGGGTGTGCGGCAGAGGTGCGGCGGACGGATGCTGGCCTCCCTGCCGGCATCCGTCCGCGCCTGAAAGAAACAGCTTGCGGACTATGTCATCGCGGGTCGTTGCCGTGATGGCACCGTCCTGCGTGGGTCATTGACTTCCGACGCTGACCCTGCGTCCCCCCTGATGGCGCACACTCGCGTGTGCACAGATTTTCCCGTCTGCCTTTTTTGTGGTTCCGGCGCCCCTGTCTGTCCCGCAGGTCCTCCCCTGGCCCCGTTCCTGGCGGACATCGGCATGGTCCGCTTTCTTGTAACAGCAGAGATAGCGAGTATCGTGCCACGAGAACTAAGTCATTGTTTTTATTGACGTTGATAATGAGCGACTTGTTACAAGACGGCATCCATGTAACAGAATGTTTCTCGCCTGTTACGACCAATGTCACACTGACGGCACGCGAGAATTTTCGTGTTCGCTTGCAGACATTGGCATTTGTGGCGAATTTGCCAGTTTGAACAGCAGCCGTATGCGGTGTAAGGCACAATCAGCACGATCAATTTGGTTGCACCGATGAAACAACGCGGTAAAGCTACCGCCATCCGACCAAGACGGGAGTCCAGATGATGCAAACCGGCAACAACAGCGCATTCCCCGCCCAACCTGAATCGCCTGACTTCGGACAGGCCCTGGCGACCCGCACCGCCGCGCCACAACCGTTGCAGTTCGCCTTCACCGGTACCGGATCGGAATATTTCCGGATCTGGATCGTCAATACGCTGCTGACCATCGTCACCTTCGGCATCTATTCCGCCTGGGCCAAGGTCCGCACGCTCCAGTATTTCTATCGCAACACCAGCCTCGATGGCGCGACTTTCGACTACCACGGCAGGCCCGCGGCCATCCTCAAGGGACGCGCCATCGTATTCGGGCTGGCCCTGGCGTTCCAGCTGGCCGGCAAGGTGGCGCCGATGCTCGCAGTCCTGCTCGCCATCGCGCTGATGGTGGTATTCCCGTTGCTGCTGGTGCGGTCGCTGCGTTTCCGCATGGCGAATTCGAGTTATCGCGGGCTGCGCTTCGCGTTCACCGGCCGCGACGGCGATGCGTACAAAGTGTTCGTGCTCTGGCCGCTGCTCACGGTGTTCACGCTCGGCGCGCTTGCGCCGCTGGCGCACCAGCGCCTCAAGCATTACCAGCACAACCACACGCGTTTCGGCACCGCGCCGTTTGCGTTCAGTGCGGATACCGCCTCGTTCTATGGCGTGTACCTGCGTACGTTCGCGATGGCCGTCGTGGTCGTGGTGGTAGCCGCAGTCGGCGGCATTGCCCTCGGCGTCAGCGCCGGTTCCGGCCGTGGCGCCGCGGTCTTCGCCGGCCTGCTGGGCACACTCGGCATGTATGTGGCGCTGCTCGCCGTCGGGCCGTATTTCAATGCGGCGCTCCAGAACCTCGTCTGGAATCACACCACGCTGGCCCCGCACAGTTTCCGCAGCGAGGTGAAGGCAAGCCGCCTGTTCTATATTTTCCTGACGAACATGGTTGGTGTCGCGCTCACACTGGGGCTGTTCCTGCCGTTCGCGCGCGTCAGGTCCGCTCGCTACCGTGTGGAGTGCATGACGCTGATGGCACGCGCCCCGCTCGATGCCTTTGTCGCGGGCCAGTCGGAAAATGTCGACGCGCTTGGCGATGCCGCGGCGGACTGGTACGACATCGACATCGCGCTCTGAGCTTGCGTTCGTCGCCGTGACCAAAATGACTCACCGATGAAATTGCGCCGATGATTCCTGTGACCTACTTCGATGGCCGCTCGTCGCGGGCGCACGCCGCCACGCTTGCCGTGGATGCGGGCCAGGCCGTGCTGCGCGATGCCGATGGCGCGGAACTGCGGCGCGCTTCGCTGTCGTCGCTACGGGTATCGGAGCGGGTACGGCGCGCACCGCGGCTCGTGACGTTTGCGGACGGTGCGTTCTGCCAGGTCAGCGACCATGCCGCGTTCGACCGGCTGCTGGCCGACACGGGACACCAGGAAGGCTGGGTGGCCAAGGCACAGAACAGCTGGCGCATGGCCGGCATGGCCGTAGCCGCACTGGTAGCCGTGCTCGTGCTCGGCTACTACGTGCTGCTGCCGTGGAGCGCTGCCCATATGGCGCGCGCCGTGCCTGCCGCACTGGAAGCGCAGCTTGGCCGTGCGACGCTGGCCAGCCTCGACAACGGACTGGTCGAGCCGACGCGCGTGCCGCCCGCTGAACAGGCGCGCATCCGCACGGGCTTCGCGTCGCTGAAGCGGCCGGAGGATCCCGGCCACGACTACCAGATCGTGTTCCGGCGCGGCGGACGCCTGGGCGCCAATGCGCTGGCGCTGCCCGGCGGCACCATCGTTGTGACGGACGAACTTGTGAGCCTCGCCGGCACCGGCGCCGGCATGCTGGGCGTGCTCGCGCACGAAGCCGGGCATATCGCGCAGCGCCATGGCCTGCAGCAGGTCATCCAGGCATCGGCGGTCGGCGCGCTGGCAGCGTATATGTTCGGGGATTTTTCGTCCGTGCTGGCGGGCGTGCCCGCCGCCATGCTGACGCTGCGCTATTCGCGCGAGCACGAACGCGAGGCCGATGCCTATGCGATCGAGATCATGCAGCGCAACCGGCTGCCGCCGTCGGCGCTCGCCGAGGTGCTGGTCGCGCTCGAAAACCAGGGCCGCAACGCGGACAAGAAGGATTCCGCGCCGCGTGCCCACGAGGAAGAACCCCCGCTCGACGATTTTCTCTCGACGCACCCGCACACGCGCGAACGGATCGAGGCCCTGCGGGCCGCGGGCTCCTGACCGGGGGCGGACGCTCCTTCAGGCGCCCGAATCGATCACGGGCCGCTCGTCGGCGGAACGCGCCTGCCGGCGATAGGCCCACACCACCATCGCGATACCGATCAGGATCATCGGCAGGCTCAGCCACTGGCCCATCGACAGGCGCATCGCCAGCAGGCCGAGGAAGCTGTCCGGCTCGCGCGCGAATTCCGCGGCAAAGCGGAAGCAGCCATAGCCGATCAGGAACACGCCCGACACCGCGCCCATCGGCCGCGGCTTGCGCGCGAACAGCCACAGGATGATGAACAGCGCCACGCCCTCGCCCGCGAACTGGTAGAGCTGCGACGGATGGCGTGGAATATTGTCGCCGGCCTGCGGGAAGATCATGCCCCACGGCAGGTCCGTCGGACGGCCCCACAGTTCGCCGTTGATAAAGTTGCCGATGCGGCCAGCTGCCAGGCCGCACGGGATCATCGGCGCGATGAAATCGGTGACCTCGAGCCAGTGGCGCTTGCGCAGCCGCGCGAACAGCCACATCGCAACCAGCACGCCGAGAAAGCCGCCATGGAACGCCATGCCGCCCTCCCACACCTTGAAGATCTCGAGCGGGTGCGTGAGGTAGTACGACGGCTTGTAGAACAGCACATAACCGAGCCGGCCGCCCAGTATCACGCCCATCACGCCGAAGAACAGCATGTCGTCGAGGTCGCGCGCGGCCCAGCCTCGTGCCGCCATATGTGGCTGGCGAATGCGCAGGCGCCCGAACCACAGGAACATGATGAACCCGGCCAGGTACATCAGCCCGTACCAGCGGATGGCAAGCGGGCCGATATGGATGGCGACCGGATCGAATTGGGGATGAATCAGCATGGTGAGGTGGGTGGAAGTTAAAAAGGCCCGGCCGCCGCGGAGACTGCAGGTTGCGCAGATTCCGCGGAGGACAGCCCGCTCGCGATGTCAATCAGTGAACGCAGTGCCGGCGCGACGCCGGCAGCGCCTTCGCGCCAGAGCAGTCCGGTCTCGATCTGCGGCCCTGCCTCGCGCAACGCGAGGTACGACACGCCGGTGCGGCGAAGGTTGCAGAGCGAGGCCGGCACCAGCGCCACCCCCATGCCCGCAGACACCAGGCTCACGATGGTCTGCATCTGGATGGCTTCCTGCGCGATCACTGGCGACAAGCCGTCGCGCGCATAGTAGCCCGTAATGATGTCATAAAAAACCGGCGCGCTTCGACGCGGGAAGATGATCAGCGGTTCGCGCGCGGCATCGCGCAGCGAGACCTTGCCATCCGCCGGCATGCCGCCATGCGCGGGCCGCCAGCCGTCCGGCACGGCCAGCACCAGCGGTTCGCGCACCAGCGGCAGGTAGGACAGGCCATGCGGCATCGCCGGCAACTGCGGGCGGATCACCAGCCCGGCATCGATGCTGCCGTCGCTGAGCGCTTCGAGCTGGACATCGCTGGTCGCCTCGCGCAACTGCAGCTGGACCTCCGGATGCTGCGCGCGGAACCGCCGCAGCAGGTCCGGCAGGATGCCGTAGTCGGCCGTGCTGACAAAGGCCAGCGCGAGCGAGCCGATCTCCCCGCGCGCCAGCCGCTGCGCAAGCCCCGGCAACGCCGCCGCGTCCGCGAGCACGCGTCGGACTTCCGGCAGCCACTGCTGGCCGGCCGGAGTCATCATCACCGAACGGCGCGTGCGCACGAACAGCTGCACGCCGATTTCCTCCTCCAGCGACTGGATCTGCTGGGAAAGCGGCGGCTGCGTCATGGCCAGCCGCGCGGCCGCCCGGCCGAAATGCAGCTCTTCCGCCACTGTGACGAAATACCGCAACTGGCGCAGGTCCAAAATCGCTCCTGATATGTTTTTCGACTCAATAAAGGTCAAATAATATATTTGACACTCCAAAACGCAAGTCGCATTCTTTGCGCACAACACCACGAGCTCTCAGCCGAAGAACATCCCCCGGAGACACGACCATGGCATTCAACAAACGCTCCCGTAACATCACGCAAGGTGTGGCGCGTTCCCCGAACCGCTCGATGTACTACGCGCTCGGCTACCAGAAGGAAGACTTCGACAAGCCCATGGTCGGCATTGCCAACGGCCACTCGACCATCACGCCGTGCAACGCGGGCCTGCAGCGCCTGGCCGACGCGGCGATCGACGCCGTGAGGGCCTCGGGCGCCAATCCTCAGGTATTCGGCACACCGACGATTTCCGACGGCATGTCGATGGGCACCGAGGGCATGAAATACTCGCTGATCTCGCGCGAGGTCATCGCCGACTGCATCGAGACCGCTGCGCAGGGCCAGTGGATGGACGGCGTGGTCGTGATCGGCGGCTGCGACAAGAACATGCCGGGCGGCATGATCGCGCTGGCGCGCACCAATGTGCCTGGCATCTACGTCTATGGCGGCACGATCAAGCCGGGCAACTGGAAAGGCAAGGACCTCACCATCGTGTCGTCGTTCGAAGCCGTGGGCGAATTCACCGCCGGCCGCATGAGCGAAGAAGACTTCGAGGGCGTGGAAAAGAACGCCTGTCCGTCGACCGGATCGTGCGGCGGCATGTACACCGCCAATACGATGAGCTCGTCGTTCGAGGCGCTTGGCATGTCGCTGCTGTATTCGTCGACGATGGCCAACCCTGACCAGGAAAAGGTCGACAGCGCGGCCGAATCGGCGCGCGTGCTGGTCGAGGCGGTCAAGAAGGACATCAAGCCGCGCGACATCATCACGCGCAAGTCGATCGAAAACGCCGTCGCGCTGATCATGGCCACCGGCGGCTCGACCAACGCGGTGCTGCACTACCTGGCCATCGCCCACTCGGCCGAAGTCGAATGGACCATCGACGATTTCGAGCGCATCCGCCGCAAGGTGCCGGTGCTCTGCAACCTGAAGCCGTCGGGCCAGTACGTGGCCACCGACCTGCACAAGGCGGGCGGCATTCCGCAGGTCATGAAGATCCTGCTGAAGGCCGGGCTGCTGCATGGCGATTGCCTGACCATCACGGGCCGCACGCTGGCTGAAGAGTTGGAGCACGTGCCAGACCAGCCGCGGGCCGATCAGGATGTGATCATGCCGATCGAGAAGGCCCTCTATGCGGAGGGGCATCTGGCGATCCTGAAGGGCAATTTGGCCGAAGAAGGCGCGGTGGCCAAGATCACCGGCCTCAAGAATCCGGTCATCACCGGCCCGGCGCGGGTGTTCGAGGATGAGCAGAGCGCCATGGAGGCGATCCTGGCCGACAAGATCAATGCGGGGGATGTGCTGGTGCTGCGCTACCTTGGGCCCAAGGGCGGGCCCGGGATGCCGGAGATGCTGGCGCCTACGTCGGCCATCATCGGCAAGGGGTTGGGCGAGTCAGTTGGCTTCATTACCGATGGCCGGTTCTCTGGGGGTACCTGGGGGATGGTTGTCGGGCACGTCGCGCCGGAAGCTTATGTCGGCGGCACTATTGCGCTCGTGCGGGAAGGAGATTCGATCACGATCGATGCGCACAAGCTGGTGTTGCAGGTGAATGTGTCGGATGAAGAGTTGGCTCGCCGCCGGGCTGAGTGGAAGCAGCCGGCGGCGCGTTATACGAGGGGGGTATTGGCCAAATTTGCTCGGCTGGCGTCGACGGCTAGTAAGGGGGCGGTGACGGACTGAGGGATTGGGATGGGGTTACGTTATCGTTCATGGCAGGCGCCGCTGTTTCGACGGCGTCGCCGGCGGGCTTCTGGTTAAAGGGGGGTTATCGCTCTTGGCGGGCGCCGCTGTTTCGCCGGCGTAGCCGGCGACCTACTCTTTTGTCCGAGCGACAAAAGAGTAGGCAGAAAAGCGCGTCGTTGCCGCTGGCCATCAATTCCACGGCGACAGTGGTTCAAACGGCTTTGGACGCCTGCGATGGTGATCAGTGGTTCGACCCTGCTACGCCATGTGAGTCAGAACCTGTGCCTGACGCGGCACGGCTTTTGGACGATCCCCAAGACGGACTCGGGTACAGCGTTTCAACCAGATCAGTGGTGGGACGCCTTCGGCTGCGCTGCGCGCGCGTCGTAGCCTGGGCGCAAGCTGATCAACCTCGCTGGCGCCCGAGGTCTGCATTCTTCTCGCCCCTCTCTCTACTCCGCACATGCATTGGCAGGCATCGTCACCGAGGCGTGGTTCGCCCTGGGCCTGCGTGCCCAGACTAGAGCTCTGCGCGGAGCGCAGCCGAAGGCGATCACACGATGCCGCTAGCAGCAGGGTCCACAGACGCTTGCAGGGCTCGTTCAATCAGCGCTGTAATTCTGACCACGGTCGTGCCCCACGCGGCAGGCAGCGTGAAGAACTCTGAAGCCTATACCCGTACAACACCCCTGGCACACTACGATAAAAATTCGCCCCTTTGGGGCAACCAAAACGCGTTTTTGGTTACTTTTGTCGCTCGGACAAAAGTGACTCGCCGGCTACGCCGGCGAAACAGCAGCGCCTGCCAAGAGCGATAACCCACCCCCAACGAGAAGCCCCTTGGGCTACGCAGGCGAAACAGCGACGCCTGCCAAGCACGCCCCCCTCAAACACCTTAATCATCCCCATCCCAAAACCCCGCCTCACGCTCCCGTCGCACGGCGCGCCGCCGCTCACCATCAACCATCGCCTGCAGGCATTCCAGCGGCCCACCGCGCACCAGCCTGACCGGACACGCAAGCATCAGATTCTTCGGTAAGCCGAAATCTTCGACGAGAAAACCCTTTTCATCGCGCGCGCGACCCTCGTCGTCCACACCCACCCCCACCCGTTCAAGCAACGTCCCGGCGTCAGCAAAATAACCCCATACCGGCTTCTGCAGCGCCACGGCAAACCCGACTTCAAACACCGTGCCGGAATCCGGTTCACCCGGCCCGCGAAAGTCATCAAGATTGGCCATGACCATATCGGCACGGCGCAGCAGCGCAATGTTGGCGTCGTAGATCCATCGCGCGGCGTCGGGCCCTTGCAGGCCCACCGGCACCTGCTTGTCGAGCGGATACAGCCCTTCGAAGCCGAACTCGGCGCACAGCGCCTTGAGCTGCCTGCCCCAGTCGAGGGCATCTTCGCGGAACACATCAAAACCGGCCAGGTAGAGGGTCTTCATGACATGGGCGCGTATGCGCGGCGATGGATCGGCACGATTGTCAGCATAACGCAGCGCGCACGGCAGCGGCCGGCAAGATCGTGGGGGCTGCGCTACTATTGCCGGCTCGAGCGCCCAGCCCGCGCTGCCCCATTCATCCTCCCGATTTCCGTCCGCTTCCATGTCCGCTATCCAGATCCTCCAGGTCGGCCCGCTCGCGCCGCAGACCAATTCGACCCTGCAGGAACGCTTCGGCGCGGCCGCGCTGTGGCAGCAGGCTGATCCGCTGGCGTGGGCGCGCGAGCATGGCGGCGAGGTGCGCGTCGTGGTGACGTCCGCGCGCCATGGCTGCACCGCGGCACTGATCGGTGCGCTGCCGAAGCTCGAGGCCATTGTCAGTTTCGGCGTGGGCTATGACTCCATCGCACTGGATGCGGCACGCGCGCGCGGCATCCAGGTCAGCAATACGCCCGATGTGCTTAACGACTGCGTGGCCGACCTGGCCTTCGGGCTGCTGATCGACGCCGCACGCGGCATTGCGCATGGCGACCGCTTCGTGCGTGCGCAACGCTGGCCGCAAGGCGGCTTTCCGCTGACCACGCGTGTCTCGGGCAAGAAGCTCGGCATCCTGGGCCTGGGCCGTATCGGCGAGATCGTGGCGCGCCGGGCCAGCGGCTTCGACATGGAGATCGCGTATCACAACCGCCGTCCGCGCGACGGTGCGCCGTGGCGCTTCGAAGGCGACCTGAAAGCGCTGGCGGCATGGGCCGACTTCCTCGTGGTGGCCGTTGTCGGTGGCCCGGAAACCGCCGGACTGGTCTCGCGCGAGATCATCGAGGCGCTGGGGCCTAAGGGCATTCTGGTCAACGTGTCGCGCGGCAGCGTGATCGACGAGGCGGCAATGGTCGAGGCGCTCGTCGAAGGCCGGCTCGGCGGCGCGGGACTCGACGTGTTCCGCGACGAACCCAATGTCCCGCCCGCGCTGCTGACGCTCGACAATGTCGTGCTGGCACCGCACATGGCCAGCGGCACGCATGAAACGCGCGCTGCCATGACTGCCCTTACGCTTGAGAATCTGGAAGCGTTCCTGGCCACCGGCAAGGTGCTGACCCCGGTCCTGTAACCGACGCGAGCGTGCGCCCTATACTGGAAAACGCCGGTTACCAGGCCGGCGTCAGGAGGCGATATGGGACGCAAGTATGTCGATTGCCGCGACTACCCGAGCGACACAAACTGTACGGTCGCGCTTAGCGCCGACAGCGAAGACGAACTGCTCGAAGCCGCGGTCCAGCATGCCGTAGCGGTGCACCAGCATCAGGACACCCCTGAGCTGCGCGCGCAGTTGAAGACCATGTTCAAGGACGGCGCTCCGCCAGCCTGAACCCGGCTGGCGCGCCGGCTCCGGCGCGCCAGCTCCCTGCCCCGCCATTCCCGCCTGTGCGGCATTCGCCGCCCGTGATACCCGCCTTGTGCCTTTGCCCATACCCATGCCGGCCGTGATGGCGCAACATTGACGCCTCGCTATATACAGCCTTATATTGCGCCTGACAGTACACCTCAGGCCATGCGCGCACGCGCGCGACTCCAGGAATCTTTCCATGCACACCTTCCGCACCGACCGCGCGGGCTCGGCTTTCCGGCGCCGTGCCGTTCATTTCGCCAGCGCCGCGCTGGCCACCCTGGCGCTGGCCGCGCCGCCCGCCTTTGGCGCCGACCTGGTGGTTTCGGCGGCGGCGAGCCTGACCAATGCGTTCAAGACGCTGGCCGAGTCGTTCGAGAAAGCGCATCCGGATACCAAAGTGGTGCTGAACTTCGGCGCATCGGACGTGCTGATGCAGCAGATCGTCAAGGGCGCGCCGGCCGACGTGTTCGCCTCGGCCGACCAGGAAGCGATGAACAAGGCCGAGGCCGAGAAGGTCGTGGTCCCGGCGACGCGCCGCGACTTTGCCGCGAACCAGATCGTGATGATCGTGCCGCAAGACAGCAAGCTCAACCTCGCCTCGCTGCAGGACCTGACCAAACCCGAGGTGAAGCGCATCGCCTTCGGCAACCCGGCCTCGGTGCCGGTCGGCCGCTACACCAAGGGCGCGCTCGAAGCCGCCGGACTGTGGGACGCCGTCTCCGCCAAGGGCGTGCTCGCGCAGAACGTGCGCCAGAGCCTGGATTACGTCGCGCGCGGCGAGGTCGAGGCCGGCTTCGTGTTCGCCACCGATGCGGCGGTCATGCCTGACAAGGTGAAGGTGGCCGTGCGCGTGCCGAGCCGCACGCCGGTGACCTACCCCATCGCCGTGACCAGCGTCACCAAACAGAACGCGCAGGCGACGGCCTTCGTCAGCTATGTGATGTCGGCCGAAGGCCAGGCCATCCTGGCGCGCTACGGCTTCCAGAAGCCCTGACCGGAGTCGCCGCAAGCCATGGACGCTGTCTGGGTACCGCTGCTGCTGTCGCTGAAGGTCGCAGGTTGGGCTACCGCGCTCAACGCCGTGCTCGGCGTGGCGGCCGCCTACGCACTGGCGCGCTGGCGTTCGCCGGCACGTGATGTCGTCGATGCCGTGCTGACACTGCCGCTGGTGCTGCCGCCGACGGTGCTCGGCTACTACCTGCTGGTGCTGGTGGGCCGGCGCGGCGTGTTCGGCGAATGGCTCGGCAAGCTCGGCATCGAACTGGTGTTCACATGGCAGGGCGCGGTGCTGGCCTCGACCATCGTCGCGTTTCCGCTGGTGCTGAAATCGGCCCGCGCCGCGTTTGAAGGTGTGGACCACCAGCTCGAGAACGCTGCGCGCGTGCTGGGCGTGCCGGAAGCCGGCATCTTCTTCCGCGTGACGCTGCCGCTGGCCGCACGCGGCATCGTGGCCGGTGTGCTGCTCGCGTTTGCACGCGCGCTTGGCGAGTTCGGCGCCACGCTGATGATCGCCGGCAACCTGCCCGGACGCACGCAGACGCTATCCGTCGCGATCTACGAAGCCGTGCAGGCCGGCGACGACAACACCGCCAACCTGCTCGTGCTGGTGACCTCGGTCACGTGCATCGTGCTGCTGGTGGTGGCCGGACGGCTGGTGCCCGCCACCGCGCGCAACCCGGCGGAAATCTACGAGCGCGGGCGCCTGCGGCGCGCGCGCCCGGTCCAGTGAGGCACGCCATGGGCATGCAAGTCAGCATCCGCAAGCGCATG
Source organism: Cupriavidus numazuensis (assembly GCF_905397435.1). Classification (GTDB taxonomy): domain Bacteria; phylum Pseudomonadota; class Gammaproteobacteria; order Burkholderiales; family Burkholderiaceae; genus Cupriavidus; species Cupriavidus numazuensis. The sequence continues at coordinate 88,294 of NZ_CAJPVI010000020.1, forward strand.
GTCTCGTCCGACCGCCAGTTCGCGCTCGACATCGCCTTTGATTCGGACAGCCGGCGCATTGCGCTGTTCGGCCCGTCCGGCGCGGGCAAGAGCCTGACGCTGCGCGCCATCGCCGGGCTGCTGATGCCCGACGCAGGCCGCATCGTGCTCAACGGCCGAACCTTGTTCGATGCCGAGGCCGGCATCAACGTGCGTCCGCAGGAACGCCGCGTGGCCTACCTGTTCCAGGAATACGCGCTGTTCCCGCACCTGACCGTGGGCCAGAATATCGCGTTCGGTCTCGCGAAGGGCTGGCGCAATCCGCGCCGCGGCGCCTCGCTTCCGGAAGCGCAGCGGTGGATCGAAGCCTTCGGCCTGCGCGAGATCGTCGGGAACTATCCGGCCGAAATATCCGGCGGGCAGAAGCAGCGCGTGGCACTGGCGCGCGCGCTGGTCGCGCAGCCCGATATCGTGCTGCTCGACGAACCGTTCTCCGCGCTGGATCCGGCCCTGCGCGTCCGCATGCGCGAAGAATTGCGCGCGCTGCAAGCCAGTCTGGACGTGCCGATGCTCGTGATCTCGCACGATCCGGCCGATGTGGAAGCACTCGGCGAACACGTGCTGGAAATCCGCGAAGGCAGGATCTACGGCAGCGGCAACACGCGACAGCACCCGCCCGTCTACGCCCCGCTGCGAGCCGGGGTGGTCTGAACCGCACGCAGCAGGTCCACATAGGCGCCCTCGATCAGGGCGCCCGTTTCTACCCCGAGCCGTTCCAGCAGGCCATGCGCCTCGGCCACGCCGGCCGCGACGCTTTCGTCGTCGGCCAGCACGACTTCGAGCTCGAGGAAATCCCCCAGCCCTTCCACACGGTCCAGGTGCACGCGCGTGCGGCCCACCAGGTACAGCGTGCGCACTTTACGCACGCGCCCTGCTTCGCCTTGTGCAGCCGTCAGTGCCGCTCGCAACGTATCGGGCGATGCCGTCGGCGACAGGATGTAGAAGCTTTCCTTGGGACCGGCCTGATCGGAGCGCGCATAGAAGATCAGCTGGCCGCGATCGGGGCCGAACGCCCGCAGCTTGAGCCGGCCGTTGGCGCACGGGAAGAAGGTGTCGTCCTGCTCGATTCGCTCGGGACCGCTGTCCGCCAGCGCGGCGACGCGTGGTTCGATGGCGCCGATGCTGTCCAGGCGTGCCTTGATTTCTACGTTTCTTGCCATGGGCTATCTGCCGTAATGAAATGACGAATGCGCAGGCGGCCTACCCGACCACCCCGAGGATCACGGCCGATGCCTTGAAGATCGCCAGCGCGCGCACGCCCGGTGCGAGCGCCAGCGTCTGCACGCTTTCATTGGTGACGATGGCCGCGACGCTGCCGCCGCCGTCAAGGTCCAGCACGATCTCCGCATTGACCGCGCCCGGCACGACCCGCGACACCACGCCGGGAAGCTGGTTGCGCGCGGACAGGCGCAGGCCCGGGTCAGGCAGGCCGATCAGGACCGAGGATGCCTTCACCAGCGCGAACGCCTCCACGCCGGGCTGCAACTCCAGCGTCTCGACACTCTCGTGCGTGATCGTCGACACGATGGTCTGCCCGCCCGGCAAGGCCAGCACCACCTCGTCATTGACGGCGCCACCGCGGACGCTTTCTACCTTGCCGAAGAGCTTGTTGCGCGCACTGGTACGGATCATGAAACGCCTCATTACGTTAAGGTCTTCGGCCGCCGCATCGCCGAGCCGGCCGAGGTGTGCGACGAAGCGCCGGTGTTCTTCTTCGAGCGCGCGATAGGTACGGATTAACTGCTCGGCGCGCTCGGTCAGGCGCGTGCCGCCGCCGCCCTTGCCGCCGGCGGCGCGTACCACGAGCGGTTCGCCCGCGCTGTTGTTCATGGCGTCGATGGCATCCCACGCGGCCTTGTAGCTGATGCCCACGGCGCGCGCGGCGGCCGTGATCGAGCCCTGCTCGCCAATGGCGGCCAGCAGCGCGATGCGGTCCTTGCCGCCCCAGTCCTGCGAGCCGGCGCGGAACCAGATGGCCCCCTGGAGTTCAAGCATGGCGTGAATGGCGCCGCCTTGCGATGGCAGCGCGACAGAGTCGGAATGCGGCTATGGTAATCGCTTTGCGCCGCCAGGCCGTCCATCAGACTCCTGATGCACGGGGATGTACCAGTGCATGCGCCCGCCGGCAAAGACCTGCCGGTCCAACTGGCGCATCAGGCTCCACGCCGTGAAGCGGTCGACCGCCAGGTCCACCCATGCCCACGGGCGCTCAGGATCGCCGTCGCGCACGATCTCCACGGAGCTGACCGGTGCATGCCGCGCGAGCATGTCGCGCAGCATCGCTTCGGTGACGTTGCGGCGCAGGCCGCGGATCAGTATCTGCATGGCGCTCGTGGCGCTGGAACGCGGCGCAGGCGTTCAGGCCATGATATGCACGCCGCCATCGACGTACATCGTATTGCCGGAGATGCGCCGCGCATAAGGCGTGGCCAGGTAGGCCGTCGCGAAGCCGACGTCCATGATGTCGACCAGTTCGCCGAGCGGTGCGCGGCCCGCGGCCTCGGCAAGCAGCAGGTCGAAGTCCTTCAGACCCGATGCCGCACGCGTCTTGAGCGGCCCCGGCGAAATCGCATGCACGCGGATACCGCGCGGCCCGAGTTCATGCGCGAGATAGCGGCAGCTCGCTTCCAGCGCGGCCTTGACCGGCCCCATCAGGTCGTAATTGGGCACCACGCGGTTAGCGCCCTCATAGCTCATGGCGAACAGCGTGCCGCCTTCGGTCATCAGCGGCACCGCGCGGCGCGCCATGCGGATAAACGAGTGGCACGAGATATCCATCGCGCGCGCGAAGCCGGCCGCGGACGAGTTGATCAGGCCGCCCTGCAGGTCTTCCTTCGGCGCGAACGCGACCGAGTGCACGACCGCATCGAGCCGGCCCCAGTCGCTGGCAATGCGTGCGAACAGCGCGTCCATCTGCGTGTCGTCCTCGACATTGAGCGGCATCAGGATCGGCGCCTGCACCGCTTCGGCCAGCGGCGCGACGTGCGGATGGGCCTTGTCGTTGAGATACGTCAGCGCGATTTCCGCGCCCAGCTCGCGAAACGCGCGCGCGCATCCCCAGGCAATGGAATCGGCATTGGCGACGCCGACGATCAGCACACGCGCGCCGCCCAGCGGCGGACTCGATACTTGCACCATGGCGAACTCCCGGAAGGCTTCGGTCAGTGAAGGCTAAGTGCGCGGGCCGGGGTTGCCACGGGGCTTGCCGGCCGCCTGCGTGTTGTTCGCCCCCGGGCGCGTGACCCGCGCGCGTCCATTGCCGGTCTTTGCCGCCGGGGCCTTTGGCGCCACCGCCGGCTCGATCGGTTGTGCCCCGCCATGGGCGTGGTCGGTGCCGAGCACCTCGGCCACTTCGCGGTAGCGCGTCAGGCGTTCACCTTCCAATGGTGCGATCACGGTCAGTACGCGATGCGCGGCCACCATCAGCCTGCGCCGCTCGTCGTGGTCCGGCACCAGCTGCGGCAGCGCACGGAGCGCGCGCTGTCGGTCAAGCTGCACGATGGAGGTCTGCTGCCGCACCAGCGACTTGAATTCGGCCAGTGTCAGGCGGCCGCGCCCTTCCGGCTGTTCGCGCGCCATCTGGCGCAGCAGGTTGAACGGTCGCTCCTCGATCGCCGCGCCGGCGTCTGCCACGTAGGCCAGGATCCGCACGAAAGCCTCGCGCATACCGCCCTGTTCCGTGGCGGCCTGGGCGTCGCTCAGGCGGCGCTGCGCCAACTCCTTGCGCAGCTGCACGGTCACCGGCGATTCCAGGTTGACTGGCGCCTGCGCCTGCATGCCCACCAGCGCCGCCATCATCGGCGACTGGTAAAGGGTCTCGAATACGAGCTCGTACCAGGCATCGCGCGTATCGCGGTACTGGTCCAGCGCGCTGATGATCTGCGCCGACACCGCGCGCTCCATCGCGAGCAAAGGATTGTCCTGTGCGACAGGTTGCCGATGCTCGCGCACCATCGGCGCCAGCGCGCGGACCCACGCCATCCACGGATTGTTGTCGGTGGCGAGCGAGCGCTCCAGGCGCGAGGGGTGGACGGAGCGCGCGGCTTCCGCGGTGAGCTCGGTCGTCGACGCGCGCACCATTGGCGAAGCAAAGGTGTCGTAGAGATGCTGGTTGACTTCCGAAATCCGGCGCACCACTTCGAACGGGCGCTCGTCCTCGCGACCATCGTCCAGCGCGAGGATGTCGGCAATCTTGCGACGCTCGAAGCGCACCAGGTAGCGCCCTTCGATCAGGTCGCGATGCGGCGTGCCTGGCGCGATGTCCTCGATCTTCGCCTCGTACAGACCGGGCGGCAGCACGTCGATGAGGTCGAGCGCGCAAAACAGTTCACTGTGCTCGCGGTTGGCCACGCCAGCCGATACGAAGATGCCCAGGTGGCCCACGGTCGGATGCAGGCAGTACACGATGACCTGGTCATTGGCCACCAGCTCTTCGTCGGTCGCATACAGGTCGGGAATCCAGTTCAGCGCCTGTTGCGGCGGCGTGATGTTGTCCCCCCACGACGCGAACACAACGATCGGCGAGCGGATGTTGCGCAGGTCCACCACGGTCTTGCCGTCGGCGCTACGCACCTGTCCCGCGGTGAGGCGGTTGCCGACGAACAGGTTCTGCACGATCCAGTCGATCTCGGCGCGGTTCATCAGGAAGTGGCCGCCCCACCAGCGCTCGAATTCGAGGAAGCGCGGGCCTTCCGTATCGGCCTTGGCGTAGACGTTGTAGAGCTTGCCCCACAGCGTGTTGGATGGATTGAGCTGCTCGAAGTTCTGCACGAGCCATGCACCGTCGAAGCGGCCGTTGCCGAGGTCCGCTGTCAGCGAGGCCAGCCAGGAGCCGCCCAGCAGGCCGCCGCTGTAGCGCATCGGGTTGGTGCCGCGCACGCCCGCCCAGTACGACAGCGGCGCGCCGGCCACCAGCAACGGGCCGACGGCGTCCGGCGCCACCGCCGCGAGAATCATCAGCGCCCAGCCCGCCTGGCAGTTGCCGACCACGAACGGCTTGCCGGGTGCGTCAGGGTGGCGTTCGTTGACGATCTTCATGAAGCCCGCCTCGGCGCGCGCGACGGCCTCGATGGTCTGGCCCGGACACGGGTCGCGGAAGAACGTGATGAAGTAGCACGGGTGCCCGGTGCGCAGCGCGATGCCGATTTCGCTGTCGGCCTTGAAGCCGCCGATGCCGGGGCCGTGCCCGGCGCGCGGGTCGATCACGACGAACGGCCGCTTGGCCGGATCGGTCGGCATGTCGGCGGGCGGGATGATGCGCAGGAGCGCGTAGTTGACCGGCTCGGGCAGCGTGCGCGCGTCAGCGAGCATTTCGTGCTCGAACACCAGCACGGGCGGCATGCCTTCACGCTCGTGCTCGGTGGATTCGTTGCCACGCTGGCGCAGGATGTCCTGCAGCAGGATGGAGCGCTGCCAGGCATCGACACCGTATTCGACGGCGGCCCATGGCCACGCAAAGAACGGTGCGAAGGCGCCGAACTGCGCCAGTGAGCCGGTGGATTGAGGCTGGCCGGACTGCGTGCCCGGCGTGCCGGTGGATTCGCTAGCTGACATTCCACTTCCCCTGATTGGTGTCGGCGGACGCGCCACGCGTGCCGGAACAGTCCCTCGGGATCACCTGGATGTGACGCGTTGTGCTTCGCAGCAAAAACAAGCCTACCAGCGTGTCGTGCCGATGGCAATCGCCGCACTATGTCGATCGCGAGGCGGTTCGCGCACCTCGCGGCCTCGCGCCCGTGGTCATTCCGGCACATTCTATGAAACACGGAATGGCAAGATTCGTCGCCTATACTGGGCGCGATGCGCCTTGCGCAGCGCAACATGCCGACCAACCTGACCGGAATCCGCCATGACTGCTGCCTCGCCCGCCCTGTCCGTGCCTGCCGAGCCCGCTGCTCCCGGCACCGACAAGTACGCCACGTTGCTGGCCCGCTGTGCCGGCCTGCCGCCGATTCCCACCGCGGTGGCGCATCCGTGCGACGCCTCATCGCTGAGCGGTGCCATGCAAGCCGCCAGCCTCGGACTGATCGTGCCGATCCTGTTCGGTCCGCAGGCGCGTATCCGCGAAGTCGCCGCCGAACAGGGGCTGCCGCTTGGCGACACCGTCATCGTCGATACGCCGCACAGCCATGCGTCCGCCGCGCGCGCGGTCGAAGCGGTGCGCAATGGCGAAGCGGAGCTGCTCATGAAGGGCAGCCTGCACACCGATGAACTGATGCACGAAGTGACCGCCTCGGGCAGCGGCCTGCGCACGGGCCGGCGCCTGTCGCACGTATTCGCGATGGATGTGCCGAGCTACCACAAGCCGCTGTTCATCACCGATGCCGCGGTGAACATTTTCCCCACGCTCAACGACAAGGCCGACATCTGCCGCAATGCGATCGACCTCGTGCGCGTGCTCGGCGTCGAGCGCCCGAAGGTGGCCATCCTCTCTGCCGTGGAGACCGTGACCGACAAGATCCCGTCGACCATCGATGCCGCGGCGCTGTGCACGATGAGCCGGCGCGGGCAGATCACCGGCGCGCTGCTCGACGGCCCGCTTGCGTTCGACAACGCCATCAGCCGCGAAGCCGCCATTACCAAGGGCATCGACTCGGAGGTGGCCGGCGACCCTGACATCCTTCTTGTGCCCGACCTCGAAGCCGGCAACATGCTCGCCAAGCAGCTCACGTTTCTGGCGGGCGCCGAAGCCGCGGGCATCGTGCTGGGGGCTCGCGTGCCCATCATCCTGACCAGCCGCGCCGACAGCGTGCGCGCGCGCATCGGCAGTTGCGCCATCGCGGTCCTGCTGGCGCACGCGCGCCGCAGCGCCGAAGCTGCCGTACCGGTCTGAGCCGCCCCCCAACCTTATGCGGAGTGCATCGAGCGTGAGTGCCACCCATCCTGTCATCCTGGTCGTCAATGCCGGCTCTTCCAGCGTCAAGGTTTCCGTCTACAACGTGCCGGAAGCCGCGCATGACAACGCAGACATCAACCCCGTGCTAAGCGCGCACGGGCAGATCGAAGGCATCGGCGTCGCGCCGCGGCTGCGCGCGAACATGGCCGATGGGCATGTCGTTGCCGACGAATCGTTTCCTGTCGCGCAGATCGCCGACCACGACGCGGCTTTCCGCCTGGTACGCCTGGTGCTGAGCGTCGGGCTGCGCGACAACCCGCCGGTCGCCATCGGCCACCGCGTGGTCCACGGCGGCAGTGACTTCGCGCAGGCCGTGCGCATCGACGACGACGTGATCGCACGCCTCGAGGCGCTGATCCCGCTGGCGCCGCTGCACCAGCCCCACAACCTGACCGCGATCCGCGCGGTACGCAAGGCCGCGCCCGAGCTGCTGCAGGTCGCCTGCTTCGACACGGCCTTCCATGCCGGGCACGACATGCTCGCGCAGCTGATGGCGCTGCCCTACGAGTACTACGAGCGAGGCATCAGGCGCTATGGCTTCCATGGGCTGTCCTACGAGTACATTGCACGGCGCCTGGGCCAGGTGGCACCGGACGTGGCCGCGGGCCGCGTGATCGTCGCCCACCTTGGGAACGGCGCAAGCTTGTGCGCCATGCGCGATGGCCGCAGCGTGGATAGCACCATGGGGCTGACGGCACTCGACGGCATGCCGATGGGCACGCGCTGCGGCGCGATCGACCCCGGTGCAGTGCTGTGGCTGGCGCAGCAGGGCATGACCGCTGACGCGATCCAGAACATGCTGTATGGGGCATCCGGCCTGAAGGGGCTGTCTGGTGTCAGCAGCGACATGCGCGCGCTGCTGGCCAGCGAAGCGCCGCGCGCGCGGCTCGCGGTGGACTTCTACGCCTACCGCGCCGCGCAGGAAATCGGCAAGCTGGCCGTCACACTCGGCGGCCTGGACACGCTGGTGTTCACCGCCGGCATCGGCGCCAATTCGCCGCCGGTGCGCGCCCGTATCTGTGCGCACCTGACGGACCTGTTCGGCATCAGCCTGGACAATGCGGCCAACAACGACAACAGCCAGCGCGTGAGCAGCGACGCCAGCCGCGTGCCGGTGCTGGTATTGCCCACCGACGAAGAAGGCATGATCGCGCTGAGCACCGCGCGCATCCTGCGCGAAAGCGGGAAGCTGTAAGGCCGGCGCGGCGCACGCCGCGTGTCAGGCTTCCAGGTAGTGTGCGCGCAACTGCGCCACGTCGACATCCAGCCCGTCGCGCAGGAAGCCGTCCATGCTGCCGTACGCGGCCTCGATGGCCTGCACGGACGCATCGAGGTAGCTGGCGCGCACCTCGAGCAGCGGCATCATGACCTCGGGCCGAATGCCAAACTGCGTGATGCGCTCCAGCGCCTGCGTGTTGAAACGCGCATTGCGCTGGTTCGATTCGAGATAGTTGGCCAGGATATCGTCCTGCGCCACACCGAGCGCAGAGAGCAGCAGCAGCGACGCGAAGCCCGTGCGGTCCTTGCCCGCGGTGCAGTGATACAGCAGCGTCTTGCCCGACTGGGCATTGCGCATGAAATCGCCGAACACCTGCCGGTAGCGCACCGGGAAATCGCGATAGACGCCGAGCATGAACGCATCGACGTCTTCCGGCGTGCTCTCGCGCAGGCGCGGCATCAGCACGTCCATGGCCATGCTGCCTTCGAGCACCGGCATGGCGATCCAGTTGAAGCGCTGCCCGAACGGCGCTTCGTCGGCCGACTTCTCGCCCGGAGAGCGGAAGTCCACGACGGCGTCGAGGGCCAGGCCCTGCAAGCGCTCGATGTCCGCGACGGACGCGAGCGCGGGATTGCCGCTGCGGTACAGGCGGCCATGCCGCACGCGGCTTCCGCCGGCGCCGGCCAGACCACCGAGATCCCGTGCATTGCTGATGCTTTCCAGTCCCAGTTCGCTTCCGTTTCCGGCAGGCCCGAACGGCACTACCGCGTGCAAGCCCGGCGCGTGCGATGCCCGCAGGCATCCGGCCCAGGCCAACCAATGGCTGATCATCTGTTGTCCTCTTATCTGTCTTCTCTGGCGCTGTCTCTTCGCGCCTCGTTCCTGGCGATCCTTCAGGCCGCTGCCGGCGCCGCGGTACGGCCGCGATAGGCCGGCACGTACCAGCGCAAATGGCAACCGGCAATGTAACGCCCATCCAGGCGGTGCACCAGCTTCCATACCGCCAGCGCGCCCGCCGCGATATCGACCCATGCCCACGGGCGATTCGGATCGCCTTCGCGCACGAATTCCACTGCGCGCACTTCGGCATAGGGCTTCAGCGCCTTGCGCAAGGTTGCCGCATCAACACCGGGCCGGAGACCACGCACCAAAACCTTCATGATCGACTCCTGATTATTTCATGTCCCTGCCCGCGCATGCGTCACCTGCCAATTTCCCGCATTGCGCAGGACCCCGGCGCATGCCGCTTTGCCTTGCTGCATGCGCCTTTACAGGTAAGACGCCGCTGCCGCGCGAGGAATCCCCGCATCGCCTGCAATCTTGATCTGGCTCATGGCGGCCGCAATTTGCGCTGCTTCCGGCTCGACAAAAGCTCTGAACCGCGTCCCAGGATTCCCATCGTGCGAACGCGGCGGTTCGCCAGGGCGGGCCGCTGCCGCGGCCCATATGCGACGCCCGCGCGACACCGCGCCACGCGGGCTGGCACAATACGCGGCATGAAAAGTCTCTGGTCCGCCTTTGTCAAACTGCTGGTGCTCGCCATGATCGGCGGCGCGCTGCTTGCCACCGTCGCCGTGCTGGTGGCCAATCGCCAGTTGCCATCGCTCGATGCACTGACCGCGTTCCGCAGCACATCCGACTACGTGCCGCTGCGCGAATTTCCGCGCGATTTGACCGACGCGGTGGTCGCCATCGAGGATGAGCGGTTCTATCTGCATGACGGCATCGACTACGTCGGTGTGATTCGTGCGGGCGTCGCCAATCTGTCCGACGAGTTGTCGCAGGGGGCGTCCACCATCACCATGCAGGTCGCGCGGAATTTCTTCCTGTCGCGCGAGAAGACGTACACCCGCAAGCTGTATGAAGTGTTGCTGTCGTACCGGATCGAACATGCCATGAGCAAGGATGAGATTCTTGAGCTCTACATGAACAAGATCTATCTCGGGCAGGGGGCGTATGGATTTGGCGATGCGGCGCGGACTTATTTTGGCAAGCCGGTTGAGCGGCTGACGCTTGCCGAATGCGCGATGCTTGCTGGGTTGCCTAAGGCGCCGTCTGCGAACAACCCAGTGGTCAATCCTCGGCGGGCGCGGCAGCGGCAGGCTTATATCCTGCATCGGATGCTGGAGTTGGGGAAGATTTCCAGGGGGGAGTATGACGGGGCGTTGCTGGAGCCGATGAGGTTGAAGTGAGGGTTTTGTGGGCTTGTTGGGGTTGTCGTTCTTGGCGGGCGCCGCTGTTTCGCCGGCGTAGCCGGCGAGTCACTTTTTGTCCGAGCGACAAAAAGTAACCAAAAAGCGCGTCGTTGCCGCTGGCCATCAATTCCACGGTGGCAGTGGTTCAGACGGCTTTGGACGCCTGCGATGGTGGTCGGCCGTTCGACCCTGCTACGCCATGTGAGTCAGAACCTGTGCCTGACGCGGCACGGCTTTTGGACGATCCCCAAGACGGACTCGGGTACAGCGTTTCAACACGGTCAGTGGTGGGACGCCTTCGGCTGCGCTGCGCGCACGTCGTCGTCTGGATGCAAGCTCATCAACGTGGCTGGCGCACGAGTCCCCGTTCCAGTTCCAGTTCCAGTTCCCGATGTCCTGCCTCTACGCGCATGCAATGCGCCCAAGGCATCGTCACCGAGGCGAGGTTAGGACTAGACCTCAACGTTCTTACTCCGAGCCGCGCGTAGCGCAGCCGTAGGCGTCCCCGTGAAGGCGTTATTAGAAGGGACCACTCCGTAATCCGGGTTCGCTCGTACGCGCTGTCCCATCCTAATCATCTACGCGGCAGGCAGTCCAGCGGTCCTCTGATGCAACAACGGCATCGAGCCTTGGATTGACGACGCAAACGCGCTTTTGCCTCCTTTTGTCGCTCGGACAAAAGGAGGTCGCCGGCTACGCCGGCGAAACAGCGGCGCCTGCCAAGCACGACGTCCCATCAACCTCCCAATTACTCCAACACCCCCCGATGCCTCCCCACCGCCTCCTGCACAATCTCCAGCAGCCCGGTGCCAGCATCGGCATCCACGTGACCAAGCAAAGCCCTCCGCATCCGCGGCTCCCAAAACCGCTTGATATGCCCGGCAATATCGGCCACTGCCTCGTCACGATCCGGCATAGCCTCAAAGAAGCTGCCAATCTGATTGGCCATCGTAATCAGGTTGTCGATCTTCATACCAGACTCGCTTCGTGTTGCAGTCGTTGGGGATGGGAATAAACCACGTGGCCACTCGCGCGGACGAAGCCGGCCAGTGTGATGTTGGCCTGCTCGGCCAGCCGCACGGCCAGCGCCGTCGGCGCTGAAACGGCAGCCAGCACTCCAGCGCCGATGGCCGCAGTCTTGAGCACCATTTCATAGCTGGCTCGGCTGGTCACCAGCACCGCGCCGGTGGCTATGTCCTCGCCGCAGCGCGCAAGCGCACCGGCGAGCTTGTCGAGCGCATTATGGCGCCCCACATCCTCGCGCACCATCGCGACATGGCCGTCGGCACGCAGCCATGCAGCAGCATGCGTGGCACCGGTCTCACGCTGCAGCGCCTGCCGCAACTGGAGTTGCACGAACGCGGCCTGGATCACGTCGGTGTGAAAGCTCGCCACACTCTTCACCGGTGCAGGCATGCGCATCACCTGCTCCAGCGATTCCGTACCGCACAGCCCACAGCCAGTGCGGCCGGCTAGCGAACGGCGCCGCTCCTTGAGGCCCATGAAGGCTTCCGAGGCGATCTCGATACGCACGGCAATGCCATGCTCACGCGTCTCGGTCTCGATGTCATACACATCGCGCGCATTGGAGACGATGCCTTCGCTGAGGCTGAAGCCCAGCGCAAAGTCCTCCAGGTCGGCCGGCGTGGCCAGCATCACCGCATGCGAGATGCCGTTGTATTCGAGCGCAACGGGCACCTCTTCTGCGAGTTCGTCAGGGCTCAGCGCATGTTCGCCGTGGCGCCACCGGCTCACCGCGAAGGTGCTGTGCGTGGCCGGCTCGCCTTCCATTTGCTGGGCCGGTTCGAGTTCCGGCCCGTTCAGGCAGCGCATCATGATGCGGTCCTCCTGTCAGCCTACTGCGGCCTGGGCCGGGTCGGCGCTTGCCGCTTCGAGCAGCTGAAGCTGCTGCGCGTTGAACGCCTGATACTGCTTCTGCCACTCCGAAGGCTGCGCCACCGGCATCACCTGCACCGCAGTCACCTTGTACTCGGGGCAGTTGGTGGCCCAGTCGGAGTTGTCGGTCGTGATCACGTTGGCGCCCGATTCCGGGAAGTGGAAGGTCGTGTAGACCACGCCCGGCTGCATGCGCTCGCTGACGATCGCGCGCAGCACGGTCTCCCCTGCCCGGCTCTGCACGCCGACCCAGTCGCCGTCCTTGATGCCGCGCTCCTCGGCATCGTGCGGATGGAGCTCGAGCCGATCCTCGTCGTGCCAGTGGACGTTCTCGGTGCGGCGCGTCTGCGCGCCCACGTTGTACTGCGACAGGATCCGGCCCGTGGTCAGGATCAGCGGGTAGGCCCGTGTGATCTTCTCGGTGGTCGGCACGTACTTGGTGATGATGAACTTGCCCTTGCCACGCACGAAGCGGTCGATGTGCATGGTCGGCGTGCCTTCGGGCGCGTCTTCGTTGCACGGCCACTGGATGCTGCCCAGCTCGTCGAGGCGCTTGTAGCTCACGCCGTGGAACGTCGGCGTCAGGCGCGCGATCTCGTCCATGATCTCGGACGGGTTCTTGTAGTGCATCGGGTAGCCAAGCGCATTGGCCAGCAGGATGGTCGCTTCCCAGTCGGCGTAGCCGGCCTTGGGCGGCATCACCTTGCGCACACGAGAGATGCGGCGTTCCGCGTTGGTGAAGGTGCCATCCTTTTCGAGGAACGACGAACCCGGCAGGAATACGTGCGCATACTTGGCGGTTTCGTTCAGGAAGATGTCCTGCACGACGATGCATTCCATCGACGACAGCGCTTCGGCCACGTGTTGCGTGTTCGGATCGGACTGGACGATGTCCTCGCCCTGGCAGTACATGCCCATGAAGCTGCCGCCGAGCGCGGCTTCGAACATGTTCGGGATGCGCAGGCCCGGCTCCGGGCTGATCTCCACGTTCCATGCCGATTCGAACAGGGCGCGCACGGTCGAGTCCGACACGTGGCGGTAGCCCGGCAGTTCATGCGGGAACGAGCCCATGTCGCACGAGCCCTGCACGTTGTTCTGGCCGCGCAGCGGATTCACGCCCACGCCTTCGCGGCCGACGTTGCCGGTCGCCATGGCGAGGTTGGCGATGCCCATCACCGTGGTCGAGCCCTGCGCATGCTCGGTCACGCCGAGGCCGTAGTAGATCGCAGCGTTGCCGCCGGTAGCGTACAGGCGTGCAGCGCCGCGCAGCGTGTCGGCCGGCACGCCGGTCACGTCGGCCATGGCTTCGGGCGAGTTCTCGGGCTGCGAGACGAAGTCGCGCCATTGCTGGAACGCTCGGTCTTCGCAACGCTCGGCGATGAACGCGTCGGCGAGCAGGCCTTCGGTCACGATCACGTGGGCCATCGACGTCACCAGCGCGACGTTGGTGCCCGGTCGCAGTTGCAGATGGAAGTCGGCGCGGATATGCGGCGAATCGACCAGGTCGATCTTGCGCGGGTCAGCGACGATCAACTTGGCGCCGGCGCGCAGGCGCTTCTTCATGCGCGAGGCGAACACCGGATGGCCATCGGTCGGGTTGGCACCGATCACCATGATCACGTCGGACTTCTCGACCGACTTGAAGGTCTGCGTGCCGGCCGATTCACCGAGCGTCTGCTTCAGGCCGTAGCCGGTCGGCGAGTGGCAGACCCGGGCGCAGGTGTCGACGTTGTTGTTGCCGAACGCGGCACGCACGAGCTTCTGCACGAGGTAGCCTTCCTCGTTCGTGCAGCGCGACGAGACGATGCCGCCGATGGAGTCCTTGCCGTGCTTGGCCTGGATACGCTTGAACTCCGAAGCCGCGTAGTTGATGGCCTCTTCCCACGACACCTCGCGCCACGGATCGGTGATCTTCGCGCGGATCATCGGCTTGAGGATGCGGTCCTGGTGCGTGGCATAGCCCCAGGCAAAGCGGCCCTTCACGCACGCGTGGCCTTCGTTAGCCTTGCCGTCCTTGTACGGCACCATGCGCACGACTTCGTTGCCCTTCATCTCGGCCTTGAACGAGCAGCCGACGCCGCAGTAGGCGCACGTAGTGACGACGCTGCGCGGCGCCTGGCCCAGCTTGATGACGGAAGTCTCGGTCAGCGTCGCGGTCGGGCAGGCCTGCACGCAGGCACCGCACGACACGCAGTCCGATTCCATGAACGACTGGCTGGTGCCCGGCGAAACGCGCGAGTCGAAGCCGCGGCCCGAGATCGTCAGCGCGAACGTGCCTTGCGTTTCCTCGCATGCGCGCACGCAGCGGTTGCAGACGATGCACTTGGACGGATCGTAGGTGAAGTAAGGATTCGACTCATCCTTCTTCATGTCGGTGTGCGTGGCGATCGGGCCGCCGTCGTTGTAGCGCACCTCGCGCAGGCCCACTTCGCCGGCCATGTCCTGCAGTTCGCAGTTGCCGTTGGTCGGGCAGGTCAGGCAGTCGAGCGGGTGGTCGGAGATGTACAGCTCCATCACACCGCGGCGCAGGTCGGCCAGCTTGTCGCTCTGCGTCTTGACCTTCATGCCGGCTTCCACCGGCGTGGTGCACGAGGCCGGATAGCCGCGGCGCCCTTCGATCTCGACCAGGCACAGGCGGCACGAGCCGAAGGACTTCAGGCTGTCGGTCGCGCACAGCTTGGGCACGCTGACCTCCGCCTCCATCGCGGCGCGCATCACCGACGTGCCGGCCGGCACGGTGACGCTGACGCCGTCGATCTCGAGGGTGACCATCTCGGTCGATTCGCTGGCGGGGGTGCCGAAGTCAATCACATCGCGGCAATCCATGGTTGTCTCCCGTTGTTCTGTTCTGGCGCAGGCTCAGGCCGCCTTGGCTGGGTTGGAGGCGAGGCCGAAGTCCTCGGGGAATTCGTTGAGTGCGGACAGCACCGGGTACGGCGTCATGCCGCCCATGGCGCAGAGCGAGCCGTTGAGCATGGTGTCGCACAGGTCGCGCACGAGCTTCACATGCTTGACGGGCTCGTTGCCCGCGATGATCCGGTCCATGACTTCCACGCCGCGCGTGGAGCCGATCCGGCACGGCGTGCACTTGCCGCACGATTCGATCGCGCAGAACTCCATCGCGTAGCGCGCCTGCTTGGCCATGTCGACGGTTTCGTCGAACACGACGATGCCGCCGTGACCGACCACGCCGCCGAACGCGGCATAGGCTTCGTAGTCCATCGGCACATCGAAGCGCGATTCCGGCAGATATGCGCCCAGCGGGCCGCCGACCTGCACCGCGCGCACGGCGCGGCCGCTGCGCGTGCCGCCGCCGTAGTCGAACAGCAGTTCGCGCAGCGTCACACCGAATGCCTTTTCAACCAGGCCGCCCTGCTTGATATTGCCCGCGAGCTGGAACGGCAGCGTGCCGCGCGAACGACCCATGCCGAAGTCGCGGTAGTGCTGCGCGCCGCGTGCAAGGATGACCGGCACGGTCGCGAGCGAAATCACGTTGTTGATGACCGTGGGCTTGCCGAACAAACCTTCCAGCGCCGGGAGCGGCGGCTTGGCGCGCACCACGCCGCGCTTGCCTTCGAGGCTTTCGAGCAGCGCGGTTTCCTCGCCGCACACATAGGCGCCAGCGCCCTTGCGCACTTCCAGGTGGAAACGCTTGCCGCTGCCGCGGATATCGTCGCCGAGCCAGCCGGCGGCCACGGCAGTGGCAATGGCTGCATTCAGCACGGCAATCGCATGCGGGTATTCGGAACGGCAGTAGATATAGCCGGACTCCGCGCCGACCGCGAGACCGGCGATGGTCATGCCCTCGATCAGCACGAACGGGTCGTCTTCCATCACCATGCGGTCGGAGAACGTGCCCGAGTCGCCTTCGTCGGCATTGCAGACGATGTACTTGACCGCGGACTTCGCGCCGAGCACGGTCTTCCACTTGATGCCAGTCGGGAACGCCGCGCCGCCACGGCCACGCAGGCCGGAGTCGGTCACTTCCTGCACGATTGCGGCGGGCTCCATCGACAGCGCACGCTCGAGGCCGGCATAGCCTTCATGAGCACGGTAGTCGTCGAGCGACAGCGGATCGGTGATGCCGACACGCGCGAACGTCAGGCGTTCCTGGCGCTTGAGGAAAGGGATCTCGTCGGTCAGGCCATGCGCGAGTGCATGCTCGGCACCTTGCAGCAAGCCGGCATCGAACAGTCCCGGCACATCGTCGACGCTGACCGGGCCGTAGGCCAAGCGGCCCGCCTCGGTCTGCACTTCGACCAGCGGCTCCAGCCAGAACATGCCGCGCGAACCGTTGCGCACGATGCGCACCGACTCGCCACGCGCAGCGGCTTCACGTGCAATCGCGCGCGCCACGTCGTCGGCGCCGAGTGCCAGCGCAGTGGAGTCGCGCGGGACAAAGATGGTGGTGACAGCGGCGCTCATGCCTGAGCCTCCTCGTTGGCGGTCTGGTCGGCGCGCAGCTTGCGCACCAGCACGTCGAAGCGCTTTGCGTCGACATAGCCGTGCAGTTGCTCGCCCATCATCACGGCCGGACCGCACGCGCACTGGCCGAGGCAGTAGACCGGCTCCAGCGTGACAGCGCCATCGGCGGTGGTTTCATGGAAGTCGCAACCGAGTGCGCGCTTGGCGTGCTCGGCCAGCGCCTCGGCGCCGACCGACTGGCAGGCCTCGGCACGGCAGACCTGCACCACCTGGCGGCCGGCCGGCTGCTGGCGGAAATGGTGGTAGAACGTGATCACGCCATGCACCTCGGCGCGCGACAGGTTCAGCGCCTTGGCGATGACCGGCACGGCCGTCTCGGGGATGTAGCCCTGGGTGTCCTGGATTTCGTGCAGGATGGGCAGCAAAGCGCCCGGCATATCCTGGCGCGCCGCCACGATCGCGGCGATGGCCGCTGTGCGGGCCGCGTCGGCCGGCGCCGGAGCGGAAGTGGCGGTATCTGGCATGGCGTCTCCTGTGGGGCCGCGCCCTCGGCAGGGCGACCGTTTATATGCTATTTTTTTCCTATTTACCGAGTATAACGACGGGTTTATGGCCGTTGGAGCGACTATAAATAACTGTTTGGACTGATTCAATAAGCTATTTTGTTCATATGATCCGCATCTCGATCTCCCCCCATCTGCAGATCCGGGACGATGACCACCCGGCTGGCGACCCGCTGGACGTGTCGCGCCTGGTAGCGTTGCTGGGCCATATCGAGGCCTCCGGCAGCATCAGCCAGTCCGCCGAGGCCGTGGCGCTGTCCTACCGCTACGCCTGGGGCATCCTGCGCGATGCCGAATCGCTGTTCGGCGGCCCGTTGATTGCCAAGACACGCGGGCGCGGCAGTGCGCTCACGCCGCTCGCGCAGCAACTCGTGTGGGCCAGCAAGCGCATCGGCGCGCGCCTGTCGCCGACGCTGGACAGCCTGGCATCGGAGCTGGAGATCGAACTGAAGAAGCTGATGGACCGCACCGACCCGACGGTGCGCCTGCACGCGAGCCATGGTTTCGCCGTGGCGGCGCTGCGCGATTTCCTCGATGAGCAGCAGGTACGGCACGACCTGAAGTACTGCGGCAGCGTCGAGGCTGTGGCCGCGCTGGCCGAAGGCGCGTGCGACATCGCGGGCTTCCATGTGCCGGTCGGCGAGTTCGAGCACGGCATGGTCCGGCACTTCACCACGTGGCTGAAACCCGACACGCACTGCCTGATCCACCTTGCGGTACGCAGCCAGGGGCTATTCGTGCGCATGGGCAATCCGCTCGGCGTGCAGACACTCGAAGACCTGACGCGGCGTGAAGTGCGCTTCGTCAACCGCCAGGTCGGCTCCGGCACCCGGCTGCTGCTGGACCTGATCCTGGAAGCACGCGGCATCGATCCGGCCCGGATCGAGGGCTACAACAATGGCGAGTTCACCCACGCAGCGGTAGCGGCCTACATCGGCAGCGGCATGGCGGACGTGGGTTTTGGCGTAGAGACCGCCGCGCGGCGTTTCGGGCTGGAATTCGTGCCGGTGCTGAAGGAGCGCTACTTCTTCGCGATCGAAAAGAAGATGCTCGCCAGCTCCGCGCTGGCCGGCGCCGTGGGCGCGCTCACGAGCGAGACCTTCCGCCAGCGCGTCGATGCGCTGCCCGGCTACGACGGCAGCCTGACAGGCACGGTCCTGACGTTGGCGGAGGCGTTCCCCGAATACCGGGCCGGGAAACGCTGAGCGGAATATCGGGCTCTGTCGCCGTCTTAGCGGATCAACAGCGAAAACCGGTCGGGATGATCGGCCCAGTCGGCATGGTCGGGCAAAGGCCCCTTGGCCTTCAGCAACGGCACCCAGTCCGGACGGCGCGCGAGTTCGGCGTTGATCGCCAGGAAATGGCGCTGGTCTTCAGGCAGGTCATGCTCGGAATAGATGGCGCCCACCGGACACAGCGGCACGCACATCGAACAGTCGATGCACTGGTCAGGGTCGATGGCAAGGAAGTTGGGCCCTTCGTGGAAACACGACATGGGGCAGACTTCCACGCAATCGGTGTGGCGGCACTGGATGCAGGCATCCGTTACGACAAAGGTCATCTGGGGGGGCGAACAGCGGACAGCAAACCTGTCGATACTAGCGCGCCGACACGGCCCACAGGACGGCGCGCACTGTCCGAGTCGTTCAAATTGCTTCAATCCGGTCAGTAGATCTCCGGCACGATCATGTCCTGCGGCACCGGCATGCGCACATAGTCGGCATGCCGCTCGCGCTTGGGCAGCACCACGGAGGGGCTCTCCACATCCGCATAGGGCACCTGTCGCAGCAGGTGGTCGATGCAGTTCAGGCGCGCGCTCTTCTTGTCCACGGCCTGCACGACCCACCACGGCGCCTCGGGGATATGCGTGCGCTCCAGCATGATCTCCTTGGCGCGCGTGTAGTCTTCCCAGCGCCGGCGCGACTCCAGATCCATCGGGCTGAGCTTCCACTGCTTGAGCGGATCATGGATGCGGCTCAGGAAGCGCAGGTGCTGTTCGTCGTCGGAAATCGAGAACCAGTACTTGACGACCTGGATGCCCGAGCGCACCAGCATGCGCTCGAACTCCGGCACGGAGCGGAAGAATTCCTCGTACTGGTCGTCGTTGCAGAAACCCATGACGCGCTCGACGCCGGCGCGGTTGTACCAGCTCCGATCGAACAGCACGATCTCGCCGGCGGCGGGCAGGTGCGACACATAGCGCTGGAAATACCACTGCGTGCGCTCGCGGTCGTTGGGCGCAGGCAGCGCGGCCACGCGGCAGACGCGCGGGTTCAGCCGCTGCGAGATACGCTTGATCACGCCGCCCTTGCCAGCCGCATCGCGCCCTTCGAACAGCACCACCAGCTTGTGCCCCGTGCTGACGACCCAGCTCTGCAGCTTGACCAGTTCGCCCTGCAGGCGGAACAACTCGTGGAAGTAATGCTGGCGATGCGCCCGCTCGTCGGGGCCGTCCTCGACCAGCATGGCCTGGCCGTCAGGGCCCAGCACGAACTCGCGGTCTTCGAGCTCCAGTTCGAGTTCTTCGTCGTAGTTGTCCGCCACCTCGCGGTGGATGCGCCGGATCAGCGCTTCTTCGTGGTCTGTCATGGCTCGCTCCGCATGCTTTGGGCCCGCTTGGTACGGTTCCAGAGGGTCCGGCACAGACCCTCCGGGTGGCGATGCTAGCGCGGCAATATGGCATTCGTGTGAAACCCGTCAGCCCTGAATCTGCGGCTGCTAGTCCGCTGCGTCAGAGAAAACGCACCCGAGCGGCTGTGCATCAAGGTTGCAGGCTAGGCGCAAAGCGCAGCAATAGCACGGCTATTGCGAGCATTTGCAACGACGCATGCGGCCTTGAGGCGCAGTCGATCGGGGGTGCTTTTCGACTGACGCAGTGGACTAGGGTCCCTCCTTGCGGAATGCCCAGCGCCCCGCCAGCACCGTGAACGTGGCAACGAGTGCCACCAGAATCCAGAAACCATGCGGGTGTTCGGCCAGCGGAATGCCGCCGACGTTCATGCCGAAAAAGCCCGCCACGATATTGATCGGCAACGCCAGCACGGTGACCAGCGTCAGCGTGAACAGCGTGCGGTTGGTCTGCTCGTTGAGCTTGGCTGCGATCTCTTCCTGCAGCAGCTTGATGCGTTCCACCATGGCCGCCAGGTCGTTGAGCACCAGCGAGAATTCTTCGGTCGCTTCGCGCAGTTCCTGCAGGTCGTCGTCGCGGATCCATGCCGGCGGTCGGTTGAGCAGCCGGAACATCGCGCCCGGCTCAGGCGCCAGCAGGCGCTGCAGCCGCACCAGGCCGCGCCGCATGGCGCCCAGGTCGGCGCGATTGGCCTGCAGCCGCTGCGCGAGCAGCTGGTCTTCGATGCGGTCCACGCCGATGCCGGTCTCGCGCACGATCTGCACCAGCACATCGGCCTGGTCGCGCAGCAGGTGCACCAGCAGGTCCAGCGGCGAACGAAAGCCCTCGCCGCGACGCACCGCGGCGCGCAGCTTGTCGACCGAGCGCAGCGGCTTCGCGCGCGCCGTGACCAGCAGGCAGCGGTCGGCGCACGCCCACAGCGTCGAGATGTCGTTGGACGAGACGCCGAAGTTGTAGATCACGTCATTGACCACCGCGAGCAGCGCCGGGTCCTGGCGCTCGATGCGCGTGGAATGCGAGCCCTGGCGCAATGACTCGAAGAAGTCCTCGGGCAATTCGAGGCGGGATTTCATCCAGCGCTCGCAGGCACTGTGCGACAGGTTGAAATGCAGCCACAGGAAGGCCTCGCCGCTCAAGCCACCCTGCTCCGCGGCGCGCGCACGCGCGAGCCATTCGAGCGCATCGGCCGAACCGATCTCACGCGCCGGCTGGCCGGGAGTAAAGAGATAGCCGTTGACCAGCCCCACCGGATCGGAGCCATAGCCGGGTTCGACGATGCCAGGTTGCATGCATGCCCTCGTTGCCGCAGTACTGTTTGCTTGACCGGAGACATTACCACGCCAGCGTGACGTGCTGGCCAGACCGCGCTGGCGGGTTCGCAGGTTCCGTACGCACCCGCCACATGCCTTCGCGAGCCTTTAAGTTTCGCTTAAGTCTGTCCCCATAGACTGCCCTCCATACGCAAGCACCGGACCATCCGGACAGGAGAGATCTCATGACCCCGCAGGAACTGCAGGCACTCGAAGCCTTTCTGACCCAGCTCACGCAGGCCCGTGCCGGCGCCAAGGACCCGCAGGCGCAACAGCTTATTGCCGAGGCTGTGGCACGCCAGCCCGATGCCGCCTACCTGCTGGTCCAGCGCGCCATGCTGCTCGATCACGCGCTCGCAGCGGCACAGGCGCAGGTCACGTCGCTGCAGGGACAGCTTGCGGCTGCACAAACCAATTCGATGAATGGCGCTGGCAATGGCAGCTTCATCAGCGCGCAGAACGCGTGGGGCAACAGTGCCGCGCCGATGCCGGCCGTACCGGCGCCCGTGCCGCCCCAGGCAGCACCCGTGCAACCGGCGCGTTCGGGCTTCCTGGGCGGCGGGCTCGGCAGTACGCTGGGCAGCATCGCCACCACGGCTGCCGGCGTCGCGGGCGGGGCATTCCTGTTCCAGGGCATCGAGAACCTGTTCCACCGCAACAGCGGCAGCGGCAACGGCTTCTTCGGCCAGTCGGGTTCGGGCTTGCCTGCGTCCGACACGACCATCGTCAACAACTACTACGGCAACGACGATCCCGCCTTGTCACGTGGTGGCAATACGGCTGACAGCTTCCTTGACGACGGCGGACTGTCGAGCGGTCTCGACGACAGTGGCTTCGCCGATGACGATTCATCGCTCGTGTGACGCGCACGCGGTAATTCGCGCGCGGCGGCCGTGAAGGTTTGCTAAGCCGCCGTCAGATGCTATGTTGGCAGGTACGGATCCGAGGCAGGCCCCCTCGCTGACGCGAGGCACCCTGCCCGTTTCCGCATGCGCGCGGCAGGCCGGCATGCATTGCGACAACGCCGGCCGCGCCGCACAGGACATCGCGCCCGACGCGCATCACGGAGGGACTCGCATGCGCGCACGCTCCCGCTCTCCGATCGCAGGATTCCGCTGGCTGTGGCAGTTGTCGTCCACTGGCTGGGGATATTGCGGTCTGGCGTATGCCAGCGCCGGGCGTCTGCCGCCGCACTGGTGGCCGGCAAGATCCGGCATGCCGCTGCGCGACCGGTACTCGTCACGTCGCACCTCGCTGGTGCTTTTCACGCTGGCCTATCGCAAGGGCGTCGCCCCCGGCGGTGCCGCGCCGCCGAGTGAAATTGTGTCGTGGCGCAATCAGGCCTGGGTGAACGAGTAGGTTGCCAGCAGACTGCGCACCGACGGGGAGTCGATTGCCATTACGTGACGTACACTGGGCATTCGCCCCCTTGCCGCCACGCGACCATGCTCGACATCCTGCGCAAGACCACCGATGTTCTGTTCGACACGAACCGGCGTTTCCTTCAGGCCAGGCTGTTCCATGCGATACGCGTCGCGTTTGCACTGCTGGTATCGATCGCGCTCACCACGGGCATCGACATCCCGCATGGCGAATGGGCCACCATTACCGTACTGGTGGTAATCGGTGGGCTGCAGCACCATGGCAATATCCGGCGCCGCGCGGCGGAACGCGGCGTTGGCACGCTGATCGGCGCGCTGGTCGGGCTTGCGCTGATCCTGCAGCAGTCGTATTTCGGCGCGCCGCTGCTGACCTATGCGCTGATGGCCGTGATCTGCGGCTATTGCGCGTACCACGCGATCGGCAAGGGCGGCTATATCGCGCTGCTCGCGGCGATCACGGTGGTCATCACGGCTGGCCACGGCAACCAGAACGTCTATGACGCGCTGTGGCGCACGGTCGATGTATTCATCGGCACAGCCATCGCGCTGGTGTTCTCGTTCGCGTTGCCGGCCTATGCCTCGTATTCCTGGCGCATCCGGCTGGCCGCGCTGCTGCGCGCAAGCGCGGCCGTGCACCGCAAGATGCAGAGCGGCTTTGCCGATGCCGCCGAACAGCGTGCCGCGATGCTTGACCTCGGCACGCGGCTGATCCCGCTGCGCGGACTGATTCCTTCGGTAGCGAAGGAAACTGGCGTACCGTCGTCAGAGTTCGAAGAGATCCAGCATGCCGCGCGCGTCTGCATCAGCGCGCTCGAACTGATGGCCGCGATCGAACAGGAGACCGGCCTGCGCGAAGGCGAGGACCCGGGCATCGAGCCCTCCCTGCTGGCGATGGCCGAGGCGCTGGAAACTGGGCAGGCACCGACGCCCGCTTCATCCGTGGCCACGGTCGAGAACGACATCGACACGCAGCCGGGCCCGCTCCCGTTCATGGCGCGGCAGCTCGCCGCGGACCTGACGCGCATGCGCACGCGGCTGGATCGCCTGAGCGCACAACACGGGTTCCCGTACAAGGTACGATAACAGCCCGTGGGGTGCGGTAGCCCTGACACCGCACGCTGCGCAAGTCCCGAGTTCCATACATTGTCCCTGCCGGGCTGCGGGCCGCCGGCGGTAGTACGGTTCCCACCTACGCCGTTGTCAGACTGGCGCGGATAGTTGCGGCACGCCATGCAAGGAATATCTGAAGGTGTGCAAGCAAACCGGAGGTACCGGAATGAAGTCCATGGACGTGCATGTCGTTCCCGCACAGGAAGGCTGGGCCGTCGAGGAAGCAAGCCATCCGTCCGGACGCAAGCTGTTTGCGACGCAGGAAGACGCCATTGCGGTTGCCACCGAGATGGCCATGCGGAGCAAGAGCGAGTTGTTCATCCACGGCCGGGACGGCCAGATCCGCAGCCGCAGTTCGTTCGGCAATGATCCGCGCAATACCAGGGGCTGAAGGCGCCTGACATTGCGCATCGCGGCGCATGTCGGGCTTGAACCTTGCAGAAGTCCCCAATCAGCCCAGCGGAGTAAGTGATGGATCCCATCGAGCAGACCGCCCGCTTTCTGCAGCGGCGCGGCCTGCGTCTTGCCACGGCCGAGTCATGCACGGCCGGACTCATTGCCTCGCACATTGCCGACGTTCCCGGCTGCGGCAGCACGCTGCAGTGTGCGGTCGTCGCCTATTCGCCCGAGGCCAAGAAACAGATCCTGGGTGTCAGCGCCGCGCTGATCGAACGCCACGGCCTGACCAGTGAAGCCGTGTCGCTGGCCATGGCGCACGGCGTGATGGCCATCAGCCAGGCCAATGTCGCCGTGGCCAACACCGGCGTTGCCGATGACGGCGCGCCGGACGGCACGCCACCGGGCACGCAATGCTTCGCCTGGCTGATCCGGCTGCCCGGACGCGCCGCACTTGCGCACACGTTCACCGAGACACGGCGCTTCTGCGGCAATCGCACCGATATCCGCCAGGCCGCCTCGGCGTGGGCCCTGCAGCGCATTCCGCACTACTACGCGCTGGCAACTTCTACCAGCCAGTCGCCGATGCGAAGTCCAACCTTACCGATAAGCAGGAGCCGACAATGACTTCCAACAGCGGAACCCCCGATGGCAGAACGCCGCCGGACGAATAGCCGCAAGACGGCCAATGAGGCCAACGGTGGCGAAAGCGACGAGGACGCGACCAGCCAGTGACGCTGTACGGAGGCAAGACACGGGCGTGAGGGTCGCGAGCGGGTCGCGATAATCGCCATGGCATGGCGAATGCATGAACGATGAATATCGCGGGGAGCTTCAATGACCAGGAATGTCGTCACAATCGGCGGTTCGCGCGGCGCGTTCTCCGTGTTGCGGGAAGTGGTGGCTGCACTGCCTGCAGCGCTCGACGCCGCTGTCTTCATCGTGCTGCATGTGGGCAAGCACAAGTCCGAGCTGCCATCGTTGCTCACGCGATGGGGCAAGCTGCCAGCCTCGTATCCGCAGCACGGAGACGTCTGGAAAGCGGGGCACATCTATGTGGCACCGCCCGATCACCACATGCTGATCACAGCGGACACCATTCAGCTTTCGCACGGGGCCAAAGAGAACTTCAGCCGGCCGGCGATCGACCCGCTGTTCCGGTCCGCCGCCGTTGCGCTCGGATCACGGGTGATCGGCGTGATCCTCAGCGGCGATCTCGATGACGGTGCCTCCGGACTGACCTTCGTACGCGCGTTCGGCGGGCGCACGCTGATCCAGGACCCGCGCAACGCAGAGGCAACGTCGATGCCGAAGTCTGCCATGGAAGCTGCGGGCGCCGACATGCTGGCAAGCCCGGCAGAACTCGGCCATGCCATTGTCGCGCTGCTTCAGGCAAGCAGCGAAGGCGAATCCGATCCAAACCGGGAGAAAGACATGCAAGCACTGCGAAGCGAAGCCGCCACCGCGGACAACCCTGCAGGCAGCGCCTTCGAGGAGCTGGACAGCATCGCCGTGCGCGCGGCCATCACGTGCCCGGAATGCGGCGGCGCGATGTGGCAGCTGCGCGATACGCATCCACTGCGCTTCCGCTGCCATACCGGCCACGCGTTCAGCGGCATGACCCTCACCGCGGCCGAGGACAAGGCCACCGAGCACGCAATGTGGACCGCGGTGCGCGCGCAGAAGGAAGCGCTTGCGCTGGCGCGCATCCGCGCCGCACACGCGAAGTCCGACGGGAACCGGGACGCGTACCAGATCGAGCTGTCGCGCATCCAGCAGTGCGAGCGTCTGCTGAAAGTGCTGCAGGACGCCATCGCCGAGTGACCACGCCGCGGCTCGCGCGCTACCACGCGAGCCGCGGCGCGAAGACGATCAGCAAGTACACGAAGCCCAGTATGCACAGCACCGCGAACAGCGTGCCGTAGAAGCGGCTGCGACCATGCGGTTCCGCTTTCCGGTACAGGCGATGAGACTTTTGTATATGCGGCTTCATAAGCGGGTTGACGGGTCCGATTCGGATTCCAACGCATCGAATTCCGCGATCTCAAGGCTCTCCGGGCGCTGCGCTCCATTGCACTGGACTTCTCCGCGATATCGGTACTGGACGACGGTGCTGCCGCCACCGACCTCTACGGCATGAGCCATGATCGTCGCGCCGCGGTGCGTGAGGGATTTCATGGTGCGCGTACGGGCGCGGATTCTGATGCGGCGCGCAGCTCGCTGCGTATCAGACGGTCCGGCAGGCAGTCCCCGGCAATCACTTCAATGCGCCGCTTCGTCGCCTTGTCGCGCACGGTGCCGCGCAATGTGCAGACTCCATCATGGAGCTCGGCTTCGACGATGCCGGGATCGACAATGTCGGCGATCTGCATCTCCAGTCTTTCGCGCAGCCGCGCGTCGCTCGCCGGCATTGCGGTGCGAACGCCATCGCCATCGAACTGCCCGGGCAAAGGCTGCGGCGAAACCGTGCGCTCCAGGGATGTCTCAAGCGGCGCGCTGCCCGGCGCGACCCCGTACATGCCATATCGCTCAACGCCCGCCGGCTCGTTGACACCGGACGGCACATACGGTTGCGCGGGAAGGTTTTCGTGGCTGGTCGGCTTGACGTCACCGGAAGCGGTCTTGCCACGGTCGTCGCTCACCGCGCTGTGTCCGCCATAGTGATAATCGGTCAACCTCGTTCTGGCTTCTTCCATGGTGGGCTCCGTGGCATCGACAATCCTTGACTGCCTTACGTGCGAGCAATCTTCGTTCCAGCGAAAGCGTGAAGCGGCGCCGAAAGCAACTTCCGTCTGCCTTTTCTTCAATGCCGGCGAAAGAATTACTGGACGACTGCCGAAGCCTTTCCAGGCGGGTCAATGGGCATGCATGGCGAGCCGGCACGCAAATGCTGATACATGGCGCGTCCGGCGCGCCATGTATCAGGCGGTTTCGCCAAGCAATTCCGACTTGCGGCTTTCGAGCTGCTGTGCCACGTCGGCCAGATCGACCTTGGCGCGGATGACTGCCGGAAAGAGTTCGCTCTCTTCTTCCTCGACATGGTGGCCGACATATTCGGACAGCACCTTATAGCGCGCGTCCAGCATTTCCTTTTCGCCTGACTCGATCTCCGCGATCAGGTCCTTGGCGACTCCGTGCTCGACCTTTGCTTCGTCGAGCATGTCGTCGATCTTGTCGCTTACGCCGCGCAGTGCGGGATAGAAGATCTCTTCTTCGATCTGCGCATGGACGGTGAGCTGGCGGCAGGTCTCCTCCGCGATCGATTGCTTGTCGGCATCCTCCTTCGCGTCCTCGAACTGCTTGAACAGCTTCTTCACGGCGCGATGATCGTCGAGGAGCAAGGCCAGCGCAGCACGTTGCTCCGTGGGGATTTTCGATTTGTCCATGATGTCCTTGCCGTAGGGATTGGAATGAATGGCAGCTTGGGCACCGGGGGCACCCGCCCCGGCATGAGCAAGTCGCGTTCCATGCGGATCATGGGCTAGATCGTGATCACGACCTTGAAGCAACCGTCCTGCTTGTCGCGGTCGGTCCAGCGGTTGACAGCCAAGCGGCCTCGTTCGCTGTGAAGATCTGAATGGCACTGGCTGTGGAATTCCGGCGGCGCTGCGTCAGACGCGCCGCGCGAACTGCTGCCGGATATCGCGCACCCACCTCAGCGTGGCTAGCGAGCGGCGCATCGCGGCAAGGACAAACAGGGCAAGCTCCACGTCGCCACCGGCAAGTCGAGCCTCACGCACAATTTCGAATTGCTGCCGTATTCGCCTGCGCGTTTGACGGATGCTGAGTGTCTCCAACCTCTTTTCGCCACGCCCGTGAGTCGCATGCATACGGTCTCCGCAAAGCGTCGGCATCGGTTCAAGGCTACGTTGAGTGCCGGCTGCTGGTGGCAGACCCTGAGGACAACGAAGGCGCAACTGAAGTGTAGTCCCTTGCGGCGATGCCCCCTCCGATTCACATCCATGATCGGCCGATGCCGGGGCAATACGGGGCGGCCCGATCCGATTTCGAAAGCGAAAGCGAAAAAAAAGCCCCGAACCAGTTCGGGGCCTTGTATGCGCTGAAACGAATCAGCCTGCGAAGTTCTGAGCGGCGAAGTCCCAGTTCACGACATTCCAGAATGCCTCGACGTACTTCGGACGGGCATTGCGGTAGT
Organism: Cupriavidus numazuensis; assembly: GCF_905397435.1. Classification (GTDB taxonomy): domain Bacteria; phylum Pseudomonadota; class Gammaproteobacteria; order Burkholderiales; family Burkholderiaceae; genus Cupriavidus; species Cupriavidus numazuensis. Next base: position 116,509 of record NZ_CAJPVI010000020.1, read on the forward strand.
CGATGTAGTAAGCGTGTTCCCACACGTCGCAGGTCAGCAGCGGCTTGGCGTCGGTGGTCAGCGGCGTGGCGGCGTTGGACGTGGACACCAGGTCCAGCGAGCCGTCGGCCTTCTTGACCAGCCAGGCCCAGCCCGAACCGAAGGTGCCGACTGCGGTCTTGGTGAACTCTTCCTTGAACTTGTCGAACGAACCCCACTTGGCGTTGATGGCATCAGCCAGCGCGCCGGTCGGCTGGCCGCCGCCGTTGGGCTTCATCGATTCCCAGTAGAACGTGTGGTTCCACACCTGGGCGGCGTTGTTGAAGATGCCGCCCGACGACTTCTTGGTGATCTCTTCGAGGGTCGCGTTTTCGAACTCGGTGCCCTTGATGAGGTTGTTCAGGTTGGTGACGTACGTCTGATGATGCTTGTCATGGTGGAACTCCAGCGTCTCCTTGGAGATGTGCGGAGCCAGGGCATCATGCGCGTACGGCAGCGGGGGGAGCTTGTGTTCCATTGTTCTGTCTCTGTGGGTTGGGGTTGTGGGTCGAGGAACTGCCGATTGTAGGAGACTTGCAAGACCCACGCAAACCGCGGCGCAAAGCCCCCTGGGGTCATGTTAGTTTGTCCGCGCGATGCCGGCCGGTCCTCAGATTCCGCCGAGTTTGGCTTGTACGCCGGCAATCGCGATGTCCGCCACGCCATCGGCCAGATGGGCCTCCACCACGCTGCCGGCACGCAGTTCCGCCGGTGAGCGCAGCGCGCGGCCGCGCTGGTCGAGCAGCACGGCATAGCCGCGCTCCAGCGTGCGCTGCGGCGCCAGCAACTCCAGCGCGCCGGCTACGCGCGCCAGGCGCTGCGTCTGGCGCTCATGCGTACGGATCGCCGCGGCCTGCAAGCGCTGCGACAGCCGCGCGACATCGGCGCTTGCTGCCGCCATATCGGGCCGGCAGGCGGTCCAGCGCATGGCCAGCAATTGCTGGCGGTGGCGCTGCGCAACCACGGTTTCACGCAATGCCGAACGCAAGTGTCGCGCCAGATTGTCGACGCGCGCACGCCGCTCCTGCAGTTGCGCCTGCGGACTGCGCACACGGCGGGCGAGCCAGTCCAGATGTTGCGCGCGCCGGTCCAGTTCACGACGCATCGACTGTACCAGCGCATCGCCGGCCCGCCGCGTCAGGGCCAGCAGGTGCCCGCGGTCGGGGCTGACCAGTTCGGCCGCGCCCGTGGGCGTCGGCGCGCGCACGTCGGCAACGAAATCGGCAATGGTGAAATCCGTTTCGTGGCCGACGCCAGACACCACAGGCACCGCACTGCGCGCAATGGCGTGCGCCACCACTTCTTCGTTGAAGGACCACAGGTCCTCAATGCTGCCGCCGCCGCGGCACAGGATGATCACGTCGCATTCGCGACGCGCGCTGGCCTGGTCCAGCATGTCGGCAATCTTCTGCGCGGCGCCCGCGCCCTGCACCGGCACGGGGTAAACCGTCACCGGCACGTGCGGTGCGCGCCGCCGCAGCGTGGTCAGCACGTCGCGCAGCGCCGCCGCCTGCAGCGACGTGACGATGCCGATCGCGCGCGGGTGCGATGGCACCGGGCGCTTGCGCTCGGGCGCGAACAGCCCCGCCTGCGCCAGTTTTTCCTTCAGGCGCAGGAACGCCTCGTAAAGATTGCCAAGGCCGGCGCGACGCATGGCTTCGACGCCGAGCTGGAGATCACCGCGCGCCTCGTACAGCGTGACGACGGCGCGGACCTCCACCGCTTCCCCTTCGCGCGGCGTGAAGTCGACATGCTGGTTGCGCCCACGGAACATCACGCAGCGGATCTGCGCGCGCGCATCTTTCAGCGAGAAATACCAGTGACCGCTGGCCGCGCGGGTGAAGTTCGAGATTTCTCCGCGCACCCACGTGAGCGGAAAGCCCCGCTCCAGCATGGTCGCGATCGCATGGTTCAGTTCGCCGACGGGAATCGCTTCCCGAGGATTGCGGGCTGGCATGGAGGGCATTTCGCGCGAAAAGTTCTGCGGCTCGGGCATGGGTGGTAGCCGCAGTGCGGCGGGGGTCGGACATGTCCACAGCATAACGGGTATGTCAAGAGGGGTGTCGTGATGCCACCGACCTCTGCCAAAGCCCGCATAAGTACGTACAACTCTTTGATTCTTTTGATTTTTCGGACGGCAACAAAAATTAGGCAATGTAACCAATTTCCTTACGCGTCAACCACTTACGGGCTGCACCGTGGGCTTGTTCACAAAGTTATCCACAGGAACTCTGGATAAAAGAGGACAATTCGGCTCATGGGATTAACGAGTGTTGCTTTAGGCGTGTGAACGCGCGAGTGCCGTCACACGTAGTCGTCAGGAAGAATCGCAGGGGCCACACCCAGAATTCACCCCAGGATGCCCCGCGAATGCCTATTTTGTGAGCAGACGGCCGGTAGTTCATACGAATCAAGCAGTTAGAAACGATCTCCATAGGTTGTCCACAACCCGTCCACAATGCTCTCCTTGTGGTATGTGGAAAAAGAAAGACATGGCGGGCGGCACCCTCAGAGGTTCCCCACACCCGCGGCCAGCCCCCACTGCCTATTTTTTGAGCACCAACTGCTCAACACATTGAAATCAAGGACTTAGCTCGCTTCTCAGACGGCTTTCCACAAGCCGTCCACAATCCTGTCCCGTAGCTGTGTGGAAAGCAGCGGGTAAACCCGTTTCTATGATCGCAACCGCCCGCCCGGGCCGGTATAACCGCCTCCCACAGGCGGTTGCACAAAAAACAGGCAGCCCTACCATCTTCCTTTCAGATCAAGACCTTAGCGTGTTTGTCCGGCGGGTTTCCACAATCCATCCACAATCCTGTCCCGCACTGCTGTGGAAAGCACGCGTGGCCGCACCGATGCGCCGCCGAGACACCCTTTGCCAGCGTCTTGCCGCGCGCCATGGCGCGGGTTAGAGTGCTGCCTGATTTTTCGAGCAGTGCCGCTGCGCGCAGTGCCTCGGTATGCGCGTATCCAAGGGCTGCCATATAAAGCCGGTCCGTTTTTCTGTCGTCTCTGGTTGTCGATTCGGGGGTCCAATTGTTTTCGATCATTCAAGCGGCCGGCTGGCCGATCTGGCCGCTGCTGCTCGCTTCGGTTCTCGCGCTGGCATTGATCGTCGAGCGCTTCCTTACCCTCAAGCGCAGCAAGGTGCTTCCCGCGCGCCTTTACGAAGAGGCGCTTTCGGCCGCGCAGCAGCGCCGCGCCACGCCCGACGTGGTCAATACGCTGGAAAAGAATTCGCCGCTGGGCCGCGTGCTCGCGGCCGGGCTCCGTCACGTGGTGCTGCAGCCCCATACCTCGCGCGATGCCGCCAAGGAAGTCGTGGAAGAAGCGGGCCGCGCGGTCGCCCATGAGCTCGAGCGCTACCTGAACGCGCTGGGCACCATCGCGTCGGTGGCGCCGCTGATGGGCCTGCTCGGCACAGTGATCGGCATGATCGAGATCTTCGGCAGCCAGGGCGGCACCGGCGCGAATCCCGAGCAGCTTGCGCACGGCATCTCGGTGGCCTTGTACAACACCGCGTTCGGCCTGATCGTCGCGATCCCGGCGCTGATCTTCTGGCGCTATTTCCGCCGCCGCGTCGACGACTACGTGGCCGAGCTGGAATTCCGCGCGACGGCGTTCCTCGACGCCATCCTGCCGCAACGGCGCGCCTGAGCGCCCGCATCCACGCAGGAAGCGCCATGCAATTCCGTTCCCGTCAGCGGCGTGAAGAGCCGGAAATCAACCTGATTCCGCTCATCGATGTGCTGCTCGTGATCCTGATCTTCCTGATGATCACGACCACTTATTCGCGCTACACCGAGCTGCAGATCCAGCTGCCGACTGCCGACGCCGAGCGCGCGCAGCAGCGCCCGCAGGAGATCGTGGTGTCTGTGTCTTCGCGCGGCGTCTATTCCGTCAACAAGCATGTGATGGAGCAAAAGGACGTGACCAGCCTGGCCGACCAGCTTCGCGCCGCGGCCGGTCCGGCCACGGGCGGCCAACCGCCGGTGGTCATCGTCAACGCCGATGCCCAGGCCACGCACCAGGCCGTGGTTAACGTGATGGAAGCGGCGCGCCTGGCCGGCCTGTCTCGCCTGACCTTCGCCACGCAGAGCGCGCAGCCGCGCTGATCGCGCCAGACCCGACCCGGTGCCGGCAGGGCGCTGGGGTTGCCGCGTGCGCAGGGCAATGCCCATAATGTGCGCGTCCGGCAGGCCGCCAGGCCTGCCAACCACCCTTCGCCCTGCCCTTCCATGTCCGCTCCGCGCCATGCCCTCGCCGATTTCGTGACCGCCCAGTGGCAACGCCGGGGCTGGTTCGCCTGGCTGATGCTGCCGTTCTCGCTGCTGTTCGGGCTGATTGCGCGCGTGCGCCGCTACGGCTATCTGAACGGCTGGTTCAAGTCCACGCGCCTGCCAATGCCGGTGATCGTCGTGGGTAATGTGACCGTGGGCGGTACCGGCAAGACGCCCGCCGTGATCGCGCTGGCGCAGGCACTGACCGAGGCCGGCCTGCGTCCGGGCGTGGTATCGCGCGGTTACGGCGTCACGCTCAAGCACCCGCGCCGCGTCAAGCCGACGTCGAAGGCGTCGGATGTCGGCGACGAACCGCTGCTGATCGCGCGCGCCGCCGACGTGCCGGTCTGGGTATTTCCCGACCGGGCGCTGTGCGCGCAGACCATGCTGGTGTCGCACCCGGGCGTCAATGTGCTGCTGCTCGACGACGGCCTGCAGCACTACCGGCTGCAGCGCGACTTCGAGATCGTCATGTTCGATGCCCGCATGGGTGGCAACGGCCTGATGCTGCCCGCCGGCCCGCTGCGCGAGCCGCTTTCGCGCCCGCGCGATGCCACGCTGATCAATGACCCGAACTTCCGTGCCACGCCCGACCGCCCCGAGGTCTATGGCATGCGGCTCGAACTGGACGAGGCCTGGCAGCTCAACGACCCGACCATGGCGCGCCCGGTCAGCGCCTTTGCCGGGCGCCGCGTGCTGGCCGCGGCCGGCATTGGCAATCCCGAGCGCTTCTTCGCGAGCCTGCGCGGCGCGGGGCTGAGCCCCAAGACGCTGCCGCTGCCCGATCACTACGATTTCGCCGACGACCCGTTCGCCGGCAACCCCGAGGCACTCGACGCCGACGTCATCCTGATCACCGAGAAGGATGCCGTAAAATGCGAGCGATTCGACGACCCACGCATCTGGGTCGTCCCCACCACGCCCGTGATCGACGCGGGCCTGATCGACAAGATCCGACGCGCCGTGCTGGCGCGCGTACCGGCCACCAAGAGCGCGCCCGCATCGGGCGGCGCCACGGGCCTCAACAAGGAACACCAAGATGGACAACCGGCTGCTTGAAATCCTGGTCTGCCCGCTGTGCAAGGGCAAGCTGGAATACGACCGCGCCGCGCAGGAACTGATCTGCCACGCCGACAAGCTCGCCTACCCGATCCGCGACGGCATTCCCGTCATGCTGGCCGACGAGGCCCGGCAATCGGTGCCGGGGCGCGCGATCGACCCGGCCGCGCCCCGCACGGAGTGAGGCGCGCATCATGAGCATCCCGGCCTTCACTGTCGTCATCCCGGCGCGGCTGGCTTCCACGCGGCTGCCGAACAAGCCGCTGGCCGATATCGGTGGCCATCCGATGATCGTGCGCGTGGCCGAGCGTGCGCACGCGTCGTCGGCGCAGCGCACCGTCGTTGCAACCGATGCGCCGGCTGTCGTCGAAGCGTGCGCCGCGCATGGCATCGACGCGGTCCTGACACGTGCCGACCATCCGACGGGCACGGATCGCCTCGCTGAAGTCGCAGCACAGCTGGGGCTGCCCGACGATGCCATCGTCGTCAACGTGCAGGGCGACGAGCCGCTGATCGACCCGCAACTGATCGACGACGTGGCGATGCACCTCGCGCACCACCCCGACTGCGCGATCGCCACCGCCGCGCATCCGCTGCATGACGTGGCCGAAGTCTTCAACCCGAACGTCGTCAAGGTCGTGTGCGATGCCGCCGGGCGTGCGCTGTACTTCTCGCGCGCGCCGATTCCGTGGTCGCGCGACGACTGGGCCGGCGTGCCGGCGGTGCCAGCCTCGGCCGCGCAGGTGCCACTGCCGGGCATGCCGGTGCTGCGCCATATCGGCCTGTACGCCTACCGTGCCGGCTTCCTGCGCCGCTTCCCGACCATGGCCGCGGCGCCGCTCGAGCAGACCGAAGCCCTGGAGCAACTGCGCGCCATGTGGCATGGCGAGCGCATTGCGGTGCTGGAAACCGCGGCCGCACCGGCGCCCGGCGTCGACACCGCGGCGGACCTCGAACGCGTGCGTGCACTGTGGGCGCAGGGCATGGCACAGGACGGTCCCTGACCACTTTGCCACGCGGCGGTGTGCTTCGCGCCGCCTTTGCGTTGAGGTTCATACAGATGCAACCATGGAATCGGCTGAATTCGGGCCGGATTCGTTGCGCCTCATGGCATAATACTTGGCGATACAGAGCCGTCGGGATGGCGCACCAGAATGCGCCGGCCGGCCAAGGCTCGGTGGGGAGATACAGATAGAGCCCGTCCGGTGTCCCGCGCCGCGTTCCCCGCAGCGCCGCGCCGGCCGACAGCGTGACCTGATTCATGCGCGCGCAGTAAGTCCTGCGTCAAGTTACGGCGTTACCCTCCTTCTTGTCTCCCGCTACACAAGATTCAAAACTCTGAGGACCCGTAAATGCGTTTGATCCTGTTGGGCGCACCCGGCGCTGGCAAAGGCACGCAAGCCAAGTTCATCTGCGAAAAGTTCGGCATTCCGCAAATCTCCACGGGCGACATGCTGCGCGCCGCGGTGAAGGCCGGTACGCCGCTTGGCGTGGAAGCCAAGAAGGTCATGGATGCGGGCGGACTGGTGTCGGATGACATCATTATCGGCCTGGTCAAGGACCGTCTTAAGGACGCCGACTGCAAGAACGGCTATCTGTTCGACGGCTTCCCGCGCACCATTCCGCAGGCCGAGGCCATGAAGGAAGCCGGCGTCGCGATCGACTACGTGCTGGAAATCGACGTGCCGTTCGACGCCATCATCGAACGCATGAGCGGCCGCCGCGTGCACGTGGCCTCGGGCCGGACCTATCACGTCAAGTACAACCCGCCCAAGGCGGAAGGTATCGACGACGAAACCGGCGAAGCGCTGATCCAGCGCGACGACGACAAGGAAGACACCGTCCGCAAGCGCCTGGACGTGTATTCCCAGCAAACCCGCCCGCTGGTGGACTACTACTCGGACTGGGCCGCCAAGGGCGATGCCACGGCCAAGGTGTCCCCGCCGAAGTACCGCAAGATCGCCGGCGTGGGCGATGTGGACAGCATCACGGCCCGCGTGTTCGAAGCGCTCAAGTAAGCCTCGACTCTGGCAGCCCAACAAAAAGCGACCTTCGGGTCGCTTTTTGCATTCTCGCCCCCTGCATCGCTTTCCCCCTTGCCAGTCAGGCCGCCGTCCGTACAATAGCGCCAGAGTTGACGTTTACGTAAACGGCAGTCGCCACCGCGACTGATCACCGAGGAGACAGCAAATGGACATTCAGGACAATGTTTTCATCGTCACGGGCGGCGCGTCGGGCCTGGGCGAAGGCACCGCGCGCATGCTGGCCGAGGCCGGCGGCAAGGTCGTCATCGCCGACCTGAACGAGGCTGCGGGCACCGCGCTCGCGCAGGAGTTGGGCGGGACCTTCGTCAAGTGCGATGTCTCGTCGGAAGCCGACGGCCAGGCGGCAGTGGCCGCCGCGCAGGCGCTCGGCCGCGTGTCGGGGCTGGTCAATTGCGCCGGCATCGCCACAGCCAACAAGACCGTGGGCAAAAACGGCCCGCATCCGCTCGACGCGTTCGACAAGACCATCCGCGTCAACCTGATCGGCACCTTCAACATGATTCGCCTGGCCGCCGCGGCGATGGTGCAGAACACGCCCGACGCCGAAGGCGAGCGCGGCGTGATCATCAACACCGCGTCGGTGGCAGCGTTCGACGGCCAGATCGGCCAGGCGGCTTATGCCGCGTCCAAGGGCGGCGTAGTCGGCATGACGCTGGCCATCGCGCGCGACCTGTCTCGTGACGGCGTGCGCTGCGTGACGATCGCCCCGGGCCTGTTCGAAACGCCGATGCTGCTCGGCATGCCGCAGGAAGTGCAGGAGGCCCTCGGCAGGATGGTGCCGTTTCCCCCGCGCTTGGGCCGCCCGGCGGAATACGCCAAGCTGGCCAAGGCCATCATCGGCAATACCATGCTCAACGGCGAAGTGATCCGCCTCGACGGCGCGATCCGGATGCAGCCCAAGTAAGGGACCGCTTTGCCTGCTGCCGCCGCTTCACGCCGGCAGCAACATCACCAGCATCAAACCCGGCGCCGCCGCCGGCCACAGCGTAAGCTGCTCGAACTGCAGCGCGCCGAGCGCCGGATGGTGGAAGCCGCGGCGCCCGCCTTCCCGGTCTTCCACGTCCTGCGACAGCCAGGCCGCGCGAAAGGCGGGGCTCTCTGCCATCAATCCTTCGATCAGCGCACGCATTGGCGCGTCGTCCGCATGGCGGATGCTGTGCGCGCGGAATTCCGCCACGAGGCGCCCGGCCCGGTGCGGCCAGTCCTCGACCAATGCCTGCAGCGGTGCCGACACGAACATTGCGCGCAGCAGGTTCCGCTCCTGACTGTCCCCGTCGAGCCAGCCGATAAACAACTCTGCAGCCGCCGCGTTCCACGTCAGTGCGTTCCACTGACGATCCAGCAGGTAGGCCGGGCCCCGGATGGCATGGACGCTCGCCATCACCGCTGCCGGAACCGCTTCGCTGCCGGCCTGCTGCGGGTCGCGCCGCCCGGCCAGTTCGAACAGATAGGCACGCTCGGCGCGCGACAGGCGCAGCGCGGCGGCCAGGCTCGCGAGCGCCCGTGCCGACAACGCGACCGGCCTTCCCTGCTCCAGCCACGTCACCCACGTGGCGCTCAGTCCCGCAAGCTGGGCCACTTCCTCGCGGCGCAAGCCCGGCGTACGCCGGCGGCGCCCCGGCGGCAGCCCTACGTCCGCCGGCGCCAGCCGCTCGCGGTGGGCGCGCAGGAAAGCGCCGAGCACCGCTTCGCGCGTGACCGGCGCGGCGGCGCCCGCATCGGACAGAGAATCGGGCTGGACAATTGGGTCTGTATCGGAGGCAAACTGGACCATAGGCTGGTGCGTCTTATACCAGGATAAAACGGTAACTTGTACCGGGAAAACAGTCGGCCTACAGTAGCTCGAACCCGCTCTGCGGGCAACTCCCCGATCCATCAGAAGACCGGCATGAAGCCGGTTCAGGAGCAGCCATGCAACAACAGGAACTCGTCGCCGCCCAGTTCGGCGCCACCGCCAGCGCCTATCTCACCAGCGCCGTCCACGCACAGGGGGCGGATCTGGAACAGCTCAAACAGGAACTGGTGGACCTGATCCCGGCGGACAAGCGCGCGTCGAGCACCGTGCTGGATCTCGGCTGCGGCGCGGGGCATGCGAGCTTCGCTGCTGCAGGTGTTGCCGGCACGGTCACCGCCTATGACCTTTCGCAGGAAATGCTCGATGTCGTGGCAGGCGCTGCCCGCGAGCGCGGGCTCGCCAATATCGTCACACGGCAGGGCGCGGCGGAAAGCCTGCCGTTCGCGGACGGCACCTTCTGCGCCGTCGTGTCGCGCATGAGCGCCCACCACTGGCGCAACGTGCCGGCCGCGCTGCGCGAGATGCGCCGTGTGCTCAAGCCGGGCGGCAAGGTCGTGCTGATCGACATCGCGGGCGCCGAGGATCCGCTGCGCGACACATGGCTCCAGTCAGTCGAACTGCTGCGCGATCCTTCGCATGTGCGCGACTACACGGGCCCTGCATGGCGCGCGATGTTCGAAGCCGCGGGCTTCGCGGCCGACGAGATCGGTGTCTCCCCGGTCTGGCGCATCGCCATCGAGTTCGAGAGCTGGGTCAAGCGCATGCGCACGGCGCCGGTCGCGGTCGAGGCCATCCGCCATCTGTGGCAGCTCGCCCCGGCCGAAGTCCGCGAGCACTATCACGTGCAGCCCGATGGCAGCTTCGATCTGGAAGCGGTCATGATCACGGCCAGGGCGCGCTAAGGTAGCGCTGATCGATCAGGCGGCCACCGGCTCCCGCGTGGCCGCCTTGATGGTGAGATTGCGGACCAGCGCCCATACCGCCTCGGCGGCAGGCGACAGCGAGCGGTCTTCGCGCCGGACCATGACGATGCGCCGCTCCTCGCGCGGCACCAGCGGCCGCCATACCAGCGGCGACGCCGCCGGCAGCGGCAGCGAGTAACTTGGCAATACCGACGCGCCGATACCCGCCTCCACCATGCCGAACACGCTGGCCGAATGGCCCAGCTCCTGCACCACGCGCGGCACGATGCCGTGGCGCCCGAAAACACGATCGATCAGCGGCCGGCTGCCCGAAGCGAAGTCCAGCAGCACCAGCCGCATGCCGTCGAGAGCGGACCATGGGACCGTTTTCTCCTGCGCAAGCGGATGGTCGCGCCGGCACACGAAGCAGAACGGATCCGTCACCAGCGGCTCAATGGTCAGCCCGTCGTGCACGAGCGGGTCGATCAGTACGCCAAAATCCACGCCGCCAGCGCGCACCTGCTCGATGCCATCGGCCTGCACGTTGTCGCGAATGGTCAGGCGGATCTCGGGATACTGCGCTGCGCACGCGGCCACGTACATCGGCATCAGTCTTGCCGAGATCGTCGGGGCACCTGCTATCACTACGCGACCGCGATAGTGTTCACCGAGCTGACGCGTGTCTTCGAGCGTATCGTCCAGCTGCCCCAGAAGACGTTCGAGTGCCGGCGCAAGCGCCTGGCCGGCATGGGTCAGTACCACTTCGCGCGTGGTCCGGTCCAACAGCCGCACACCAAGCGACTCTTCCAGCTCTGCCACGCCGCGGCTGATAGCGGATTGGGTCAGGCCAACGGCATCCGCTGCGCGGCTGAAACCACCTGTTTCCGCGACTGCCAGGAACACCCGCAACTGACGGAGTGTGTAATTCATGCAACGATGAGATAAATGAATGCAATAAATGAATTTGCATTCTAGACCCGGGTGGCGTCCAATACTAGGCTAAACCCTTAGACGTCCGGCAATGTCCAGTATGTTCACCAAGCTCAAGAAACTCTACGACCTGATCGACGGCTTCGTCCTGATCATGCTGACCGCCATCGGCATCGCGCTGCTCGCGCCGGAGTTCGGCAGCAGCCGCGGTCCGCTGCATCTCGGCACCATCACCAGCCTCGGCGTGGCGCTCGTGTTTTTCCTGCATGGCGCGGCGTTGTCGCGCGACAAGCTCGTGTCCGGTGCCAGGCACTGGCGCCTGCATGTATTCGTGCAGGTCTTCACGTATGTCGTGTTCCCGGCAGTCGGCCTGCTGCTGATGCTGTCGCTGCGCAACACGCTGCCGGCGGACCTGCTGCTTGGCGTGTTCTACCTGTGCGCGCTGCCGTCAACCGTGTCATCTTCGGTCGCCATGACGTCGATGGCACGCGGCAACGTGCCGGGCGCCATCTTCAACGCGACCATCTCGGGCCTGATCGGCATGGCCGTCACGCCGCTGCTGATGGGGCTGGTCATCAGCGCGAGCGGTGCTTCCATGCCGCTCGGCAAGGCACTGATGGGCGTCGCGCTGCAACTGCTGCTGCCGTTCGCACTGGGCCAGTTGCTGCGCCCGCTGGTCGGAAGCTGGCTGGCAAAGAAGAAGCACATCACCAACAAGATCGACCGTGGCGTGATCGTGCTGATCGTCTACTCGTCGTTCTGCGACGCGACCGCCGAAGGCCTGTGGCACCACTACCAGTGGCAGACCATTGCCGCGGTGATGGCGCTCGCTGCCGTGCTGCTGTTCGTCGTGCTCGGCACGACCACCTTCGTCGCGCGCCGGCTCGGCTTCAGCGTCGAAGACGAAATCACCGCGGTCTTCTGCGGCTCCAAGAAGAGCCTGGCCAACGGCATTCCGATGGCCAACATCCTGTTCGCCGGCCATCCCGCGCTCGGGCTGCTGGTGCTGCCGCTGATGGTCTATCACCAGTTGCAGCTGATCGTGTGCTCGGTGATTGCGGCGCGGTATGCGAATCGGGATGCGCTGGTGGAAGATCGGGCTGCGGCGCGGGCCTGATATCCCAAGCACGCATGAAAAAACGGGGGACGTATCCCCCGTTTTTGTTTTCCGCACCGCGCCCCGTCACACCGACGGATTCTTCGCCAACGGCGGATTCTTCGCAAAGTAGCTGCGAATCCCGCGCAGGATCGCATTCGCAAGCTGCTCCTGGTGCGAATCGTCATTGAGCTTGCGCTCTTCCTCGGGATTGCTGATGAACGCCGTCTCGACGAGGATCGACGGAATATCCGGCGCCTTCAGCACCGCAAACCCGGCCTGTTCCACGCTGCCCTTGTGCAGGCGGTTGATGCCGCCGATTTCCTGCAGCACCGCCTTGCCGACTTGCAGGCTGTCATTGATCTGCGCCGTGGTGGACAGGTCCAGCAGCACGCGCGCGACCTGGGCGTCCTTGTTGAGGTTGGCGCCGCCGATCAGGTCAGACGAGTTTTCCTTGTTGGCGAGCCAGCGCGCAGCCGTGCTCGAGGCCCCGCGCTCGGACAGCGCGAACACCGAGGCGCCCTTCGCTTCCGGCGACAGGAACGCATCGGCGTGGATCGACACGAACAGGTCCGCTTGCACGCGACGGGCCTTCTGCACGCGCACGTTCAGCGGTACGAAGAAATCGGCGTCGCGCGTCATCATGGCGCGCATATTGGGCTGCGCATCGATCTTGGCGCGCAGCCGATGCGCGATCTGCAGCACCACGTCCTTCTCGCGCGAGCCCGACGCGCCGATGGCGCCAGGGTCTTCGCCGCCATGGCCGGGATCGATCGCCACCGTCAGCAGGCGGCGCATCTTGAACGGACGCTCTGCGGTTGGATCGTTCTGCGCGACGGGCGGCACGACCGGCGCATTCGGCTTGGGTACGACGGGCGCCGATGGCTTCGGCGGCTTGACCGCCGCAACAGCGGGCGGCGGTGCCGTGGTGGCCGGCACATCGCCCTTTTCATCAAACTTGCGCACCAGCGCACCGATGGCATCTTCCTCGGCGCCGGCGGGCGCACCGGCCACGCCATCGGCACCGGTCGGTGGTGCGCTGGTGGCGAAGCGCCGTTGCTTTTCCTCGGTGTCGCGCACCAGCTTCCACAGCGGATCCGGCGGATTGACCGGGTACAGGTCGAACACCAGGCGGTTCTTGTAGCTGCCGATCGGCGCGAGCGTGAACACCTGCGGCGCGACATTTTCCTTCAGGTCGAACACCATGCGGACCACGCGCGGGCGGTTCTGGCCGACGCGCACGGTCTGGATATACGGGTCGTTCGGCGTGATCTTGGCCACCAGTTCGCGCAGCGTGGGCGACAGATCGAGGCCGTCGATATCCACCACCAGCCGGTCCGGATCGCGCACCATCTGGTGCACGGCGACCAGCGGCGTGTCGGATTCAATCGTGACGCGGGTGTAGTCCTCGGCGGGCCAGACGCGTACCGCGACAATGCCGGCGCCAAAGACAAGCTGCGGCCCCGCCAGCGTCAGTACGGCCGTGCCGGCGCTGAACTTCAGGCACTGCGCCATCCATTTGCGGCGAGCCTGCAGCAGTCCGTCGGGTCCATCGGGGCGGTCGGTGGCGAGTCGCTTGATCAGCATGCGTTCAGCAAGGTAATTCCAATGGGAGTATAGGCGCGCAGCGTCGCGATCCGCCGCTCGGCTGCCATATCGGATACATCGGCAACAGCCATGTCCGATTGGAGCAACACGTGCAGATCCGGTTCCCCGAGCAGGCGACCGGCCTTCTCGGGCCACTCGACGAGATTGAACGCCGGTTCGGCAAAACAGTCACGGAAACCGGCATCGATCCACTCTTCGGGATCGGCAAACCGGTACAGGTCGAAGTGGTAGACGGTGAGCGGCGAACCGTCGGCGCGCGCGACGTCGTAGGGCTCGCACAGCGTGTAGGTCGGGCTGCGGACTTTTCCGGCATGGCCCAACGCGCGCAGGATCGCGCGCGACAGCGTGGTTTTGCCCGCGCCCAGGTCGCCGGAGAGCTGCACATGCACGGTCGCGGGCGGCAACTCGCGCACCACGCCGGCGAGCGCGGCACCGAAGCGCGCGGTAGCGGCTTCGTCAGGCAGCGTCAGGGAACGTTCTTCTAGCAGGGGCATTGCGTACAATTCAGGGATGACAGAGCGAGCATCCGAAGCGCCAGGCGCCCCCGTTCCACTGCCTGCAGCCGCTGCCGATGCAGCCGGCACAGACGGCCTGGAGGCGCTCGTGCAATCGATCCGGGACTGGGGCGCCGAACTCGGTTTTGCCTCGGTGCGGATCGCCGACGTCGATCTCAGCCATGCCGAGCCAGGGCTGATGGCATGGCTGGCTCAGGGTTACCACGGCGACATGGATTATATGGCGAACCATGGTCCTCGGCGCGCCCGTCCCGCGGAACTCGTGCCCGGAACGGTACGCGCCATCGTCGCGCGCATGCCGTATCTGCCGGCCACGGCCACGCCAGACTGGCGCCGGCACGAACTGGCGAGACTCGACGATCCCTCGACTGCCGTGCTTTCACTCTATGCGCGCGGCCGCGACTACCACAAGGTGCTGCGCAACCGGCTCCAGCAGCTCGCGAGCCGTATAGAGAGCGCCATCGGCCCGTTCGGCTATCGCGTTTTCACCGATTCCGCGCCGGTGATGGAAGTCGCGCTGGCCAGCCAGGGCGGCCTCGGCTGGCGCGGCAAGCACACGCTGCTGCTGGACCGCGACGGCGGCTCGATGTTCTTCCTTGGCGAGATCCTGGTCGATATTCCATTGCCGGCCGATCCGCCCGAAGCGTCGCACTGCGGCAATTGCCACCGCTGCATCGACATCTGCCCGACGCGCGCGATCCTCGCGCCCTACACGCTCGATGCGCGCCGTTGTATTTCTTACCTGACCATCGAGCACAAGGGCCCGATCCCCGAGCAATTTCGCGCACCGATGGGCAACCGCGTGTACGGCTGTGACGACTGCCAGCTCGCCTGCCCGTGGAACAAGTTCGCGCACCGGGCCACGCTGCCCGACTTCGATGTGCGCAACGGCTTCGACGCGGCCGACATGGTCGACCTGTTCCTGTGGACCGAGGCCGAGTTCAACCAGCGTCTGGAAGGCAGCCCGATCCGCCGTATCGGCCATGAGCGCTGGCTGCGCAACCTTGCGGTGGGACTCGGCAACGGCCTTCGCGCCGCGGCTTCGGGTCAGCGCCTGCAAGACCGCGAACTGGCCGAGCGCATTCGCACAGCGCTGGAAGGCCGTCTTGCCGATGCCACGCCGCTCGTGCGCGAGCACATCGACTGGGCGCTCGCGCAGGGTCGGGCCGTCAGCTGACCAGCGCGAGCCAGATCGGCGTGGTCACGATCGCCGCGACCGTCATCACCGAGATCGTCGCGGCCACCATGGGCCCGTTGCCGCCCATCCGCACGGCGAGGATATAGGCGCTCGATGCCGTAGGCAGCGAGGCGTACAGCACAACGATCTGGTACTGCAGCTCCGTCAGCGGCAACATGCGGCCCGCCAGCCAGGCGAGGCACGGCATGGCCAGCAGCTTGATGCCGGTCCACCACGCGACCGGGCCGACTGTGCCGGTCGCGCCGCTCATCTGCAGCCCTGCGCCCACCGTCATCAGGCCGAGCGCCGTCGATGCCGAGCCCAGCCGGTTCAGCGTCATCGCCAGCACCTCGGGCGCGTGCAGCCCCATCAGGTTGGTCAACAGCCCGCCGGCGGTAGCGAGGATCAGCGGATTGCGCGCGAGTTCTTTCCACAGCCGCGTATCGCCGTGGCGCGCCAGTGCCCAGACCGCGGCCACATTGCACAGCGGCACCGTGCAGCCCACGATCACCGCCATCAGCGCGAGCCCTTCGCTGCCACCGAGGCGCGAGGCCAACGCCAGCCCGATATACGAATTGAAACGGAACGCCGTCTGCAGGCCCGAGGCAAAGTCCACGGCATCGGGGCGCAGCACCCATTTGACGGCGTAGCCGCCCACCATGCCGAACGCCATCACAGTGAGCGCGAGCCCGAGCATGGCCGAGGTCGAGGAAAAATCGAACACCGCGCTGTTGGTCGACTGCAGCAGCAGCGCGGGAAACAGCACGAAATAAACCAGGCGCTCCACGCCACCCCAGAAGGCACGATCGAACGGTGAATAACGGACCAGCAACCAGCCGATCAGGATCAGGCTGAAATCGGGTACCAGCAGGAGGGCGGAAGACATCTCGTGAATGTTGTCGTTATTGTCGCGACCGGGCGGCCGGGCACTGCGGGGAAAAAGAGACGGAATGTGCAGACTAGGGCAGATCCGGATAGGTATTTTTCCAGAAATGGGCCAGCATGGCATACCAAGTTGTATGCCTGACCCCTATGCTGCACCGCCGCAATCCGCCATCGCCGGGCCCGCTGAGCGCCCCCCGCCCGCTTTCCTCCCGCCAGACCCCGCGCCGTCTGCTTGTCACGCTCGCCGCGGGCGTGGCGCTTGGCGTGCTGGCGCCGAGTGCTGGCGCGACCGAAATCGAGGGTCTGCGCTTTGACGATGCGGCCCGCGTATCGGGCAAGGTACTGCAGCTCAACGGCACCGCGCTGCGTTCGGGACTGCTGCTCAAGGGTTATGTGGCGGCGCTCTACCTGCCAGAAAAGGGCCGCAACGCCACCGTGGTACTTGGCACGCCGGGTACCAAGCGGCTACAGCTTCGCATGCTGCGCGAAGTGGAACCCACTGCACTTTCACGAGCCATCCAGAAAGGCATGCGTGAAAACCACAGCGAACTGCAGATGCAGATGCTGTCCGCGCGGATGGTCCAGTTCGAACACACCATTGATCAGGTCGGGACGGCCCGCAAGGGCGACGTGATCAACTTCGACTTTTCGCCGGACGCCGGCACCGTGGTTGCCATCAACGGCACCCCGCGCGGCCGCCCGATTCCCGGCGACGACTTCTACCAGGCCGTGCTGCGCGTCTTCCTTGGCGAACATCCCGTGGACCGGGACGTCAAGCGCGGCCTGCTGGGCGGCTGAGCCCGCCAGGCCAGATGTTGCCGCTGCCTTGCCGCCACCTGCGGCAGGGCAGCGGCGTTTTCTTCCGGGCATCACCCCCGCCCGGACTTTCCTGACGGGAGACCTGATCTCATGCAAGCTGGCAAAATTGCCCTGACCCTCGCCCTGGCCACCGCGGCCTCCATTGCGCAAGCGCAGAGCTTTCCGAGCAAGCCCATCCGCCTGATCATTCCGTTTGCGCCTGGCGGCACCACCGACATCGTCGGCCGCGGCGCTGCCGACCAGATGAGCCGCATCCTCGGCCAGCCGGTCGTCGTGGAAAACCGCGCCGGTGGCGGCGGCTCGATCGGCGCCGACGCCATCGCCAAGGCCGCGCCCGACGGCTACACGATCGGCATCTCGACGGTCTCGACCATGGCCGTGAACCCGGCGTGCAACCCGAAGCTGTCGTACGACCCGATCAAGGACTTCAAGCCCGTGACGAACCTGGCCAACGTGGCCAACGTGATCGCGGTGAACCCGAACTTCCCGGCCAAGAACTACCAGGAATTCCTGGCCGTGCTGAAGGCCAACCCGGGCAAGTATTCGTTCGCCACGTCGGGTACCTGCGCGTTCGGCCATATGCTGGGCGAGCAGTTCAAGGTCTCGACCAAGACCTTCATGGTGCATATCCCCTACCGTGGCGCGGGCCCGGCGCTGAACGACGTGCTGGCTGGCCAGGTGCCGATCATGGTGGACAACCTGCCCTCGTCGATGCCGTACATCAAGGCTGGCAAGCTGCGTCCGATCGTAGTGGCGTGGAACAAGCGGCTCGATTCGCTGCCGGACGTGCCGACGTTTGGCGAGATGGGGCTGAAGGAACCTAACGATCCGGCGTGGTATGGGCTGGTGGCGCCTGCCGGCACGCCTGATGATGTGATCAAGAAGCTGAACGAAGCCGCAGTGAAGGCACTGCAGGACAAGGGCTTCCAGGAGCGTCTGCGCGCTGCAGGCGCCGAACCTTCGGGTAACACGCCGGCGCAGCATGCGGCGGAGATCAAGAAGGAGTTCGACAAGATGAAGAATTTGGTGAAGGTGCAGAACATCAAGTTGGAGCAATAAGAGTCGGTTTGGTTTGTGTGGGCCGCCTGCGGGCGGCTTTTTCTTTGGCTGGCTGGCGAGGGGTGTGTCGTGCATGGCTGGCGCCGCTGTTTTTGCTTGGCGTAGCCGGCGGGGGTTTTGTGGTTGGGATTGGGGTATCGTTCTTGGCCCGCGCCGCTGTTTCGCCGGCGCAGCCGGCGAGTCACTTTTTGTCCGAGCGACAAAAAGATGGAATGAACGCGCCCCGGCCCACTAAGCAGAAGGCAGCGGCAATTCAGTTGTAGATCTGGGGAACGTGAGCGAGTAGGCGGGCCCTCCATCGCAAAACGGCATCGATGTGCCAAAGTGGAAGTGTCTGCAACCACGTGGATGGAGGAA
>NZ_CAJPVI010000021.1 GCF_905397435.1 Cupriavidus numazuensis
AATTCGCCCCTTTGGGGCAACCAAAACGCGTTTTTGGTTACTTTTGTCGCTCGGACAAAAGTGACTCGCCGGCTACGCCGGCGAAACAGCCGCGCCTGCCAAGAGCGATAACCCAGCCCGAACAACAAGCCCCCGCCGGCTACGCCGGCGAAACAGCAACGCATGCCAAGAGCGATAACCCCCGCAATTCAGCGATGACCCTAAAAAAAGCGCCCGACGCCGCCACAGCGGAGTCGGGCTTCCGGATCGTGGATGTCTTCCGGACAAGGGGGGAATGTTGCTACTGGCCATCGCGCCTGCCCGCGCACGGCCGCAGCGTGCTACTCCCGGTGATTGCGAGTGGCGAGCAACAGCCCGATCAGCGCACCGATCGCGGCAGCGAGTCCCACTGCCTTGAGCGGGGATTCGGCCACGCGCTGCTGGGCGTGCACGACGGCACCGTCCATGCGCTCGCGCACCTGGGTTACGCCCTCACCGGCCTGCGCCCTCAGGCGCTCCGTCATTTCACTGGCCCGCGCGCGCAAGCGGCGGCCGGCGTTCAGGCTTTGCTCCGATCCTTCGCTCGCCAGCACTTCGATGGTGTGCTGAAGCTGCGAGATCAGCGACTTCACCTCGTCCGAGATGGGCCCTGCCGCGTCGCGCGTATCGCGTGCGGCGTGCCGGATCCGGCGAATGGTGCTGTCGGCGCTATCGGCGAGGTGGGTGATTTCCTTCCGGACTTTCGGATTCTGCGTCAGCATGGGCTCTCCTCAGGACGTGGGGGCACAGGTCAGGGCGGCGTCACCGTCTGCGGACCAGACCCATCACGGCGGTAACCAGAGCCACGATCAGGAAGATGAAGAACAGGATCTTGGCGATCTCGACGGCGCCGGCAGCAATACCGCCAAAGCCGAAGACCGCGGCGATCAGCGCGATAACGAAAAAGACGAGTGCATATTGCAGCATGACTGGACTCCCGATGGGGGCGAAGCCTGCCCGCCTGGCGGACCGGATCGCCGGTTAGGGCTTGCGCGGTGACGAACAAGCTCATAGCCTCATCGTAGGAAGCCCGCCCCGGCGCAGACACCGACAGCGGGCCGATTCCGCTGTCAGCCAAGTCCTACAGTGCCGGCCCGGAGCGCCGCGTGCAGCGTCGAATCGGGCATGCCGAAAGTGGCCGCGGCCACCTTAAATGGTTGACCTCGCCGTGAGGATGTGATCCCATGGCCGCACCCCGGCGGCAAGCGCCCCACCGAGGAATTGCCTCATGTTCAAGCAGTCTTTCCTTCCGCATACCCTGCTGCTCGCTGGCGGCATCCTGCTGACCCTGGCCGTGCTGGTCGCTTCCGAGACCGGCAACGTGCGCCTGCGCGAGAGCTACAACGAAGTCATCCGCTCGCAGCGCGTGCAGACGCAACTGGCCGCGCTCAACGGCGAACTGGTCAATGCCGAAGCTGGCCAGCGCGGCTTCCTGCTGACCGGCAAGGACAGCTACCTGGATCCCTATTACGAGGCCCTGCCGCGCATCAACGAGCTGATGGCGCACATCCGCGCCGACTACGCGACCGATCCCGAAGCGCTGCAGATGTTCGGCGAGACCTCCAAGCAGATCAGCAGCAAGCTCAACGAGATGGCGCTGACGCTGCTGTACGGCAAGCGCGACCTGGCGGTGGCGCTGGACCTGGTACGCACCGACTACGGCAAGCAGACCATGGACAACGCGCGCCGCGGCCTGGACCGGCTGCAGGCGCGCGAAGCCGATACCGTCGCGCACCGGCTGGAGGGCGCCGAGCGCGACGTGCAGCTTTCGCGCTATGGCATCGCCTTGCTGACCGCCATCAACATCGTGCTGCTGATCGCCGTCGGACTCGGCCATGCCAAGCGCCTGACCATGTCGGAGGGGGCGCGCGCGCAAGCCGAGGAGGAAGGCCTGCGGCTCGATCGCAAGGTGCGCGCGCGCACACGCCAGCTATCGGCGCTCGCGGGCCACCTGCAGCGTGTGACGGAGGACGAGAAGACCCGGCTCGCGCGCGAACTGCACGACGAACTCGGCGCGATCCTGACGGCCATCAAGCTGGACTTGCACTGGGTGCGCCGGCGCGTACAGGAAAGCCAGCCCGAAGCCGCCGACAAGCTGTCGCGCGTGATGCTGCACGTGGATCAGGGCATCCAGATCAAGCGCCGCCTGATCGAGGATTTGCGGCCGACCGTACTGCTCAACCTCGGCCTGCGTGCCGCCCTGCTCCAGCTGGTCGAGGACGTCGCCGCGCGCAATCACTGGGAATCCGAAATCAGCGTGCCGGAAGAACTGCCACGCCTGCGCGACGACGCGGCGATCGCGCTCTACCGCATCGCGCAGGAATCGCTCACCAATGCCAGCAAATATTCGCAGGCCACGCATATCCGGCTGTCGGTCGGCTACACCGACGAACAGCTGACGCTGACCGTTCACGACGACGGCAAGGGCCTGCCGCCCGATTTCGATGCCGGCAGCACCGCGGGACACCATGGCCTGCTCGGCATGGAGCAACGCGTGACAGCGCTGGGCGGCAGCATGGACATCGTGTCGTCGCCCAATACCGGCGTAAGCATCTGTGTAGAAGTACCGCTCACCGCATCGGTGCTGGCCCCGGCGGAAGAACCGATCGGCGAGACGCAGCCGGAATAGCGGGAAATACGGAATAGCGGGAAATACGGCAAGTACGGGAAATGCGGGGAGTCTGGAGAGGCAGACGCGCCTCAGGCACCTGCGGCCGCGCGCTCCTCGATTACGCGGAACACCTGCTCGAGCTCCAGCGACTTGTCGAAGAAGTAATCCGCCCCGGCTTCGGCGCACTGGTTCCGGTACACGGACACCTGCGCGTGGTTCGTATAGACGATGCGCAGGCCGGGAAGATGTTCGCGCTGCATGACGCGCAGCACGTTGATGCCGTTGCCCTGCCGTAGCTGCAGGTCGACGATGACCACGTCATACGGCTTGTCGCCGGCGATCATGCGCACCGCCATGGCCTCGGTATCGGCCCAGTCGACGCTTTGCACATACGGAAAGTCGTTCAGGTATTCGAGGAGCATGCCCCGCAGGACTGCCGAATCCTCGATCAGCAGTACGCGCAGTGCCCGGTATGGGGAGTTCGAAGCCTGCTCCGACATTCTTCAAAAACGTTCAGTGGGACGGTTCACCCGGCGCGTGATGCAGCGTTCGCGCCGGGATCTCCTGGCCGTCATTCGACCAGGCCGTTCTTGATGGCGTAGTAGGTCAGGTCCGCGTTGGTTTTCATGCCCATTTTCTCCAGGATGCGCGATCGGTAAGTGCTGACGGTCTTCACGCTCAGGAAGAGTTCGTCCGCGATGACCGATACCGACTGGCCGCGTGACAGCTTGCAGAAGATCTGGAACTCGCGCTCGGACAGCATCTGGTGCACCGGCTGTTCGGTCGGCTTGTCGAGGCCGCCGATCAGCAGGTCCGCCACAGCCGCGCTGACATAGCGGCGGCCCTGGGCCACGGTGCGAATGGCCTTGACCAGGTCATCCGGCGCGCTTTCCTTGGTGAGGTAACCCGAAGCGCCCGCGCGGATCAGGTTGATCGCGTACTGGTCTTCGGGATAGGTCGACAGGATCAGCACAGGCAGGTCAGGCTTGCGCTGGCGGATCAGTTTGAGCACATCGATGCCGTTGCGCTCGGGCATCGAGATGTCGAGCACCAGCACGTCGAATTCGCCGTCGCGCAATTTCGCCATGACTTCGTCGCCGCTGCCGGCCTCGCCGGTGACCTGGATATCGGGTTCGTCAGCAAGAAACTGGCGCAGCCCTGCGCGAACAATCTCGTGATCATCGGCGATCAGGACGCGGATCATCATGGGCTCCACTGGTGGGGCTTTCGCCTAATAAATTCGGGTGCAGGCGGAACCGCTTGCCGTGTAAGCATTGTAGTGCCGCCAGGCGCCGCGGACTGTCGGTGTCAGGCTGACATGGAGTGCGTTACCGCAGTGCCGCAGAAAGGGACGGGGAATCAGGGATCGGAAAAGCGGCACAGGCACCGCTCCGCCTGCACACATGCGCAATCGGCCGCACAAAAGCAAAGCGGGACGGCTGGAGGTCCGTCCCGCTTTGCTGGGGTGCTGCGGTGCACTGCGGTGCATGAAACCGCTTGGGGCCAGTCCGGGCCCGAGGCGGCTGAGGCCGGCCGCGCCGGCCCCGGCTTACTGGACCTTGGCGCCCGCGTCGGCGCCCGCGCTTGCGCCCAGGGTCGCGTCAGTCTTGTCCTTCTTGTGCGACTTTGCGCTGTGCTTGCTCTTGGCCTTTCCGGCGTCGGCCTTCGCAGGCTCTGCCGGGGTGGCAGGAGTGGCCGGCGTTGCCGCCGCGCTCTTGTCCAGCGAAGTCGATGCGCCTACGCCCGCGCTGGTGCCCCCGACCGGAGCCGGCGCATTCACGGCGGCGCCGACATCGGCCTTGACACCCGCGTTGCCGGCGGTAGTGCCCGTACCTTGCGCCATGGCCAGCGACGAAGCAGCAGCGATCGACAGGGCGGACAGGGAGATCAGCAGTTTCTTCATGGAAAGGCTCCTTTCAGGGTGATCCGCTGCGAAATATTCGCTGCGGCATCCACGCTGTTGTTCACGTGAACTTGGAGCCAGTCTAGGGGTGCGACCGCTTCCGGTCTGTGAGCGATTGCAATGCAGTGTAAGGAGTTGTGAAGCGGCGCGAACGCCGCTCAGGGCACGGAGATGCTGCGATGCAAGGCGAATTTCCCTGCCGCATCAAGGACCTGCGCCAGAGCAGGCGCCGCGCGATAGCGGCGCCCCGGCGACGCATGCGGTTACAGGTTGGGGGCCAGCGCCCGCGCCACGGCGTTGCGGTCTTCATGGCGGCGCGCCGCCATGTCGTCAACCTGGTCCTGGCCGATCTTGCCGATCGTGAAGTAGGTCGAGTCCGGATGCGACAGGTAGAAGCCGCTCACCGACGCGGCCGGCGTCATCGCCAGCGCTTCGGTAATGCCCATGCCGATGTCGGCGCAGTCGAGGAACTCGAACATCGGACCCTTGACGGTGTGCTCGGGGCACGCCGGATAGCCCGGAGCCGGGCGGATGCCGCGGTACTTTTCGGCGATCAGCTCGTCGTTGCTCAGGTGCTCGGCGGCGTCGTAGCCCCACAGGTCGGTCCGCACGCGATGATGCAGGCATTCGGCGAAGGCCTCGGCGAAGCGGTCCGCCAGCGCCTTCAGCATGATCGCGCTGTAGTCGTCGTGATCGGCCTCGAACTGCGCTTCCTTCTTGTCCACGCCGATACCGGCCGTGACCGCGAACAGGCCGATGTAGTCGGCCACGCCCGACGACTTCGGCGCGATGAAGTCCGACAGGCAGCGGTTCGGGCGACGCACGCCGTCGACCACCGGGCGTTCGCTCTGCTGGCGCACGTTGTGCCAGGTCAGCGCGACCTTGCTGCGCGTCTCGTCGGTGTAGATCTCGATGTCGTCATCGTTGACCGTATTGGCCGGCAGCAGCGCCATCACCCCGTTTGCGGTCAGCCAGCGGCCCTGGATCAGCCGCGACAGCATGGCCTTGCCATCGGAGAACACGCGGCGCGCGGACTCGCCGACGATCTCGTCGTTGAGGATGTCCGGGAATTTGCCGGCCAGGTCCCACGTCTGGAAGAACGGGCCCCAGTCGATGTAGTTGGCCAGTTCCGCGAGGTCATAGTTGCGGAACACGCGCCGGCCGATGAACTTCGGCTTCGGCGGCACGTAGCCGCTCCAGTCGATCGGCGTCTTGTTGGCGCGCGCCTCGGCCAGCGTCACCATTGGCGTGGCCTTCTTGCCCGCGTGCTGGACCCGGATGCGCTCGTAGTCGGTCTTCAGGTCATCCAGGTACTTCGCGGCGCCTTCGTCCGACAACAGGCTCGACGCCACGCTGACCGAGCGCGAAGCGTCAGGCACGTACACCACCGGGCCTTCGTAGTTCGGCGCGATCTTCACCGCCGTATGCACGCGCGAGGTGGTCGCGCCGCCGATCAGCAGCGGAATCTTCTTCACGCGGAAGTAGTCGTCGCGCTGCATCTCGGAGGCCACGTAGGCCATTTCCTCGAGTGACGGCGTGATCAGACCCGACAGGCCGACCATATCCGCGCCCTCGACCTTGGCCTTGGCCAGGATCTCGTTGCACGGGACCATCACGCCCATGTTGACGACTTCGAAGTTGTTGCACTGGAGCACCACCGACACGATGTTCTTGCCGATGTCGTGCACGTCGCCCTTCACCGTGGCGATCACGATCTTGCCGCGCGAACGCACATCGCCGCCGGCCTCGGCCAGCAGGCGCTTCTCTTCCTCGATGAACGGCAGCAGGTGTGCCACCGCCTGCTTCATCACGCGCGCGCTCTTGACCACCTGCGGCAGGAACATCTTGCCGGCGCCGAACAGGTCACCGACGACGTTCATGCCGTCCATCAGCGGGCCTTCGATCACCTCGATCGGACGGCCGCCGCGCGCGGCGATCTGCTGGCGGGCTTCTTCCGTGTCTTCGACGATGAAGTTGGTGATGCCGTGCACCAGCGCATGCGCCAGGCGCTCGCCCACCGTCACCGGCGCCTCCGGCGTGCCACGCCAGGCCAGGTTCTCTTCCTTCTTCGCGCCGCCGCCCTTGAACTTGTCGGCGATCTCCAGCAGGCGATCGGTGGCGTCGTCGCGGCGGTTCAGCACCACGTCTTCCACGCGCTCGCGCAGTTCGGGATCAAGCTGGTCGTACACGCCGAGCTGGCCCGCGTTGACGATGCCCATGTCCATGCCCGCCTCGATGGCGTGGAACAGGAACACGGTGTGGATCGCCTCGCGCACCAGGTCATTGCCGCGGAACGAGAACGACACGTTCGACACGCCGCCGCTCACCTTCGCATACGGCAGGTTCTGCTTGATCCAGCGCGTGGCTTCGATGAAGTCCACCGCATAGTTGTTGTGTTCCTCGATGCCCGTCGCCACCGCGAAGATGTTCGGGTCGAAGATGATGTCCTCGGGCGGGAAGCCGACTTCATTCACGAGGAAGTCATAGCTGCGCTTGCAGATCTCGGTCTTGCGCGCGAAGGTATCGGCCTGGCCCTTTTCGTCGAACGCCATCACCACGCTGGCGGCGCCGTAGCGGCGGATCAGCTCGGCGTGGTGGCGGAACTGTTCCTCGCCTTCCTTCAGCGAGATCGAGTTCACCACTGGCTTGCCCTGCACGCACTGCAGGCCGGCCTCGATCACTTCCCATTTCGAGGAGTCGATCATGATCGGCACGCGCGCGATGTCCGGCTCGGAGGCAATCAGATTCAGGAAGCGGACCATTGCCGCTTTCGAATCGAGCATTGCCTCGTCCATGTTGATGTCGATGATCTGCGCGCCGTTCTCGACCTGCTGGCGCGCGACCGCCAGTGCTTCATCGAACTGGCCGTTCAGGATCATGCGGGCGAAGGCCTTCGAGCCCGTGACGTTGGTGCGTTCGCCGACGTTGACGAACAGCGTGTTGTCGTCGATCGTGAACGGCTCCAGGCCGGACAGGCGCATCGGGCGCGGGGGCAGTTGGTTCGTGCTCATGTGTTCTTGTCTCGCTGGCTCAGGCGGCTTCGCTGTACTGGCCCGGCCACGTGCGCGGGTTCCGCTTCGCCATGCGCTCGGCGATGGCGGCAATGTGTTCAGGCGTGGTGCCGCAGCAGCCGCCCACCAGGTTCACCAGCCCGGAGGCGGCAAATTCATCGACCAGCGACGAAGTGACTTCCGGCGTCTCGTCGAAGCCGGTTTCGCTCATCGGGTTCGGCAGGCCCGCGTTCGGGTAGCACGAAATCGCCACGTCGCAGACCTTCGCCAGTTCGGCGATGTACGGACGCATCAGCGTCGCGCCCAGCGCGCAGTTCAGGCCGAACGTGACGGGCTTCACATGGCGCAGGCTGTTCCAGAAGGCTTCGACGGTCTGGCCCGACAGAATGCGGCCCGAGGCATCGGTCACGGTGCCGGAGATCATCACGGGCAGGCGCTCGCCGGTGTCCTCGAACAGCTGGTCGATCGCGAACAGGCAAGCCTTGGCGTTCAGCGTATCGAAGATCGTCTCCACGAGGAACACATCGGCGCCGCCATCGAGCAAACCCTTGCCTTGCTCGTAGTAGGACTCGCGCAGTTCTTCGAACGTGATATTGCGCGCGCCCGGATCGTTCACGTCGGGCGAGATGCTGGCGGTCTTCGGCGTCGGGCCGAACGCGCCGGCAACGAAGCGCGGCTTGTCGGGCGTGCTGTACTTGTCGCAAGCCGCGCGCGCGAGCTTCGCGGCTTCGACATTCATCTCGTACGCGAGCTCGGCCATCTTGTAGTCCTCCTGCGCCACACTCGTGGCACCGAAGGTATTGGTCTCGATGATGTCCGCGCCGGCGGCGAGGTACTGCTCGTGAATTTCGCTGATGACCTGCGGGCGCGTCAGCAGCAGCAATTCGTTGTTGCCCTTCACGTCCACCTTGTGTTCCGCGAACCGCTCGCCGCGATAGTCGGCCTCGGTCAGTTTGTAGCGCTGGATCATGGTGCCCATGGCGCCGTCCAGGATCAGGATGCGCTCGCGCAGCAGCCGGGGCAGATTGGCAGCCCGTGTATAGGGACGCACGGAGGGTTGTTCAGGGGCACTCATGGCGGGGACTGTTAGAAGGCGGGACGGATCGTCAAGACGACGATTTTATCAGGTGCATCAAGGCCTTGCGGGCATGGCAGGTTGCCTGTGCGGGGGCTGCGGGCCTACACTGAGAGACGTAACGATCACCAATTGCCGGCGGTTGCGCTGGCTATCCCCGCACTGCCATGGAACACCTCAGCCCCGCCGACGCCCAGGCCCTGTTGCAGCAATCGCCTGATGCCCTGTTCATCGACTGCCGCAGCGAGATGGAATACCTGTTCGTCGGGCATCCCAAAGGGGCCCATAACGTGCCTTGGAACGACGGGCCGGACTGGGAAGTGAATCCGCATTTCGTCCAGGTCGTGAAGAAGCTTGCAGGGCAGGCGTCGGCGCGGCCGGTGCTGTTGATTTGCCGCAGCGGCAATCGCTCGACCGCCGCGGCGCGTGCGCTGGAAGGGGCTGGGTTTTCGAATGTTTATAACGTTCTGCATGGATTTGAAGGGGATCTCGATGCCGAGCGACACCGGAATACGGTGAATGGGTGGAGGTTTGAGGGGTTGGAGTGGGAGCAGTATTGAGTTTGAGGGGGTTGGGCTTTCGTTCTTGGCAGGCGCCGCTGTTTCGCCGGCGTAGCCGGCGGGGGGTTTTGTGGTTGGGGCCGGGTTATCGCTCTTGGCAGGCGCTGCTGTTTCGCCGGCGTAGCCGGCGAGTCACTTTTGTCCGAGCGACAAAAGTAACCAAAAACGCGTTTTGGTTGCCCCAAAGGGGCGAATTTTTATCGTAGTGTGCTGAGGGTGTTGTACGGGTATGGGCTTCAGAGTGAATTACGCTGCCTGCCGCGTGGGGCACCACCGTGGCCAGAATTACAGCGCTGATTGAACGAGCCCTGCAAGCGTCTGTGGCCCCTGCTGCGAGCGATATCGTGTGATCGCCTTCGGCTGCGCTGCGCGCAGAGCCCTAGTCTGAGCACGCAGGCCCAGGGCAAACCAGGCCCGGGTGAAGATGCCGCGCTTGCATGCGCGCAGAGATAGGAAATTGGGACTCGGGCGCCGGCGACGCTGATGAGCTTGCACCCAGACGACGACGTGCGCGCAGCGCAGCCGAAGGCGTCCCACCACTGACCTGGTTGGAACGCTGTACCCGAGTCCGTCTTGGGGATCGTCCAAAAGTCGTGCCGCGTGAGGCACAGGTTCTGACTCACATGGCGTAGCAGGGTCGAACGGCCGACCACCATCGCAGGCGTCCAAAGCCGTTTGAACCGCTGCCGCCGTAGAATTGATGGCCAGCGGCAACGACGCGCTTTTTGGTTACTTTTTGTCGCTCGGACAAAAAGTGACTCGCCGGCTACGCCGGCGAAACAGCCGCGCCCGCCAAGCACCCCCAACTCTTCAAACCCAAAAGCAAAACGCCCGCTAACTAGCGGGCGTCCAAATCACATCCCAAAACCTTAATGCATCACCAACGGATGCGTCATCACCGTATCGAACTTCCCAAGAAAGTCATCAACCTCCTCGACTGACGGCTCGCTTTCAATCAATCTCTGGACGTCGGCGCGGAAATTCTCGGCCAGCTTCCCGCCAAGAAAAATCTCCCGCTTCATATTCTTGTCGACGATTTCATAACCACCGAATTCGAGAGGCGCTTGCTCGACATCTGCGCCAAACTCAACGATGCAGTAGTTGTCGCTGTTGTAGATCATTTGCATGGCACACCTCCTTGCGTCATGGTTGGGGCGGCCGGCCTTTTTCATTGTTGCCGTTGAGCGGGGCGCGGCGTCGTTACCTCCAAGCTAGGGGCGGCCACGGCAATTTCAAGTTTTGCGTGCGGGCCGCCGTACGGATACAGCGTTTTCTGCCTTTATAAGTTGGGCAACGGCAACACCAACAAGTTTCTTGAGGTTTGGACACCAGTGTGTTGTGCCTTACGGAACGTCGCACTGGCCGCCGCAAGCAGCGTGGCCGAGAAAGGTATCCAGCACGGCATGGAAGCGATCCGCCTGTTCGACCGCCACCAGATGCGCCGCCGGCAATACTTCCAGCCGCGAACCGGGAATCGCCGAGGCGATGGACTGCGCCATGGCGACTGTCGCACCCTGGTCGTGTTCGCCCGCCACGACGAGCGTCGGACAATGGATGCGCCCCAGGGCACTTGCCATGTCGAACGCCATGATGGCCTGCCCTACGCCGACATAGCCGCGTACCGGCGTGGCCAGCAGCATCGCGCGGATGCGCGCGACTTCGTCGGGATGCGCGTTGCGGAAGGGCTCGGTCAGCCAGCGTTCCAGCGTGGCATCCGCAAGGCCCGACATACCATGCGCCTCGACTTGGCCGATGCGGTTGTGCCACATCGGATGCGCTTCGAGTGGCGTGTGGCTGATCGTGGCCGCGAGTGTCAGCGATAGCAGCCGTTCGGCATGGCGTATGCCCAGCGTCTCGCCGATCATGCCGCCCACCGAGATGCCGCAGAAATGGGCCTGCGGTATCTGCAGTGCGTCCATGATGGCGGCTACATCGTCGGCCAGCCGCATCATCGTGTAGGGCCCGACCGGGGCATCGCTGTTGCCATGGCCGCGCATATCCGGGCGCACGACGCGATAGCGTGAGGAAAGATGGCGCGCCGTGGCGTCCCACAGTGTGTGGTTGGCGCCGAGCGCGTGCGCAAGGATCACCCACGGGCCGTCGGTGCCATCCACGCGAACGTGCAGGTCGGCGCCATCGGCGTGGATGCGATGCGTCTCTCCGGATGTGTTGGCTGCGGTGCTGGCGGTCATGGCGGAGCTCCTTGAATGGCTGACGGTTCGGCGCGGGGTGGCGCCGCGCGCCCTACTGGCCTTCGGTGCTGCGATAGACGAGGTCGATCTGCGTGCCATCCGGCTCGGTCTGGCGCAGACGCACCGGCATCCAGCCGAGCGACTGCGCGAGCCAGATCTCGACGCGGCGCTTGTCGCCCGCGTGCCGCTGCAGCCGCACGAAGTGCTTGGCGCGCACCATGCCGCGGCCGGTATCGATCTCTTCCTCTCCAACATACTGCACTTGCATCGGTTGCATGTCCCGCGTGTCGGCGACCTGGAACGTTTCAGTGACGCCAGGCGCCGCATAGCGCTGCGGATTGCCGCGGACGCGACCCACCAGTTGCAGGAACACGCTGAACCGGTCCTGCGCGCCCGGCGACAACGGCGACTGCGTGCCCGGCGCGAACGCGACCGTGCCGGCGGCCTGGTCGAAGCGTGCGGCTTCGGATTTGCCGCGCCGGTTTTCCTCGTAGCGCTCGGGCACGAGGCCCGTCTCGGTCATGACACCGCTGCTCTGGAAGGCGAAGCGGAACCACAGCACGCGCGTCTCGACCGCCAGGCGATAGTGCTTGCCGTCCTGCTCCCAGCGGATCAGACCGTCCGGGTTCTGCACGCCGTTGACGAAGCTCGCGTAGTGCATGGTGGCCGAAGGCGGCGCCACGTATTTTTCGCCTTCCTGTGCGGGCGGACCGGCCGGTCCCGCCGGAGCCGGTGCCGGCCCAGCGGCCGCGCCGGCGCCGCTGCCGCCGGGACCGGTGACGGTTTCGGTGGTGCCGCCTTCGGACGTCGCCACAGGCGGCGCAGGCGGCTCGGGCGGTGTTTCCGCGGCCTTGGGGGCGGGCTGAGGCGCGGCAGGACGCGGCTTTGGCGTGGGATGAGGCACCGCGGGCGGCGGGCGCGCCGGCCGCGGCGGCGGTAACAGCACCGCTTCGAGCGCTGGCGTTTCACTGACATCGAGCGGGATCAGCGGACCGGGCATGCGCAGGAAGCCGATCACGGCCAGCATGTGCACGAGCAGCACCAGCAGGATGACGATGATCCAGCGCCGCCGCCGCCATACGCGCGGATCGGCGCCGGTTCTGGCGCGGGAATCAGAGGTGGCCGGTCCGTCCGGCCGTTTGGGCGGCGCCAAGATAGCCGAGTTCCGATGAAAGCTGTTGGGCAATCTCTCGCACGCGGCGATCGACCGTACCATTCCATTCTGCATCGAATATGCTTTGCGCGCCGAGCACGATCAACCCCATCGCCAGATGGCCGTTGGCATCGAACACCGGCATCGAGAACGCATTGATGCCCGGCAGCACGCCGCCGCGCGTGCGCGCCGCGCCGTGGGTCCGCACGTCGTCGCAGATGGCATCGTATTCGGACAGGCTGGCCGGGATATCCGGCACCTCGTCCTGCCCGCGCGCGGCCAGCTCGCGCTCGATCAGCGGCAGCGTCTGCTTGCGCGACAGGTACGCGCCGTACAGGCGGCCGGTGGCGGAGTTGAGCATCGGCATCACGTCGCCCAGCCGCAGGCTGACCGTAACCGGGTGGCTCGATTCCTCCCAGTGCACGATGGTCGGCCCGTGGTTGCCCCACACCGCGATGCCCGCGGTCAGGTCGATCTCGTCACGCAACTGCGACAGGATCGGCCGCGCCTTCTTGACCGGATCGAGCCGGTTCAGGCCGGCGAGCCCGAGCTGCAGCGCGAACGGCCCCAGGTCATAGCGCCCGCTTACCGGATCCTGCGCAACCGCGCCCAGGCGCAGGAAGCTGACCAGGTAGCGATGGGCCTTGGCCGGGTTCATCTCGGCCGCGGCGGCAAGGTCGCGCAGCATCATCGCGCGCGGCGAGGCCGCCAGCGCCTGCAGCAGCTTGAACCCTACCTCGATGGACTGGATACCGGAGCGCAGCTTGGCGTCGTCTTCGTCAAGTTCGGTCATGCGCAGCGAGCATTGGGGCTGTGAATGAAAAAAAATCGGGGGATACAGCAGAATTGTGGGGTATTCGGCGCCGGCAGCACAGGGGATCCGGCAAAAACCTTACGTAAATTTACTATAGCGAAATCGATTTACCAATTTTTAAACGGTGAGTAGACTTTGCCGACAGACCCGGGGCGCCAACTGGTCAGCATGGACCGCGGCGCCGCATGACAAGGCCGGGCTGCGAATACCAGACGGAGACAACCGATGATGCCCTTCCGCCCCGCGCGCGCCACGCTGCGCGCCGCCTCACGTTCCCTGGCCGTCCTTGCCGCTACCGCCACGCTGGCCGTGGGCGCCGCCGCACCTGCGCGCGCGGCTGACGCGTGGCCGTCGCAGCCGATCCGCTGGGTGGTGCCCTATCCGGCAGGCGGCGGTACCGATGTGGTCGCGCGTACGCTGGGCCAGGCGATTACCCCTGCGCTCGGCAAGCAGGTGGTGATCGACAACCGCCCGGGGGCGGCGACCATCGTCGGCGCCGACGCGGTCGCGCACGCCAAGCCCGACGGCTACACCGTGCTGACCGCCGACACGGCCACGCTGGCCGCCAATCCGTCGCTGTACAAGAAGCTGCCGTACAACGCCGACAAGGATTTCGTTCATGTCGGCATGATCGCGCGGTTTCCGCTGGTGCTGGTGGCCACGCCGAACTTCCCCGCGAAAACGCTCAAGGAAGTCATCGAGTACGCACAGAAGAACCCCGGCAAGGTCAACTTTGCGTCGCCGGGCCCGGGCAGCCCTCACCACTTGGCCATGGAACTGTTCATGGACCAGACCCACATCAAGATGACGCACGTGCCCTACAAGGGCGCCGCGCCGGCCGTGCAGGACCTGCTCGCCGGCCAGGTCGACCTGATGTTCGTGGACCTGGCATCGGGCCAGCAGAACGTGACCGCCGGCAAGCTGCGCGCGCTCGGCGTGGCAACGCCTAAGCGCCTGGCCATGCTGCCGAATGTGCCGACCGTCGCCGAGGGTGGCGTCGCGGGCTTCGAGGCTTTCGCGTGGCAAGGCGTGGTGGCGCCGGCCGGCACGCCGAAGCCGATCGTAACGCGGCTCAACGCCGAACTCGTCAAGGCCCTCAAGAGCCCGGACGTGCAGAAGCGCATGGAAGGCGTCGGCGTGGAGCCGGTGTCGAGCACGCCTGAGGAGTTCGCGCAGTACGCGCATGCTGAAGCCGAGCGCTGGGGCAAGCTCATCAAGGCGAAAGGCATCACGGTAGACTAACGGCCGCCACGTGTGGCGCGCCGGGCAGTCCGGCACCGCACGCATCGACCTGATCAAGCCTTTACCCATTATGAAACTCGCCACCCTCAAGGATGGCTCGCGCGACGGCCAGCTGGTGGTCGTCTCGCGCGACCTGAAGACCGCCCATTACGCCGCCGAGATCGCCGGCAGGCTGCAGACCGTGCTGGACGACTGGGCCTTCTATGCGCCCCAGCTCCAGGACCTGTATGACGCCCTCAACGCCGGCCGCGCGCGGCACCCGTTCGCGTTCGATCCGAAACACTGCATGGCGCCGCTGCCGCGCGCGTACCAGTGGGCTGACGGCTCGGCCTACGTCAACCACGTCGAGCTCGTGCGCAAGGCGCGCGGGGCCGAGATGCCGCCCGAATTCTGGACCGACCCGCTGATGTACCAGGGCGGCTCCGACGATTTCCTCGGACCCTACGACGACATCGTGTGCGCGAGCGAAACCTTCGGCATCGACTTCGAGGCCGAGGTCGCCGTCATTACCGGCGACGTGAAGATGGGCGCCACGCCCGAGCACGCCGCCGATGGCATCCGGCTGGTGATGCTGGCCAACGACGTGTCGCTGCGCAACCTGATTCCGGCCGAACTCGGCAAGGGCTTCGGCTTCTTCCAGAGCAAGCCGGCCACGGCGTTCTCGCCGGTCGCCGTCACGCCCGACGAACTCGGCGACGCCTGGCGCGAGCGCAAGGTGCACCTGCCGATGACCGTGCACTGGAACAGCAAGAAAGTGGGCCAGCCCGATTGCGGCACCGACATGGTGTTCGACTTCGGCCAGCTCATCGCGCATATCTGCAAGACGCGCAATGTGCGCGCGGGCAGCATCGTCGGCTCGGGCACGATCTCCAATGTCGACCGCAAGAAGGGCTACGCCTGCATCGCCGAGAAGCGCATGATCGAGACCATCGAAGACGGCAAGCCGTCGACCGAGTTCATGAAGTTCGGCGATGCGGTGAAGATCGAGATGTTCGACGCGCAGGGCCACTCGGTGTTCGGCGCGATCGACCAACTCGTCGCGCAACCCTGACACAAGCGCGGGCCGGACAGGGCCGTGCCGGATGTGCATATAATTTACCGACCGGCCGGCTGGTGAAAGGATCCATGCACCCGGCACGGCCCTTTTTCCATTCCACAGGCCTGCCATGACCACACCGACTCCTGCCCCCACGCCACTGTCTTCCCGCTACGAACGCTATCGCGCACTCACGCTGCGCCAGCATGGTCCGATCCTGGAAATCGTCATGGGCGCGGCGCAGTCCGCCAACCAGAAGCTGGCTACCGCGGATGCCAATATGCACCGCGAGCTCGCCGAAATCTGGCGCGATGTATCGGCCGACCCCGATGTACGCGTGGCGCTGATCCGTGGCGAGGGCAAGGGTTTCTCGGCCGGCGGCGACCTGTCGCTCGTGGAAGACATGGCCAATGATTTCGAGACGCGCACGCGCGTCTGGCACGAAGCGAGGGACCTCGTCTACAACGTGATCAACTGCGACAAGCCGGTGGTCTCGGCCATGCACGGCCCTGCTGTCGGCGCGGGCCTCGTGGCCGGGCTGCTTGCCGATATCTCGATCGCGGCGAAGACTGCGCGCATCGTCGACGGGCACACGCGCCTGGGCGTGGCTGCGGGCGACCATGCGGCGATCGTGTGGCCCCTGCTGTGCGGAATGGCCAAGGCCAAGTACTATCTGATGCTGTGCGAGTCGGTCAGCGGCGAGGAAGCCGAGCGGATCGGCCTGGTCTCGCTGGCGGTGGAAGAGGACGAACTGGTCGGGCGCGCGTTCGAGGTAGCCAACCGGCTGGCGGCTGGTTCGCAGACGGCGATCCGCTGGACCAAGTACGCCCTCAACAACTGGCTGCGCATGGCCGGTCCGGCTTTCGATTCCTCGCTGGCGCTCGAATTCATGGGCTTTGCCGGCCCCGACGTGCACGAAGGCATGGCGAGCCTGCGACAGAAGCGGCCGCCTCAGTTCAAGTAATCCAACCAGATCGGACGGAGACAGACCGCGGCGCCCCTGCTTGCCCGGCTGGCTCCACCACGGAGCGCGCGACATGTTCGGACAGATTCCCGATTTCACCAACGGCTTCGAGCTCATGAGCAAGCTGTGGGGCACCGGCGCGGGCTTGCCCGGCAGCCTGATGCCCGGCCTGCAGGCGGCCATGACGCCGCCCATGAACCTGGAAGACCTCGACAAGCGCATCCATGACCTGAAGGCGGTGGAAGGCTGGCTGCAACTGAACACCAATCTGCTGCATACCACCATCCAGGGCCTGGAGGTACAGCGCGCCACGCTGGTCGCGCTGCAGACCTTCGGCAATGCGCTCTCGCCCGAAGCCATGCAAAGCGCCATGGAAAACGTGGCCCGCACCGCCAACGCGCCGAGCGCCTCGCCGCCGCCGCCACGCCCTGCCGCCGACGAGAAGCCGGCACAACAGGCCGCGCCCGCGGAAGACGCGCCGGCACCTGGTGCGCAGGCGGAAGCTGCCGGCCAGGCCGCGGAGTCCGCCTTGCCGCCCAATGCGTCGCTATGGTGGGACATGCTGCAGCAACAGTTCAACCAGATCGCGAGCGGCGCCGCGGCGGCCAGCATGGCACCGTTCAGCATGGGCGGCTTTGGTGCCGCCAAGCCAAACGCATCTGCCGCGGCAGCAAAGCCCGCGGCCAAGACGGCCACCTCCGGCAAGACCGCGGGCGAGCCAGCGCGCAAAAACGGCGCCGCCGCCAAGGGTGCCACGAAGTCCGCGCCCAAGAGCACTGCCGCCCGCAAGAAGCCGGCGGACACCGCCAAGGCAGCCAAGTCCAACGGCGCTTCCGGCACTCCGGACGGCGGCGAGGAATAAGTCCACCTGCATCGCGTCGCTCGCCCCCTGGCAAACCGCATGCACAGAGACAGTTTTCCCGGCCACGAAACTGCGCAGGTCCATGCGCGCCACGGCAGCGTGACGCGCAACGCCACCGCGCTGATCATGATGGGCGGTGGCGCGCGTGCGGCCTACCAGGCCGGCGTGCTGAGCGGCGTGGCGCGCATTGCGGCACAGCACGGGCGCAGCCATGAGCCGATCCCGTTCGGCATCATCGCCGGTACGTCGGCGGGTGCGATCAATGGCGCGGGACTGGCTATCCAGGCGGCGAACTTCCAGGCCGCCGCCGACAGCCTGTCCGCACTCTGGCATGGCATCCACACCGACGACGTCTACCGCACCGATGTGCTGCGCGCGGGCGTGTCAGGAGCGCGCTGGCTGTCGGCGCTGGCGTTCGGCTGGGTCACCCACCGGCGCGCGCCGCGCGCGCTGCTCGACAACGCACCGCTGGGCAGCATGCTGGGCGAGTTGTTCGAAGGCCATCGCATACAGGCGAGCCTCGATGCCGGCGTGCTGCAGGCCTTCGCGGTCACGGCGCTGTCGTACAGCACCGGCCGGCATGTGACGTTCTACCAGTCGCACCGGCGCATCCATCCATGGCATCGCAGCCAGCGCATCGCCGTACCCGCGCAGATCACGGTGGACCACCTGCTGGCCTCGGCCTCCATCCCGTTCCTGTTCCCGGCCATGGCGCTGGAACTCGACGGCCACCACGAGTGGTTCGGCGACGGCACCATGCGCCAGATGTCGCCGCTGTCGCCGGCGATCCACCTCGGGGCTTCGCGCATCCTGGCCATCGGCTCGGCGTCGCGGCAGCGCCCGGGCTGGTTCGACACCGTGCCCGCCGGCGGCTATCCGTCGCTGGCACAGGTGGGCGGACAGGCGCTGGCCAGTATCTTCCTGGACGGGCTTTACGCCGACCTCGAGCGCCTGTTGCATATCAACCGGCTGCTCGCGCGCATGCCGGAACTGGCGGGCGACGCCGAAGGCTGGCGGCCCGTGCAGGTCATGACGATTTCGCCGAGCGAGCCGATCGAGGCCATTGCCGCCGATCACCTGCAGCAATTACCGCGCACCGTGCGCGCGCTGCTGGCCCCGCTGGGCGGCACAGAGGCACGCGGCGCCGCTTTCGCGAGCTACCTGCTGTTCGAGCCCGAGTTCACGCAGTCCCTGATTGCGCTGGGTGAACGCGATGCCGCCGCGCAGGCCGACGAGCTCGCGGCCTTTCTCTACGGCATCATTCCCGGCACTTCCACGCCCCGCGATCCGGGTCACGGACCCGCCGCGATTACCACGGAGGCCCCGGTTCTGTAATCCGGCGAAGAGCTGCCAAGCGCCGCTGCTGACACATTGTTGTATGTCACCGCCGTTAATCGCCCAAAAATGACTTGGAATCCGCTCGAACCGTAGCGATAGTCGTTGCATTTGCGGCGATCCGCCCTAAAAAAGGGAATAGAGAATAATTCGCATCTGGTAGAATCCGCCCGTAATTTCAAAGGCTTACCATGCTCTACCCCGAACTGTTCAAATCGTTGGAAGCGGTCCGCTGGCACATGGACAAGGACATCCCCTGGGACACCTTCGACGCCAGCCTGCTCACGGACGACCAGGCCAAGACCATCCGCATGAACGCCATCACGGAATGGTCGGCCCTGCCGGCAACGGAGATGTTCCTGCGCGACAACCGCCACGACTCCGACTTTTCGGCCTTCATGAGCATCTGGTTCTTTGAAGAGCAGAAGCATTCGCTGGTGCTGATGGAGTACCTGCGCCGCTTCCGCCCGGACCTGGTGCCGACCGAGGAAGAACTGCACGCCGTGCGCTTCGAGTTCGACCCCGCTCCGCCACTGGAAACGCTGATGCTGCACTTCTGCGGCGAAATCCGCCTGAACCACTGGTACCGCCGTGCCGCCGAATGGCACTCGGAACCGGTCATCAAGCATATCTACCGCACGCTGTCGCAGGACGAAGCCCGCCATGGTGGCGCCTACCTGCGCTACATGAAGAAGTATCTGGCGCAGTTCGGCGACAACGCGCGCTCCGCGTTTGCCAAGATCGGCGTGCTGATGGCGTCGGCGCGCCGCACCGAGAAGCCGCTGCACCCGACCAATCTGCACGTGAACAAGGCGCTCTTCCCGAACGACACCGTGCAGTCGCGCCTGCCGGATCCGGACTGGCTCGAGAAGTGGCTGGACGAACAGATCCGCTTCGACGAAGGCTGGGAAAAGAAGGTCATCGAACGGATCCTGCACAATATGTCGCTGCTGTTCGAACGCACCTTCGAGACGGTTCAGGACCTGAACCGCTACCGCAAGGAACTGAATGCGCGCCTGCAAGCGGGCGGCGAGCAGCCGGCATAAACGGCGAGACCTTCCTGGCTGGCCCGAAAAGCCCCATCGAATCGATGGGGCTTTTTCATTGGTGCTCGCCATTTTCGCGGACCATGCGCGCGCACAGCTTAATCTGTCAGGAAAACCCGCTGACACAATTTTCGTGTAGCCGCGCCGCGCGCCGGCAGTAATACCTGCCCGCAATCCCCCGCCCCTGGCCCGCGAGCGCAGGATGCTACAGCGAATACCGGTTGGAACGGTAGTAACGGGTTACTACAGATGCCTCGATCTGCCGGCTCATGATCTCCGCATCGCCGCCTGCAGCATGGGAAAGCGGCATTCCAACGAAACTTTTGAAATCACAAAAAAGAAAAACTAAATCACCTCCATTCTTCGATGTGGTAATTGGCACCGATTATTAATGTTCGTCCTTGCAAACATTAGATGATTTAATCTAGTCATTTTGTAAGGCTTTGAAATATACGATAAGATAATCACGCCTCCCGTCCTGGCGAGGCACTTACCGCAGTGCTCATACCCCGAAAGGGTGAGTCACCCCTGTTTGTCGAAGGGATCCCAATTCGCATATCGGTGCTTCCGCAAAGTATGGAAGCCGCCAGATATGGCCCGCTTCAGGCCGGGCGGCAATTTAATTCGGGCACGCGGCCACAAAATCGTTGGGGGGTTCGATATTGCGTCACATTGATTTCAAGGCGCTCGACGTTTTTCTCCACGTCATGCGCCATGGCAGCATCGGCAACGCCGCTACGGCGCTCGGCATGCGTGCGCCCACGGTCGTGTATGCGATCCGCAAGCTGCGCGAAGTCACCGGCGACGAGTTGTTCCTGGAGCGCCGGGGCAACCTGGTCCCCACGGCGCGCGGGCTGAAACTGGAGAAGGCCGCATCCGGCATGCTGCAAAGCTGGCACGGCCTGATCGAGCACAACCGGCAGGTGCCACGGCTGGCAGGGCCGCGGCAGACCCTGCGCATCGGGTTGTCGATGGCGCTTGGCGATCCGGCCCTGACGCAGATCCTGGCGCGGCTGTCGGCGGCGCTGCCCGAGCGGCAGATCGTCTCGAGCGTGCTCGACAACGGCCGGCAGGTGGGACAGGCCCTGCGCAAGGGGCTGATCGATTGCGCGGTAACGGTCGACGGCGTGGTATCGCTGGACGGCATCGCGGCCGAGCACATGCTGATGGCGCAGCGCTGCCTGATCGGGCTGCCGCTGGCGGAAACCGGAAACGAGGACCACGATCCCCGCGAGCACTGGACGCTGCTCAGCGACGACGCCGATCCCGACAGCGCCGTGCGGCGCTACCTGGCGAACACCACGGACGGCGTGCGGCTGACCGTGGCGCCGTCCTGGAACGGGCAGCTGGCGCTGTGGCGCTCGCGCGGCGGACTGACTCCGGTGCTGAAGTTCAACGTCCCGTGGATCGACGGTGCCAGTGCGGCGTATATCACCGAGGTGCCGCCCGGCTTTCCGGCCTGGGGCAACGTGAGCCTGTTCTACCTGGCCGGCTGCGCCGAGGCACCTTGGCTGGCCACGGTGCGTCGGGAACTGCTGGCGGTGTTGCGCGGCATTGCCGCGGCCACGATGCCGCTGCCGGCCAATGACGAGGTGCTTCCGCTGCTACGCGCAGGCTGATCCGGCCGCAGCACCGTCAAGCCGGGGTACCATTCCGGGGATGAAAAACCTGGCCCCAGATATGTCCGTACCCGCCTTCGAAACCAAACTGACCCCGCCCGACGACGTCACCACGCTGGCCGCGCGCATTGCCACGCTGCCGCGGCCGCTGGTATTCACCAACGGCGTCTTCGACATCCTGCATCGCGGCCACGCCACCTACCTGGCCCAGGCGCGCGAGCTTGGCGCCAGCCTGGTCGTGGGCGTCAACAGCGACGCCTCGGTCAGGATGCTCGGCAAGGGCGACGACCGCCCGCTGAACCATGAATCCGACCGCATGGCGCTGCTGGCCGCGCTGGCGTCAGTCGATCTGGTGGCGATGTTCCGCGAACAGACCCCGGTGGAGCTGATCCGCCAGGTGCGTCCCGATATCTATGTGAAGGGCGGCGACTACGACATCGACACGCTCGAAGAAACGCGCCTGGTGCGCAGCTGGGGCGGGAAGGCGATTGCCATCCCGTTCCTGCACGACCGCTCGACCACCAAGCTGCTGACCAAGGTCAGGCAGCATGGCTGAGCGCCTTCAGGCTGCCCCGCAGGCCAGCAGCGTTTCGGCGCCGTAGCGCTGGCGCATGTCATCGAGTCGGACGCGCGCCGCCTCGTCGGCGCCGCGCACGCGCAGCCACTGGCGCGTGAACGGGTGCGGGGCGTCGGCCAGCACCGCGGTGCGCACACCCTGCCCGCGCAGCGTTTCCATGTAGTGCTCGGCGCGCTCGCGTTCGCGGAACAGGCCAAGGGACACGGTGAAGGACTCCGCCTCGGGCGAGCCGCTGGTCACCACCGCATAGTCCGTCACGTTGCGGCGGCGCAGTTCGGCCAGCTTGCGTTCGAGGTTCTCGCGCGTCGGCTGGGCAGGCAGGTGGATCCACCAGCGCACCTGTTCGCGGCGCTCGAACTGCTCGACCTGCCAGGATCCGCCGGACAGGTCCTCCGCCGCGCGGCGTACCGCCTGCGCGCTGAATCCGCCGATTTCCACGCACTGGCCCTCGCTGGCCGCAATCGCCACGCGCTTTGTCGCCGCCGCGAGCACCTTGCCGGCCGGCCCGGCACGGCGCGCCTCCGGCTCAGGCACCACGCCGGAGGCGGGTTGCGCGGGCTGAAGCTCCATGCGTTCGGTGCGCACCTGCTGCCGCAGCCGCGCCGGTTCGCGCGGCGTACCGAACCAGCCTGAAAGCGGATCCGCGCCGAACACGCCCAGCACCGCCGCAAGCAGGATGACGTTGGCGAGCAGCAGCAGCGGCAGCGAGATCGACAGCCATCGCGGCTGGTCGGGCGGACCTAGGCGGAACATGGGGGCGGCGCGTTGTGAAAGGGTAGGCGCGTTGACGATTGCGGAATCACCGTGATGCGGCGCGAGCGCTGCGCTCAGGCCGTTGCCATCGCATGCAGGCCGAGCAGCACGAGATTATCGTGCATCTCGAACGGCACAGCGAGCGCCCCGGCCAGTGCGTGCCGTGCGCCGCCCGACAGCAGGCAGCGCGTCGGGCCGCGTTCGCTCAGCGTGCGCCACGTCCGCTCGATGGCACCGGCCTGCGCGGCCAGGCAGCCAGCGGCAATGGCGTCGTGCGTGTTGTCGGCCCACGGCAGGCGCGAGGCGGCCGCAGTGCCGGCATCTTCCACATCGAGCGCTGGTAGTTGCGCGGTATTGCGCGCGAGTGTGCCCAGCATCAGCGCCAGGCCCGGCAGGATCAGCCCGCCTTCGAAGCGGCCCTGTCCACCAGGCTGCGCCGTGACGATATCGAGCGTCGTCGCCGTGCCCGCTGTGACGATCAGCAGCGTCTCGCCGGGCAGCCAGCGGTGCGCGCCGATGCTGCCGACCCAACGGTCCACGCCGAGCTGCGTGGGCTCGCGATAGCCGCTGACGAGACTGCCATGGGCGGCGGCGCTGCGCACCCAGTGCACCGATGCGCAATCCCCAAACGCCGCGACGAGCGCGGCATCGACCTGGCCGGCAATCACCGGCCCGGCCACGTTGGTGATCCATACCGCAGGGATCGGACCGTCGCCGCGCAGATTGCGCAACGCGCCGGCCAGCGTGTTCATGGCGCCCTCGTCGGTATGCGTGACCGCGCCGCTGTGCTGCCATGGCGTCGGCAGCCGGCCCGGTTCAGGCGCGGATGCCTGGCCGGCATCGCACCAGGCCCATTTGAGGCGTGTATTGCCGATGTCGATCAGCAGCACGGGTGCGCTCATGCCGCGCCTCCGGCCGGCCGCAGCGACAGCTCGCCGCTGGTAATGCGCTCCAGACCGGCGGGGGTTTCCAGCAGCAGGTGACCCTCGCCGTCGACGCCGCGTGCCATGCCTTCGGCCAGTACCTGGCCGTCGTGCAACAACCGCACGGGCTGGTCGCGATAGGCATCGCGTGCCGACCACTCGGCCGCCATGGGCGCGAAACCATGCGCGAGGAACGCATCGCGCATGGCGCCGAGCCGCGTGAGCACGGCGGCCAGCAGCCGGATCGCGTCGCGCTGCGCGTCGAAACCGGGCATCGCTTCGGCCACGCCCGCCAGTTCGCGTCCCAGCGCAACTTCCATCTGCGCGTCGCGCACCAGGTTCAGGCCGATGCCGATCACCGCCCACACGCGCTGGGGCCCGGCCGGCACGGCCTCGATCAGGATGCCGGCGAGCTTGCGCCCGTCGATCTGCAGGTCGTTCGGCCACTTCAGGCCGACGCGCGCGCCCAGCCCCGCCTCGACATCGCCCAGCGCCTGCGCCAGCGCGAGACCGACGCCCAGGCTAAGGCCGCTCAGTTGGGACGGCGCCAGCGCCAGCGGCAGCGCCACCGAGAACGTCAGGCCCGCCTGCCCTTGCCACGGGCGGCCCTGCCGGCCGCGGCCAGCGGTCTGGCGATAGGCCAGGCGCAGGGTGCCGGCGTCCGACCATGGCGCCTGCCGGCAGGCCTGCGTCAGGTCGGCGTTGGTGGAGCCGGTCTCTTCGACCAGATCGAGCGTCCACGCCTGCAGCGCCTGCGGCAACGCGGCACGCAGGGTGTCGGCGTCGATGCGCCAGGGTTGCAGGCTGGCGGGTTGCGATTCGGGGGCGTTGGTCATGGCGAGCGTGGAAAAGACGTAGAGACGTGGGAGCGTGGCGTAGACGTCGCAAACCTGTCGGACAGCGCCGGTCTGGCCGGCCCCGGATCCGCCGCGATGCGCGCGCCGGCTCCAAGGCCGCATTGTAGCCGCGGGTGCCCTTTCCTCGCGCCACCCCGGCCTGTGGCTTAGAATCGGGACTAAGCCATCACATTGCCCAGCCCTTGGAAAGCCAGACGACGCCTGCCTTCAACATCACGCGCCAGGACGGAACCGTCAGTGTGCAGCTATGTGGCGACTGGACCGCGCTCGGCCTGGCTGGATGCCACCAGGCCCGCGCCATGCGCTCGCGCCTGCACGAGCTCTGCCAGACGCCGGACGATGCGCACTGGTCGCTGGCCGGCGTGGACAAGCTCGACCATATCGGCGGGCAACTGCTGTGGCAGGCGTGGAACGGCAAGCTGCCGCAGCGGCTCGACGCCAGCGAAGGCCAGCGCCGCGTGTTCGAACGCATCGCCGACCTGCATGCCGAGGGCTGGAAGAAGCATATCGTCGAGCGCTTCAACCCGATCACGGTGTTCGGCGCCTCGGTCCTGTCTTTTTTCGCGCAGGCCGCCAACGGCGTCAGCATGCTCGGGCAGCTCACGTTCGACCTGATCCGCTTCGCGCGCATGCCGCAGCGCGGCCCGTGGCGCGAGATCTCGGCCAATATCTACAACATCGGGTACAAGGCGCTTGGCATCACGGCGCTGGTCGGCTTCCTGATCGGCATCGTGCTGTCGTACCTGTCGGCCAACCAGCTGCGCACGTTCGGCGCGAGTACCTTCATCGTCAACATCCTGGG
The DNA here is from genome assembly GCF_905397435.1 of Cupriavidus numazuensis. Taxonomy (GTDB): domain Bacteria; phylum Pseudomonadota; class Gammaproteobacteria; order Burkholderiales; family Burkholderiaceae; genus Cupriavidus; species Cupriavidus numazuensis. The sequence goes on from NZ_CAJPVI010000021.1 coordinate 25,354, forward strand.
CATGGCCGTGATCCGCGAGCTGGGCCCGGTGCTGGCCGCCATCCTCGTCGCCGGGCGTTCGGGCTCGGCCATCACGGCGCAGATCGGCGTGATGCGCGTGACAGAGGAGCTCGACGCCATGCGCGTGATGGGCATCTCGCACGGCTTCCGCCTGATCATGCCGCGCGTGATCGCACTGGCCGTGTGCATGCCGCTGCTGGTGGCGTGGACGGACGTACTGGCACTGGCCGGGGGCATCATCGCCGCGCGCATACAGCTCGGCATCAGCCCGACGTTCTTCCTGCGCGCGCTGCCTGACGCCGTGCCCGTGGCCAACCTGTGGCTGGGCCTGGGCAAGGGCGTGGCCTTTGGCGTCCTGATCGGGCTCGCGGCGTGCCACTTCGGCCTGCGCATCAAACCCAATACGCAAAGCCTCGGTGAAGGCACGACGGCGTCGGTCGTGGTGTCGATCACCATCGTGATCGTGGCCGATGCCATCTTTGCCGTGATGTTCAAGGACGTCGGCCTGTGAACGCGCCTACGACAACCTCCGAACTGGCGCAGCGGGCCGAACCGATCATCGAGGTCCGCAACCTCGTCAAGCGCTACGGCAAGGCCGTGGTGCACGACGGCGTGAACCTCGACGTGTACCGCGGCGAAGTGCTGTCGATCGTCGGTGGCTCGGGCAGCGGCAAGACCGTGCTGGTGCGGCAGATCGTCGGACTGGAGCGGCCGACCTCGGGGACGGTCCGCGTCTTCGGCGAAGACCCGACGCGCCTGAAGCCCGCGCAGCTGCAGGCGCTGCGCAACCGCTGGGGACTGCAATTCCAGGGAGGCGCGCTGTTCTCGGCGCTGTCGGTCATCGACAACATTGCGCTGCCGCTGCGTGAACTCCGCGCCCTTCCCGACAATCTCATCTGTCAGGCAGCGTTGCTCAAACTGCAGATGGTGGGCCTGTCGGCACGGGACGCCGACAAGATGCCCGCTGATCTCTCGGGCGGCATGACCAAGCGCGTGGCGCTGGCACGCGCGCTGTCGCTGGAGCCCGAGCTGGTGTTCCTGGACGAGCCCACCGCCGGCCTGGACCCGATGGCGTCCGACGACTACGTGGCGCTGATCCGAGAGCTGCGCCGCGAGCTGGGGCTGACCGTGGTGATGATCACGCACGACCTGGACACGCTGGTGGCACTGTCCGACCGCGTGGCCGTGCTGGCCGACCACAAGGTGCTTGCCGCGGCGCCGATCGAGGAAGTCGTCAAGGTGGACCACCCGTTCATCCGCGAATACTTCCTCGGAGAACGGGCGCAGCGCGCGATGCAGGCCCTGCACCAGGCCCGCGGCGACGCGCAATCTGGAGAAGCATGATGGAAAACAAGTCACACGCGTTCTTTGCCGGCGTGTTCACGATCGGCCTGGCCGTGCTGGTGCTGTTCGCGATTTTCTGGTTCAGCAGCGACCACGCGGTGCGCGTGCCGTATGACCTCGTCACGCGCTCGACGGTCAACGGCCTGGGTCCGCAGGCAGACGTGAAGTACCGCGGCCTGGAGGTAGGCAAGGTGGTGTCGATCCGCTTCGACCCGCAGGTGCCCGGCCAGATCATCGTACGCGTCAACGTGAACCAGGACACGCCGATCACGCGCACCACGTATGCCACGCTCGGGTTCCAGGGCGTAACCGGCATTGCCTACGTGCAGCTCGACGACACCGCCGCGGAGGCAGGCAACGGTGCCTCGCCGCCGCTGCGTACCTCGCCCAAGGCCGTGGCACGCATCGCCATGCGTCCGGGATTCTTCGAGGAACTGGAAAAGCGCGGCGATTCGCTGCTGACGCAGGTCGAAACCATGATGACTTCGCTCAACGACATGTTCCAGTCCGGCAACCGCGCCGAGCTGATGGCAGCCATCCGCTCGATCCACAAGACGGCCGAAGATTACTCGCAACTTTCCGCCTCGCTGGCGCCCGCTGCGGCGCGCCTGCCGAAGGTCGCAGAAAACCTCAACGCGACGCTGGAATCGACACGCAAGCTCACGCAGGAATTGTCCAACCCGAACGGCACGGTCCTGCGCACCGTCGATACGGTCGGGCGCGACCTTCAAGGCGCGGCCGCGTCGATCCAGTCCGCGGCCGGCACGCTGAGCCAGGAAACGCTGCCGCAGATCAACGGCCTGGCGCGCGACGCGCGGCAGACCATGCGCACCTTCGACCGTGCGGCCGGACAGTTCAGTGACAGCCCCAATAGCCTGCTGTTCGGCTCGCCGACGCCCGTGGCGGGCCCGGGCGAGCCCGGCTTCAGCGCACCGTGACCGCCATGCCCGCCCTGACCCACCGAGGCCAACCGTGACATCGACACCAGACCTGCCCACCGCCCACCGCGCCGCCAGGACGCTGCTCGCCGCGCTGGCCATCGTGTCCGCGCTGCCGGGCTGCTCGCTCACGCGCCCCTCCGCGCCGGTCACCACGTATGACCTGGGCCCGCCGCTGTCGACGCAAACGGCAGCTGGTACGCTGCCCAGGCTCCGCATCGCGCAGACCGATGGTCCTACGTGGATGGAAAGCAATGCCCTGTTCTACCGCCTGCAGTATTCGCAGGCCCAGCGGATGCAGTCCTATGCGACGCAGCGCTGGGTGATCCCACCCACGCAGCTGTTCGACGGCCGCCTGCGCGAAGCCGTGGCCGCGCGTGGCGCGCTGACTTGGTTTGGCGACACCTCGGTCCCCGCGCTCAAGGTCGACATGCTCGAGTTCGAGCAGGTGTTCGACAGCGCGACGGACAGCCGCGGCGTGGTGCGCGTGCGCGCCACCGTGTACCAGCACGGCATGATCGGCCAGCAGACCTTCACCGCGCGCGAGCCGGCCCCGAGCGCCGACGGCGCGGGCGGCGTGAAGGCACTGGCGGATGCGACCGACAAGGTCATTGCCGACATGCTCGCGTGGGCGGCCGGGCTGCCCTTGCAGGGCAAGTAAGGAAGCAACGCCATGGTGCCGGCCCCCACGCCGCCCGCCATGCCGCCGCAGGCGCCACTGCCTGAGGCGGTCGAGCCCAAGTACTCGCCGCTCGCGCGCGTGGGTGTGGTGTGCTTCACGCTGCTGGTGGTCTACGCCAGCCTGTACCCGTTCACCGGCTGGGTCGACAACGGCGTCTCGCCGTTTGCGTTCCTGACCGCGCCCAAGCCGCGCTACATCACCGAGTTCGATCTGCTGACCAATGTGCTCGGCTACTGTCCGTTCGGCGCGCTCGTGGTGCTCGCGCTGCATCCGCGCATATCGGGCGCGCGCGCCACGCTGATCGCACTGGTCGCGGGCGCCCTGCTCTCCGGCTGCATGGAGGCGCTGCAGACCTGGCTGCCGAGCCGCATCTCGTCGAACATCGACCTCATCACCAATGCACTGGGTGCGCTGCTCGGCGGCGCCGTGGTCGCGCCGTTCACGTCCGCGCTGATCGACCGCGGCACGCTCACGCAGCTGCGCACCGCGTGGTTCGAGCCACACGCGAGCTTCGCGATCATCCTGCTGCTGCTGTGGCCATTCGCGCAGATCTTTCCGCAAGAACACCTGTTCGGCATGGGCGGCATCGTGCGCGAATGGCTGACCGATCCGGACTCATGGCCCATGCAGGTGCTGCAGATGCTGGTGCCGGATCTGCCGGCGTGGCAGGAAAGCATCGGCCTGCGGCCGGACGATATGCAGAGCCAGCAGTTGCTCGAAACGCTGGTCACAGCAAGCAGTTGGCTCGGCACGGGACTGTTTGCTTCGATCTCGATGCGGCGGCACGCGCCAATGCTGCGCATCCTCGCCGGCTTGCTTGCCGCAGCGCTGCTGCTGAAGGCCGCGGTAGCGGAGCTGCAGTTTCCCGATGGCAACGCTTTCATCTGGCTGTCCGAAGGCGGCCGCTTCGCGCTGCTGACAAGCTCGCTGGCGCTGGCGCTGCTGCTATACGTGCCGCGCTGGCTGCGCGCGGTACTGGCCATGGCAGCGCTGATCACGCTGGTCGTGTTGACCAATGTGCTGCCGTCGAATCCGTATGCTTGGATCTCCGAACAAGGCTGGCGCATGGGGCGGTTTGTACATTTCAACAGCCTGGCGCAATGGCTCGGGTGGTTGTGGCCGTTTCTGGCGTTCTGCTATGTGATGTGGCGGTTTGAACAGGTAAGTCTGAAGCGGCATGAGCGGCGCAAGGCGGCTGCGGCGCGGAGGGAGGCGGGGAAGAGGGAGAAGGAGGTGGTGTGAGGGCGGGCCGGCAGCGCGCATCGGCACTCCGCCCGTCCTGTACGAGCAGGCAGAAGACTGCCTGCGCCGAATATCAGACGTTGAGTGACTGCCCCTCATCGCGCCCCAGCGCCCTGCGCAGAGCTACCGCACCTGCAACCCCACCGGCAAGCGATATGGCCCAGATCCAAAGCGGCGTGCCGGACGTCGCCTCGACGCCGTACACTGCGAATACCATGATCAGCGAATTGATACCCGCATGCAGCAGGATTCCGGGCCATAGTGATCGAGTACGGCGGTACAGGGCCGCGGCAATGAGGCCAACAGCAAAAGCGATCACGAACTGGTAGACGTTCATATGCGCCATGCCGAAGACGAACGCCGAGTAGACCATCGCGTCGGCGGGTGCATAGCGCCCGAGCAGACCGCGGAGCAAGATGCCGCGAAAAAACATCTCTTCGACAAACGGCGCGATACCGCACACCAGTACCCAAACACCCAGATCGGCATCAGCCACCGAGGCGAACATGGTTGCTTCGCCGGCGGACATGGGTAGCAGCTTCTGAAGCCACTCCATCGCCAGTCCGTCCACCAATACAATCAGCGGCACCACGAGCAGGATCGGCAATCCGAGCCCGGTCATCGTTGCCGCAACGTTGGCGGTGCTGTCGTGAAACAGCTCGCGGTACGTCATTGCGCGCTGCTGCAAGAGCACGCTGAACACGCCGCCATAGGCCAGCACCCGAACTAGCGCCGACGCCGCCATCGGTTGCAGTCCGTGGCTTGTCAGCGTGCTGTGAAGCAGCATTGAGAGGATAACCTCGGTGAACCACGCGACAAACGTCAGCGCCAGCGCCCACTGGAAGGACATCGGCGCCGGATTGTGAGGATGGACAGGTTGCATCAGAACTCCAATCCCATCTGCGCGGCGATGTTGGTGCCGTGCGTACGGAAGTTGTCCGGCTTCCTGACCGGGGTGCCAAGCGTCACCTCATATGACAGCGCAGCCAGGCTTCCCAAACGCCACCGCCCACGCGCTCCAATCACTGCACCCATCAGCGTCTGCCCAACCAAGAATGCTGCGGACGGGCCGCTGACATGGCCCATGTCGAAGCCGACGAATGCCTCCTGCCCCGTGCCACCGATCTGCCAGGCCAAGTCATTGCGCATCGTGACGCCGTTCTCGGCGGCCAGCGTCAGTTGCTCGTCGAACCCGCGCACCGAATAGCGGTTGCCGATCACGAAGTAGTCGGACGGCAGGATGCGCGAAGGGGCGTATTGCATGCGCACCGTGCCTTGATAACGCAGGCGCTGGCCATTGAGCTGAATCGGCACCATGAGGCCCAGATTGCCCAGCAGAATCTCGGATTTGCCATCCCAGTCCGGATCGCCCAACACGAAGCCCGTCGCGCTGGAGTGATTCGGCAGCGACTGCCGCCACGCTGTGCCGATGTCGAAGACGCTGTTGCCGAAGTACTGGCGGTGCGAGGCGCCGACCTCGACGCCGACAAAGTCCCGGTGCTGGACCGTCAGGTCCTGACCGTTGATGCTGCTGCTGGCCGACTTGCGGAATACCTTGCCGTAGAGACTGGTCTTGCCCGAGGCGTTGCGGAACGGCACGTAGCCAAGCCCCGCCTCGATCTGCGTATTCCGTCCGCCATAGACGATGTCCTCTTCGAAGCCTGCCACCGTCTGCTTGTAGCGCGACTGGTTGGCGTTGAAGAAGGCGCTCCAGTAGCCGAACGGGATGCTGTAATTGATCGCCGACGAGCGCGTGCCGGCCGAGCCGTTGCCGATATTGGCGTTGGTATTGCCCGAGATGGTGAGGCTGTCGTAGAGGAAGAGCGGCGAATCCACGGTCAGCGTGCCACCCATCTGGTACTTGCCGGTGTTCGCCAGGCCGGCATTGTCCGCCGTGACGAGGCCATGCCAGCGCTTGCCGGTGCCGGGCTTGACCACCAGATCGGCCTCGCCGGGTTCGTCGCCGGGCACCAGGTCAATGGTCGCGTCGGCCTGGCCCTGCAGGCGCCGGACGTTCTCCATGCCTTGGTCTAGGTCACGCTGGTTCACGAGCCCGCCGGGGCCGGTCGGCAAGGCCGTGCGCCACCAGCCGGCGGTACCTTCCGACTTCACCTGGTCGATGCGGCCGGCGATGACCTGCAGGCGCAGAGTGCCGGTGCCCAGGTTCTGTCCAGGGATCATCACGCGCGTGGTGATGAAGCCCTCGGTGACGAGTCGGGTGGCGAAGTAGTCGCGGATGGCCTGCAGTCCCTTGGCGCCCGCGCATTGGCCGACGAGGATCTCGGACTCGGGCGTGAGCCAGCCGAAGCCCTCGGCACCGTCCCATACCACGGCCTTGATCGGGAAGCAGGGCGACTCGGTCGGCAGGATCAGCGGCCCGGTGGTGAGAGCGCTCGGGGTAGGGGACAGTACGTCGGGACGTGCCATGGCCCGCTGCTTGGCCGCGTCCTGCTGTTGTTCCTGGCGCTGCTCAATGGCATCGTTGGGTGTGACGTTCGGAAAGAACGGCAGGGATTGGGCAAATACCGAGCGACTGAGTAGCAAAGCACCGGCAATAGACGGCCACAGCCTTGTGGCCCTAATTTTCTTCTTGTTCATTGAAAACGTAACGAACTGACGCAGAGGCAGACTTCAAGCCCAGGACAGTCACCTTGTTTGGTAGGCCTCTTTCAGATAGGAGATCAATGGCGCATTTTCACCACCATTGATCGCTTCCCAGTTCAGCAGACTGAGCTTCGCCAAGACTCCTTTCAGCTTCTCGGTCCCGGTGAAGTAGAGAACATCCCACACTATCTGCGCGTCCAATCCACGGTTCTCATCCCCGTCCGTGAGAATCCCAAGAATCTCGCTGGGACTTAGCGTTTCCGGCTTGCCTGGGTAATTGACAACGTCAAGCAGCCCACACTTGATATTCGTGCAAATGAATTCAATTACTGCGCTCCGCCACAGACTCGAATGCTCCCCATATTGACCACCACAAAGATTCGGTAGAGCAGCATTCGCAGAGAAATCCTCCAGGCCTGCGAATATCAACTGCCTCTGATAGTCGATTACAAAAAAATGGCTAGGTTTCATTTTTGAAACTCATACGACAGCGCAAGCGAGCGATGTCAATTACGGCGAAATCGCCTGTATAGATTCAAGCAAGCGTGGATTCCTGTTGCCCTTGCCCAAGTCTCCGACCGCTGAAGCTCTGACTCGATTCGCGCAAGAGCTTCTGGCGACCACAGACTACGTTGATGCCGACGTGGAAGGCTATCGGTCTCCGACTGTACAAGGGAGAACACACGGAAGTCTGGGTCGCTTGCTGGGATGCCTCCCAATTCCTCCAGCATGGCAAGAACTTGATCCGTGCCATCAATGAAGGAGGCCTGACCGTCGATCATCGCGAGAAGAAATTGGACAAGCTCCTTCTCATCCGTACCAACAACTGCCATGCGAAAGGCCAATTTCACTTCCCAGATATCGTAGCAAGCGTCGGAACATCATAGCGATTGATCACATAGACATCGTCCACCAGGCAATCCGGCCACACCCATTTTTTCCAGTTCTCAGTGATCCAATTTCTCGAAACCCCACTCCCTTTTGCGTTATCACAGCCAGCCTCCTCTGGAAGCATTACCGCTAGCAAGCCAGCTTTGTGGCCTGTGGCAACAACCAGAGCACTCTCTCGCTCGCAAACAGGGAGATAGGTCAAAAGAAAATCGACCGTATCTTCGTATGGCCAACCACCAGGGAATCGGAAGACAGTTCCATAGCGAATTACGTCAAAATCCACATCAACTAGCCTTTTGATTTCCAATATTTCACCTTTAGATCGTGTCCACCGAACTTATCCATGCCTCTGCAACCAAACGGCTCGTATCTCTCTGGGGGACGTTCGTACCACTTCCAGCAATCGGGGTCCCGCCCGGCTTCTGTCAATTCCAACGGCTAGCTAACAGCAGTAAAACGAATTCCCGTCACGCCGAGCTCGATCAATAGATCACGAATGCGCTCAGAACATACGAGACCAACCAGCCAACCTTTGACGCGAAAGAGGTCGTGACCAGCGGCCCTTGCAGGGTCGATGCGCAAGGTATCGATACGATAGTCGCCTACTTTGTCCGGCCGCCCGTCCTCTTCGGTCCAGCGTGGAAACATGGAAAAACCAGTTCGAGCCTCATCCACGCAATCAACAATGTCCAGTACATTGAGGATTTCATAGGGCTCTTCAATGCCATCGATGGCTACGGGCACAGCCTGCACGGTCCCAGCAGGCAGCGAACCAATGAGCATGTCCATCATGGTCTTTTTTACGAAGTAGTCCCCTAAGCCACCGAGCGAAAAGGCTACAGGCCGGCCCGGATTGCGAATCCAACTGCGTAGTCGGTTGCTGGCGTCCCATTGGCGGCCGAGGCTGAATCTTCCCGCGACAACTTCCTGTCCGGATTCATCTACTGGTTGATCCAGAAACCACCTATCTGAATTGCCAAATTCAATACCGATCTTGTAGAAGTTCATCGCGTCATTCACTTTTTGGTCACCCAGCTGTTCAAGTTCGTGCCGGGCGTTGCAATTTCGATCTTGATCTTTTCCAGTGCTGAGCGCAGTGCGTTTTCATACTCGGGGGTGCCTCTCCGGATTCCTTGCACAGCACCGTCCAATCGCTCATATACAGCCTCATGGTACTCCTGCGGGTGGGGTCCCTTATGCCCCTCCACCATTACCTTGTTGGCCTGGTCCTGCAGAGACATACCCGCGCCATCAAAAAGCTTCTCGAACTCTGGCGTCCAGGGTCCGCCATTCGCGGCGCTGACACAGTTCTTGTCCGTGCAGACATGGTGCAACTGCTCAGCCAGCAGGGGATCGCTCGTCTGCGGACCATTATTGGGCGTACCAATGACAGTGCCACCCTGCGGGCCATTGTTCGGTGTGCCGACAACCGTACCGCCCTGTGGACCGGAATTGGGCGTTCCAGTGACAGTTCCACGCTGGGGACCGTTGTTTGGTGTCGCCGTAGTCGAGCCACCCTCCGGCCCGTTGTTAGGTGTTCCGGTCACACCGGTCCACTTCTCAGGCTGCGATGAAGTCATCTGGGCGCCAAGCCAGGCAGCAAATGTCACTCCGGCGAGTTTCGCGGCATCAAGACCACGCTGGCAGAGCGACTGTCGGGTCGCGCAGAACGTGGCGCCGCCAGCAATAGCCTCTCCGGCAGCCACCGCGATTGGCGCCAAGGCAAGAAAGTTGTTCTCAGCTTCGAACGTTGCGCCATTCACCGCCGTAACTGGATTGCCACCCACGGCACCGGCCACGCCAGCCACCAAGCTCTGCACCATGTTCTCGCGAGCCTGCTTTTGGCCTGGCGTCAGCCCATCCGTCGAACTGAGTAGGCTCCCGATGACTGAGCTTGCTGCGGCGCCCATCGCGCCCGCGCCGCATGCCTGGTTGGCGGCTGCCGCACCGGCACAACCCACGATGGCATGCAGCGCCGCGCGCGCCGTGTCGCTGTCCAGGTAATCGGCCATCTGCTTGACCTGGTTTGCCGCCAGACCCTGGAAGTAGCCGACTGCCGCGTTTTCCACGAACTGCGCGGTCGAGCCGGTTACGTTGCCGGTGGCGGCGGCCGTCAGCGCTGTCATGACCTGGCGATAGGTGCCGCCCTGACCCCAGGGCGCCAAAGCGTCAGCCTGTTGCTGAAGGGCATCGCGTTGTGCTTGCGTGGCGTTGGGGTCCTTGGCTGCTGCGGCGGCTGCCTTCTGGGCCGCGTCCGCCTCGCTGGCGCGGTTGTTCAGGAAGATGCCGCTCTCGCGTTGCAGCGCGCCCACGATCTGGAAGTCCGCCTTGATTTCCGATTCGTTAAAGATCGGCTTGAGCGGGTTGCCCGTGTTCGTGGTGTCGCGATTCAGGCCGGCAATGGTCTCGGCGGCGCTCTTGCCGGTGAGCGCCTGCTGCTGAGCGTCATTGCGGATCGTGATCGTGCCGGCACTGATGCCGCTCGCCGTCGTGCTGTCGGCGCTGCCTGACGCTGCCGCCACCATCGGCGGTGCGAACGAATAGCCGCCCTGGCCGCTACCACCTGAGGTCGGCAGTTCGGTACCGGGTACCGCAGTGCCGCCGGTGGTGGCTTGGCCCGCCTGATTCACGCCGACCGCGCTGCCGTCAGCAGCCGACTTGCTGCCTCCGCCCCCTGACGAGAAGCCACCGCCGATGCCGATGCTGCTGGCGCTGTAGTGGGCGTGGTTCTGGATGTTGCTCACCGTCAGGGTGTCGGTCACGAGGCTGTTCTTGTCCGCCGTGCCGCCGGCAATCGTGCCGCCCTTGAGGTCGGTGTTGCCCTTCACGTCGATCTGGTAGCCACCACTGCCGGCGCGGATGCCGGACTGCTCGCCCACGCTGGCGAAATCGCTGTCCATCTTCTGCTGGCTGACGCTGGCGCTGCCCGAGAAGCCATAGCCGACCGTCACGCTGCCGCTGGCCGACTGTTCCTTGCTGTGATACGTGCTTGTATCCTGCAGGCTCTCGACATTGAGGTTGCCACCGATGTCGGCTACGACCTGCTTGCCCGAAACCACGGCGCCCTTGATGTTGGTATCGCCGCCGGATTCAATGGCCACTACGTTGCCGGCCGTGGCGTGGCTGTTCGTCCAGGTCACGTCCTTGCCGTCGGCCTTGCCGCGCGACGCCGCTGCGTTGGCGGTGACGCCAAAGGCCGCGCCGTTGGAGCCGTAGCTCACGGCGATGCCCACGCCACCCGATACGCTCTGGCTGCTGCTGTGCTGGTCGGCGGTGCTGGCGGCCGCCTGCAGGTTGACCTGGTTGTCGGCCTTGAGGATCAGGTTGTTGCCGGCCTGGAGGTCGCTGCCCACCACGTTGATGTTGCTGTCCTGGCCGCCACCTTCGGCACGGACGCGCACATTGCCGCCAGCGCTCACCGTGCTGCCGACCGCAGTCGTGGCAGTCTGCGTCTTCTGGCTGTCGCTCTTGGCCCCGCCCACGGTAATACTGACGCTCACGCCCCCGGCGGCCTGGGGATTCTGGCTGACTGCATCAAAGGCGTTCTTCGCAGCCAGGCCCGTCGCCGCTCCTGCGAGCGCCTTCATGCGCGGGTCGCTGGTCTTGCTCTGGGCTTCGGCCATCTGCCCCGCTGTCATCGCGGCGGCGATGACCGGGTTGGATACGGACACGCTCAGGCCGCTCTGCTTGAAGTGCGTCTCCTGATCCATGCGGTAGGTGTCGGTCGCCGCATTGATATCGACGCGCTTGGCCTGGATATCCACGTCGCCCTGCAGCGCCTTCACCGTGCTGCCAGTCTGGGTGTAGGCTTCGCCCGCGCTGAGGCTGACGTTGCCGTCGAGGCTGCCGATCACCGACCCGGTGTGGGTCGTCGCCAGTACCTTCTGCGTTTGGTCGTTCTGCCGCTGGCCGATGGTGAAACCCGCGCCACCGCCCGAGAACATGCCGGACGTGCTCTTTTCGCTCACCGTGTTGCTGGACGCGGTATTTTCGGACGCGACGAGAGTCAGGTTGCGGTCCGCGTGCATGGACACATCGTGGGTGGCCACGATCCCCGAGCCCTCCACAGTCATGTCGCGCTTGGCCTGCAGGTTGACCGTATCACCGGAAAGGGTGCTGCCAATGGCATCGGTGTGGGCGCGCTGGTCGATGGTGTGCGTGGACGTAGACGAGAGGAAGCCGCCGCTGGTGCTGCTCTGTTCGTCACGGATTGCCACCGACGACTTGCCAGCGCTGATGTTGATGTCACGCTGCGCGCCGATCCCGATGGTGCCTTCGGCGCTCACATACGCCGCCTTCGCGTTCACGTCCTGGCCCGCGATGACTGTCGCATCACCGCCGCTAGTGATCTGCGTCCCGATCTCGGTGCTACGTGCGACGCTCGTGCGGTTCTTGTCATCGGCCACCGAGTCACGACGCTCGGCGATCTCGACCGTGCCAAGATTGACATTGCGCCCGGCGCCCAGTCCGAGGTCACCGGTGGTCGCAATGCTGGCGGCCGTGGCAGTGAGGTCGCGCCCGGCAAGCAGCGTCGCGTTGGCCGCGTTGAGTTCCGAGACACCCGAGATGACGGTGCGACTGTGGACCGCTTCACCCGCCACGCCCGTTGCCGTGGTCGTGGTGGTCGTGAAATTGATGTCGCGGCCGGCCTGGGCCGCTACGTTGCCTCCGGTGATCTTGCCCGCCAGGTTGTTGATGTCTTGCTGGGCGTTCAGGACCAGCGTGCCACCGTTGAGCGTGCCGCCGATGTTATTGATGTTCTGCGCATCGATGACGGCCAGCTTGCGCCCGGAGATGGTGCCGGTGTTGTTGACATCGCCATCTGTCTGGATGCCGACGGTGTTGCCCGACATGATCGTGCCGTCGGCCTTCAGTTGGCCCACGCGCGACATCAGGTAGACCTGCGGCACCAGCACCTGCTGGGTGCTTCCATCCGGCAGGGTCACGGTCTTCTCGACCAGCCACACCATGTCCGAGGTCAGCTGCGCCATCTGGTCCGGGGTCAGCTCGGTACCCACGGTCAGATGGAACTGCTGCGCGAAGGCGACACCGGCCTTCATCAGGCCGATGTACTGGGCCTCATTGTCGGTATAGTCGCCAGTGAAGCGCTGGCCGGTGCCCAGCATCACGGCATCCGCGACGAGGCGTGCTTCGTAGAAGCCATCGCCCAGGCGCTTCAGGACATTGTTCGGGTCCTGACCGAGTTGAGACAGCATGAAGTCGCTGGACAGCCACTGGCGTTGGTCGGTGAAGCGCGGATCGGTCTCGATCAGGTAGTGCGCGCCCGGCGCCGTGTTGACGTGAAACAGCGCGTTCTGCGGCATGGCCAGCGCAGGCGTGACCTGGCGGATCGTGGCGCCGCCCAGGCGGGCACCGGGGCCATTGGACGCGAGCCCGTTCCCCGAGGTTGGCAGCACCAGTTCCTTCAGCACCGGCTGGGTGGCAAGCGGTGCCAGACCCGTGCCCGCGCCCTGTGCCCCAGCCATCGTGCCCAAGCCAGCACCTTGGCCTGGCGCACTGCCGTCGTGGCCGATGGTGCCCTGGTTGGCAAGCGAAGTGCCCGTTGCCAACACCAGCGGCAGGTTGACATTGATCGGTGGCAGCGGTCCGGGCGTGGTACGCCGGTCCGGGTCGTTGACGCCGTAGTTGATGTAGTTCCAGTCCTGGGAACCGGACACCGTTTCGATGCGCGTGCCGGTGTAACCCCGGTTGTCCACGGGCGCCGGCACGATCAGGTCGCCGCCGACGAGAATCTGGCTCTTGTCGTTGACCACGGCCCCGTTGAGCGTGGCATTGCCACCGACCAGCAACCGTGCCGGGTCGGTCGTCTTGACGGTTTCGTCTCGCGTGCGCGTCTGCTCGTTGACCGAGTAGAAGTCCCTCACCACGCGGGAATGAAAGTCCTGGTTGAACGCCTTGATCTTGTCGTTGAGCGCCTGGTACTGGGCGAAGTTGGCCTGTCGCCAGGTCTGGTACGTCTGGTACGCAACCTCACACGACGCGGGCGCGTCATTGGCGCAAGCCGCCTGGAATGGCGGCGGCGCGGAAGTCGGACGGGTCACGCCAAGCTTGTCCCAGATGGCGTCGCCCGGTTGATAGTAGAAGTGCTCGTCGGTTACCGCGACAACATTGCCGACGTTGTCCGTCTGCGAGAACTGGGCCAGCGCCAGGTTCACCGGCGTCCATTGCTCGGCGGGCAGGAAACTGTTGTCGCCTTCCACGGCGTCATAGTAGCCCCGGTTGGGGCCGGTAGTGCCATCGGGCAGGCGCGACCAATCAAAGGGCGGGCCAAACTGCGAGAACGGGTACTGCGTCGAGGGCAGGATCAGCCACCGAAAAGCGCCGCGCTCGTTGCCGTCCTGATACAGCCACCCCAGGTCGGTGGCGGGGTGCGCCGCATCGGGAGAGCCGCGCTTCCAGTCCCAGAAGATGGCCGTGGTCGGATCGATGTCCTGGTCGGAACCTTTCAGCCGGTACGTGATGGTATTCACCACGCCGGTATCGGTAACCTGCGTCTCGAAGTGGTTGTTCAGGTTGTTGATGCTGGCCGCATTGACGTTCGCGTCGCGCGCCACATCAATCGTCGCCGAGGCATTGGTGAGCGAGTTGGCCTGGCCGGTGGCCTTGCCATTCGCATCCAGGGCGCCACCGACGTTCAGGTCTTGCGAGGAATAGATCAGCGCGTGTTCACGGTTGATGATGTCCGGGGCACCCAGGTTAATGTCGCCCACGCGCGAGGCGATCACACCGCCTTGGCCGGTGGCCGGATTCACGTCGTTCAGGATTTGCTGGCCGGCGCCGATGGATACCGAGTCGCCAAAGATACGGTCCACGTTGGTGACCGTGGTGCCAGCGTCGATGCGCACCGCGCCGCCGTCGATCAGCCCGGCGTTGGTGACCGACTGGTCGGCGCGCAAGTGGTTCGACACCGCGCCGTACAGCTCGCCCGTGTTGTTGAGGTTGCGCCCATGCACGTCCAGCCCATTGCCAGCGCGCATGGTGCCGCTGTTTTTCACATCGCCGGTCGTGTCCAGTGCCAGGTTGTTGGCCGCCTTGACCTCGCCGGAGTTGTGGAAATCGCTCTTGAGGCTCAGGGCTACATCACCCTGCGAGGACTGGACCTTGCCGTCACCAGAGAGGCTCGTGCCGGTCACGCCCAGCTTCTGGTTGGCGGCCAGCAGACCCTGGGTGTTGGTGGTGGCGTCCACATTGAGTTGCGCGGTGCCGCCCGAGGTCACTTCCCCCTGAGTATTGTTCAGCGTCGCTGCTGTCGCCGTCAGTGCGGTGTCGGCGCGCAGTGCGCCGAGGGTATTGTCGATAGCGCTGGCGACGAGCTGGACGGTGCTGCCTTCCATGCCGAGCGGATTGGCATCGCTGCCACCCAGCGTGTTCGCGTTCAGGATCGTGGCAGCCTGTGCGTCCAGCGTGCCGCCCGCGTGGGTAAAGCCTGCGGTGTTATCCAGCGTATTGGCAATGCGCAGCGTGACGTCGCCATTCGCGGCGACCTGCCCCCCGGCATTGGCCAGGCTGTCGCCGGTGACCGCCAGCGGCCCGCCCGCGATAATCTGGCCCTGCTGGTTGGCCATGGCCGCGCCGTTGACGGTCACCGCCTGCTGGCCGGAGACGACGCCATTCGCGTTGTTGAGCGCGCCCGTGGTCAGCGTCATGGCGCCGCCCGCGATGGTCTGGCCGCCCTGGCTGTTATCGTAGGCCTGGACGTGGGTATTGGCCTGCAAGGTGCCCTTGGCCAGCACCAGGCCGCCCTGATTGTTGACCGTGCCGGTATCGGCCTGGATATCCTGGGCTGACATCGTGCCGGCCGTGTTCACCAGCGCCTGACCCTGGGTGTCGATCTTCAGCGTCTGGCCGGCGGAGAGCTGGCCGTGGTCGTTCACAATGGCGCCGCCCTGAATCGTCAGGTTCGTGCCGGCGGTGGCGCTGCCATTGGTGTTGTCCAGCGGCGCGTTGACGGTCAATGCATCCTTGACCGAGCCGAGCGTACCCGCCTGGCTGTTGATCTGGCTGGCGCTGAGCGTCGCGGCGCCGGTGGCGCCCAGCGTGCCGCCCGCGTTCTCGATCACGCCCGGCGTCTGCACGGCGAGCGTCCCGCCGCTGGCGATACTGCCCTGCTGGTTCTGTAGGCTGGCCGCCACAATCGTGGTGGCACCAATGCCACCAGCGATGGAACCCTGGGCATTGCTCACGGCCTGCCCTGCGGCGTCAAGCGAGACCGACTGCCCGGCGATCTGGCCCTGGTCGTTGGTAATCGCGCCGCCCGACATGGAGACGTCGGTGCCGGCCAGCGCCTTGCCGCCCGTGTTATCCAGTGGTCCGTTCACAGTCAGGCCGCTGCTGACCGAGCCGATGGTGCCGGCCTGGTTGTTCACCTTGGCGGCGGTAAGCGTCGTGGCTCCATTGGAGGCCATCGTGCCGCCAGCATTCTCGATACTGCCCGGGGTGCGTACGTCGAGCGTGCCGGTACTGGTGACCGCGCCACCCTGGTTCTGCACGCTGCTGGCCGTGACCGTGGTCGTGCCAGCCCCGTTGACGGTACCCTGGACGTTGCTGAACGCCAGCGCACCCGCATCAAGGCGCACATTCTGGCCGGCTATCTGGCCCTGGTCATTCGTGATCGCCCCGCCCGAAACCGAGAGATCGCCACCCGCCAGGGTCTTGCCGCCGGTGTTATCCAGGGCACCGGTCACCTGGACCGCGCCCTGCGTCGAGCCAAGGCTGCCGCCTCGGTTGATGGTATTCGCCGCCTGGAGGGTGGTGGCGCCTGCGCCCGCCACGGTCCCGGCAGTATTGTCCAACGTCTGTTGTGCGCTCACGCCCAGCGTGCCGCCGCTGCTGAGACTGCCGTTCCGGTTCAGGATGCTGGCGGCCTGGATCATTGCCCCGTTGACACCCCCGACCACCGAGCCGGCGGTGTTATCGAAGGTGCCGCCGGCGGCGATCTGCACCGCATGGCCTTCCAGGTGTGCGCCCTGGTGACTGATATCGCCCGTGGCCGACAGGTTGGCGGTGTTGTGCGCAATCAGCGTACCGCCGTTCAGGTTCAGGCTCGGCGCCGACAGGTTGGCGTCGCCCCCCGCGAGGATACTGCCGCTGGACTGGATGGCGGCGCTGGCGGCAATGTTGGCCGTGCCGGCCTGCGTCACGTTGCCGTTGGCGTCGGTGCCGGCGCCAATGGTGCCGTTGTTGGTGATCTGGCTAGCTTGGGCCAGCACGTCGCCGCCAGCGGACAGCACGCCGCTGTTGGACAGCGTGCCAGGTGTTGTAGCAGTGATCCCGCCCCGCGTGGTCACCGTGCCGGCATTGTCGAGGTTGGTGCCGGAGACGGTTGCCGCGCCCTGGGCCTGCAGGCGGGCGCTCGGCAGGATGCGTACATCGCCGTTGGCGTCGAGCACGATATCGCCCGTGCTGGCGGCGATGTTGTTGCCGATATTGAAGCCGATACCCTTCTCGGTGCCCACGAGCCGCACCGCCCCCGCGTACATCGACCCGAGCGCGGAGGCGTCAATGGCGAACTGCGGGGCCGGGCCCGCGCCGGCCTGCGGCGTGGCGGTCAGCGTCTGGGCATCGATCTGGTTGGCCCCGGCGATCGCGTTCAGGTATTTCGACCACACTTCGCCATTGACCTGGATCGAGCGCGCGAGCAGGTCCACTTGCGCTTGCGGGCTGGACAGGCCTTGTGCGCCAATGGCCAGATTGCCCTGGCTCACGTTGAAGCCGGCCAGGCTGCCATCGGGGCCATACAATGCACGGCCCGTGGACAGCGTGAAGCGATCAGCCCCGATGGTTCCGCAACCCGAACAGTAAATCCCTGCAGGATTGACCAAGACGAGTGCTGCGGGATTACCGGCGATCTCCTGCATGCCGAGCACTTGCGAGGCATTCGGCGCAGTCACCTGCTGCACGATGGTGCCCGCATGGTTGTTGCCCAGTTGCATATTCCCCTGCACCCAACCCGCGATCTGCGTCTGGCTGTTCTGGCCGGAGTTGTTCACAACTACGCCGGACGGGCCGACGTTGTACTGGATGAAGTTGTTCACGCTGGTGCCACCGGGGCGGTTCGGCGGTGCGATATTCACGACCGGGGTGCCATTTGCGGCTGTGCTGACGTACGGCTGCGCACCGGGGGCACCCTTGTCGACCTGGATCGGCAGTGTCTGTGCCTGAGCGTGGTGTGCGAGCGGCAATCCCATCATCGCTGCGGTCAGCGCAGTGAACCAGAGCATCGGCACGAAAACACCTGAACCGGAGCTCGCGCGCGTGCCAGTGTGGCGCCCCTTGCCACGCCCTTTCGTGCATTCCTGCACGGCGACCAGCATGCCGCGCGCAACATTGAAGACCAGACGATAGAGCCCTGTGTTCATGACGCTCGTTATTGGTATTTCAGGCGCAAAGAAGTCGGGCGACTTCACTGACTGGCGATGTTCATCGCGATGAGGAATGCGATGTCAACCCGGTCTGCCAACTGTCAGAAAAAGACCCGGCCTGCGCGTTGCAGCCGGGCATCATGAAACTGGATTCAGAAACTGGAACCTCAGACGTTCACCGGAACAATGGGCCCGAAACGCGCTGATGTCGGAGGAATTTGAATGTTTTCATTCAAAGACCGGACAGGTCTATAGGACAATTCCGAAAAACAGTCGAATGTTGCAATTGTTTAAAGTTCGACTGACATGACTATGGATTTGCGATTCCATTACGAAAAAGAATCGGCAAATCAATGCAGTTATTTCGGACTTGAAAACAGCGCGAATGAGATACGAGCGCGCAAGGGACGTGATGGCAAGTGCCATCGCATTGGGAAGGGATGGGTGTTAAGCCAGTAGTGGCTTGAGGGAGAAAGCGGTCGTGTGACCGCCTGCGGGGGACTTCGTGGACACGCCGGCCCTCACCCCCGGCCCCTCTCCCGCAAGCGGGAGAGGGGAGAAACCCGGCGGTGTCGGAGTACTTCGCTTAGTGCAACTGGCCGCCCTGCTCGCGCACATCAACCTCCGTTGCCAGCGTAGTGGCAACTGCCTGCCGAATGGCGCGGATCATCGACTCCAGCGACATGCTGGGCTCCCCCGGATGGCGGGCGGCCTGCTCTGGCAGATAGGGAATGTGGATGAAGCCGCCGCGCACGCCCTCGCCTGCCGGCGTGGCCAGCGCGTGCATCAGGCCGTAGAACACGTGGTTGCAGACGAACGTCCCCGCCGTCTGCGACACAGCAGCAGGAACACCCGCTGCACGCATATCGCGCACGATTGCCTTGATCGGCAGCGTGGAGAAGTACGCGGCCGGGCCGTTCGCGGCGATCACGGTATCGATGGGCTGCGCGCCGGCGTTGTCAGCGATACGCGCATCATCGACATTGATCGCGACGCGCTCGACCGACATCTCGGTGCGGCCGCCCGCCTGCCCTACCGCAATGGCGATGGCGGGCTTCAGTTCGCGCAGCAGCGCGCCCATCGCATCGATCGCCGCACCAAACACACACGGCAACTGGCGCGCGACGACGACGGCATCGCCGATGCGTTCGCCATCGAGCGCGCGCACCGCCTCCCACGACGGATTGATCGGCTCGTTCTCGAACGGTTCGAAACCGGTGAGCAATACGGTGCGCATGGCAATGCTCCTCGCTTACATCAGGAAATACAGCAGCGCGATATTCGCGACGAGGATCGCCAATGCCGTCGGCACCTGCGCGCGAATCACGGCATTCTTGTCTTCCAGTTCCAGCAGCGCCGCAGGCACGATGTTGAAGTTCGCCGCCATGGGCGTCATCAGCGTACCGCAGTAGCCCGAGAACATGCCGATTGCCGCCATCACCGCCGGGTTGCCGTGGAACATGCCGACCAGGATCGGCACGCCGACACCGCCGGTCATGACCGGGAATGCAGCGAAGCCATTGCCCATGATTACCGTGAACAACGCCATGCCGACGCAGTACACCGTCACGGCGACCAGCTTGTAATCCATGTTGATGTAGGCGGTGGTCAGGTGCGCCACGGCCTTGCCTACGCCGGCGTCGGCGAACACCAGGCCCAGCATGGCCAGCATCTGCGGCAGCACCAGCGCCCAGCCAAGCGATTCCGTCAAACGGCGCGATTCGCGCACGCCCTGCGCGACCGTGTCACGCGTGAGCCAGCACACCACGCCGAGCGAGATCAGGCAGCCGATGCCGAGCGAGACGAAGGTCACGTTCTTGGGATCGAGCAGCGGAATGCCGGCGATCTTCACGTCCTTGAACAGCACGGTGCCGATCACGGTCACCAGCGGAATCAGCAGTGCCGGCACAAACAGCTTGTTGCCGAGACGGCGTGCGCTGGCGCGGCGCTCTTCTTCGGGCAGCGTGTCGTGCTTGCCATGGCCGACGCCACCGAAGCCGGCGATCAGCGCCATCACCACCGCGCCGATGCCCACTGCCGCCGGCGGCAGGCGGTCACCGATCAGGAAGACGATGGCGTACAGCAGCCAGAACAGGCCTGTGCTGAAGCGGCGCGGATGCTCGCGATCGGCAAAGGTCAGCAGTGCGGTGATGGCAAGGACCAGGCCCGCCAGCCAATACAGGTACTCGATGGAAACGATCATGGCTTACTCCCCGCTCTTGGTGGCCGCGACATTGGCAGCGGCGGCCTTGCCGCCGAGCTCGCGTTCGAGCCAGCCGTCCAGGCGCCTCAGGCGCACCGCATGGATCAGGAACGCACAGATCGCGGTCGGGATGCCCCACACGGCGATATGCAGCGGCTCCACGTCGATGTTCGACGACAGCAGGAACGTGTGCATCAGCGCGATGGCGCCAAACGCGACGAAGATGTCCTCGCCGAAGAACAGGCCGACGTTGTCGGTGGCCGCGCAGAATGCCAGCACGCGCTGCCGGATCGGTTCCGGCAGGTGGCCGAAGCGGTTCTCCGCCGCGCCTTCCGCCATTGGCGCCAGCAACGGTCGCACCATCTGCGGATGACCGCCGAGGCTGGTCAGGCCGACCGCAGCAGTCAGCTCGCGCACGCCGAGGTAGACGATCAGCAAGCGGCCGACCGTGGCCGACGCGATGCGCGCGATCCACGCCTGCGCGTGCTCGCGCAGGCCATGCCGCTCGAGCAGGCCGATGACCGCCAGCGGCAGCAGGATGATCAGCGGCAGGTTGCGCGCCTTGACGAAGGCATTGCCGATCGCGGTGAAGATCTGCATCACCGGCATCGGTGCGGCCAGGCCCGTGGCGATGGCGGCCAACGCCACCACCAGCATGGGATTGAAGCGCAGCACGAAGCCGATGATGATGACGCCGACCCCGATGAGGGGCCAGAGGTTGACTGCCTGTTCCATAAGAGACACCAGATAGAGTGTGATGGAGGCGAGCGGCCTTCCGCCGTCAGCCGTCAGACGGCGGAAGGCCGCGGGACATGCCGCGCACAGGGCTGGTGGCCCTACGCGCCGGCGCGGACTGCAATGCCTTCGGCGCCGAGCCGCTCGCGGATGCGGCGCGCAAAGGCAAGCGCATGGGCGCCGTCGCCGTGCAGGCACACGGTTTCGGCGCGGATCGGTACCCAGCTGCCGTCGATGGCGCGCACGCGCTGCTCGCGCACCATGGTCAGCGTCTGGTTCAGGGCGACTTCCTCGTCTTCATGCAGCGCGCCCGGCGTGCCGCGTTTGACGAGCGAGCCATCGGCGTTGTAGCCGCGGTCGGCGAAGACTTCTTCCTTGACGCGCAGGCCCGCCTGCCGCGCCACGTCGATCATCTTGCTGCCCGCCAGGCCGAAGAAGACCAGGTCGGAATCGAAATCGCGCACGGCGCGCACGATGGCCTCCGCCAGCGCCGGGTCGCGCGCGGCCTGGTTGTACAGCGCGCCATGCGGCTTCACGTGGTGGAGCTGCCCACCGAGCGCGCGCACCATGGAAGCCAGCGCGCCGATCTGGTACAGCACGTCGGCGTACACGGCTTCGGGGTCGCGCTGCATCTCGGTACGGCCGAAATTCTCGCGGTCCGGGAAGCTCGGGTGCGCGCCGATCGCTACGCCCTTCTCGATCGCCCACTTCACGGTCCGCAGCATGGTGGCGGCATCGCCCGCGTGCCAGCCGCACGCCACGTTGGCGGAACTGATCAGCGCGAGCAGCGCCTCGTCATTGCCGCAGCCTTCACCAAGGTCGGCGTTCAAATCGATCTGCATTGCGTTACTCCTTCAGGCTGCGGCGCGCGAGCCGGTGCGGCGGCGCGCGGCAATGGTCATGCCGTCGCCCTGCCATTGCAGGGCCTGGTCAATCTGGCGCAGGTAGCGGTCCACGGCCGCCTGCGCGTTGGCGGCTTCTTCCAGCGTGACGCGCACGAAACGCACCGGCGCGCCGAGCGGCACCTGCGCCAGGCGCCACAGATCGGCGCCGATCACCACGCCGATCTTCGGGTAGCCGCCAGTGGTCTGCGCATCGGCCATCAGCGCGATCGGCTGGCCGGCCGGCGGCACCTGGATCACGCCCGGTACCACGCCATGCGAAAGCAGGTCTGCGCTGCGATCGGCCTTTCGAGCAAGCGCCGGGCCCTGCAGGCGCAGGCCCATGCGGTTGCTGTTCGGCGTGATGGTCCACTCGGACTCCCACAGCGCTGCCTGCGCGGCCGGTTCGAAATCGTCGTACTCGGGGCCGGGCAGCAAGCGGATAGGGACAGGATTGCCAGCATCGGCGCACGGCAGCGCCCACGCTGGGGCCTGCACGCCGAGCCAGTCCGAGCCCTCCACCACGCCCGGTCTCCCGGCGGCAAGGCGGTCGCCGTCGTGCAGCGCACGTCCGGCAAACCCGCCAAAGCCTGCTTTCAGGTCGGTGCTGCGCGAGCCCATCACGGGCTCCACGTCGATGCCGCCAGCGACGCACAGGTAGACGCGCGTGCCGCCGCGCGTCGGGGGCAGCGTCAGCGTCTCGCCACGGCGGACGTCGAAGGCATGCCACGACCACACCGGCACGCCGTCGAGGTTGGCATTGCACTCGGCGCCGGTCAGCGCCACGCGCAGATCTTCGTGAAAGCGCACGGCCGCGCGGCCGAGCGTGAATTCGATGGCGGCACTGCCCGGCGCATTGCCGAGCAGCCGGTTGCCGAGGGTCAGCGCCAGCGGGTCCATGGCGCCGGAGCGTCCGACGCCGAAGCGGCGAAAGCCGGTGCGGCCAAGATCCTGTACGGAGGCCAGCGCACCGGGTCGGATGATCTCGATCACGCGATGACCTCCTCGGCAACAAATCGGACGGTATCGCCGGGGGCGAACAGGGAAGGCGGGTCGCGGTCGGCCACGAACAGCGCGGCGTCGGTACGACCGATCAGTTGCCAGCCGCCCGGCGCACTGGCCGGATAGATGCCGGTCTGCTCGCCGCCAATGCCGACCGAACCGGCCGGCACCGCGAGCCTTGGCTCGCGCCGGCGCGGCGTGGCGAGCTCGGGCGCAAGGCCGCCCATGTAGGCAAAGCCCGGTTGGAAACCAAGGAAATACACGACGTATTCCCCAGCGCTGTGACGGCGCACGACTTCCTGTGCGCTCAGGCCTGTATGCGCGGCCACATCGGCCAGATCGGGCCCATGCTCGCCGCCGTAGCGCACCGGGATCTCCACGAGCCGCCCTGTCGCGTTACGCGCCTCGCCAGAAGCCCAGGCGAGCTTCAGGTTGCGCTCCAGCACCGCGACATCGGCCGTGTCGTCGAAGATCACCGTCAGGTTGTTCATGCCGGGCACGACGTCCACCACGCCGCGCCAGTCTGCGGCACGCGCCGCCATGGCCCAGATACGGCGCTGGACCTCGAGCGAGGCCGGCGGCGGCGCGCTATAAAGCAGCGCCTGTTCGGCAAGACGGTGGACGGTACAGGAGGTCATGAGGCAACACCGGCTGGAACACTGCTGATCAGTGTAGGCCGGTATGGCTCTAGATGTGACTCATCAGCTTTTCATCGACAATTTATCGATGAATCATCATAACGAAACAAATGTTGCCTCGGCACTCAGGATTGACCCTAATAGAGAGGTTCTTTGGGGAATTGGGCTTGTCTGGTTCTTGGCAGGCGCCGCTGTTTCGCCGGCGTAGCCGGCGAGTCACTTTTGTCCGAGCGACAAAAGAGGTTCTTTGGGGAATTGGGCTTGTCTGGTTCTTGGCAGGCGCCACTGTTTCGCCGGCGTAGCCGGCGAGTCACTTTTGTCCGAGCGACAAAAGTAACCAAAAACGCGTTTTGGTTGCCCCAAAGGGGCGAATTTTTATCGTAGTGGGCCAGGGGTGTTGTACGGGTATGGGCTTCAGAGGGGATTTACGCTGCCTGCCGCGTGGGGCACCACCGTGAGTGGGAATACAGCGCTGATTGAACGAGCCCTGCAAGCGTCTGTGGACCCTGCTGCGAGCGATATCGTGTAATCGCCTTCGGCTGCGCTGCGCGCAGAGCCCTAGTCTGAGCACGCAGGCCCAGGGCGAACCAGGCCCGGGTGAAGATGCCGCGCATGCGCGCAGAAAAAGGAAATTTGGACTCGGGCGCCGGCGACGCTGATGAGCTCGCATCCAGACTACGACGTGCGCGCAGCGCAGCCGAAGGCGTCCCACCACTGACCTGGATGGAACGCTGTACCCGAGTCCGTCTTGGGGATCGTCCAAAAGCCGTGCCGCGCGAGGCACAGGTTCTGACTCACATGGCGTAGCAGGGTCGAACGACCGACCACCATCGCAGGCGTCCAAAGCCGTTTGAACCCCTGTCGCCGTGGAATTGATGGCCAGCGGCAACGACGCGCTTTTTGGTTACTTTTTGTCGCTCGGACAAAAAGTGACTCGCCGGCTACGCCGGCGAAACAGCGGCGCGGGCCAAGAACGACACCTCAACCCCAACCCAAAACCCCCCTCCCAAAAACAAAACAGCCGGGTTTCCCCGGCCGTCCTTCCTCACCTCAACAGCATCCAATCAGGCAAACCCAGCCTGATGCGCCTGCTGGTCGGCGTGGTACGAGCTGCGCACCATCGCACCCACGGCAGCGTGGGTGAAGCCCATCTTGTAGGCCTCTTCCTCGAACATCTTGAACGTATCGGGATGCACGTAGCGCAGCACCGGCAGGTGGTGGTTCGACGGCGCGAGGTACTGGCCGATGGTCAGCATGTCGATATCGTGCGCGCGCATGTCGCGCATGACTTCGAGGATTTCCTCGTCGGTCTCGCCCAGGCCGACCATCAGGCCGGACTTGGTCGGCACGTTCGGGTTGCGGCGCTTGAATTCCTGCAGCAGCTTGAGCGAGTGCGCATAGTCGGCACCCGGGCGGGCCTGCTTGTACAGGCGCGGCACGGTTTCCATATTGTGGTTCATGACGTCCGGCGGGGAGACCTGCAGGATGTCCAGCGCCTTGTCCAGGCGGCCGCGGAAGTCGGGCACCAGCACTTCGATGCGGGT
The DNA here is from genome assembly GCF_905397435.1 of Cupriavidus numazuensis. Taxonomy (GTDB): domain Bacteria; phylum Pseudomonadota; class Gammaproteobacteria; order Burkholderiales; family Burkholderiaceae; genus Cupriavidus; species Cupriavidus numazuensis. Next base: position 50,440 of record NZ_CAJPVI010000021.1, read on the forward strand.
GGCGGGCGACAGCTCGCGCGTTTGGCTGATGCAGTCCACGTAGTGCTGGGCACCGCCGTCGCGCAGGTCGTCACGGTCGACGCTGGTGATCACCACGTAGTTGAGCTTGAGCTGGGCGATGGTGCGGGCCAGGTTGCCGGGCTCGTTCACATCCAGCGGATCCGGGCGGCCATGGCCGACGTCGCAGAACGGGCAGCGGCGCGTGCACTTGTCGCCCATGATCATGAACGTGGCCGTGCCCTTGCCGAAGCACTCGCCGATGTTCGGGCAGCTTGCTTCTTCGCACACCGTGACGAGGTTGTTGGCGCGCAGGATGTCCTTGATCTCATAGAAGCGCGAGTTGCCCGTGGCAGCCTTCACGCGGATCCAGTCCGGCTTCTTGAGCTTTTCGGCCGGCACGATCTTGATGGGGATGCGCGCGGTCTTGTCGGCCGACTTCTGCTTGCGGGTCGGATCGTACTGCTCCGCGGGGGATTGGGGGGCTTCGCTGGAGGAGGCGATCAGGGCGTCGCTCATAAATTTCTCCGCACGCGCAATGGCGTGCAATTCGCTTGTCAGCTTGTCACTAAGAGGCCAGGGCCGGCGTGGCGGCAGTTTTGTCTGCCGCCAGCGCACGGGCCTCGCGCGCTGCCAGCACCTCGCACAATGCCGCCGCCAGGCGCCGCGCGATGTCAGTTTGTTGTGCGGCGGTCACAGGCTGGTCTTGCCAGCGTCCACCAGCAGTGGCCATGTCGACCGTTTCCAGTCCGGCATAGCCACAGGGATTGATGCGCAGGAACGGCGCCAGATCCATCTGCACGTTCAGGCTGACGCCGTGGTAGCTGCAGCCGTTGCGGATCTTGAGGCCGAGCGCCGCAATCTTGGCACCCCGGTGCGCTCCGTCCGACAGGTAGATGCCGGGGGCGCCGGGCTTGCGCTCAGCCGCGAGATTATACGCCGCGAGCGTGTCAAGAACGGCCTGCTCGATATCGTTCACGAGCTCGCGCACCATCAGTTTGCGGCGCTTGAGATCGAGCAGCAGATAGGCCACCACCTGGCCGGGACCGTGATAGGTGATCTGTCCGCCACGGTCGATCTGCACCATCGGGATGTGCGCGTCCGGCGCCAGCAGGTGTGCGGGATCGCCCGCCTGGCCCAGCGTGTAGACCGGCGGATGCTCGACCAGCCAGACCTGGTCAGGCGTTTCAGGCGTGCGCGCGGCAGTGAAGGCGCGCATCGCCTCGAAGCAGGGCTGGTAGTCTTCGCGGCCCCGTTCGATGACTTGAATCGGATGCATGGCGAGAGTGTAACGAAAAGGGCCGGCTTTCGCCGGCCCCTGCCACGGTCATGGAGCATCCTTCAGCTTGCGCGGCGCGTCCTGGCGGCCTTCTTCATCACGTGGCCTCGACCAGACCAGCCGCAGTCGTGATGCATGCGGCGCAGGCGCTCCATCTCCGGGTTCAGGCTGCCTTGGCCTGGTCGTCAGCCGGCGTCCATTCCGTGCCTCGAACCAGGCGCCGCAGTCCGCGATACACGAGGTGCGGCAGGTCCGCCAGCGTCAACACCGGGCGCCGCGCCTCGGCGATCAGCGCGAGGCGCACCGCGCGTTCGGCGCGCGGGTCGATGCTCAGTACCACTTCATCGCCACGCCGCAGCAGCAGATTCCCGCCACAACGCAGCCAGTAGTCCTCGGAATCGCCTTCGCGTGTGATCCACAGGTCGGTGCCGCCGGCATCTTCCACATGGAGGCGCTGTGCCGAATGCATGGACAGCGCGGTGACTTCGCCGGGACTCAGGGTGAAAACTGTCGTTGTGAGCAGGGCTTGCATGGTGGATCTCCTATCTGCCGGCCTCGGCGGTCTTGCCGAGAGCATGCCACTTGACCGGTACTGGCCTGGTTTTCCCGCCAGGCCAGTTCAAATCGCAGTGGCATTGGGGCGCCGGTGAATGAATTCTAGTGATTGCCCACGCACTGGCAAAACGATATATTTTGGAGGTTCTTGTTAAAGAATCTCACAAAGCGGAGGCCGACATGGCGTGGAAAGGCGCATGGGAAAGGGACATGCCGCGCGGCTGGCATCGTGAATTGCCGCGTCTGCCGGCACTGACAGCGCTGCGCGCATTCGAGGCGGCGGCCCGTCACGAGAGCTTCTCGCGCGCGGCCACCGAACTGTTCGTCACACACGGCGCGGTCAGCCATCAGATCCGCGCGCTCGAAGAAGAACTGGGCATGCCGCTGTTCGAGCGCCACGGCAAGCGTGTCGCGCTGACTCCGCCCGGTCGCCTCTACGCCGAGCGGATCCGCGATGCGCTACTGCAGATTGCCGACGCCACGCGCGTGCTGCAGTCCGGCAACCGCGACAAGCGGCTGACCATCAGCACCATGCCGTCGTTCGCCGCGCGCTGGCTAATGCCGCGCATCGGCAGCTTCATCGAACGGCACCCGGAACTCGACGTCGAGCTGCTGTCGTCGAACACACTCGTGGACTTCGGCCAGGAAGAGGTCGACATTGCACTGCGCATGGGCACCGGCGACTACCCGGGCCTGTATGTGGAAAAGCTGCTCGACGATGTGTTCTTTCCGGTTTGCAGCCCGGGGTTCAACGGCGGGCGCCTGCCGGAGAAGCCGAGCGACCTGGCCGGGCTGAACCTGCTGCGCGGCGAAGGCGACCCATGGAAGCCCTGGTTCGAAGCCGCCGGGCTGGACTGGCCGGAGCCGCGCAAGGGACTGTTGCTCGAAGATTCCTCACTGCTGCTGCAGGCGGCGGCGGAAGGCCAGGGCATCACGCTGATCCGCTCTTCGCTGGCCTACAACGACCTGCTGTCGGGCCGGGTGGTGCGACTGTTCGATGTCAGCATTGCCTGCCCGTGGCTACTGTACTTCGTATGCGCGCCGGGGGCGCTGGAATCGGCCAAGGTTCAGGCGTTTCGCGGTTGGCTGCTGCCGGAGATCGACCGGTTCCGCGAAGTGCTCGCGCAGTGGGCGGATTGAGGGCTCAGTCGCCCTTCGTCTCGTCATCGTCGGCATCGTCTTTCGATGGCGCCGCGCGCCCTGCCCTCGGATGCGCCTTGTCATAAACCTTCGCCAGATGCTGAAAGTCGAGCGAGGTGTAGATCTGCGTCGTGGCGATGCTCGCATGCCCGAGCAGCTCCTGCACCGCGCGCAGGTCGCCTGACGATTGCAGCATGTGCGTGGCAAACGAATGCCGCAGCATATGCGGATGCACGTCCGCGGGCACACCAGCGCGGATCGCCTGCTGCTTGAGCCGCAGCTGCACCACGCGCATCGACAGCCGATGCCCGCGCGCGCCAAGGAACAGCGCGCTGGCGTCTTCCGGCGCGGCGCCGGGGCGCAGCAACTGCTCGCGTACGCCGAGCCACGCGCGCAGGGCGTCCATCGCCTTGCTTCCGACGGGGACGGTCCGACGGCGCGAGCCCTTGCCCGTCACGGTCAGTTCGGCACCGGACATGTCGAGCCAGCCGGCCGATTCGTAGCCATCGAGCCTTTCATAGCGCACATCGAGCTGCACCAGTTCGGCCAGGCGCAATCCGCTCGAATAGAACAGCTCCCACACGGCCTGGTCGCGCAGCGCGGCGGCGTCGGTGCCGGCCGGATGGGACACGAGCGCCACGGCATGCTCGACGGAAAGTGCCTTGGGCAGCCGATGACCGGAGCGCGGCGCACGCACGCCGTCCACGGGATTGGCCTGGACGCCCAGTCCGTGCTGCGCCGCCCACAGATAGAAGCCGCGCCAGGCCGACAAGGTGCGGGCAATGCTGGTGCCGGCCAGTCCTTCGCCATGCATGCGCGCAGCAAAGGCGCGGATATGGCGGGTCTGCAGCGCCAGCAGCGCAAACCCCGGCGCATGCTTTGCCGCATGCGCCTGCAGCACGGTCAGGTCGCGCCGATAGCTGCGCAGCGTGTGGTCGGCCAGCTTGCGGCTGCCTTCCAGCCACGCGAGGTAACGTTGGACGATCGGGTCGGCCGCCGGAGCCTCCGTGTCGGAGGCAGTGCCGTTCGTCGGTTCGGCAGTCATGGCGGCAAAGACTGGATGAGATCGGGAAGAAGAACTCAGTCGCGCAGGCGGTTCAGCGCGGCGCCGGCGACTTCACCGATCTGGGTCAGGTAAGCCGTGCCCATGCCTTCGTGGAAACGGCGCGCATCGGCCGAGCCCAGTACAAGCAAACCGAAGGCGGCGCCCGGCACCTCGCCGGCGGTGCGGACGGGCGGGCGCAGCGCGACCATGGCGATCGACGCGACTTCTTCGAGCTCCAGCAGACTGGCCGCTTCGAAGCCCGCATTGGCGCCGCAGTAAGGTGCGCGCAGCCCCTCGGCAAACAAGCGCAGGTCATCGCTGGCGCCCTGCACCACTTCCATATGGGCGAACTGCTCGGCCACGCTCCACAGCTTGAGCGCCACGGCGGGCACGTCGAACACCTGCTGCAGGCCGTCCTGCACGGCGTAGGGCAGCGCGTGGGAATCCGGCTCGGCCAGCAGGCGCAGTTGCCACGCGTGCATGCGCTGCTGGGTGCGGTCGTTGTCGTGCCCGTGGCGCATCAGGTCGGCCAGGCGCAGTTCGAGTCCCTTGTTCTTTTCGCGCAGGATTTCCATCTGCCGCTCCTGCAGCGACACTGCGCGGTGGCTATGCGGGCTCGTGAGCTGCACGGTAGCGAGCAACTCGGCATGGTCTTCGAAGAACTGGGGATTGCTCTGCAGGTAGGCGGCGACGTCTTGGGCGTTCATGGGCTTCGAACCGAGAGAAATTTGGATGGCAGTGTAGCAAAGCGGGGTATTCACCCCGCCCCTTGTCCATCTGTATTACGTCTGGATCAGCCGTTTCTGTCGGGATATCGCCATCAGAATGCCGATACCCGCGCCCAGCGTCACCAGCGCCGTGCCACCGTAGCTCATCAGCGGCAACGGGACGCCGACCACGGGCAGGATGCCGCTCACCATGCCCATATTGACGAAGGCGTAGGTGAAGAAGATCAGCGTGATCGAGCCCGCCAGCAGCCGCGAGAACAGCGTTGGCGCGTTGGCCGCGATAAACAGTCCGCGAAAGATCAGCAGCAGGTACAGCACCAGCAGGATGGCATTGCCGATCAGGCCGAACTCCTCCGAATACACCGCGAAGATGAAGTCGGTGTGCTTTTCCGGGATGAACTCCAGGTGGGTCTGGGTGCCCTTGAGCCAGCCCTTGCCGTCGACGCCGCCCGAGCCGATCGCGATGATCGACTGGATCGTGTGGAAGCCCTTGCCGAGCGGGTCGGTGGTCGGGTCTAGCAGCGTGCATACGCGGTGCTGCTGGTAGTCGTGCAGCACCGGCCAGTTCACGCCCGGCGCGCAGATGTCGTTCTGGTACGTGATCAGCAGCGTCACCGCGACCACCAGGATGCCCAGCAGCGGCAGGATGATGCGCCACGACAGCCCCGCGAAGTAGATCACGTAGACGCCGGCCGCCATCACCAGCAGCGCGGTGCCCAGGTCGGGCTGCTTGGCGATCAGGCCGACCGGGATCAGCAGCAGCACCAGCGCCACCACGAAGTCATACCATCGGACCACGCCCTCGCGCTTCTGGAAGTACCACGCGAGCATCAACGGCATGGAAATCTTCATGATCTCGGACGGCTGGATCACCATGCCGACATTGAGCCAGCGCCGCGCGCCCTTGCGGATCAGGCCGAACATGGCCACTGCGATCAGCAGCGCCACCCCGACCGTGTAGATCGGCACGGCCACGCGCATCAGCGTCTGCGTGGGCAGGTAAGCGATCACCAGCATCACCACGTACGACAGCAGGATGTTGCGAAGCTGGTCCTCGACGCGGCCCGGCATGTCGATGGCGGCCGAATACAGCGCCACGATGCCGGTGGCGAACAACAGGAACACGATCAGCGCGAGCGGCTTGTCGAAGCCGGTGAACGCCGTTTTAATGAGCGACAGGACGCGACGCTTGTCCATGCGCGTCTCCTTCAGCGGGTGACGTCAGCGCCAGTCGCCGGGGTGGCAGCAACGGGCTTGACGCGGGGTTTCGGTGCAGGCGCCTTGGCGGCAGCCGGGGCAGACGCCGGTCCCGGCGCAACGGGCTTCGGCTTGCTGTGGCCCAGCGCCTGCAGCATGCGTTCGTCCAGCGTCTGCACGGCAGAGGCCGGTGCAATCGCGGCTGGATCCAGCGCCGCGGCCATGGAGGCGCCCGCCCCCGCCGCCGATGCCGCCGCCACGACGGAAGACGCGCCCACCGCGCTGGCCGCCACGGCGCTTGCGCCGCCGGACATGACCGTCGCGCTGGCGATGCTCGCGGTCTGGCCCGTGGTGAACACGCTGGCCGTATCGACCGGCGAACGTTCGGCCGGCGGCGGTGCCGAGGCTTCGAGTTCGGCGGGCCACTTGCCCAGCAGGTAATAGTCCATCACCTTGCGCGCGATCGGCGCGGCCACCGCAGCGCCGAAGCCCGCGTTCTCGACGATCAGCGCGAGCGCGATCTTCGGGTTGTCGGCGGGCGCGAAGGCTGTGTAGAGCGAGTGGTCGCGCTTGCGCTCGTCGATCGCGTGGTGGTTGTACTTCTCGTTTTTGCCAAGCGTGTAGGTCTGGGCCGTACCGGTCTTGCCCGCCGACTCGTAGGCGGCGCCGGCGAACACACGCGCGGCAGTACCAGAATGCGTCACCGCCACCATCGCGCGCTTGATCACGTCGATGTCGGCCTGCTTGAAGTTCAGACGGTAGCTTTCCTTGGGCACGGTCAGCGTGCGCTTGCGCGTGACGGAGTCCTCCACGGCCTTGACCAGGTGAGGCTTCATCGCCGCGCCGTTGTTGACGATGATCGAGATCGCGTTGGCAAGCTGCAGGATCGTGAAGCTGTTGTAGCCCTGGCCGATGCCCAGCGAAATCGTTTCGCCGTCATACCACTTCTGCTGCTCCGGCTTGCGGTAGGCCTTGCGCTTCCATTCCGTGGACGGCAGGATGCCGCGGCTTTCGCCCTCGATGTCGATGCCGGTGATCTGCCCGAAGCCCAGCGGCTTCATGAAGTCATGGATCGCGTTGACGCCCATGTCGCGCGCGAGCGCGTAGTAGTACGTGTCGCACGACTGCACGATCGACGTCTGCATGTCGACCCAGCCGTGGCCGCCCGGCTTGTCGTCGCGGAAGGTGTGGTTGCCCAGCGTGAACGAACCCGGGTCATGCATGCCCCACGCGGCCGTGCGCTTGCCCGTGGTCAGCGCCGCCAGCGCCATGAATGGCTTGTAGGTCGAGCCCGGCGGATACGTCCCGCGCAACGGGCGGTTCAGCAGCGGCTTGTCGGGCGAATTGTTGAGCTCGCCCCAGGTGTTGGAGTCGATCCCCTCGACGAACAGGTTCGGGTCGAAAGTCGGCTTGGAAACGAAGGCCAGGATGTCGCCCGTCGACGGCTCGATCGCCACCAGCGCGCCGCGGCGGTCGCCGAACAGTTCCTCGGCCAGTTGCTGCAGGCGGATGTCGAGCGACAGGATCAGGTTGTTGCCCGGCGTGGCGGGCGAGGTCGACAGCGTGCGGATCGGCCGGCCGCCCGCGCTCACCTCGACTTCCTCGAAGCCGGTCAGCCCGTGCAGCTCGGTCTCGTAGCTTTGCTCCAGGCCGATCTTGCCGATGTAGTTGCTGCCCTTGTAGTTGTCGGCATCCTTGCGGGGGTCGTACTTGGCGCCATCCGCATCGTTGGCCTCGTCCATGGCCTCGATGCGCTCCTGGTCGCGCTGCGAGATGCGGCCCAGATAGCCGATCACGTGCGATGCCGATTCCCCGAGCGGATATTGCCGGAACAGGCGCGCGCGCACGTCCACGCCCGGGAAGCGGAAGCGCTGCGCGGAAAAGCGCGCGACCTCTTCATCGGAAAGCTGACTGCGGATCGGCAGGCTCTCGAAGCTGCGCGATTCCTCCATCAGGCGCTTGAAGCGGCGCCGGTCGCGCACCTGGATATCAACCAGCGACGACAGCGCCTCGATGGTGTTGTCGAGCGTATCGGTCAGCTTGGACGGCGTGATCTCGAGCGTGTAGGCGGAGTAGTTGCGCGCCAGCACGACACCGTTGCGGTCCATGATGATGCCGCGGTTCGGCTCGATCGGCGCGACCGAGATGCGGTTGTCCTCGGCCTTAGCCGAGTACTGGTCGTGCTTGTACCACTGCAGCCACAGGAAGCGCGTGAACAGCAAGCCGAAGCAGATCACCGTGAACAGCGCCGCGGCCGCCACGCGGAGGCGGAAGCGGCCGATTTCCAGTTCGACGTTGCGGATTTCGGTCATGGTACTGCCGGGTTGGATGCGTGGGGCGCGCTCAGATCGGGCGCGTCTCGTCGACGTCGACCGAGCGGCGCTGCGGCGCGAGCAGCACGGCCGTGGCCATCGGCCAAAGCAGCGCCTCGATGCCGGGCGCGAGCAACAGCGGCCAGCCCGGCAGCGGCGCGCCCATGGCCAGGCGGATTACCACCGGCACCGCGTGTGCGACGAACAGCAGCGGCAGCACGTGCAGCGCCTGCGTATAGACCGTGAACCACAGCACGCGACGGTGAATGGTGATGGCGAAGTAGGCCAGCAGCGTATAGGCCACCGCGTGCTCGCCGAGCAGGCGCGCGTCATGCACGTCCATCAGCAGGCCCAGCGCGAACGCCACGCCCATGCCGACCTTGCGCGGCTGGTGGATGTTCCAGAACACCAGCACCAGCGCCACCATGTCCGGGATCCACAGGGTAGTGCCCCACGGCATCAGGTTGAACAGGAAGGCCATGACGAAGCTGAACGCGATGAACACCGGGTTCACCGGGCGCAGCAGGTACTGGGGATTGGTCATTACTGGGCCTCCTTGGCGGCGGGAGCGGATGCGGCCTTCGCCGCCGCCGCGCTGGCCGCGGCGGCACGCGCAGCCGCCGAGCGGGCACCCTTGGCCGGCGCTTCGGCCTTCTCTTCGACGGTCTCGCGCGGCGGTATGGCCGAGTCGTAGCGGACCACGAGCAGCTGCCGGTGCGAACGCACGCCGGCCACCGGCTCGCACCACACGCGCGAGAACGCGGTATCGGCCTTGCGCTCGATGTGTGCGATCTTGGCTACCGGCAGGCCCGGCGGGTACGTGCCATCCAGGCCGGACGTCACCAGCAGGTCACCCTGCTGCAGGTCAGCCGCCGCGGCCATGAAGCGCAGGTCGAGCTGGCCGGCGCGCGCGCCACCGAAGGCCACGCTGCGCAACCCGTTGCGCACCACCTGCACGGGAATCGCCTGGTCCTTGTCGGTCAGCAGCGTGACTTCGGACTGGAACGGCGACACGCGCGTCACCTGCCCGACCACGCCGCGTTCGTCGATCACCGGGTAGCCGGCGCGCAGGCCCTGCTGGCTGCCCTTGTCGATCACGATGCGCTGCGAGTACGGATCACGCGCGTCATAGAGGATTTCCGCCGCCGTGACCGGCGTGGCCGACTGCTGCTGCAAGCCGAGCAGCTTGCGCAACTGGTTGTTCTCGGCTTCGAGCTGCGCCTGGCGCACCGAGGCCTCGGCCTGTTCCACGGCGCTGCGGCGCAGTTCGCGGTTCTCGCCGGCGAGCGTGGCCGAAGACTGCGCGTAGTCAAACACGGTGCGCAACGCATCGCGCGGCACCAGCACAACGCGCTCCACGGGCATCAGCACCGTGGCGGCTATCTGGCGCACGATGCTGAGCGCGTTGAAACGCGCATCGACGATCAGCAGCGCCAGCGCGATGGCCACGTACAGGACCAGGCGCGCGACAGCCGAAGTTCCTTGCTTGAAAAGCGGCGGTGGAGAGTAATCCATTTAGCCGGGCGCAGGCGTTGTCGGGAGAGAAGACGCTAGGGAAGAGAGAGGCTGGCACGCAAAGACATTGCCGCCCCGGCATGCCGGGGCGGCAATCGGTGCCGCGGGAGCGTTCCCGCGGAGGCAGCGTTGCTCCGCAGCCCTGATCGAGAGATCCGGCAGGCGGTGCATCGCGCCGTGCAGTCCTGCAGCCTTACTCGTACGAGAAGATGCTGCCCAGCTTGTCCATGCGTTCCAGCGCCATGCCGGAGCCACGCACCACGCAGGTCAGCGGGTCTTCGGCGACCAGCACCGGCAGGCCGGTTTCCTCGGCCAGCAGGCGGTCCAGGTCGCGCAGCAGCGCGCCGCCACCGGTCAGCATCATGCCGCGCTCGGCGATGTCGGCGCCCAGTTCCGGCGGGGTCTGTTCCAGCGCGATCTTGACGGCCGACACGATCTGGTTCAGCGGATCGGTCAGCGCCTCCAGGATTTCGTTGGACGACACCGTGAACGCGCGCGGGATGCCTTCGGACAGGTTGCGGCCCTTGACTTCCATCTCGCGGACTTCGGAACCCGGGAAGGCCGAGCCGATTTCCTTCTTGATGGCCTCGGCGGTCTGTTCGCCGATCAGCATGCCGTAGTTGCGGCGGATGTAGTTGACGATGGCCTCGTCGAACTTGTCGCCGCCGACGCGCACCGAACCCTTGTAGACCATGCCGCCCAGCGAGATGATGCCGACCTCGGTGGTACCGCCGCCGATGTCCACGACCATCGAGCCCGACGGCTCCGACACCGGCAGGCCGGCGCCGATTGCGGCCGACATCGGCTCCTCGATCAGGTACACCTGGCTGGCGCCGGCGCCCAGGGCGGATTCGCGAATCGCGCGGCGCTCGACCTGGGTCGAGCCGCACGGCACGCAGATGATGATGCGCGGGCTCGGACGCAGCAGCTTCGAGTCATGCACCATCTTGATGAACTGCTTGAGCATCTGCTCGGTGACGGTGAAGTCGGCAATCACGCCGTCCTTCATCGGGCGGATGGCTTCGATATTGCCCGGCACCTTGCCCAGCATCTGCTTGGCTTCCTTGCCCACAGCCTGGATCGTCTTCTTGGCGTTGGGGCCGCCTTCCTGGCGGATGGCCACGACCGAAGGCTCGTCCAGGACGATGCCCTTGTCACGCATATAGATCAGCGTGTTGGCGGTGCCGAGGTCGATGGCCAGGTCGTTGGAAAAGTAGCTGCGGAGAAATCCGAACATCAGGAATCCTGTTTTCTGTTGGGTTCGCGGGTAGGCGAAGTGGCCGGCGCCACCTGCGGGCCGGCCAAAATGTATTCATGCGGGTAAGGTCAGGCTTCCCGGACACCGGACAGCCCGCCATCGGCCACCTGATCCAGATGGCGCCGGCAAACCGCCGCGGAGCGCTCCCGCGCACCGCTCTTACGGGAACCTTTGATTAGACCTCGCGAAAAAGTTCGCGAAAAGATCACGTCTGTGCCACATCGCTGAAATTTCGCAATGCGGCGGAGGGCTAATCAGAGGGACCCAGACCATCTGCTTCGGACATCGCCGCGCCGGCGCGCGGCCGGTGCAGCCCGAAGCACGTTTAACGGCAGTCGAAGACCCCGCCGAAAAAGTGACAAATTATTCACCTGAAGCGCTACGCCTGCGCGCATGTGGCGAGGACGCTGCCAAAGGTCGAGAGCACGCAATGATACCTTATAATTCCTGCTGATTCGGGCCGTTACAGCCTGAAAACAACTGCTAATCCGACGACACCGGGGCGCCCCTCCGGCACCCCGCCGGGGCCGCGCGACGCACCCGCCGCATGCCTCGGGCGCCAGTGCTGCAAGCGCCTTTTTGCACCCGACCCGTACCCACCACGCCATGGCCCTCGACCTTTCCGACGTCAAGCGCATCGCCCATCTGGCCCGCATCGAAACCAGCGATGAAGAGGCGTCCCAGACGCTAGCGCAGCTCAATAACTTCTTCTCGCTGGTCGAGCAGATGCAGGCGGTCGATACCACCGGCATCGAGCCGCTGGCGCACCCGCTGGCCACCGTGCGCGACATGGCGCAGCGCCTGCGCGACGACGCCGTGACCGAAAGTGACCGCCGCGACGACTACCAGCGCCCCGCGCCCGCCACACAGAATGGCCTCTACCTGGTGCCCAAGGTCATCGAATGACCCGCGCGCTACCTCATTGCGCCCGCACCCTAGCACGCCACCCCTGATGCCAACAGACTGTCATGCCCTTTTCCGCTGATTCCGTGACTTCCCTGCGCCAGCTCGCCGACTCCCTGGCCGCGCGCTCCGTTTCCGCCGAGGAACTCGCCCGCACCTACCTGGCCCGCATCGAGCAGGCCGGCGCGCTGAACGCCTTCACCCATGTCGACGCCGAGCGCACGCTGGCCCAGGCCCGCGAAGCCGACGCACGCCGCGCGCGCGGCGAGGCCACGCTGCTGACCGGCGTGCCGGTGGCCCACAAGGACGTGTTCGTCACGCGCGGCTGGCGCGCCACGGCCGGCTCGAAGATGCTGGCCAATTACGAAAGCCCGTTCGACGCCACCGTAGTCGAACGCATGGCCGCCGCCGGCATGGTGACGCTGGGCAAGACCAATATGGACGAGTTCGCGATGGGCTCGTCCAACGAAAACTCCTTCTTCGGCGCGGTGCGCAACCCGTGGGATACCGACCGCGTGCCGGGCGGCTCGTCGGGCGGCTCGGCCGCCGCGGTGGCCGCGGGCCTGGCACCGGCCGCGACCGGCACCGACACCGGCGGTTCGATCCGCCAGCCGTCGTCGTTCTCGGGCATCACCGGCATCAAGCCGACCTACGGCCGCGTGTCGCGCTACGGCATGATCGCGTTCGCGTCCTCGCTGGACCAGGGCGGCCCGATGGCCCACACCGCCGAGGATTGCGCGCTGCTGCTCAACGCCATGGCCGGCTTCGATGCGAAGGACTCGACCAGCATCCCGCCCGAGCAAGGCGGCGTCGATGAAGACTTCGCGCGCTACCTGGGCCAGCCGCGCGCCGGCGCTTCGGAAAGCCAGCCGCTGGCCGGCCTGCGCATCGGCCTGCCACGCGAGTACTTCGGCAAGGGTCTGTCGCCCGATGTGGAAGAGACGGTGCGTGCCGCGCTGCGCCAGTACGAGCAACTCGGCGCCACGCTGGTCGAGGTTTCGCTGCCCAAGACCGAGCTGTCGATTCCCGTGTACTACGTGATCGCCCCGGCCGAGGCTTCGTCGAACCTGTCGCGCTTCGATGGTGTGCGCTACGGCCACCGCGCGGCCGAGTACCGCGACCTGCTCGACATGTACAAGAAGTCCCGCGCCGAAGGCTTCGGCGCCGAGGTCAAGCGCCGCATCATGGTCGGCACCTATGTGCTGTCGCACGGCTACTACGACGCCTATTACCTGCAGGCGCAGAAGATCCGCCGCATCATCGCCGACGACTTCCAGCGCGCGTTCGCCCAGTGCGACGTGATCATGGGCCCGGTCGCGCCGACGGTCGCGTGGAAGCTCGGCGAGAAGACTTCGGACCCGGTGCAGATGTACCTGGCCGACATCTTCACGCTGTCCACCAGCCTGGCCGGCCTGCCCGGCATGAGCGTGCCGTGCGGCTTTGGCGAGGGCAATATGCCGGTCGGCCTGCAGCTGATCGGCAACTACTTCGACGAAGCGCGCCTGCTGCAGACCGCGCACGCGTTCCAGCAGGCCACCGACTGGCACCTGCGCCGTCCCGCCAAGGCATGAAACGGCTTGCGCAAGGCTTCCGGCTGATCCTCGCCGTGGCGCTCGCCACGGCGGTGGCCGGCTGCATCCAGTTGCCGATCATCGGCAAGCCGACGCCCATCGCCGCCCGCGATATCGACCTTGTTGGCGACTGCCGCCGCACCGAGGAAGATGGCTTCCGCGAGGACGCCCAGCTGCGCGTGTCCGACAACAGTGTGCAGCAGCTGTCCTGGAAGCTGTGGGTCGGCAAGCGCGGCTCGTGCAGCTTCAACCTGGCCGATTTCCGCCAGGTCCAGAAGAAGCCGCATATCGAGCTGCGCGCCAATGACGGCAGCGGCTGCAAGCTGATGGTCTGGCAGGATCCGCGCCGCGTGACGCTCGCGCACGCGAACTGCCAGCAGCGCTGCACGCCGGGCATCTATGAACAGGCATGGCCGGTGATGTTCGAACCCGGCACCGGCGCCTGCGCGCAAACCCGCTGAGGCCATACGCCATGCGCACCACGCCCGCCAGCCAACGCCCGCACCGACTGCACCGCCTCGCCATGCGCGTGGCCGGTGTGGCCGGTGTGGCCGGCATGCTGCTGGCCGGCGCTGCGATCGCGCATACACCCGCCCCACCCACGCCGGCGTTGGTGCAGCCTGCCAACACGGCGCCGCTGAGCGCGCTGACACCCGGCGCCACCACGCGCACGCCGCCCGCCACGCGCACCGCCACGCCGGCGCAGCGTGTGCTGCTGCCTGGCGAACAAGGGGCGCCGGCGCTCAACGCCTTCTGGTTCGTGCCACGCGAAGGCAGCACGCCGCGCACGCAGCCGCTGCCTGTCGTGGTCGCGCTGCACGGCTGCAACGGACTGCTGGGCACCCGCCCCGAAGCCGTCCGCGTGGAAGCCGGCAATGCCGGCAACTACGCAGCCGACAGCACCGTGGACGCCGCGCCCGCGCTGCAGCCGCGTTATCGCGAATACGCGCAATGGCTGGCGGAGCGCGGCTACGCCGTGCTGATGCCGGACAGCCTTTCGGCGCACGGCAGGCTGCCCGGGTGCGGCGATTCGCCGGAAGCCCGCGGCATGGATGAGCGTGTACGCCGCACCGACGCACTGGCGGCGCTGCGCTGGGTCGCGCGCCAGCCCGGTATCGATGCTTCGCGCATCGTGCTGCTCGGCTGGTCCAACGGTGCGCAGGCCGTACTGGCCACCGTCGACGCCAGCCGCGCATGGCCGGCCGACACGCCGCCGGTGGAGCGTGCCGTGGCGTTCTATCCAGCCTGCAAGCGCGCCGTGCAACAGCACACCTTCCGGCTGCGCGCGCCGGTGCTGCTGATGATTGGCGGCGCCGACGACTGGACGCCCGCCACGCGCTGCGCCATGCTGCAGAGCGCGGTGCTCGCGCGCCAGCCGAATGCGCGCTTCCGGCTCGAGATCTATCCCGGCGCCTATCACGGCTTTGACGGCACGAGCGAACTCCACGTGCGCCGCGACGGGCCAGGCAACGCAGGCAACTCGCGTGGCGGCCGCGGCGTAACGGTCGGCGGCGATGCCGTGGCCCGGGTCGCCGCCATGGCCCAGCTCGACTCATGGCTCGCCAGCCCGGACCCCTGAGCGCATCCGCAATACAGACAATCGGACCGGCGCCCGCGCCGGCCCATCGCAACAGACAGAACCCAAGAACCGAACAGGAATACCGCTATGCAATGGGAAGTGGTGATCGGCCTCGAAACGCACACGCAGCTCTCGACGGCCTCCAAGATTTTCTCCGGGACCTCCACCGCCTTCGGCGCCGAGCCCAACACGCAGGCCTCGCCGGTTGACCTCGCGCTGCCGGGCGTGCTGCCCGTGCTCAACAAGGGCGCCGTCGAGCGCGCCATCCAGTTCGGCCTGGCGATCGGCGCCACCATCGCGCCGCGCAGCATCTTCGCGCGCAAGAACTACTTCTACCCCGACCTGCCCAAGGGCTACCAGATCAGCCAGTACGAAATCCCCGTCGTGCAGGGCGGCAGCATCACCATCCAGGTCGAAGGCAAGAAGGGCGATGTGTACGAGAAGACTGTACAGCTCACGCGCGCCCACCTGGAAGAAGACGCGGGCAAGTCGCTGCACGAAGACTTCGCCGGCATGACCGGCATCGACCTGAACCGCGCCGGCACGCCGCTGCTCGAAATCGTGACCGAGCCCGACATGCGCAGCGCGGCCGAGGCCGTGGCCTATGCCAAGGCCCTGCACTCGCTGGTGGTGTGGCTGGGCATCTGCGACGGCAACATGCAGGAAGGCAGCTTCCGCTGCGACGCCAACGTTTCCGTGCGCCCGGTCGGCCAGAAGGAATTCGGCACGCGCCGCGAGATCAAGAACCTGAACTCGTTCCGCTTCCTGCAGCAGGCCATCGAATACGAAGTGCAGTGGCAGATCAACGAGATCGAGGATGGCCGCAAGATCCAGCAGGCCACCGTGCTGTTCGATCCGGACACCGGCGAAACGCGCGCAATGCGGACCAAGGAAGATGCGCACGATTACCGCTACTTCCCGGACCCGGACCTGATGCCGCTGGAAATCGATGCTGCATGGATCGACCGCGTACGCGGCGAATTGCCTGAGCTGCCGGCAGCCATGCAGGCGCGCTTCGTTTCGCAATATGGCTTGTCGGCGTATGACGCCAGCACGCTGACTGCGTCGAAGGCAATGGCCGGCTACTTCGAAGCTGTTGTCGCCGAGGTCGGTGCGGCCAATGCCAAGCCGGCGGCCAATTGGCTGATGGGCGATGTCGCGTCGCAGCTCAACCGTGAAGGCATCAGCATTGATGCCGCGCCTGTGAAGCCTTCGCAGCTGGCCAAGCTGCTGGCGCGTATTGCCGATGGCACGGTGTCCAACAACACCGCCAAGAAGGATGTCTTCCCGGCCATGTGGGCGGGTGAATCGGATGGCGATGCGGATGCGATCATCGCGGCCAAGGGCCTGAAGCAGATGTCGGATACCGGTGAGCTCGAGAAGATCATCGATGATGTGCTGGCGGCCAATGCCAAGTCGGTGGAAGAGTTCCGTTCCGGGAAGGAAAAGGCTTTCAATGCGCTGGTGGGACAGGCGATGAAGGCGACCAAGGGGAAGGCTAATCCGGCGCAGGTTAATGAGTTGTTGAAGAGGAAGTTGGGGTAAGGGGATTTGGTGATATGGCGGCGGCGTGCTTGGCATGCGCCGCTGTTTCGCCGGCGTGGCCGGCGGGGGCTTCTCGTACAGGTTAGGCGGCTATCGTTCTTGGCGTGCGCTGCTGTTTCGCCGGCGTAGCCGGCGAGTCACTTTTGTCCGAGCGACAAAAGTAACCAAAAACGCGTTTTGGTTGCCCCAAAGGGGCGAATTTTTATCGTAGTGGGCCAGGGGTGTTGTACGGGTATGGGCTTCAGAGGGGATTTACGCTGCCTGCCGCGTGGGGCACCACCGTGAGTGGGAATACAGCGCTAATTGGACGAGCCCTGCAAGCGTCTGTGGCCCCTGCTGCGAGCGATATCGGGTGATCGCCTTCGGCTGCGCTGCGCGCAGAGCCCTAGTCTGAGCATGCAGGCCCAGGGCAAACCACGCCTCGGAGACGATGCCCGCGCATGGCATGCCGAAGTCGAGAAAGGACCTTGGACGCCTCGGGCGCCAGCGACGTTGATGAGCTCGCCTCCCGACGACGCCGTGCGCGCAGCGCAGCCGAAGGCGTCCCACCCCTGACCTTATTGAAACGCTGTACCCGAGTCCGTCTTGGGGATCGTCCAAAAGTCGTGCCGCGTGAGGCACAGGTTCTGACTCACATGGCGTAGCAGGTTGGAACGGCCGACCACCATTGCAGGCGTCCAAAGCCGTTTGAACCACTGCCACCGTGGAATTGATGGCCAGCGGCAACGACGCGCTTTTTGGTTACTTTTTGTCGCTCGGACAAAAAGTGACTCGCCGGCTACGCCGGCGAAACGGCGGCGCGAGCCAAGAACGACAACCCCCATCCCAACCACAAATCCCCCACCTCTAAGCCAAAAGAAAATCCCCCCGAATCCCCTCCCCCACCTCCCTAACCTTCCCAAGAAAATCCCCCAGCCACCCATGAATCCCGACGGCCAGAATGTCGTCGATACGCGCAAATCGCAATTCCGCATGCAGCCGCCCAGCCCGCCGCTCGGTATTGGCTGAATGCCGGTTCCGAATCTGCGCGAGGATCGCCACCACCTCCTGCATGCTGGCCGCCAGCGAACGCGGCATCGCGGCATTCACGATCAGAAGCTGCGCCACCCGTTCTGGCGTGATGGCCGAGCGGTAGACCTTCCGATACGTCTCCAGGCCTGACAAGGCCCGAAGCACGGCTGCCCACTGATAAGAGTCATCCTGCGGAACAGGCCCGCCGGCAGGTCTGAATTTCACGTCGAGCAGTCGCGCCGTATTGTCGGCCCGCTCCAGGAACGTTCCCAGCCGCATGAAGCAGAACGCTTCGTCCTTGAGCATCGTGCCAACCTCCACCCCACGCGCGAGGTGCGAACGAAACTTGACCCACTCGAAGAACGCCGGAGGGTCATGCAACGGCGCGCCGTCACTGACGAGCTGACGTGCTTCAAGCCATGTGGCATTGATCGTTTCCCAAAGCGGCGTGGTCAACGCGCCTCGCACCGCGCGGGCGTTTTCGCGCGCGGCATGCAGGCAGGACAGGATCGACGCGTGATGGCTCTCGTCAGCGGCCATGAAGGCGATCATCGCTTCATGGTTCAGGCCACCATGGCGCTCGGCATAGTAAGGCGTCAGCTCGGTGATATCGAGCATGGCTCGCCAGCCCTGCTCGGCCGCTTCCGTGCCTTGCGGCAGCAGCGCGGTCTGGTAGTTGACGTCCAGCATGCGCGCGGTGTTCTCCGCGCGCTCAGTGTAGCGGGCCATCCAGTACAGGTGATCAGCGGTGCGGCTCAGCATGGCGGCTCCTGTGGTATTGCCCGCCATCCCTCAAGCAATTGCCTTGCCAGCTTGCGGGCCGCTCAGTCCACGGGCACCACGGTTACGGCGACATCCACACCATGCGCACCGCCGCCCACGATCACGCCATGCAGCAGTGGCACGTCGCTGTAGTCGCGGCCCCACGCGAGCGTGACGTGGCGCGTATCCGCGAGCACATTGTTGGTCGGGTCGAGGTCGACCCAGCCGGCGATGGGGCAATACACCGACACCCATGCGTGAGAAGCGTCGGCGCCGACCAGTCGCTCCTCTCCAGGCGGCGGCTCGGTGCACAGGTAACCGCTCACGTAACGCGCGGCGAGCCCCACGGAACGCAGGCAGCCGATCATCACCTGCGCAAAGTCCTGGCACACGCCGCTGCGCTGCGCGAACGCCTGCATGGCGGGCGTATGCACCTCGGTGGATTCACTGTGATACGTGAAATCGGCATGAATGCGCCGCATCAGGTCAATCGCACCCGCCACAACGGGCACGCCTGCGCCAAAACTGGGCAGCGCGTAGTCGCGCAGGCTCGGATGCAGGGCAATATTGGGCGAGGCAAAGACGAACTGCGTGGCAGGCTCGAACGGCTGGGCCGCGTGGAAGCGCAGCGACTGCGCGACGGTTTCCCACGGTGCAGACGCAGACGGATAAAGCGCCTGCCAGCGCGGCGTGAGTACGACGGTGCTGGCACACGTGAGCTGCATCTGCGTATGCGGCACGTCGAGCATGAAATGCAGCACGCGGTTGCCGAATGCGTCGGTGCGTACGTGCTGGTGCGTGGGCACGGGCTCGATGCGCGTGTCGTGCGCGGTGACGGATTGCCAAGGCAAGTCCGGCGGCGTCGCCACGGCGCGCTGCTGCGCGTGCTCGACCGGCTGCGAATAGAGATAGGCGGTCGTGTGCAGCACGTTGAGGGTGCAGCCGCCGGTGCAAGGTGCCGCGGTGTCGTTCACGACTCTGCCTCCGGGTTCGCGCCGGCATGGCTGAAATAGCGCGCGCTGATTTCATCGGACACGCGCACCATGCGCTCGATGAACAGCTGGCAAAGCGCCGACAACGCGGCGGGATCTCCTCCCGCTTCGCCCAATGGCTCGCACAGTGCCGCACGCGTGGGCAGCGCGCTCGGCGCGGGCAGCAGTTCCGCGAGCGGCACGCGTGTCTGCGCGCTGCCGCCGGGCGCGAGCTGTTCCAGCTTGTTGCGCAACCGTTCCAGCAAACCGTACAGGCCGCGCGGATTCGTAGGCTCGAGCACGAGCAGCTCGACCAGTGCAGCGAGGTCGGTGCGACCCGGGTACAGCGAGCGGTACGTCAGCGTGCAATCGAACAGGTGCAGCAGCAATTCCAAGCCGCTGCGCGAGCGCAGCGCGCCGGTGTCGATGGCAGTCAGCAGGAAGTTGCTCATGGTGGCCAGGCGCTCGATATGGCGGCCGATGAAAACCAGGCGCCACGCTTCGTCGCGCGACATGCGGTCACCCTGCGCGCCATTGATGGCGCCCAGCTGCATGGCAAGGTGTTCGAGCGCGGACAGTACGCGCGCACGGTCGTAGCTGACGGCACCGCCCTCGCCCGGGGCCAGCGTGGCCTCCATCATCGCGTCGCCGAAATCGTTGCGCGCGGCCAGGATGGTGCGCCAGTGATCGTTGGACAGTCGGTTGCGGATTTCGCTGGCCGCGGCGGCGTGGGCGGCGAGGTTTTGCACCAGCCCGGTACCGCCACGCGAATCGGCCAGCGTCGCGACCAGGCTACGCTCGAACAGGCGCAGTGAAGCCTTTGGCGAAGGCGCCTCGGCCGGGACGAGGCCGTCCCTCTCTGCAAGCTCGCCCTGCATCGACAGCGTGCCGTCGTCGGTATCGTCGCTGCTTTCGATCGAGCCGAGGATCTGGCGGCACAGCCTCACGTTGTTTTCCGCACGCTCGGCATAGCGGCCAGCCCAGAACAGGTTCTCGGCGGCACGGCTCGACACCGCGAGCGGCCGGGCCTGTGTCGGCGCCGCCAGGCCGGTACGCCCGGCCAGTGGCGCGGCGGGCACAGGCTGGCCAGACAGCACCCACGTGTCCGCGCTAGTGCCGCCAAGCTGCATCGATACCGATTCGAGCTGCGGCGCCGCGAGCCGGCTGAAGCCGCCTGCCATGACCTGCCAGCCGCCATTGCCATCGGCGACGGCGAACACGCGCAGCATCGCCGCGCGCGAGCCGATCTGATCGCCCTCCCAGCATGGCGTGTGCGACAGGGGCAGCGGCGGCTGCAGCGTGTAGCGGTCCGGCATGCGCGCGATACGCTCGCGCCACCCGTCGAGCGCCTGCAGGCCCAGTTCCATGCCCAATGGCGGCTCGTCGGACAGGTCGGCGCGGCGCGGGTAGGTCGGCATCACGAACGCTTCGGGCAGCGTGGAAAGCACCTGCTCGCGCGCGGCGTCCTCGCCGCACCACCAGCTCGGCACGCCGGGCAGAATCAGTGGCTCGCCCAGCAGCGCTTCGGCAATGCCGGGCAGAAAGCCGTGAATGGCCGGGGACTCGAGGAAACCCGCGCCAGGCACGTTGGACACCATCACGTTCCCCGCACGCATTGCTTCGAGCAGCCCCGGTACGCCGAGCGTGGAGTCGTGGCGCAATTCGAGCGGATCGCAGAAGACGTCGTCCAGGCGCCGCAGCACCACGTCCACGCGCTCAAGTCCGCCGAAGGTCTTGAGGTAGACCACGTCGTTGCGCACGGTCAGGTCCTTGCCCTCGACCAGCGTGATGCCGAGGTAGCGGGCCAGGAAAGTGTGTTCGAAGAAGGTCTCGCTGTAGGGACCTGGCGTGAGCAGCACGATGTGGTGACCGGTGCCGGCACTGACAGGTCCATCTCGTCCACTGCCGGCTTCTGTCGCGGCGGCAAGCGGCGCATGCGCGAGCGTGGACACCAGTTGCGCGAATGCTGGCGGCAGCCGCCGCACGTGCAGGTCGCGGAAAGCATCGGTGAACAGGCCCGAGATGATCAGCCGGTTCTCGAGCGCGTAGCCCATGCCCGAAGGCGTATCGGTGCGATGCGCCATGACAGTCCAGCCGTCGTCGGTGTGCACGAGATCGACCGCAACGATCTGCAGGAAACTGCCGCCGGGCGGCTGGTAGCCGCGCAGCGGATGCAGGTAGCCCGGATGCCCGTACACGAGCCCCGGCGGCAGCAGCGCGCGCGACAGCAATGTCTGTTCGCCGTAGATGTCGGCCAGGATGGCGTTGGCAAGCGTCGCACGCTGCGCGGCGCCGCGCTCGATCAGCTGCCAGTCCTGCTCCGTGACAAGGAACGGGAACAGCTCCAGCGGCCACGCACGTGCCGCGCCCTGGTCGGCGTAGACGTTGTAGGTCACGCCGTTGTCGCGGATCTGGCGCGCCATGGCTTTCGCGCGCGGACCCAGCGTTTCCGCACTCGGTTCGCCGACTACGGAGAAGAAGCGCGCCCATGCTTCGCGCAAGGTGCCATCGGGCAAGCGAAGTTCGTCGAGATGCCCGGCTGGAACCGGCAGCGCAAGACGCGCGGCGGCGGCAATCGCCGCGGCCGCATGCGGGGCCTCCAGGTCATCAGTCGGCCGCGACAGGGGCTGGGCCAAGATTGGGTCTCCCGTTGGCGGCTGGCCTGTCCCGGCGCAGCCGCGGTGGTACATGTCTACCCCTGGCGCAGGTCGAGCGTGAAGGGGAACTCAAGACTGCGCTGCGGCGCCTGCGCGACGGTGCGCCCCGGTGTATGCCCGTAGGCCGAAAAGCGCGCCAGCCGCCGGCTTTCCGCCTCGTAGGCATTGACGGGGAAGGTCTGGTAGTTGCGCCCGCCCGGGTGCGCGACATGATACTGGCAGCCTCCGATGCTGCGCTCCGTCCACGTATCGACGACATCGATGGTCAGCGGCGCATGCGAGCCGATGGTCGGATGCAGCGACGATGGCGGCGCCCACGCGCGGTAGCGCACGCCCGCGACGAATTCGCCGGCGCGTCCGGTCGGCTGCAGCGGCAGCGACCGGCCATTGGCCGTGATCACGTGCCGGCTGTCGTTCAGGCCGAGCACGCGCACTTCCATGCGTTCGACCGATGAATCCACATAGCGCACCGTGCTGCCGGCGCCGCCCTCCTCGCCCATCACGTGCCAGGGCTCCAGCGCGCCGCGCAGCGTGAGCGCCAGACCGCCTGCGGCAATTTCGCCGATGCGCGGGAAACGGAACTCGAAATGCGGGGCGAACCATGAGGCGTCGAACGCAAAGCCCGCGGCATTCATGTCGGCGAGCACATCGTCGAAGTCCATCTGCACGAAGGTCCCTAACATGAACCGGTCATGCAGCGCCGTACCCCAGCGCGTGAGCGGCGCCTGGTATGGCTCGCGCCAGAAGCGTGCAACCAGTGCGCGCAGCAGCAACTGCTGCACCAGGCTCATGCGTGCGTGCGGGGGCATCTCGAACGCGCGCAGTTCGAGCAGGCCGAGCCGGCCGGTCGGGCCATCGGGCGAATAGAGCTTGTCGATGCAGAACTCGGCGCGGTGCGTGTTGCCGGTGACGTCGATCAGCAGGTTGCGCAGCACACGATCAACGAGCCACGGCGGCACGTAACCGTTGGTGCCGCCCCGCTCGCGTCCGGCGAGTTGACGGCGCAGTTCGGCGAACGCGATGTCCAGTTCATAGCGCTGGTCGTTGCGTGCCTCGTCCACGCGCGGCGCCTGGCTGGTCGGCCCGATGAAGAGGCCCGAGAACAGGTAGGACAGCGACGGGTGGTTGTGCCAGTACGTGATCAGGCTGACCAGCAGGTCCGGGCGGCGCAGGAACGGGCTGTCGGCCGGCGTCGCCCCGCCCAGCACGAAGTGATTGCCGCCGCCGGTGCCGGTATGGCGGCCGTCGAGCATGAACTTCTCGGTCGACAGGAAGCATTCGTGCGAGGCCTGGTAGAGGAACTCGGTGTGGTCGACCAGTTGCTCCCAGTTCGCGGCCGGGTGGATATTCACCTCGATCACGCCGGGGTCCGGCGTGACCTGCAGCACCTTGAGGCGCGCATCGCGCGGTGGCGGATAGCCTTCCAGCACGATCTGCACGTTCAGCGCGGCGGCCGTGGCTTCCACAGCCTGCACCAGCGCGAGGTAGTCCTCCAGCTCTGGCAGCGGCGGCATGAAGACATAGATCACGCCGCGCTTGTCGTCCATTTGCTCGGCTTCGGTCTTTGGCCCTGCCGCGCGGGCGGGATGGCGGACTTCGACACACAGCGCGGTACGTATCACCCCCGGTGCGGATTGGCCGCGCGCGGGCTCGCCTGGCGAAGCGGCACCGGTGCCGCTGCCCGTACCCGTGCCAGCGGCCGCGCTGGCGGCGGGCCGCGCTGGCGTCGTGGCAGCCGACGGTGCCGGTGATTGTCGCCGCAGGACCGCGGCCGCAGGCAAGGCTGCGCGCGGCGCGAACGGATCCTGCTCGAACTGCTGCACGCGGTCGGCCTCGCTGGCCCACGGCAGCGAATCGAGCGGCAGCCGGTAGCCCATCGGGGAATCGCCGGGATGCAGGTAGAGACGTTCTTCGCGCAGGTACCAGCGGCCAGTTTCCCAGCCACTTTCCACGGTGTCGCCGTCCCCGCTTTCCACCCGCGCCAGCGGCAGGACGTAACCGGTCACGCTTGCCAGGCCCGTATCAAACACGCGGCGCAGGCGCACGCGCTCCATCTCGTCGTCGAGGCGCGAGGCATGGGGATCGACATTGACCGGCAGCCGTCGTTCGCGCCACAGGTAGTACCAGGCATCCTCGTAGGCGGGCTGCGCGCAAGATGCGTCTACCCCCAGCCGGTCGCACAGGCTCGTCATGAAACGGCGCGCGTCGGCGTCGGTGTAGTCGCCGGGATGGCGTTCGTCGGCGAACAGCGCGGGATCCTGCCAGCACGGCATGCCGTCGGTGCGCCACGCGATCGTCAGCGCCCAGCGTGGCAACTGCTCGCCCGGATACCACTTGCCCTGCCCGAAATGCAGGAAGCCGCCCGCGCCGTAGCGCTCGCGCAGGCGATGCACCAGTTCGGTGGCCAATCCGCGCTTGGTCGGGCCCAGGGCATCGGTGTTCCATTCGGCGCCGTCGCGGTCGCGCGCCGCGACGAAGGTCGGTTCGCCGCCCATGGTCAGGCGCACGTCCATCGCCTGCAGGTCGCGGTCCACCGCGGCGCCGGCGGCATTCACGGCCTCCCACTGGTCTTCGGTATAGGGCAGCGTCACGCGCGGCGATTCATGGACGCGCGTGATCGTCATGGTATGGCCGAACTCCGCTTCGCACTGTTCGACGGCGCCGGTCACCGGCGCGGCGCTGCCCGGCTCGGGCGTGCATGCGAGCGGGATATGTCCCTCCCCCGCGAGCAGGCCCGAGGTCGGGTCCAGGCCGATCCAGCCGGCGCCGGGCAGGTAGACCTCGCACCACGCATGCAGGTCGGTGAAGTCGCGCTCGGCGCCGCTGGGGCCGTCGATGGCCTTCACATCGGGGGCCAGCTGCAGCAGGTAGCCCGAGACGAAGCGCGCCGCCAGCCCGAGATGGCGCAGCGTCTGCACCAGCAGCCAGCCGGAATCTCGGCACGAACCCGAGGCATTGGTAAGCGTGGTTTCCGGGCTCTGCACGCCCGGCTCCATGCGGATCAGGTAACGGATCTCGCGCTGCAGGCGCTGGTTCAGCGCGACCAGGAAATCGAGCGTGCGGCATTCGGTGCGGTCAATGCTGCCGACGAAATCTGCAAAGCGCGGCGTCAGTTCATCGCGCACCAGATAGGGGGCCAGGTCGTGCGCGAGTCCGGCGTCGTACTGGAACGGAAACTGTTCGGCCGACGGCTCGAGGAAGAAGTCGAACGGGTTGTAGACCGACATCTCGGCGACAAGGTCGACCGTGACCTTGAATTCGGTCGTAGCCTCGGGAAAGACCAGCCGCGCCAGGTAGTTCGAGAACGGGTCCTGCTGCCAGTTAATGAAGTGCTGCGCCGGCTCGATGCGCAATGCGTAGGACAGGATCGGCGTGCGGCAATGCGGTGCAGGCCGCAGGCGCACCACCTGCGGCGACAGCTTCACCGGACGGTCATAGCGATAGTGCGTGACGTGATTCAGTGCGACATGTATGGCCACGGCGCCCTCCCAGGCGGTTGCTGCGATGGTTGTCGCGCTGTCTTAAGCAAGACTTGTACCCTCTTGCGGCCGCTTACATCGAGCTGCCGCTCTTTGCGCGTACGGATTCCTCCAGCAGCGAGCGCAGCTTGGCCAGCGCGCCCGGATCGCCATGCGCCGCCGAGCGCGCATACCAGATCTTGGCCTGTTCGATGTCCTTGCCGACCACGCCAGGCTCGCCGCGTTCGTAGTAACTGCCAACGATGTACTGTGCACCACCATCGCCCGCGGCGGCGGCGCGGCTGTACCACTCGAAGGCCTTGCCATAGTCCCGAGGTACGCCGCGGCCGGTGAAGTAATTGGTCGCCAGCGCCACCTGCGCCTGGATGTGGCCGCCCTGCGCCGCGCGTTCGTACCAGCGGTTGGCCTCTTCGAGCGAGCGTGGCACCAGTTCGCCGCGTTCGTACAGATCGCCAAAGGTGAACTGCGCATGTGTCATCTGGTTGTCAGCGGCCTTGCGCAGCCACACCAGCGCCTCCTGCGGCCTGGCGGGCGTGCCCTCGCCGCGCAGCAGCATCATCGCGTAATTGAACTGGGCCAGCCGATTGCCTTCCCGCGCGGCGGCAGCGAACCCGCGCAGTGCGGTATCGAACGCGCCTGCCTCATAGGCGGCGAGCGCTTCGTGGGTCTGCGCCTGGGCCGGCTGGGCCGGTGCAGGCGCCGCCTGAATCAGGGGAGCCGGACAAAGCACCATGACCATGGCCAGCGCGGCAATGGCCAACAGGCGGCGACAGGCCAGGCGGGCTGCCGCGGCAGGCCAGAGCGGGGGGCGGGCTTGGGGCATGACGAACTCCGGGATGCGCTGCGCCTTCTTGATTCCAGTGTAGGAGGCGACGGCACGGCCCGGAAGCCGGCGGCAAAACGATAACTATTCGCGCGAATAATTAAAGGCTAGAGCACACATAAACAACCATCTGTTCGATTAATAGCTGTTGCGCATCAGATCCATCCGGCACGATGCAGCCGTCGCCACAGGGCCCCGCACGCGACGACCGTGACACCGATGACGACCGGATACGCATAGTGGAACTTGAGCTCGGGCATGAACGAGAAGTTCATGCCATAGAGGCTGAACACGACGGTCGGGATCGCGAGAATGGCGCCCCAGCCCGCCAGCCGCTTGACCACCTCGTTCTGCCCCACGGTCACCAGCGCCAGGTTGACCTGGACAGCCGTGGTAAGCATTTCGCGCACGACATCGAGTGTGCGCACAAGCCGGCTTGCGTGGTCTTCGATGTCGCGGAAGTAGGCGCGCAGTTCCTTCGGCACGAGGTCTTCATGCAGGCGGATCAGCTGGCCGCACATGTCTTCGACCGGGTTGACCGCATTGCGCAGGCGCAGCACCTGCCGCTTGATCTGGTACAGCCGCTCGATCGCGGCGCGGTCGAATTCGTCGCGGAAGATGTCCTGCTCCAGTTCCGCGAACGTGTCCTCCAGCCGTGTGACGATGGGCATGTAGTGGTCGACCACGAAATCCATCAGCGCATAGAGCACATAGCCAGGGCCGTTGGCCAGTCCCTGGGGATCGCTTTCGCAGCGCTCGCGCACCGGCGCATAGGTGCTGCTGGCGCCATGCCGCACCGACACGACGTAATTCGGGCCGACGAAAATGTGGGTTTCGCCGACCACCACCTCGTCCTCGATCAGCTGCGCGGTGTTGAGCACGACGAACACCGAATCTCCGTATGCCTCGAGCTTCGGCCGTTGATGGGCGTCAAGGGCATCTTCCACCGCCAGATCGTGCAGCCCGAACGACTGCTGCACCTGGCGCAGCAGGGCCAGGTCCGGCTCATGCAGACCGAGCCACACGAAAGTACCCGGCACGCTGAGCGCCTGCGGAATCTCCTCGATGCCGACAGTGCCGAGCCGCTTGCCTGCCCGGTAGGCCACACTATTGACGATCGCGCCCATGACAGCTCCGTTCTGCAGATGGCGCAATCGTAACAAGGCTGGGCTGCACGCGTCCGGATGGCCGGGCCGCGCTGTCGCCGGCACCACTTGCCCATGCCAGATGGATTGTGTGCAGCACCTGGGGACAAAGTGCGCCCATTTGTTACAGTTCGCACCGAAGACGCAGTTAGAATGTGGCATTTCCACGGTCACCCGGCTATGTCACAGAAGAAATCGCCACGCTTCGAGCTGCGCAGTGGCAATGTAGACGCCCTCCTTCTCGCCCTCCAGACCGCCGACATGGCTGCACTGCGGGACGACCTGCTCTCCCGGTTCGAAGCCACCCCCGATTTCTTCTCCAATGACGTGATCGCGCTGGACCTGCGCGCGCTTGAAAGTGATGACGAGGTCTCGCTCGATGCGGTGATCGGTACGCTTGCGGCGCTCAAGGCGCGTGCGATCGGCGTGGTCGCGCGGCCCGCACAGCATGCGTGGGCCCAGCGCTTCGGCCTGCCGCTGCTCGACAGCCAGAGCCGCCGCGGCCTGCGCGACTCGGCCGAAGCCGCCGAAGCTGCCGAACGTGCAGAACGTGCCGCCGCCGAGGCCGCCGCCGAACAGGCCGCGCGCGACGAAGCCGTCCGCGCCGCTGCCCAGTCTGCCAATGAAGCCGCCGTCAAGGCCGCCATCCAGCAAACCCAGACCCTGCTGATCGACAAGCCGCTGCGCTCTGGCCAGCAGATCTACGCGCAGGGCGACGTGGTCATCATGGATGTGGTCAGCTACGGCGCCGAGGTGATCGCCGAAGGCAATATCCACGTTTATGCCCCGCTGCGCGGCCGTGCGCTGGCGGGCGTGAAGGGCAATACCGGCGCGCGCATTTTCAGCACGTGCATGGAACCCGAACTAATTTCCATTGCCGGCATCTATCGCACGGCCGAGCAGACTCTGCCGGCGGACGTGCTCGGCAAGTCTGCCCAGGTTCGCCTGGCCGATGAAAAGCTGATCCTGGAAGCGATCCGGATGAAATGATCCGGCGACGCCCAGCCACGAACACGAACTGAATCACTGCAGCGCAAGCTTCAACCTAATTACGGACCAAAGAGCCATGGCAAAAATCATCGTTGTGACCTCCGGCAAGGGAGGCGTCGGCAAGACCACCACCAGCGCCAGCTTTGCCGCTGGCCTGGCCCTGCGCGGCCACAAGACTGCCGTGATCGACTTCGACGTCGGCCTGCGCAACCTCGACCTGATCATGGGTTGCGAACGCCGCGTGGTGTATGACCTGATCAACGTGGTGCAGGGCGAAGCCAACCTGAACCAGGCCCTGATCAAGGACAAGAAGTGCGAGAACCTGTTCATCCTGCCGGCCTCGCAGACGCGCGACAAGGACGCGCTGACCAAGGACGGCGTCGAGAAGGTCATCAAGGGCCTGATCGACATGAACTTCGAATACATCCTCTGCGATTCGCCGGCAGGCATCGAGTCGGGCGCGCTGATGGCCATGTACTTCGCCGACGAAGCACTGATCGTCACCAACCCCGAAGTGTCCTCGGTGCGCGATTCGGACCGCATTCTCGGTATCCTGGCGTCGAAGACCAAGCGTGCCAGCGAAGGCGGCGAGCCGATCAAGGAACACCTGCTGATCACGCGCTACAACCCGAAGCGCGTGCACGGCGGCGAGATGCTGTCGCTCACGGACATCCAGGAAATCCTGCGCATCAAGCTGATTGGGGTAATCCCTGAGTCCGAAGCTGTGCTGCACGCGTCCAACCAGGGCACGCCCGCCATCCACCTGGAAGGCACCGACGTGGCCGACGCCTATGGCGATGTGGTGGACCGCTTCCTTGGCAAGGACAAGCCGATGCGCTTCACGGACTACCAGAAGCCTGGCCTGCTGTCGCGCATCTTCGGCAACAAGTAAAACAAGTAAGGAGGACTCATCCCCATGTCGATCCTGTCCTTCCTGCTGGGGGAAAAGAAGAAGTCGGCCTCGGTCGCCAAAGAGCGGCTGCAGATCATCCTCGCGCACGAACGCACCGGCCATTCGGCGCCTGCCGATTACCTGCCGGCGCTGCAGCGCGAACTGGTGGCCGTGATCTCGAAATACGTCAAGATCAGCGACCAGGACCTGCGCGTCAGCCTTGAGCGCCAGGACAACCTGGAAGTGCTCGAGGTCAAGATCGAGATCCCCCAGAGCTGATTCAGCAACGCTCCCCGCGCCGGCGCGCCGCTTCCAAGGCCCGCCGGCGCGTCTTCATTTACGCCTGCGCGCACCAGGAAATGCCCACTGATGCTGGTGCAACGCACCAACACAGTATTGTGTAGCGGCCTGACAACGGATTTGCACCAAAATCCTGCTCGGATCGGGGCTTCAGCGCGTATTTGTGTCCTTCGCTCCTGCGTTTTGTTAAATTTTCGCGGCGTTTACACGAAACGTAGACCCGTGCCCCGTCGTGATCCGACGGAGAACAGAACAGAACAGAAAAGGAGCACCATGAAGAAATCATCGGCCATCGTCCTCGCCGCCGGCAGCCTGCTGGCAGGTTCCGCTTTTGCACAGACCTCCGTCACGCTGTACGGTATCGCTGACGTCAGCGTGCGCTACACCACCCATGCCGATGCATCGGGTCACGGCAAGACCGAACTGACCGACGGCGCTGTGACGCAAAGCCGCTGGGGCCTGAAGGGCGCTGAAGCCCTGGGCAACAACCTGAAGGCGATCTTCCAACTGGAAAATGGCTACAGCCTCGACACCGGCAAGCTGAACTCGGCCAACACGCTGTTCAATCGTCAGGCCTACGTTGGCCTGAGCGGTGACTTCGGCGCTGTCAAGCTGGGCCGCCAGTACACCGAAGGCTTTAATTTCTTCGGCGACTACGATCCGCTGACCATCGGTAACTACACCGCCAACGCCTGGCCGTTCTTCCTGACCCAGTTCCGCGCGAACAACGTCGTCAGCTACGGCGGCAAGTTTGGCGGCCTGGACGTCGGCGCCAGCTACGGCTTCGGCGAAACCGCCGGCAGCATGAGCTCCAACCAGTACTGGGGCGCCCGTGCCGCTTACTCGTATGGCCCGTTCGGCATCGGTGGCGTGTACCAGGAAATCCGTAACCAGGCTGGCGAGCGTCAGCAAATGTTCGGTGCTGCCGGTAAGTACAGCATCGGCCCGGCCAAGATCTTCCTGGGCTACCTCGGCGGCAAGGACCGCACTGGCGTGATCGACAATGGTTTCATGAACCAGTCGGCTGCCTCGACCACCGCAGGCGCTCAGACCGCCATCGCTTCGGGCTCGCTGAGCAACCCGCGTAAGGACCACCTGGGCTATGTCGGCACGACCTACCAGGCCACTCCGGCCCTGGCTGTGACCGGTGCGTTCTACTACGACTACATCGAGAACAAGAACGGTATCGCCGGCAATGGCGGCCACCGTTACGCCGGCGTCCTGCTGGCCGAGTACTCGCTGTCGAAGCGTACCCAAGTGTATGGCACCGTGGATTACAACCACGTCTCCGGCGGCGCGACGACCGAACTGCCGGGCGCCAACAACCAGCTGGGCGTTGCCGCTGGTATCCGCCACATTTTCTGATCGCTCCCCGATCAGTCAGTTGTTTGGCGAAAGGCACCTTCGGGTGCCTTTTTTATTTGGCGGGGCAGGACAAAGAACAGCCCCCTGGACGTCTTCAGGCCGCCTCGCTCTCTGCCAGCTCCAGCCGGTACCCATGCGTATAGACCGGCGTCAGCCTGAGTCCATTCCTTGCATGCAGGCCCAGCTTGCTGCGCACGCGCGAGACATGCGTGTCGATGGTGCGTGACAGCGGCGAGATCTCGCGGCCCCAGACCGTGGCGATGATGTGGTCGCGCGTGACGATGCGCCCTTCATTGCGGAACAACAGCACGGCCAGGTCGAATTCCTTGGGCGTCAGGCAGATCGGATGGCCGTGGCAGGTCACCTGCCGCGCGGCGCAGTCAAACACGTAGCCGGCGAGGCGCAGCGGCGCATTGCGCGCGACGTTGTCGGGGCTGGATCGGCGCAGCACAGCCCCGATTCGTGCCGACAGCTCGGCCGCGCGGATCGGCTTGGCCATATAGTCGTCGGCGCCGGCGACCAGCGCGCTGACGATGTCG
The DNA here is from genome assembly GCF_905397435.1 of Cupriavidus numazuensis. Lineage (GTDB taxonomy): Bacteria > Pseudomonadota > Gammaproteobacteria > Burkholderiales > Burkholderiaceae > Cupriavidus > Cupriavidus numazuensis. The sequence goes on from NZ_CAJPVI010000021.1 coordinate 81,998, forward strand.
GCTTCGGCATTGCGGGACGAGAGAAACATTACCGGGATGCGCCGGTCCAGGTTGCCGCGCACCCAGTTCAGCACCTCGCGCCCGGACATGCCGGGCATCTGCCAGTCGAGCAGCAGCAAGTCGAAGGCGGTGTCATGCAAGGCCAGCAACAGGCGCCGGCTCTGGCTGAAGCTCACGCATTCGTATCCGCCTTCATTGACGATCCGGCGGATCAGCGCCGCGTGGACAGGATCGGCTTCCAGCGAGGCAATCGTCTTTCCCATGGTCTGTCTCTCTCAGCATTTGCGCGAGAGGGCATTAGAAACCGCGGATCGCGACGTCCGAATAGGATGGGACTCAAATCGAAATCAAAGTTTCAACAATCGTTTACTTCTTGCCCCAGACAGCGGCCCATACCATGGGCGACTGCCATGCCGGACGATCTTCCCGCATCCGGAAGCGCCAGGAGAAACGACGTGAGAATTGCCGTATTGGAGGCCGACCCGACCCGGGCCGTCGGCATCGAACAGACGCTGCGCCTCAGCGGGCACCAGTGCACGCGCTATATCCACGGCCGGTCGCTGATCCACGCGCTGCGCAGCGACACCTTCGACATGTGGCTGCTCGACGGCGACACGCCGGGCATTTCGGCACTGGACGTGCTCTCATGGGTGCGCCGTACGCTCGGCCACGAGCTGCCTGTGATGCTGTTGGGCGACTCCGATGACGAAGCGCGCATCGCAAGCTGCCTTGCCGAAGGCGCCGACGCCTATCTGTGCAAGCCAGTGGGCATGGCCGAACTGGCTGCCCGGGTGATGGCGCTGCTGCGCCGCGCATGTCCGACCAGCGAGCATGGCTGCGATCTCGCCCATGGTGCTTTCCACTTTGCCACGGCCGACCGGCGCGCCTGGGTACACGGCAAGGCGGTGGCGCTGGCACCCAAGGAATTCGACCTGGCCGTGCTGCTGTTCCGCAACCTCGGCTCGCTGGTGCTGCGCCAGACCATGGTCAATGAAGTCTGGCGCTATCACGTCGACGCGGCGTCGCGCACCGTGGACAGCCACCTGTCGCGCGTACGCACCAAGCTCGCACTGTGGCCGCACAACGGCGTGCGGCTGTCTGCCGTCTACGGCCTGGGGAACCGGCTGGACCAGGTGTGAAACGCGGCCCGTGCCGATGAAACAACTCAGTCGGCCTTGATGCCGGCTTCCTTGACGATGCGCGCGTTCTCCACGTATTCGTCGTGGATCGCCTTGGCAAACTGGGCGGGCGTGCCGCCGGTCGGCACCTCGCCGCCCTTGAGCAGGCGCTCATGGACCTCGGGCTCCGCGAGCGCCTTGTTCAGTTCGGCGTTGAGCTTGTTGATGATCGCCGCCGGCGTCTTGCCCGGCGCGAAGATGCCGAAGGTCGAAGTCAGGTTCGCCTTGGGATAGCCAAGCTCCGCAAGCGTCGGCACGCCGGCCATGCTTTCGATGCGCTTGGGTGCGCCCACGGCGAGCGCCCGCAGGCGGCCGGCCTGCATGTGCTGCGTGAGCGCGGGGCTGGCATTGGTGCTCATCACCTCGAACTGGCCGCCGAGCGCGTCGTTCATCTGCTGGCCGGCGCCCTTGTACGGAATCAGCGTCAGTTCGGCCTTGGACTTCGCCTTGACCTGTTCGAGCACGACATGGCCGACCGTGCCAAGTCCCGACGTGGCCCAGCGCACCGAGCCCGGCTTGGCCTTGGCCTGCGCCACCAGATCCGGGAACGTCTTGCCCGCAAAGCTCTGCGTGGCGACGATCAGCACCGGCGAATACATGACGCTCATGACGGGCGCCACGTCGCGCTGCGGGTCATAGTTGACGTGGCCCACATGCGGGTTGAGCGTGAGCGGGCTGGTCGAGGCAAACCCGAGCGTGTAGCCGTCCGGTGCCGCCTTGGCGACAGCGTCGATGCCGATGCTGCCACCGGCGCCCGCCTTGTTCTCGACCACCACCGAGGTGCCCATCTGGGCGGACAGCCGTTCGCCGAGCGCGCGCGCGACGGTGTCGCTGATCCCGCCGGTCGGATAGGCGACGATCAGGCGGATCGGACGGCTGGGGTAATTGTCGGCGGCGGAGGCAGGCAAGGCTGCCGCCATGAGGCCGGCGGCGCCAAGCGCGGCCAGCAGGGACATGCGGGAATGGAAAGCCATGACGAGTGCGGGAAATCGAAGGGCGCGGCGCAGGCCGCGTCGCATATCTTAGCCGATCGGCCCGCGGCGCTTCTTGCTGCTCAGCGGACCAGCGGGTGTTCCGGCACCCAGGACACGAACAGTTCGTTGGCGCGGTCGTACAGGCGCCAGACGGTGCCGCAATCGCGGCAACAGAAGGTCAGCATGCTGTAGGGAACGCCGGTCGAACTCTGGCCGACCTGCGGCGCGGTATGGCGCAGTGCAAGGCAGGACGGCGGCTCGCGGCGCCGCGGATCCGCCGCCAGCGCCAGGCAGCGCTCACAGGCCGGAACTGCGGGAGAGGGAGAAACAGGGAGTGGAGGTACGGCGGACGTCATGCCCGCCATGATGCCGCAAAACCGCAGCGAGTTGCGTTCCGGCCGCCTCTTATTGGGCCGGCCATCTGAACGCGAACCATACAGCACCTGGATCGCATCCACCGCGATTCGCACGCATGCGCACCTGCAGCAAGCGCGCTCTCTGCTGTCATTCGCGTAGATTCGCGCAAACCCGCGCTTTAAGGAACAGTTAAGATTTCCTGAGCGAACTTTTACGAACCTGTCCCCGCGCCGCTTCCTAGACTGCCTTTCACGCGGCGGCCATTACCGGCCTGAGGGCCCCGCGATCCGGACCGTCCACGGCTCCGGACTTGCTGATGGCAGGCCGCCCCGGCACCGCACGTGCCCACAAGGAGACAGGTTCATCATGGCAGTCACAGGCAACACCCACGGCTTCGACCAACAAGACCAACAAGACCAACAAGACCAACAGGCACAACAGGCACAACAGGCGCCGCGCTTCGACATTTACGCGCGCATCCACAAGGCGCTGCGCGCCTTCATGGCCGACACGCTGCTGCGCGTAGGCCGCACCGACACCGACGACGAAGCCGAACTGCGCGGCTCGCTGAGCCAGGTACGGGACCTGCTCTCGGCCTGCGAGCAGCACCTGCACAAGGAAAACGATTACGTACACGCCGCCATGGAAGCGCGCGTGCCCGGCTCCACGACCCGCATCGCCCATGAGCATGAAGCGCATATGGCCGAGATCCGCGCGCTGCTCGCGCAGACCGACCGCGTCGCCGCCACGGTTCCCGCGGCGCGCGCGAATGCCATCCGCGAGCTGTACCGCCAGCTCTCGCTGTTCGTCGCCGAGAACTACGAGCACATGCATTTCGAGGAGACCCGGCACAACGCCGTGCTGTGGGCCAGCCATACCGATGCGGAACTGCTCGACGTCGAGAACCGCATCGTCGCGTCGCTGCCGCAGGAGACCGTCGGCGTGATCGCGCGCTGGATGCTGCCGAACGTCACGCCGGCCGAGCGCGCGCTGATGCTGGCGGGTATCCGCGACCATGCGCCCGCCGAGGCGTTCACCGGACTGCTCGACGTCTGCCGCACGCTGCTGCCGATGCCCGACTGGATGAAGCTCACGCGTGCGCTGGGGCTGCCCGCCGGCCCCACTCAAGCCATCTGGGCAGCGGGCTGATCAGCCGCCACGCTCCACATGCTCGATCCGCAGCGGCCGCGTCACGCGCAGCGCGAAGCGGCCGCGCCCGGTGCGCTCGATGCGCACGCTCGCGTCGCGCTCCACCAGGCGGCGCGCCAGCAGGACCAGCCGCGCTTCGAGGTTGTCGCTGATATCCGGCAGGCCGAGCGCCGGATCGAGCCGCAGTTCGCGGTTGGTGAAGGCCTCGCGCCCGGCGTGCAGATAGTCGCAGACGAGGCGGCGGAAGATCGCACCCGCCACACCCTTGATCAGGTAGTCGTCGTCGAGGAAAACGCTGCCGTCGGCTTCGAAGTAGCGCACGAGCACCGGTTGCGGCGCCGGTGGCGGCGCATCGCCCGATGCGACGGTGCCGGCGGACTCCTCTGCCGCGGCATCGGCGCTGGCCTGCAAGCCGCGCATAGCCTGGCCGAGCTGGGCGGCGAGCACCACGAGCGCGTCCTCGTCCTCGTAGGTAAAGCGCAGTTCCCGCTCGCTTTCGACGAACAGCACGCCAAGCAGCGCACTCCCCACGCAGACCGGCACGGCAAGCTGGCTGCCTGGCGCGGGCAATCCCGGCAGCGGGATCTCGGTATCGAGCCGTGCCGACAGCCCCGTGTCGATCACACTGTCGCGCATCGCGCGGCTGTAGCTGCGGTCGGAGGTCATGTGCATGATGCGGATCGGCGTGCGTTCGCGCGCGGCCACGCCGATCACGCCCTCCCCCAGCGCGATCTCGGAGCCGACACCGGACTCCGCATAGCCGTGGCTGGCCACGGTGTAGAGCCGTCCGGCGCTGGCGTCATGCATGAGCAGCATCGCGTGATCGACGCCGAACCCAGCCGCCAGGCCGGCCATCGTGGCATCGAAAAGCTGGTCGGTCTCGGTGCATGCCGCCAGCCGTTCGCTGAGGCAGCGCAGCGCGCCGAGCAACTGTCGGCGAGGGGCGTCGGACGGTGCGGGCAGCCGGCCGCCGCCCGGCACGGCTTCGATGGCCGATACCCGATACACGTCCGCGCCCTGCAGCCGGAACACGTTTTCCATGCCCGAATGCGAGGCGATGCCGGCCAGCCTTGCCTTCATATGCTCGAACAGCGGGCCGGACGTCTCGGTGCGCAGGTAGTGCACGTTCAGGCGGAACATCGCTGCGGTGTCCGGATGGATCATCAGCACGGTGCCGGCCGGATTGGCCAGTACGTTCTCGCGCGTCTTGTTGAAGAACTGGAACGACAGTGCGACATGCTCGGGGTCGACGAATTGCACGTGCGAGAGATAGGCGACATTGGGCGTGCCATCCGCCGCGCAGGTGGCCATCACGGCCGGAATCACGCCTTCGAGGCAATCGCGGATATCGGCGGCGGTCAGCGGCGGGGCCGTCATGGCTGCGCGTGTCGGCGTCGTGGTCAGGTGGCGGCCGGGCTCAGCGCCTGCCCGGCCTGGGCACCCGGCGTCTGCTGGAACGCGTGCGTCGGCGTGAAGCTGACGGCGACGAGGTCGTCGTCCGGACACGCGAGGAAAGCATGGGCGAGCGCGGCTTCGTGGCCGATCAGGCTGATTTCCTCGCCGAGCGCCTCGCGGTAGGCAGCGACGCGCGCGCAGTCGCCCGGCTGCAACGGCATCTCCCTGGCGTCGAAGCCTTTGAGTTGCAGCGTGCGGTGCGTGGTGGGCTCGCTGAAGACCACGGCGATCGACCGGTTTGCAGCAATGTCGGCCAGCACCTGCCGCGACTGCGTCTGGCACAGGAAGATGGTCACGCAGGCATCGTCGTCAGCGATGCGGAAACCGACGGCGCGCATCAGGTGCGGCACCAGCGCGGCGTCGCGCGTGGCGGCGATCACCGATACGCGGCGCCCGAGCACGGCGGCGTGTCCGTCAGCGCGCAACGCGGCGAGCGCCGAAGGCGGCGCTGCAGGCATCTGCGTGGCTGGCGTCGGTTCGGTGGAGGATGGCCGGCGTGCAGGCATAGTCATCCCAGTGTAGGAGACGGCGGCGCCAGTGAAAACGCCCCGCCAAAGCGGGGCGTCAGGGCGCTCTGTGCGCTGGCGCGCGTTAGTGCGCGTTGTTGCCGTCAGGCTGCCTTGCGCTTGCCGCCGAGGTCCGGCAGGAACACCGCGAGCAGGCCCAGCAGCGGCAGGAACGCGCACAGCTGGTACACGGTTTCGATGCCATGCGTATCGGCCAGCCCGCCCAGCACCGCGGCGCCGATGCCGCCCATGCCGAACGCGAAGCCGAAGAACATGCCCGACACCATGCCGACCTTGCCGGGAATCAGTTCCTGCGCGAACACGAGGATCGCCGAGAACGCCGAGGCCAGAATGAAGCCGATGATGAAGGTCAGCACGCCGGTCCAGAACAGGCCCACGTGCGGCAGCACCAGCGTGAACGGCGCGACACCGAGGATCGACGCCCAGATCACGCGCTTGCGGCCGATGCGGTCGCCGATCGGGCCGCCCAGAATGGTGCCGGCCGCCACCGCGAACAGGAACACGAACAGATAGATTTGCGCGGACTGGCGTGCCAGGCCGAACTTCTCCATCAGGTAGAAGGTGTAATAGGTGGTCAGGCTCGCCATGTAGAAGTACTTGGAGAACACCAGCACCATCAGCACCAGCATGGCCCGCACCACCACGCGTGTCGGCACCGGGCTGGCCACGGCGCCGCCCGCCTTGCCCTTGCGCGCGCGGTGCGCGATCTGCTCGGCGTACCAGCCGCCGATCTTCCACAGCACGGCGATAGCGAGCAGCGCCGCCAGCGAGAACCACGCGAGGCTCGCTTGCTTGTGCACGATGATTGCCGCCAGCAGCGGCCCCATGGCGCTGCCGCCGTTGCCGCCGACCTGGAAGATCGACTGCGCCAGCCCGTGCCGCCCGCCCGAGGCCATGCGCGCCACGCGCGACGATTCCGGATGGAAGATCGACGAACCGGTGCCGACCAGCGCGGCGGCCACGAGCAGCACGCCGTAAGTCGGCGCCACCGACAGCAGCAGCAGCCCGCCCAGCGTGAAGCCCATGCCGATTGCCAGCGAGCGCGGCTTCGGATGCTTGTCGGTGTACAGGCCCACGACCGGCTGCAGCAGCGATGCCGTGACCTGGTAGGTCATGGTCAGGAAGCCGATCTGCACGAAGCTCAGGTTGAAGCCGCCCTTCAGCATCGGGTAGATGGCCAGGATCAACGACTGGATCATGTCGTTGAGAAAGTGCGCAAAGCTGATCGCGTACAGCACGCGGTAGCCCGTACGCTCGGCGGCGTGCTCGGTCTTGGCGGCGGAAATGCCGGCAGCGGCGGAACTGGAGTCGATAGTGGTGCTCATTGGCGGTCTCGACAAAACAAAACGACGAACCACGGGGGCGCTCGCCGGGACAGTGTGAGAGGCGATGCTAACTGGCTGAAGCGCGCCTGTCCTGCGAGAATAGGTATGCAACCTTGGAGAAAAGGACATGCCTGCCTCAGGCCCTCGGAAGCCAGCGCCGCCGGAAGTCCAGTCGCTGGGCGACACCTACACAAATCCGCCACGCTATGTGCACTTCGACCGCGGCCCCATGCCGGTCACGGCGATGGCGGCGGACTACCAGCCCGGCGATGTCACCGCACAGCACCAGCATCCGCACGCCCAGCTGATCCATGCCGTGCACGGCGTGATGGTGGTCAGCACCGCCGAGGGGCAGTGGATCGTGCCGCCGACGCGCGGCATGTGGATGCCCGGTGGCACGATGCACTGGATCCGCATGGTGGGACAGGTGCAGATGCGCACCGCGTATGTCCGGCCGGATGCCGCGCCCGACCTGCCCCGGCGCTGCACTGTGCTCGGCATCTCGCCGCTGCTGCGGGAGCTGATCCTGGCAGCGATCGAAGTCCCGCTGCCCTACACGGCGGATTCGCGCGATGGCCGCCTGATGCGGCTGCTGCTGGATGAGGTTGTGCTGGTGCCCACCCTGCCACTGCACCTGCCGCATCCGGCCGACGCGGGCCTGCGCCAGATCTGCGATGCCATCGTCGCCGAACCAGATACGCAGTTGACGCTAGCCGGCTGGGGGGAACGTTTGGGCCTGGACCCCAAGACTATCCAGCGCCGCTTCGCGCGGGAAACGGGGATGACGTTCGGGCAGTGGCGTCAGCAGGCGCGGTTGCTTGCGGCGCTGGAGAGGCTGGCGGCCGGCACCAAGGTGGTGGATGTAGCGCTGGATCTCGGATACGAGAGCCCGAGTGCGTTTGCGACGATGTTCAAGAGGCAGTTCGGCGTACCGCCAAGCGCATTTTTTCGCTAAGAAGACCAGCTACAACAAAAGAAAGCGCACCGCCGTACGCCAGCGCTCGGTTTGCTTTTCTCTCCCCTTGATCGGCGCCTCGCGCTGGGCCGGCTCCGCGGTCGTCCGGGGCGGAGCCCCGGACAGCTCGCGCAGTGTCTGAGCAGCCGTTCAGGCTGCGAGTTTTGCGCGAGCGCCGCGGAGCTGGCCCAGCGCGAGGGGGTGTCGCCGATCACGGGGTCGCCTTTCTTGCTTCTTCTTTGGCGAGACAAAGAAGAAGTAGCCTCCGAAGGAGGCTATCTTGGGGCGCGGAAGCAGCGATACCGCATGCAGCATCGCAACAGCGAGATCATCACCTTGCCAGGTAGCGCTCTACGAGCCTCGTCCAATAGGCCGCGCCTACCGTCAGGTTCTCGTCATTGAAGTCGTACGCCGGGTTGTGCAGTAGTGGCTGATTGGCACCGTTCCCGAGCCGTACGAAACAGCCCGGCCTTTGCTGCAGGTAATACGCGAAATCCTCGCTCCCAGTGATCCGCGCGGCTTGCGACACCACCTTGTCGGCACCGACCAGTTCCTCTGCGATCTGACGTGCGAATTCGGTTTCGCGCTCGCTGTTGATCAGCACCGGATAGCCATGCACATAGTTCACTTCCGCCACGGCGCCGTAACCCTCCGCGTGCGCGATCGCGAGCTGGCGAATGCGGGCTTCCAGCGAAGCCCGCACATCGGGGCTGAACGAGCGCACGCTGATCTCCATGCGCGCGCTGTCCGGGATCACATTGACGGCGTGGCCTGCGTGCAGCGTCCCGATGGTGACCACCGCAGCTTCGTTCGGGTCGACGTAGCGCGAGACCACCGACTGCATGGCCATCACCAGGCTGCCGGCCACGAGGATCGGATCGACCGACTGGTGCGGACGCGCCGCGTGGCCGCCCTTGCCGCGAATTGTGATCGTCACCGTGTCGCACGCCGCCATGAACGGCCCCGAGCGGAACAGGAAATTCCCCTGCTCCACACCCGGATGGTTGTGCAGGCCGAAGATGGCATCGCACGGGAAGCGCTCGAACAGGCCATCGGCCAGCATGCGCTCCGCACCGCCGCCAGCGCCGATTTCCTCGGCCGGCTGGAAGATCAGGTGTACGGTGCCGTTGAAGTTCAGCGTGCGCGCCAGCTGCTTCGCGGCGCCTAGCAGGATCGTCGTGTGCCCGTCGTGACCGCACGCATGCATGCGCCCTTCGTTGACGCTCGCGTACGCCAAGCCGGTGCGTTCGTGGATGGGCAACGCGTCCATGTCCGCGCGGATGCCGATGCTGCGCCCCCCAGTCCCCGCCTTCAGCGTGCCGACCAGACCAGTACCGCCGACGCCGCGCGTCACCGTGAAGCCCCAGCTTTCCAGCAGGCTGGCTACCAGCCCGGAGGTGCGGACTTCATCGAAGGCAAGTTCAGGATTCTGGTGGATGTTGCGCCGGATGGCTTCGAGTTCGGCGCGGCTGTCCAGTGTGTCGGTCAGTGCGCAGAAGCGGCGCTTCAGAGTGGTACCAAGGTAAGTCTCGATCTCGGGGGCGTGCTCGGACATGGCATTGCTCTTCTGGCAGGTACTGCAGGACGGTCAGAACGCCGCCCTTAGAAACAGTATTTCACGCAGAAATGGCAACGGAAAGCCAACACTCGGATTTCCTGTAAATCAATGTAATCCAGCCCTCTTTCGGCACCGGAACTGTTGCTCTGGTGGCACGCTTTGTATGGAAACCCAACGCTTTGTATGAAAGCGTTTCGATGGGGAACCTTGGCGGGCGCCTTGCACGCCCGCCATGCGCACTTCACTCGTACGCCACGACCTTCTGCGTCTGCACGCCGAGCCCTTCAATGCCGAGGCGCATCGTGTCGCCCGCCTTCAGGAAGCGCGGCGGCTTGAAGCCCATGCCCACGCCGGGCGGCGTACCCGTGGCGATCAGGTCGCCGGGTTGCAGCGTCATGAAGCGGCTGACATAGCTGACCACCGTGGCCACGTCGAAGACCATGGTCGTCGTGCTGCCTTTCTGCACGCGCTCGCCATTGACCTCGAGCCACAGGCCAAGCGCCTGCGGGTCAGCCACCTCATCGCGCGTCACCAGCCACGGGCCGACCGGGCAGAACGTGTCGCAGCCCTTGCCCTTGTCCCAGGTGCCGCCACGCTCGATCTGGAACTCGCGTTCCGACACATCGTTGACCACGCAGTAGCCGGCCACGTGGCTCAGCGCGTCCTCGCGCGTGACATTGCGTGCGGTCGTGCCGATCACCACGCCCAGCTCCACTTCCCAGTCGGATTTCAGCGAACCGTACGGCAGCATCACGTCGTCGTCCGGGCCGTTGAGCGAGCTGTTGGCCTTCAGGAAGACGATCGGCTCGGCCGGCAGCGGCATGCCGGCTTCGGCGGCGTGGTCCGCATAGTTCAGGCCAATCGCGATGATCTTGCCGATACCGGTCCAGGGCACGCCAAAGCGTGCGCCCTCCACCACCGGCAACTTGCCAGCATCCACCTGCGCCAGGCGCGCGAGCGCTTCCGGCGAGAGCTGCGCCGCGTTGAAGTCGGCCACCACGCCCGACAGGTCACGCACCTTGCCCTGCGCGTCGATGAGGCCCGGGCGCTCGGCGCCGGGCTGGCCAGTTCTTACCAGTTTCATTGTCTTCCCTTCGATGGATTGGCTTGGCGGCCAGCGTCGCCTGCGAGCGAGCGCGCGACCACGGTCAGCACTTCTTTGGCGGTGTTCTCGGAATGCCGGCGCAGCACCTGCGCCAGGCGCGGACGGCCGGGCTCGCGCAGCGCGGCCATGATTTCCTCATGTTCCTCATGCGACTCCTGCCAGCGCAGCGTATCCGCATTGGCGGCGCCGCGTGCGCGGTGCACCTTGCTCATCAGCGCGGCATACACGCTGGCCAGCACCGGATTGACGGTGCTGTCGATGATGAGCTGGTGGATTTCCTGGTTGATGCGGAAGTAGTCGGTACGCCGGCCCGCCGCATGCGCCTCGATCATGGCCTGGTGCCGGCGCTCGAGCTTGGTCAGCCCGGCCTCGGTCAGCCGCAGTGCGGCCAGTTCGCCGGCGGTCGCCTCCAGGCCGTGCAGCGTCTCGAAGGTGGCGCGCAGTTCGTCCAGGTCCAGCGGCGCCACACGGTAGCCGATGTACTGCCGATGCAGCACCAGCCCTTCGGCCACCAGCACCTTGAGCGCCTCGCGCAGCGGCGTCTTCGAGACATCGAACGCCTCGCAGAAGGCCCGCTCGTCGATGCGTTCGCCGGGCGGCAGCTCGCCCTCTTCAATCATCGTGCGCAGCCGCGCCGCGATCTCGGCGGACATGCCCAGCGTGCGCAATCGGGCGGTTTTCGGAAGCGTTTGTGTCACGGACATCACCAGCATGGGGAATTTGCACCATTCGAAGGCTATCACACCCGGAAATTGTGCAACCACGCACACGTAAAATCAATGACTTACGAGAGTTGTAATTACAGATTACGTATCCTATACTCCGGCCAGTTGCGCGACACCTACTACAAACGCCTCAACCGAAGGACCTACGGAGCAAGGAGACACCCCGTCATGCAAACGACAAGCCAAGCCGGCACGCTCACTGCCACGCGCAGCACTGTGCGCTGGAAAATCTTCCTGATGATGTTGATGCTCGTCGCCATCAACTACATCGATCGCGCCTCGCTTTCGGTGGCCATGCCACTGATCGCCAAGGAGTTCGACCTCAGCCCCGCCATGCAGGGCCTGATTCTCAGTTCCTTCTTCTGGACCTACGCCTTCATGCAGATCCCGGGCGGGATGCTGGCCGACAAGTACAAGCCGCGCATCGTGATCGCCTGCGCCACCGTGTTCTGGGGCTTCTTCCAGGCGATCGCGGCGGTCTGCACCAACGCCACCTCGCTGCTGCTGACCCGACTGGGGCTGGGCGCGGCCGAAGCGCCGATCTACCCGGCCGGCGGCAAGCTCAACGCCATCTGGATGACGCAGAACGAACGCGGCCGCGGCGCCACGCTGCTTGACGGCGGTGCACCGCTGGGCGCGGCGCTCGGCTCGCTCATCATCGCCGGACTGATCAGCGAACTCGGCTCCTGGCGCATGTCGTTCGTGGTCGCCGGCGTCGGCACCGTGCTGGCCGGCTTCGTGGCCTGGTGGTACATCCGCAATTCCCCGCGCGAACACAGCGGCGTCAATGAACTGGAAGCGCGCCACATCGAGGAAGCGCATGCCCGCGAGCACAGCGCCGAGCCGACCAACCTGTCCGGCCGTTCGCTCGACTTCTTCAAGTACCGCTCGGTGTGGTGCATGGCCATCAGCTGGATGTGCTTCAACGCCGTCTTCTACGGCCTGCTGACCTGGATGCCGACCTACCTGAGCAAGGCGCGCGGCTTTGACCTGAAGACGATGGGCGGTGCGAGCTTCCTGATCTTCATGAGCGGCTTCGTTGGCGAACTCGTCGGTGGCTGGATCGCCGACAAGTGGAAGGAAGCCGGCGGCCGCCCCAATGTGGTGATGCGCACGCTGTTCGGCATTGCAGCCGTGGTCGCCACTGTGTCGATCTTCTCGGTGGCCTATGTCACTGATGCGGTGGCCGTGGTGGCGCTGCTCTCCTCTACCCTGTTCTTCCTGCGCTGGTGCGGCCTGTTCTGGTCGGTGCCGTCGATGCTCGGCACGCGCAACAAGATCGGTTTCCTGGGCGGCGTGATGAACCTGGGCGGCAACATCGCCGGCATCAGCGTGCCGATCATCGTCGGCCTGATCGTGCAAGCCACGGGCTCGTACTTCCTGGCGCTGATGTTCTTTGCCGCCTGCGGCGTCGGCCTGCTGTTCGCGTCGACCAACATCGACTACGAAAAGAAGATCCCGGTCTGAGCGACCGTTCCCCCAGCAACGCTGCATCCGCCGCGCCGGCGTCCGTCCGACGGTCCGCGCGGCGGTGGAGGAGACACACCATGACTCGCATTTCCCGCATGCTGGCCGGCGCCGTGCTTGCGCTGGGCGCCCTGCAAGTCCACGCCGCTCCGGCGGCGCCCGCACGCCCGGCAGATGGCATTCCGACTGCGCAGCCTGAAGCGGTCGGCGTCGATTCAGCAAAGCTCGTCGCGTTATCCGAATGGATCCGCCGCGACAAGCTCGACGTGCGCAGCCTGCTCGTCATCAAGGACGGCAAGCTAGTGTTCGAGCGCTACGGCGACGGCCTCTCGCGCGACTACAACCACGAGCTGTACTCCGTCACCAAGTTCATCAGCGCACTGCTCGTCGGCACGCTGGTCGGCGACGGCAAGCTCAGCGCCGAAGACACACCCGCGCCGCGCCTCGCGGCTGCGCGCCCCGACCTGGCCCCTGCCCTCGCCGACAAGAAAGCGATCCAGCTGCGCCACCTGATGTCGATGTCGAGCGGCCTCTCGTACAAACTCGTGGAAGGCACCGACACGCTGTACTACGGCGTGCCCGACCGGCTCAAGGTTGCGGCGTCCGCCAGCGTGCGTGTCGCGCCCGGCAAGGAGTTCGACTACATCGACGTGAACCCCGTGCTGGTCGGAGCCACCGTCAGCCAGGTCACCGGACTGCCGGAACAGCAATATGCCGAACAGCGCCTGTTCAAGCCGCTCGGCATGCAGCACTACCGCTGGGATGGCGCCGACGGCAAGGGCGCCGTATCCGGTGGCTGGGGCCTGCGCCTGCGCTCGATCGACATGGCGCGGCTCGGCATGCTGATGCTGAACCAGGGCCGCTGGAACGGCCAGCAGGTCGTGCCGGCCTCATGGGTCGCGCGCATGACCACGCCGTCCGGCCCGGCGCCCGACTACGGCTTCTACTGCTGGATCAATAACATCGTGAAGAGCGAGCGCGAGTTCAGCGCCATGGGCTACAAGGGCCAGTTCATCACTGTGCTGCCCAAGCAGAACGCCGTCATCGTGATGAACAGCATCATGTCCACGCAAGGCGGCCTGCGCGACGCGGCGTACCTCGACCTGTACCGGCGCATGGTGAACGACTACGTGCTGCCCGCGCTGCAGGCCGGCAAGACCGTGCATCCCGATGCAGCCCGGCAGGCCGCGCTGCAGAAGGAGCTCGAACTGGCACGCACGAGCCAGCGCGTGCCCGGCACCGCCCTCGCCTTCAACGACAAGCCCGAACAGTAAGCCACGACACAACAACTTGCGAGGCGCCGATGACGGCGCCCGCACCACTCCTGAGAACTACTGCAATGACCAAGCAAATCCGCCTCGGCATGCTGACGCCGTCTTCCAATACCGCGCTCGAACCGATTACCAGCGCGATGGTCAGCGGCCTGCCCAACGTGAGCGCGCATTTCTCGCGCTTTACCGTCACCGAGATCTCGCTGCGCGACCAGGCCCTGGGCCAGTTCGATCTCGAGAAGATCCTGGGCGCCGCACGCCTGCTGGCCGACGCGCGTGTCGACGTGATCGCGTGGAACGGCACCTCGTCGGGCTGGCTCGGCTTCGACAAGGATGAAGCGCTGTGCAAGCAGATCACCGAAGCCACCGGTATCCCCGCTACCACTTCGGTACTGGCACTCAACGAGATCCTCGAAAAGACCGGCGCACGCCGTTTCGGCCTGGCCACGCCGTACCTCAACGACGTGCAGCAGCGCATCATCGCCAACTACGCGCGCAGCGGCTTCGACTGCTCGCTCGAACGCCACCTGGAGCTGCACGTGAACTACAGCTTCGCCGAAGTCGAAGAGGACACCATCCGCACCATGGTGCGCGAACTCGCCAAGGACAAGCCGCAGGCCATCACCACGTTCTGCACCAACCTGCGCGCCGCGCACCTGGTGGAAGCGCTGGAAGCCGAGACCGGCATTCCCGTGTACGACACCATCTCCACCGTGGTGTGGAAGTCGCTGCGCCTGGCAGGCGTGGACACGCGCGCGCTGACCGGCTGGGGCCGGCTGTTCCGCGAAGTCGAGTAAAGCGACATCATCAACGAATCGGAGTGATGACCATGCCCGCAGACAACACCCTCGACCTCGTGATCCGCAATGCCGACGTGGTCACCGCTTCGGATCGGTTCCAGTGCGATATCGGCGTGCGCGACGGCCGCATCGTCGCGCTCGGCCACGGCCTGCCGCAAGGCAACCGCGAAGTCGATGCCACCGGCCTGCTCGCGCTGCCCGGCGGTGTCGACGGCCACTGCCACCTCGACCAGCCCATGCCTGACGGCATGCGCATGGCCGATGATTTCTTCACCGGCACGCGCGCGGCCGTGTGCGGCGGCACCACCACAGTGATCCCGTTCGCCGCGCAGGAAAAGGGCGCTTCGCTCAAGGCCGCGGTGGCGGACTACCATCGCCGTGCCGAAGGCCGCGCCGTGATCGACTACGCGTTCCACCTGATCGTGGCCGACCCCACGCCCACCGTGTTGCAGGACGAACTGCCCACGCTGATCCGCAAGGGCTATACCTCGTTCAAGGTCTACATGACCTATGACGACCTCAAGCTGTCGGATCGCGAAATGCTGGAAGTGCTCGACGTCGCGCGCGAACACAAGGCGCTCGTGATGGTCCATGCAGAGAACTCCGACTGCATCTCGTGGCTGACCGACAAGCTGACCGGGGAAGGGCGCATCGCTCCGCGCTTCCACGGACTTGCACGTCCCGCGCCGGTCGAGCGCGAGGCCACGCACCGCGCCATCACGTTCGCGGAACTCGTCGACGTACCGATCCTGATCGTGCATGTGTCGGGCAAGGAAGCGATCGAGCAGATTCGCTGGGCACAGGGCAGGGGACTGAAAATCCTGGCCGAGACGTGCCCGCAGTACCTGTACCTCACCGCCGACGACATGGGCCTGCCCGGCGACGATGGCTACGAAGGCGCCAAGTGCGTATGCAGCCCGCCGCCGCGCGATCCGGAGAACCAGGCCGCCGTGTGGCGCGCACTGGTGAACGGCGTGTTCAGCGTGTTCTCGTCGGACCATGCACCGTTCAACTACGACGATCCCGAAGGCAAGAAGCTTGGCGGCAGCACCGAGCATTCGTTCGACCACATTCCCAATGGCGTGCCCGGCATCGAAACGCGCCTGCCACTGCTGTTCGACGGCGTCGCGCAGGGCAGGCTGTCGCTGCACCAGTTCGTCGAGCTGACTTCGTATCGCCCGGCCAAGATCTATGGCCTTTATCCGCGCAAAGGCACCATCGCGGTCGGCGCCGATGCCGACATCGTGCTGTGGGACCCGGTGCGCAAGGTGCGTATCACCAACAGCGCCCTGCACCATGCGGTCGACTACACGCCGTATGAAGGCATCGACGTCACCGGCTGGCCCGTGACGTGCTTCTCGCGCGGCGACATGCTGGTGCGCGATGGCGAGTACCTGGAGCCCGCTGCCGGACGCGGCAGGTTCCTCGAAGCCGGCCAACCCGAGGTCTGAACCCGAAACATCGCAAACCCGATATGAACCTCCTGATCGTCAACCCCAACATCAGCGAGTCGGTCACCGACCTGATTCACGCGGAAGCCCTGCGCACTGCCTCGCCCGATACGAACATCACCATGGCCACGGCGCCGTTCGGCGTGGCGTATATCGAAACGCGCTTCGAGGCACTGGTCGGCGGCTACGCGACCGCCTGCGCTGCGGCCGAACACGCCGGCAAGTTCGACGGCCTTGTGGTCGCCGCGTTCGGCGATCCTGGCCTGGCCGGACTCAAGGAGCTGTTCGACGTGCCCGTGGTCGGCATGACCGAAGCCGCGCTGGCCAGTGCATGCCTGCTCGGCCAGCGCTTCTCGATCATCGCGATCTCGCATCGTATCGAGGCGTGGTATCGCGAATGCGTGGCGAGCAATGGACTCTCCTCGCGCCTGGCGAGCGTCCGTTCGCTGCAGGAGCCGCTGCGCGATATCGGCAGCGTGCAGGAAGACCATGCCGCGCGTTTGGAAGAACTTAGCCTGCAGGCAGTACGTCAGGATGGCGCCGACGTGATCATCGTCGCCGGTGCGCCGCTCGCGGGCCTGGCCCGTTCGCTCAAGGGCCGCATCCCGGTGCCGGTTGTCGATGGCGTCAGCAGTGCCGTACGGCATTGCGAATCGCTGGTGGCACTGCAGCCCGGCAACACGCGCGAAGGCAGCTTCGCGCGCCCGCCGCGCAAGCCCAACGCCGGCCTGCCACCGGCGCTGGCACAGCTGCTCGCCTGAGGACGGCTCAGTCCGGGCACGACTGTAGCTCACATAGCGCCGGTGAAGCGCAACCCCAGGAAGCAAAACAGCCCGGCCATGGCCGGGCTGTTGCAATCGAAAGACAGGATGCGGGCCGCTCAGCGCGGGCCGGCCAGCAACTGCTCGATCTTCGCCACGAATTGCTTGTCGTCGGGCGTGGTCATGCTGTTGTAGCTGCCCACCACCTTGCCGTTGCGGTCGATCAGGTACTTGTAGAAGTTCCACTTCGGCGTGGTGCCGGTTTCCTTTGCCAGCAGCGCGTACATCGGATTGACGTCACCGCCGCGCACGTGAGACTTGCCCAGCATCGGGAATTTGACGCCGTAGGTGTTGTAGCAGAAGTCGGCGATCTCCTTGGCCGACCCCGGCTCCTGCGAGAAGTCGTTGGACGGGAAGCCCAGCACCACCAGCCCGCGGTCGCGGTACTTGCTGTACAGCGCCTCCAGCCCTTCATACTGCGGCGTGAAACCGCAATAGCTCGCGGTGTTGACCACCACCACGACCTTGCCAGCGTACTGGCACAGGTTCTGCGGTGCTTCGTCCTGCAAGCGCGGGAACTGGAAGTTGAGCGAGGCCGGGCAGTTGCCTGCCGGGGCTGCGGCCGGGAGAGCGGCAGGCTTGTCAGCGGCGTGCGCCGGATGCAGCAGCAGTGCGGCGCTGGCAGCGGCAAGCGCGATGACAAGCATGGCAGGGCGCACGGAAGCGGCGAGGGCGGTCTGGCGGCGGTTCATGCGATGTCTCCTGTCTCCATTAGGGGCGGCTCGCTGTATCGGGTACGCGATAGTCTACGCCGATGCCTGGTCTGGCGCCGGCCGGCGGCTCAGTCCATGGCCAGCGTGGCGGCGTGTTCCGTGACGCTACCGCGCAGCTCAATGTCCGGCATGCAGCGCACGATGCCAAGCGCCAGGAGCGCGGCGACCGCGCCTACGGCAAAGATCAGCTGGAAGCCCGATTCGACACCGGCCGAAAGTATCTGGCGCACTGCCGGAGATAGCTGCGCGAACGCTTCGCTGCCATGCCGCAGCGCGCCGAGATCCAGCGCCTGCGTCACCCCGGCAGCGGCCGTGGCGTGGCGGAATTCAAGCGTGAGCAGCGTACCGGCGAGCGCGCCGCCCAAGGCGCTGCCGAGCGAGCGCAGCACCAGCAGGGCGCCGGTGCCAGCGCCCGTGTCGCGGCGCTCCAGCACGTTCTGCACGCTCATCAGCGTGCCGACCATGACCATGCCGAGGCCTGTACCGCCGACGGCCATCGCCAGCAGCACCACGGCGACCGGCACGGCGGGCGTAGCGAGTGCCAGCACTGCCAGCCCGATCGCACCGGCAATGAAGCCGGCCGTCAGGATGCCGCGCATGCGGCCCACGCGCGGCGCGAGCCACGCCACGATGAAATTGCCCGCCACCGTGGCCAGCAGGAATGGCACCACCAGCAGCCCCGACATCGACGCATCGGCGCCGCGCACGAGCTGGAAATGCAGCGGCAGGGCAAAGATGCACAGGAAGATGTTCAGCGCGGCCAGCGCCGAAGCTGCCACGCCCATCACATAGGCACGGTTGGCAAAGAGCCGCGGCGGCAGCATCGGATCGGCGGCACGCCGCTCCTGCCAGACCAGCCCGGTGACAGCGGCCACTGTGACCACCGCCAGCATGCCCAGCTGCGGCGAGATCCAGTCGAACACATCGCCGCCCCAGCTCATCGCGAGCAGGAATGCGACGATGGCCGCAGCCAGCAGCAGGGCGCCCAGCCAGTCCACGCGTGCGCGGCCGCCGCGCACCGGCAGCATGGCCAGGCCGCGGTAGCACAGCAGCATCGCCAGCCCGCCCAGCGGCAGGTTGATCCAGAACAGCCAGCGCCACGACAGGTGGTCCGACACCCAGCCGCCCACGAGCGGACCGGCGATCGACGCCACCGCCCACACCGTGGCCAGGTAGCCCTGGTAACGGCCGCGCTGGCGCGGCGCCACCACGTCGGCAATGGCCGCCTGCGCGAGCGACATCAGCCCGCCGCCGCCGATGCCTTGCAGCGCGCGGAACAGGATCAGCTGCCCGAGCGACTGCGCCATCGCGCACGCCACCGAAGCCAGGATGAACAGCGTGATCGCCACCATCAGCAGCCGGCGCCGGCCAAAGTTGTCGGACAGCTTGCCGTACAGCGGCGTGGCGACGGTCGAGGTGATCAGGTACGCGGTCACGATCCACGACAGGTGACCGAAGCCGTTCAGGTCATTGGCAATCGCCGGCACGGCCGGGATCACCACGGTCTGGTCGAGCGCCGCCAGCAGGATGCACAGCACGATGCCGCCGATCACGCGCATGATGGCCTGGTGATCGGGAGCGGCGGCAAGCGGAATGGAAGTGTTGGCCTGGCTGGCCGGGGTAAGCGAGGACATGGGCAGACAACGACAGGCGGCAGCCATGTGGCTGCGCACGCAAAACTGGGGAATTGACCGGCCAGGTATTGAATCCGCGCGGTGACGGCGCAAGGCCGTGGCGGAAGAAGCCGGATACGTTTATTCAGTAACCGCATAATTATATGCGGTTATCGTCTATCGCGTGCGGCGGCGCTGCAACACAGCGGCCGCGCGCACGGGCGCTGCCGTAGCGACCGGCAGTCGCCCGCGTGGAGGTACGGCAGGTGGCGTGCTAGCGACTGCCGCCGTGGATGTAATGCTCGAGCTGCTCGATGATGAACTGCTGCTCGGAGATGATGTCCTTCACCAGGTCACCGATCGACAGCATGCCGACCAAGTCCTCGCCGTTCATCACCGGCAAGTGGCGCATGCGGTGCTTGGTCATCAGCGCCATGCACTCGTCGGTGCTCTGGTCTCCGCTGACATAGATGACCGAGGAGGTCATGATGTCGCGCACCAGCGTATCGCGCGACGAGCGCTGCATCAGGATCACCTTGCGCGCATAGTCACGCTCGCTCAGGATGCCAACAATCTTGCCGTGCTCCATCACCAGCACGGCGCCGATGCCTTTTTCCGCCATCAGCTGCAGCGCGGCATACACCGTCGCCGTGGGCGGAATGCTGAAGATGGCCTGCGTCGGCTTGGACTCTAAGACCTGGCGTGCGGTTTTCATCACCCACTCCCTCTTCTGTCGATCATGCGGTACGGCAGAGATGCCATGTCCATCCAGATTAGCAAAGGATCGGGCGGCCTTACAGGGTGACTTACACGAATCTTCGTGAAGTCAGATCTGCGAGAAACTATGCGGTGGCCCCCATGCGGACGCGGCTCACTCGGTCAGCATCCTCACCTTCACTTTTTTGCCTTTCACCTTCCCGGCGTTCAACCGGCGCACGGCTTCACGCCCGATGGCCCGATCCACCGCGATGTAGGTCGACATCTCCATCACGTTGATCTTGCCGATCTGTTCCTTGGTGAAGCCGGCCTCGCCGGTCAGCGCGCCGAGGATATCGCCGGGCCGGATCTTTTCCTTGCGGCCGCCCAGCATCTGCAGCGTGACCATCGGCGGCAGCAGGCGCTCGGTGCTCGCGGCGCGCAGTTCGGCCAGCGGGTGCCATTCGAACTCGCCGCCGTGATGCTGCTCCAGGTTGCCCACGCGCCCCATCTCATCCATGCTGACCAGGCTGAACGCGTGGCCTTCCTCGCCGGCACGGCCGGTGCGGCCGATGCGGTGGATATGCACTTCCGGGTCGGGCGTGATTTCCACGTTGATCACCGCCTCCAACTGGGCGATATCCAGCCCGCGCGCGGCCACGTCGGTCGCCACCAGCACCGAGCAGCTGCCATTGGCGAACTGCACCAGCACCTGATCGCGGTCACGCTGCTCCAGGTCGCCATGCAGCGCCAGCGCCTGGAAACCCTGGCCGCGCAGCAGGTCGACCAGGTCGCGGCAGCGCGCCTTGGTGTTGCAGAACGCCAGCGTGCTGGCCGGGCGGAAATGATCGAGCAGGCGGCCCACCGCAGCGAGCCGCTCGCCTTCCTCGACTTCATAGAAATACTGGCGGATGCTCGAGCTATCGTGTTTTTCGGCCAGCTTTACTTCCTGCGGCTTGCGCAGGAACTTCTGGCTGAGCTTGTCGATGCCCGCCGGATACGTGGCCGAAAACAGCATCGTCTGGCGTTCGCGCGGGCAGCGGCTGGCGACGTAAGAGATATCGTCGAAAAAGCCCATGTCGAGCATGCGGTCCGCTTCGTCGAGCACCAGCGTGTTGATCGCGGACAGTTCGAGGCTGCCACGGTCGATATGGTCGAGGATGCGGCCCGGCGTGCCCACCACGACGTGCGCGCCGTGCACCAGGCTGTCCACCTGCGGGCGCATCGGCGAGCCGCCGCACAGCGTCAGCACCTTCACGTTCTCTTCGGCCCGGGCAAGGCGGCGGATTTCCTGCGTGACCTGGTCGGCCAGCTCGCGCGTGGGGCACAGCACCATGGCCTGGACGTCGAAGCGGCGCGCATCGAGCCGGTGCAGCAGCGCCAGCGCGAACGCGGCGGTCTTGCCGCTGCCGGTCTTGGCCTGCGCGATCAGGTCGTGGCCGGCGAGCGTCAGCGGCAGGCTCGCGGCCTGGATCGGCGTCATCTCGTCATAGCCGAGCTGGGCCAGCGTGGCGAGCATGGCCGGCGCCAGGGGCAGGGTGGAGAATTCGGCGGCGGGCGCGGCAGCGCCGGCTTGCGGGGGCAGGGAGCTTGTGTTCATGCCGGATTGTAGCAACGCGGGGTCAATGGGCCAGCCGGAAGATCAGGCACGTTTCTTCGCGGAGGCCTTCGCCGGCACCTTCGCCGGTACCTGTTCCTGCGGTTCCCAGCCAAGGCGCGACAGCAATGCCTGCGCGGCCGCGGGGGCCCGCTCCTTGGCGCCGTTGATGAAGAAGATGAAGACTTCGCGCCGCTTGGCGGCCGGCTGCTTGTCCTCCAGCTGCTCCAGATTTGCCGGCGCCTTGCCCGCGGCCCACGTGCGCGCATGCTCGGCCCACGCGTCCAGCGCCTTTGGCCCGTAACCCGTTGTCAGCTTTTCGCTGCTGTCCATCAGGCGCGCGTAGACGAAGTCGCCGCTCAGGTCAGCCATCGATGGAAACTTGGGCGAGTCGGTGTAGACCGTCGCAGCCTTGTACTTGCGCGCCAGCTTCAGGTAGTCCGGCGACAGGAAGCTGTCATGCCGAACCTCCAGCACGTGGCGCAGCTTCACGCCCTCCACCGAATCGGGCAGCAACTGCAGGAAGGCTTCGAAGTCCTCGGCATCGAACTGCTTGGTTGGCGCGAACTGCCAGACCAGCGGGCCAAGCTTCGGGCCCAGCTCCGCAATGCCGCTGTCGATAAAGCGCGCGATCGACTCGCCCGATTCCGCCAGCACGCGGCGGTTGGTGGCAAAGCGCGACGCCTTCACAGAAAACACGAAATCATCGGGCGTCTCGTCGCGCCATTTGGCGAACGACGTGCGCTTCTGCGTGCCGTGATAGGTGCTGTTGATCTCGATGGCCGTCAGGTGGCGGCTCGCGTATTCGAGTTCGCGCGTCTGCGCGAGCCCGGCCGGATAGAAGTTGTCTCGCCACGGCGCGTAGGTCCATCCGCCGATGCCGACGCGTATCAACGGAGCCTTGCCTGAACCATCGTGCGATGTACGCGTTGCCATGCCGGTTCTCCACTGGGGGATTCGCTGGAGTCTATCTGCTTTCGGGGTGGAACAACCGGATCGAAATGCATCGCACTACAGACAATAGTCAGCCAAAAGCGACCAAAGATGCACGAAAAGTGGGGGATTTCCCAGATTCTGTGGGGTTGCGCTCAAGTCACGCACAAGGGCTCCGTATACAGCCACGTGGCCAACCCACACCCCTAAACGCCCCCAGTGAATCCCTACGAAGGATCCCATCTCATGTTCACAACCATCCGCGCCCGGATCATGGCCCTCTGCGTGGCCATTGTCGTAGTCGCCCTCGCGGTCAACGCGGCGCTCAGCCAGCTTGTCGCACGCCGCTATAACAACGAAGCCATCGACAGCAGCCTGACCGCCGTGCAGAACGGCCATGCTGCTGCCATCAACGACTGGGTCGCATCGCACAGCCAGATGATCAACTCGCTGCAGGATGCCGTGCTGCAGCCCGACCCTGATGCCGCACTCAGGCAGATCGCCGATGCCGGCGGATTCACCAACGTCTACGTCGGCTACGCGGACAAGACCGCCAAATTCTCGAACCCGACCGGCATCCCGCCCGGCTACGACCCCACCGGCCGCCCCTGGTACAAGCAGGCCGTGGGCGCCGGCAAGCCGGTGGTGACGCCGCCCTATGTCGATGCCGGCAGCGGCAAGCTGGTGGTCGCATTCTCCGTACCCATCGTGCGCGATGGTGGCGTGAAAGGCGTCGTCTCCGGCGACGTGGCCATGGACACTGTCATCGCCAACGTCAAGGCCATCCACCCGACGCCGGCCAGCTTCGGCATGCTGGTGTCGAAGAACGGCCTGATCGTCGCGCACCCCGACGACAAGCTCACGCTCAAGCCGGTGTCGGAACTGGTGCCCGCGCTCGGCGCAGACAAGCTCGCGGCGCTGCCGGGCGCCACGGAACCGCTTGAGGTCGAAGTCGCCGGCACCGCCAAGCTGCTGCGCGCACGCGAGATCCCGAACTCGGACTGGATGGTGATCGTCGCCCTCGACAAGTCGGAAGCCACCGCCGGCATGCGTTCGACGCTGATCGCCTCGATCGTCGCGCTGCTTGTGATTGCATGCGTGGCTGCAGCCGTGACCGGCGCCGTGACGGCTGTATCGTTCCGCCGCCTGTCGCAGATCCGCGACGCGATGCGCGCCATCGGCTCCGGCAGCGGCGACCTGACGCAACGCCTGCCCGCCAACGGCCGCGATGAAGTCGCGCAGATCGCCGTGGCGTTCAACACGTTCGCCGACAAGCTGTGCACCGTCATGCGCGACATCCGCGACACCAGCGAATCTGTGCGCGCCGCGTCCGAGGAAATCGCCGCCGGCAACATCGACCTGTCGCGCCGCACGGAAAGCGCCGCGGCCAGCCTTGAGCAGACCGCCGCGTCGATGGAAGAAATCACGGCCACGGTCTCGCAATCGGCCAACTCGGCTCAGCAGGCCAATGCATCGGTTGGCGCAGCGTCGCGCGTGGCCGAGAGCGGCGGCGTGGTGATCGGTGAAGTCATCAGCACCATGGGCGAGATCGAAAGCGCGTCGGTGCGCGTGTCGGACATCATCAACGTGATCGAAGGCATCGCGTTCCAGACCAACATCCTCGCGCTCAACGCGGCCGTGGAAGCCGCACGTGCCGGCGACCAGGGCCGCGGCTTCGCGGTGGTAGCGGGCGAAGTGCGCGCACTGGCGCAACGCAGCGCGCAGGCCGCCAAGGAAATCAAGACGTTGATTGAAACGACCGTAGGCAGCGTGACGACTGGCTCCGGCCAGGTGCAGCGTGCCGGCGAGACCATGCACGAGATCGTCAGCAACGTGTCGAAGGTGACGAGCATCATCTCCGAAATCACGCACGCCGCCATCGAGCAGACGCGCGGCATTCACGAAGTCAACAAGGCGGTGACGCAGCTTGACGAGATGGTGCAGCAGAACGCGGCGCTAGTGGAGCAGTCTACGGCTGCGGCGTCGGCGTTGCAGACGCAGGCGGCGAGCCTGGCGGGGGCGGTGGGACAGTTCAGGCTGGGATGACGCGAGGCCACACCCAGTCGGCGATACACCCGGCCGGAGCCTCCTTGTGGTCGCAGTCCTCGCCATGGCCGGCGAGCATCTCCCCTATCCCCCACCTGGAGGGACAGCGCGCGTGATCCCTGGCGTAAAATGCCAGCACACCCGCGCCTACGCCGCGCCGGCGTCTGTCGATCCCGGCCACCGCCCCGCTCGCGTTATCCGTGCGCCTGCTAATCCAGCCAGGGCCTTCAACGTTGAGCCTCGAATACGACACCCTCGAACGGCTGCGCCAGAGCCACCCGGCCTGGCGGCTGCTGCGTTCCGACCACGCGTCATTAGTGGCCTCCTTCCTGCACCGTGTATTTGTGGCACCAAACCTGCGGTCGATCAGCCAGCCCGACCTGGCGGAGGCGTTGGAAGACGAGCTATTCGCGCTGCGCGAGCGCCTTGGCCCCGATGCCTTCCCGAAGCCTGCGCTCGACTACCTGAACGACTGGGCCGCCAATGAAAAGGGTTGGCTGCGCAAGTTCTACCGCCAGGGCTCCGACGAACCGCAGTTCGATCTGACCGCCGCCACCGAGAAGGCGCTGGCATGGCTGGGTACGCTCGCGGAACGCAGCTTCGTCGGCACCGAGTCCCGCCTGCTGACCCTGTTCGACCTTCTCAAGCAGATGCACGACGGCACGCAGGCCGACCCGAAAGCCCGAATTGCCGAACTGCACAAGCGCCGGGACGAGATCGACGCCGAAATTTCGCGCGTTCTCGCCGGAGAGCTCGACCTCCTCGACGACACGGCACTGAAGGACCGGTTCCAGCAGTTCACGTCGCTGGCCCGCGAGCTGCTGACGGACTTCCGCGAGGTCGAGGACAACTTCCGCGCGCTCGATCGCCGCGTGCGCGAGCGCATCGCGCTGTGGGAAGGTTCCAAGGGTGCGCTGCTCGAGGAAATCATGGGCGAGCGCGACGCCATTGCCGATTCGGATCAGGGCCGCAGCTTCCGCGCTTTCTGGGACTTCCTGATGAGCAGTCGCCGCCAGGAAGAGCTGTCCACGCTGCTGGCGTACATCCTGGCGCTGCCGCCGGTCAGCGAACTCGGGCCCGACACCCGCCTGCGGCGCGTCCACTATGACTGGCTCGAGGCCGGCGAGCACACGCAGCGCACCGTCGCCCAGCTGTCCCAGCAGTTGCGCCGCTTTCTCGACGACAAGGCATGGCTGGAGAACCGGCGCATCATGGACCTGCTGCGCGGCATCGAGACCAAGGCACTCGGCCTGCGCGACGCGCCACCAGCCGGCAACATCATGGCAATGGCCGACACTGCTGTGGAACTGGAATTGCCCATGGAGCGGCCACTATTCACCCCCACCGTCAAGCCGCGCATCGCAGACGTGGACATCGAGGGCGGCGGCGCCGAGGTGGACGCAGGCTCCCTGTTCTCGCAGATCGTCGTGGACAAGGCACGGCTGATGGCCCATGTGCGGCAAGCGCTGCAGGGCCGCCAGCAGGTGACCCTGCAGGAGGTGTGCCGCATGCAGCCGCTCCAGCACGGGCTGGCGGAACTGGTGGCTTACCTGCAGCTTGCCAGCGATACCTTTGACACTGTCGTGGATGAAAACGCCACTGAAACCGTCCAATGGACCGTTGAGTCGCCAGAGGCTGGCACGCTTGTCAGGCAGGCCAAACTTCCCCGAGTTATCTTTGTCCGCTAACACTACGATGGAAGACCTCGAACTCACTGAAACCCCGGAGCCGAACCAGGCTGCGTCGAGAAACCCCGCCGATCCCGAGCTGTCCGCCGTCGTCATCCCGTTGCTCAA
Organism: Cupriavidus numazuensis; assembly: GCF_905397435.1. Lineage (GTDB taxonomy): Bacteria > Pseudomonadota > Gammaproteobacteria > Burkholderiales > Burkholderiaceae > Cupriavidus > Cupriavidus numazuensis. The sequence goes on from NZ_CAJPVI010000021.1 coordinate 108,510, forward strand.
GGGCGTGCTCTACCGCGAAACGGATGCTGCGCCTTGGCATGCGCTGACCAGCCTCCAGACCACCGTGCGCGACTACGTCGCCGTACTGGGCCTGGAGCTTGTGCTCGACGAGGCCGAAGGCTATGCCTTCCTGCGCTCCAGGCCGGGTTCGGAAGACGATGACGACACGGCGCGCGTGCCGCGGTTGATCGCCAGACGACCACTGTCGTTTCCCGTCAGCCTGACGCTCGCGCTGCTGCGCAAGAAGCTGGCCGAGTTCGATGCCACCGGAGGCGATACCCGGCTGATCCTGACGCTGGACGAGATCGCCGAACTGCTGCGCGTCTTCCTGCCTGCGGGCACCAACGAAGCGCGGCTGATCGACCAGATCGAAAGCCACGTGAACAAGATCGTAGAGCTCGGCTTCCTGCGCCGTCTGAAACCGGGTGCCGGCCACGAGAACAACGTCACGGCGTACGAAGTGCAGCGGATCCTGAAAGCCTTTGTCGACGCCCAGTGGCTGTCGGAGTTCGATACACGCCTCGCTGCCTACCAGGTCTCCCTTTCCGGCGAGTCGGCCCGCGACGGCCGTGACAAGAAGGACAGTGCCAACGATGCATGACCCGACCTCCCTCTCACTCGACTTTGCCGAAGACGATGCACTGTCCGGCTTCCGCCTGCACAGGCTGGAGGTGTTCAACTGGGGCACCTTCGGCGAACGCGTCTGGGCGATCCACCCCGATGGCCGGAATGTACTGCTGACTGGCGATATCGGTTCTGGCAAGTCGACGCTGGTCGATGCGGTGACCACGCTGCTGGTGCCCGCACAACGCATCGCCTACAACAAGGCCGCCGGTGCGGAAAGCCGCGAACGCACGCTGCGCAGCTACGTGCTTGGCTATTACAAGTCCGAGCGCAACGAAACCACAGGCACCGCCCGGCCGGTAGCGCTGCGCGATCAGAACAGCTACTCCGTCATCCTTGGCGTGTTCCACAACGCCGGATATGACCAGACGGTCAGCCTGGCGCAGGTGTTCTGGATGAAGGAGCCGCACGGCCAGCCTGCGCGCTTCTATGTGGGCGCAGAGGGCGACCTGTCAATCGCGCGCGACTTCTCCCGTTTCGGCTCGGACATCACGGCGCTGCGCAAGAGGCTGCGCGGCCTGAAGGCCGAGATCTTCGACGGGTTTCCGCCGTACGGCGCATGGTTCCGCCGGCGCTTCGGCATCGAGAACGAACAGGCGCTGGAGCTGTTCCACCAGACCGTCTCGATGAAGTCCGTCGGCAATCTGACCGACTTCGTGCGCAGCCACATGCTCGAGCCGTTCGACGTGGCGCCGCGCATCGAGGCATTGCTCGGTCACTTCGATGACCTGGCCCGTGCGCACGAAGCCGTACTCAAGGCAAAGCGGCAAGAATTCATACTGACACCCTTGGTCGAAGATTGCGAACGGCATGCCACGCTGACGGCCGAGTCCGAACAACTGCGCGTCTGCCGAGACGCGCTGCGGCCCTACTTCGCCACGCTGAAACTGGGGCTGCTGGACAAGCGCATCGCCAACCTTGAGGAAGAGTGGGAAAAACAGAACGCGCATGTGAAGCGGCTCGAAGAACGCCGTTCTACCCAGCGCGGCGAGGAATCGGACCTGCGCCGGCAGATTGCGGAGAACGGCGGCGACCGCATCGAACGCCTTGCGGAATCCGTCCGCCTGCAGCAGGCCGAGCAGGCAAAGCGCACGGAGAAGTCGAAGCGTTATGCGCAGCTTCTGCATGAAGTTGGCGAGGGAGTGCCTGAGACCGAACCTGGCTTTCTCGCGCTGAAGAAGCGCTTCACGGCGCTGGCCGATGAATCCAGGGCGCGCGAGGCGGAAGTCGAGAATGTCCTCACTGAGCACGGCGTCTCGATGCGCCAGGGCAAGCAGCAGCACGACAGCCTGACAGAGGAAATCCGCAGCCTGAAGGCGCGCCGCAGCAACATCCCGAACGAACAAGTGATGATGCGCGCTGCACTGTGCCACGCGCTGGATATTGCCGAGGACGACATGCCGTTCGCCGGCGAATTGCTACAGGTCCGCGAGGAAGAGCGCGACTGGGAAGGGGCGGCGGAACGTCTGCTGCGAAACTTCGGCCTGTCGCTGCTGGTTCCGGACGAACTGTATCCGTCAGTGGCCGACTGGGTCGACCGCACGCATCTGAAGGGGCGCCTGGTGTACTTCCGCGTGCGCGAAGGCGGCAGGGCAACGCCCCAGGAGCTGCACCGCGATTCGCTCGTCCGGAAGCTCGCCTTCAAGCCCGATTCACCGTTCTACACGTGGCTGGAACGCGAAGTCTCCAACCGCTTTGACGTCGCATGCTGCGCCACGCACGAGCAGTTCCGGCGTGAAACCCGCGCCGTCACGCGGGCGGGGCAGATCAAGATGCCGGGTGAGCGGCATGAGAAGGATGATCGCCATCGGCTCGATGATCGCAGCCGCTATGTGCTCGGCTGGAGTAACGCAGAGAAGATTGCCACGCTCGAGGCTTCGGCCAGAACGCTGGCAAAGCAGCTTGGCGATCTTGCTGAACGTATCACCACGCTGACCACCGAACGCACCACGCTCAGGGAACGGCTGGCAGCGCTATCGCGCCTGGACATGTTCATCAGCTTCGAGGAAATCGACTGGCAGACACCGGCCAAGGAAGCCGCCCGGCTGGCCGAAGAAAAGCAGCGGCTGGAATCCGCCTCTGACATGCTGAGACAGCTTTCGGACCGGCTGAAGGAAGTCTCGGCGGCACTGGAAGACACCGAGCAGCAGCACGAAGACCATCGGGACAAGCGCTCCAAAGCAGAAGGCAGAAAAGCCGACGCGGAGGCGCTTCGGCAACAAGCGCAGGCAACGCTGGATGCCACTACCGACGTTGCGCAGCTTGTGCCAGTGGAAACGCTGGATGCCATGCGGGCAGAGACGCTCGGCGAGCACACGTTGACCGTCGAAGCCTGCGATGGCCGCGAGAGCGACATGCGAACCGCGCTGCAGGGCCGGCTCGATGCGGAACGCAAGAAGCTGGACCGCCTCAGCGAACGCATCGTCCAGGCCATGTCCGACTACAAGCAGGAATTCAAGCTGGAGACCAGCGAGATCGACGCCAGCGTGGCCGCGGGCTTTGAGTACCACAAGATGCTCGACAAGCTCAGGGCTGACGACCTGCCGCGCTTCGAAGCCCGTTTCAAGGAGCTGCTCAACGTCAACACCATCAACGAGATCGCGAACTTCAACGCGCAGCTCGGCAAGGAGCAGCAGACGATCCGGGAACGCGTGGAGCGGATCAACGAATCGCTCACGAAGATCGACTACAACCCGGGGCGCTACATCAAGCTGGAAGCGCAGCCCACGCCTGATGCGGAGGTCCGGGAATTCCAGTCAGACCTGCGTGCCTGCACCGAGGGCGCACTGACTGGCTCGGAAGACAGCCAATATTCGGAAGCAAAGTTCCTGCAGGTCAAGCGCATCATCGAACGCTTCCGCGGACGTGCCGGCCTGACCGATCAGGACCGCCGCTGGACCAGCAAAGTCACCGACGTGCGCAACTGGTTCTTCTTCGGCGCCAGCGAGCGGTGGCGTGAAGACGGCACCGAGCATGAGCACTATTCCGATTCGGGTGGCAAGTCTGGTGGCCAGAAGGAGAAGCTTGCCTACACTATTCTGGCTGCCAGCCTCGCTTACCAGTTCGGTCTCGAATGGGGTGCGGTGCGATCGCGCTCGTTCCGCTTTGTCGTGATCGATGAAGCCTTCGGACGCGGTTCGGATGAGTCGGCGCAGTACGGGCTGAAGCTTTTCGCGCAGCTCAATTTGCAACTGCTCATTGTCACGCCATTGCAGAAGATCCACATCATCGAGCCCTTTGTCTGCGGTGTTGCCTTTATCCAGAATGACGAAGGCCGCTCGTCGAAGGTGCGCAATCTGTCGATCGAGGAATACCGCGCAGAGAAAGCGAGGATGACCGGATGAACTGGACCCGTCCTGCTGATCTGCGCGCCCAGCTCCAAAAGCAATGGGACCGCGGCGCATTGCTTGCCGCTACAGTTTCCGGCGAATCGCAGTTCCCGCTGCGGCTGGCATTGCGCGGCCCAAGTTCGGCCGAGCTGACCTACAACTTCGAAGCGGCGCGCCGCTGGATCGCAGAACTCGCCGAGATGCCGCATTGCCGGCTGGAAATGCGCGAGTTCCGGCATCGCGTCTTTGGCGCCAATGCCGTGCCGGTGGCGGCATGGATCGACACGCTGGACGATGCGGCCAGGCTGCTTGGGAAGCGGCAGGAATTCAGCCGCTTTGCTGCCTTGTTGGCTTCAACACGTGAGCGCCAGCCTTTGCTGGTGCCGTGGCTGGCAAAGCGCCCGCTCCGCGCACTGGAACTGCATGATCAGTGGGCGCGGTTGCTGGACCTTGTGGGCTGGTTACAGGCACATCCGCGGCCGGGAATCTATCTGCGGCAGGTCGATCTCGCGGGAATTCACAGTAAGTTCGTCGAAGCCAATCGCGCCGTCCTGACGGAGTGGCTGGACTTGACCCTGCCATCGGATGCGATCGATCCGACATGTTCCGGCGTCGGCAAGTTTGCCGGCCGCTACGGGTTCCTGGACAAACCGCTGCGCGTGCGGTTTCGCATTCTGGACGACGCCAAAGCGATACTGCCCGGCATGAATGCGGGCACTGACGTCACGCTTGACGCGCAGAGCTTTGCGAGACTTAACCCTACCCTCACGAGAATCTTCATCACCGAGAACGAGATCAATTTTCTGGCATTCCCGCCATTCCCCGACAGTATGGTGATCTTTGGCAGCGGCTACGGCTTCAGCATGCTGGCCGATGTTGCGTGGCTGCAAGACTGCCGGATGCACTACTGGGGCGACATCGACACGCACGGCTTCGCCATCCTCGACCAGTTGCGCCACCTGTTCGGGCATGTGGACTCATTCCTGATGGACCGGGCCACCTTGATGGCGTTCCATGAGCAATGGAGCATGGAAGACACCCAACTGGTTCGCGACCTCGCGCGGCTGCGCCCCGACGAACAGGCACTCTACGACGACCTGCGGGGCAATCGCCTCGGGGGGCAAGTGCGCCTTGAGCAGGAGCGCATCGCGTTCGGTTCCGTAGAGGCCGCCATGCGATCGCTCAGCGATCCGTCAGAGCTGTCAGCCGCGCATTCAACCGCCCGCGCGTAATCGCCGCGATCTGCGCCAGCGCCTCTTCAAGCTCCACCGGCGTACTGCGATCGACGCGGCGCTCCAGCTGCGCAAAAATCCCCTCACGCGTGTAATGCCGCACGCAGATAATGAACGGGAAACCATGACGTGCGAGATACGCCGTGTTCATGCGATCGAGCGTGTCTTCCTGCTGTGCCGTCATCGCATCGAGACCCGCGCTCTTCTGCTCGGCGTTCGAATCCGCCGTCATCGTGCCCGCGCGGATGTTGGCGCCGGACAGCAGCGGGTGCAGGTTCAGGAAATCGCGCTGGCCCTTGTCGTCGAGCTTGCGCACCACGTCCATCATCGCCTCATGCAGCGCCGCCACCGAGGCAAACGGGCGCTGCGCCCAGGCCCCTGCCGCGGCCTGCGGAAAGTGTTCGAACACGCTGCCGAATACGCGCGCAAAGCCCGCCTGGTCCAGCGCGTTGACCGGCGCGAGATCGATTGACTGTGACATGGACTGCTCTCCCGTAAGGCCCGCCGCGTTGGCAAGGCGTGGACGTTGTGGACGTTGTGGACGTTGAATACGGGCCGAGTATAGGAAGCACCCACGGCAGCGGCGAGGCCCGCTGCCCTATAGGTCGCATAACAGAATCCGATATTGCCGCGCGCGCTACGTGCGCTGCATGTCGCGCAGATCCCGCAATTCCTGCGACGCCGCCGTCAGCATGCCGCGCAGCCACATGTGCGCGGCCGAGCGGTGCCGCGATGGATGCCAGAGCTGATAGAAGCGCATGAACGGGAACTCGATCGGCGGCCTGAGCACCGCCAGCGGTACGTGTTGTGCGTGATAGTTGGCAAAGTGGCGGCCCGTGGTCAGGATCAGGTCGGTGCCGGGTATCAGGCTCGGCGCGAGATTGAAGTACGGGCAGCTCACACGATTGTCGCGGTGCACGCGCATCGTGCTGAGCCCCGAGTCGACGAGCCCGCGCTGGTCGCGCGAATAGGGCGTGGGCACGATATGCGCGGCGCCAAGGTAAGCCTGTGGCGTGAACTTGCCGGGCTGGTTGTGCACGCTGTCCGGCGCGACCACGCAGACCACTTCGTCCTCAAGCAATACCGATAGGTGCAGGTGCTCCGGCGGGTTGGGCCAGTTGCCGATGACGATGTCCGCGGCGCCTTCCGACAAGGCCTGTTCATAGTCGAACGTCGCGCTCAGCGGCACGGCCGCCAGACGCGCATGCGGCGCAGCGCGGCGGAATTCGCGGACCACGTGCGCGAAGAACGGCGGCGCCAGATAGTCCGGCATCGCCACGGTAAAGCTCTGTTCGGTCGTGGCGGGATCGAAGCGGTCGTCCGAGACCAGAAGGTTGTCGAGCGCGCTGAGTGCGGCCTGTGCGTTGCGCGCGAGTTGCAACGCGCGGTCGGTCGGCACCATCACGTTCTTCTCGCGCGTGAGCAGCGGGTCGTTGAAGATGGCGCGCAGCCGCTTGAGCGCCGAACTGATCGCGGGCTGCGACTGATTCAAGCGGATTGCCGTGCGCGAGACGCTCTGCTCGGCAATCAGGATGCACAGCACGCGCAGCAGATAAGTATCGAAGGGGTCGTCGGCGCGGATCATGGTGAAGTCCTGTGCGAGGATGGCGCCCGGGTGTAGCCGGCGGCGCAATCGCCGCGCTGCCGTGTCCGCCAATGCCGACTTTGTAGCGTGTCGCGCACCGCAGGGCAACGCGGTCGAACCCGCATACCGTGGCAAGCCAGCGAATTCGCTGTCCGCTTAACAGTCCGGCAACCAGCGGGCTAGGGTAATCCATAGGTCCGGAAGCGGGCCCCGCGAACTCCCGCAAACCCGCTCTCCATAAGGCTTTCCACCCCATATTGATGCTGCTATAGAGCCTATACCAGCACTCCCGTTCCGCCTTGTCTGGGCGTTCCTATACTTGCTTCCAACCAAACGGACGGCGGCCGCCGGACCACCTTCGGGGCCCCGGCCGCACGATGCAACCGACCAGACAGGAGACACCATGTCCATCACGAAACAAGGCGTGCCGATCTTCGCCGGCACCGCGGACGACGCGGAAGCCAGCGTCTACCGCAAGGTGTCCTGGCGCCTGCTGCCCTTCCTGGGCGTGCTGTGGGTGCTGGCATGGCTGGACCGCGTGAACATCGGCTTTGCCAAGCTGCAGATGCTCGATGCGCTGCAGTTCAGCGAGGCGGTGTACGGGCTCGGCGCCGGCATCTTCTTCATCGGCTACTTCCTGTTCGAAGTGCCGTCGAACATGCTGCTGCAGAAGATCGGCGCGAAGAAGACCATCATGCGCATCACCATCTGCTGGGGCGTGATCTGCATGCTGCAGACCTATGTCACCACGCCCACGCAGTTCTACATCCTGCGCTTCCTGCTCGGCGCGTTCGAAGCGGGCTTTTATCCGGGCGTGATCCTGTATCTCACGTACTGGTACCCGTCCGAGCGGCGCGCCAGGGCGTTCGGCACGTTCATGTCGGCGTCGGCCATCGCCGGCGTGCTCGGTGGCCCGCTGGCCGGCTGGATCATGACGTCGATGAGCGGTGTGCATGGCATGCACGGCTGGCAGTGGCTGTTCGTCATCGAAGGCATCCCGTCGGTGCTGGCCGGTGTCTTCGCATGGTTCTACATGACCGACAAGCCCGAGCAAGCGCAATGGCTGACTGATGGCGAGAAGCGCGTGGTACTCGACGCGCTCAAGCGTGACAATGCCGCCATGGGCGAGCGTGGCCACGACTGGCGCAGCGTCTTCACCAACCCCAAGGTGTGGCTGCTGATCGCGATCTACTTCTGCCTGCTGTGCGCGAATTCCACGCTGACGTTCTGGATCCCCACCATCATCAAGGACGTCGGCTTCACCACGCCGATGGCCGTGGGCTGGATCGCAGCAGTGGCCTACCTGTGCGGCGCCATCGGCATGATCGCCAACGGTGCGCACTCCGACCGCCGCAATGAAGTGCGCTGGCATTTCAGCGGCGCGGCGCTGACGGGCGGCGTGACGATGGCCCTGCTGGCCTTGCTGCTCGGCATGAATGCGCTGTCGCCGGTCATCGCCCTGCTCGCCATGACCGCCGCACTGGTCGGCACCATGAGCGCGATTCCCGTGTTCTGGCAGCTGCCCAACCGCTACCTGGCGGGCAGTGCCGCGGCAGTGGGCGTGGCGCTCATCAACTCGGTCTCCAACCTCGCCGGCTTCGGTGCGCCGTACGTGATGGGGCTGATCAAGACCTCGACCGGCAAGGTCAACACCGGCCTGTACATCGTGGCCGTCATCGAGATCCTGGCTGCGGTGCTGGTCGTGGTCGGCATCCGCCAACTCCGCAACAAGCGCGAGGCCTGATATGCGCAACGATCAAGACCCGGATTTCGACGCCAGCCGCCGCCGCTTCGCGCTGCAATCGCTCACGCTGGGCGGCGGCGCCCTGCTGGCCGGCAGCGCACTGGCCGAGACCGCGCCCAACCAGACCACCGGCCCCGTGCAGCAAGGCGGCCTGAGCCCGCGCCTGACCATGCATGCGCTCGACACCTGGCACGGCACGCCGGCCGCCGGCATGCGCGTGGACATGTATCGCGTCGACAACGGCCAGCCGCGCCATCTGCAGACTGTCACGCTCGCCGCCAATGGCCGCAGCGAACCGCCGCTTCTGATTGGCGACACGTATCGCACCGGCACCTATGAACTGTTGCTGCACGTCGACGAGTACTTCGCCGCGCGCAAGGCCAATCTGCCGCAGCCGCTGTTCCTGTCGAAGATCCCGCTGCGATTCCGCGTGACGGACGCGAGCCAGCGCATCCACCTGCCCGTGCTGTTCGGGCCGTGGAGCTACAACTACTACCGCGGCAGCTGATGCCGGCGGCTTGCTGACAAGGAGACCGATCATGGCAGGCATCAGCACCCACGTACTCGACGTATCGCTTGGCAAGCCCATTGCGGGCATGCAGATCGAACTGTTCGACATGGGCACGCAACCCCCGAAGCTTATCGCCCGCGCGCGGACCAACAGCGACGGGCGTACCGACGCTCCGATGTTGCCCGCCACGCAGGCGCGCACTGGCAACTTCGAGTTGCGCTTCTGGGTCGCGGATTACTTCAAGACACCCGATGTATTCGCGGACATCGTGCCCGTGCGCTTCACCATCGCCGATGCGGCACAGCACTACCACGTGCCCCTTCTCTGTTCGCCGTGGAGCTTCGGCACCTATCGCGGCAGTTGATTCCTTCGTGGTATTTGCGTGCGCATCGTGCGCCCGGGCGGCCCAGTGAGGCCGCCCGTTTTGTTTGTGGCACCTCATTCATATCGCCGTCATGGTCACTGCCAGGCACGCCAATATCGCCCGCTACACTTGCGCAGTCCAATGAGACGGTTTGATGCAGTCTGCCGGTCAACGACAGTCCGCCGGCAGCGTTCCGGAGCCATGGGCATGGCGCGCCCAGCGCGCGGCCTGCCGCCCATCCCGCACAACCTCAACGATGACAATCAAATGAAGACACGCATTGCGTTTGCAGCATTGGGCACACTGTTCTGCACGGCACTCGCCAGCGCCGCCGAACATCCTCACTGGACCTACCAGGGCAAGACCGGCGCGAGCCACTGGGCCGGTCTCGAAGCCGACTACGCCGTATGCGGCACCGGGCAGCGCCAGTCGCCGATCAACATCGAAACGCGCAAGGTGACCGGCACCACGGCACAAGCTGTGAGCCTGTCGTATGCGCCGGCCAGCGCAGAGGTGATCAACAACGGCCACACCATCCAGGTCGAGCCGGCAAGCGGCGGCGCGCTCACCATCGACGGCGTCGAATACAAGCTCGCGCAGTTCCACTTCCACACGCCGAGCGAAGAGAGAATCGACGGCAAGTCCTATCCGCTGGTGGCCCACCTTGTGCACAAGAGCGCGGACGGCAAGCTTGCGGTGATCGCCGTGCTGTTCCGCACGGGCAAGACCAATGCCGCCTTGCAACCCGTGTTCGCGGCGCTGCCGGGCAAGGCAGGTGACAAGCATGCGGTCGATGGCACGATCGATGTCGGCGCGCTGCTGCCCGCCAACCGCGACAACTACACGTTCATCGGCTCGCTGACCACGCCGCCTTGCAGCGAAGACGTCCGTTGGGTCGTGATGAAGACGCCCGTGTCGATCTCGCAGAAGCAGCTTGCCGCGTTCAGGAAGCTGTACAAGATGAATGCGCGGCCGGTGCAGGCCGTGAATGGGCGGGAGATCCAGGCCGGGAAATAGCGGGGAACGAGGCAACAGACCGCGGTTGGCACGCCGATTCGCCGCATAACTTGCGGCGAATCGGCGGTCAATCTCCGCAATGGGTATATGCTCGACTTATTTTTTCAGTTCGAAATAAGCGCAATAACATCAATTCCGCTTATAGACTGCCCCCCGCCGCCAAATCCCGCAACATGGTCAGGAGTCGCCCTTTTTCACCGGATACTTCCTCGCATTCATCTCCATCTTCGCCCGCACCGCCGCATCGAGATCCACGCCCAGCGCCGTCACCAACTGCGTCAGGTAGATGGTGATATCCGCCAGTTCCTGCTCCACATGCTCGCGTTCATCCGTGGACATGATGCCGCGCGACTGCTCCTCGGTCTGCCACTGGAAGATTTCCACGAGTTCGGCCACTTCCACGCTCAGCGCCATGGCCAGGTTCTTGGGGCTGTGATACTTGCCCCAGCCGCGCGCCTCGCCGAAATCGATGGCGGCTTGCTGGAGGTTCTTGAGATCGATGAGAGGCATGGCTGACAAGCTGGGAAATGCGCAAAGAACCGTATTGAACCATGCCGGCACGCCCAGCCCCTCGCGCAACCTCCGCCACAACGCGCTAGGCTATCGAATGTGAACCACCCTGCAGGCGGAGGCTTCCATGCGCACCACACCCGGCATGGCATTTTTCACGCTCGCTGGCACCCTTGCCTACCTTGCGCTGCCGATTCTCGGCTGGGGCGGCATCGGGCCCTTCTTCGCGCATCCCGCCCGCACGGCGCTGGCCGTGGTGACGATGGCGCTGGCCATCGCCGCCATCTTCTCGGGCGGCAATATCAGCAGCGGCGAACGCGAAGACCGTGGCAACCGCTGGGTCCTGGCCGCATTTGGCGTGCTCGGCCTGCTCTCCGGCTTTGTGCCGGCCTGGAATGACCGCATCGGTTTCTGGACCATCGATGGCGATGCCATGCGCTGGTTCGGCGTCGTCCTGTATGCGGCCGGCGGTGTGCTGCGGCTGGTGCCGGTGTTCATCCTGGGCAGGCGCTTCAGCGGACTGGTGGCAATTCAGCCCGGACATACGCTGGTCACGACCGGTCTCTATGGCGTGATCCGCCATCCGAGCTACCTCGGCCTTGTCGTGAGTTCACTGGGATGGGTACTCGGATTCCGTTCAGGCGTGGGCGCCGTGCTGACGTTGCTGATGATCCCGCCGCTCGTGGCACGTATCCACGCCGAAGAGGCGTTACTGCATTCGCAGTTTGGCGCCGAGTATGACGCGTATCGCGCCAGGACCTGGAAAATGCTGCCGGGCTTGTACTGAGGCAACGCGCAGCAAGATCGTGGCAAATCGATCGCATGGCCTTGTCTGTTCGGCCCCTTGCAATCCATTGCTGCACATTGTGATACATCGATCATGCGCGATGATCGTTTGAGGAATATCGACACCCAACTTAAGCAGGGGTGCGACAACGCTGCGAAATGCCTGTGATAGCCTGCGCAAAAACAAAGCGCTAAAAGAAATCGAAATAGCAGGCGGGCATCAAGCGGAAATCCACGCTCAGGGGACGAGGGCATCTTGTCAGGCGATCATCTCATCGGGGACCTTTACGAGTCAGCGGCTCAGCGCGACGGCTTTCTCGAGGTATTTCAGACTGTCGCCGAAGCATTGGGGGCGAATGTCTTCCATATGTTCAGCTGGGACTCCCTGCGTAATGCACCGCGACTCTCCATCTATACGCCCGATGTCAGATGGGACGAGGTCATCGAGCGCTACGACCAGTACTATGGCGCCCTGGATCCGCGACGCCAGTTTGTCGAGCAGGCAAAGGTTGGCCAACTGGTCTTTTGCGATGAACACCTGACTGAACGGGACATCGCGCGCAGCGAGTTCTTTCAGGATTATCAGATTCCTTCCGGCGTGCGCTACCTGATGGGTGCGCGCCTGGCCCGTCCAGACAGCGACGATATTCTGCTGGGCATGCTCCGTGCACCGGACCGGCCGCCCTACACCGCCGAAGAGCGTGCCGCGGCAAACAGCATGGTCGGCCACATGCAGCGCTCGATCAATCTGTGGCAGGACACCCGCATCCTGCATCGCGACGCCGCACTTGGCACCGAGTTGATGGAACAGCTCGGCCTTGCCGTCTTCGCGCTGGACCGGCATTCGCGCGTTGTCTTTACCAACGCGGCAGCCGAGAGCATGCTGCGCCAAACCCACTGCGTCAGACTGCGGCACGGTCGCCTGACCGCGGTGCACGCAGACCAGGATGCCACGCTGCAGAAGACAATCCGGCACGTCGCGAAGACCCGCCAGGGTGTCAGCCTGGCGCTGCGCCCCGCAACAGGCGCGCCGCCGGATGTGTTCCTCAACGTCACCTTCATCCCGGGCCAGGAAGCGCGCGCGGTGTTTGGCGATGCAGCGGTTCTCGTCACCGCCAGACAGCGCGGATCGGAGCCACTGGTGACCGCCAGACAGCTGCAGCAGGCCTTCGGCTTGTCGACAGCGGAGGCCGCCGTTGCGCAGGCGCTGATTGCCGGCAAGGCGCCTGACGAATACGCGGCTACGGCAGGCGTCTCGGTCAACACCGTTCGCACCCAGCTGCGCGCCATCTACGACAAGACCAGCACGCGTTCCAAGACCGAGGCGGTCAGCACGATGCTGTGGTTATTGTCGCAACGGTCGCCTGATCGATAGACGTCCGGCAATGCGACGCATGGTCCGGCGTCGATCAGCTGTTCCTGCTTTCGCGATGCTTCAGCATCGTGAGCAGCGCATTGGCTGCGGGATCCGAAGACGCCGGATTCTGCCCGGTAATCAGCAGGCCATCCGTCACCACATACGGCTGCCAGTCGCCGGCCTTGGAGTAGCTCGCGCCGTTGGCCTTCAGCATGTCTTCCACGAGGAACGGAACCACGTCGGTCAGGCCCACTGCCTGCTCCTCGCTATTGGTGAAGCCCGTCACGTTCTTGCCCTTGACCAGCGGGCTGCCGTCCTGGGCTTTCACATGGCGCAGTACACCGGGCGCATGGCAGACCAGTGCAACCGGTTTGCCGCTGGCAAACGTCGCTTCAATCAGCGCTTTGGAATTCGCATCCTCCGCCAGGTCCCACATCGGACCGTGGCCGCCCGGATAGAACACGGCGTCGTAGTCGCCGGCCGATACATCGGAAAGCTTTTGCGTCGATGACAAGTCGGCCTTTGCATCGGCATCGGCCTCGAAGCGGCGCGTGGCGGGCGTCTGGAACGAGGGATCGTTGCTCTTCGGGTCGAGTGGCGGTTGGCCACCTTTCACCGATGCCAGCGTGACGTTGACGCCGGCATCCTTGAGCACGTAGTACGGTGCGGCAAGTTCCTCGAGCCAGAAGCCGGTTTTCTCGCCGGTGTTGCCGAGCTGGTCGTGGGAGGTGAGGACGATCAGGACTTTCATGGCGGGTCTCCTGAGAGCGTGGGCGGTATGTCCGTCGGGGGCGGGCCATGGCATCGTCGGATGTGATGCCGAAGGTCACTATCGTTGGCCGCGCCCGTATCGATATGCAGCCTGCAGCCGGGGAATGGCTCCACGGCAGGTGGACCTTGGTAAGCATGGTGCATGACACCTGCAAAATCAAAGAACAACGCCGCCCGCAGGCGGCGTTTGCGACGCTCGCGGCAGGCTAGCGAATTGGCGTCAGCAATGCGGGCGCCCCAAATCCCGCCAACCTGGCATTGCTTCGCTCAAAGAACCCATCCCAGAATGTCCGAAGCGCCTCAACGCTCTGCGGCGAACGGTACGAGGCCGCCGCGTTCCTCGCGCCCTTCGGTTCCGGAACGATGCCCGCGCCCATCACATAGATGGACGCGCCGCCAAAATCCGCCCGCAGATTGGCTTTCTCGACCTTGCGCAGTTCTTGCGTGGCATCGATCTGCCGCATGCGTTCCTGGCTGTAGAAGCTGGAGATCGACGAATTTTCCAGCATGTCCGAGACGATCAGCACCGTCTTCTGCTGCGCCGCCACGTCCCGCACTACCTGCGATACCGCGGCAACGCTTGCCAGGACATCGGATCGCGCCAACGCTTCACTGGTACCTTGCAGCGCTTCCCGCACTGACTCAGCCACCAGCTTCGTCCCGTATGCGTATTGCGACTTCAGGCATGCATCAAAGCTCTTCAGCGTTTTGACCGCGGTGGCGTCGCGGATGGACTGGTCCGTCAACGGCACCTCCAGCATCCCGGCCGTCAACTGCTGCAGATAGCGCCCTTGCGCATACGCCGAGAAGCTGTAGACACGGAACGTCGTGCCCGGACGCAGCAGGCTCTGGAGGTGCCGGCCCAGTTCCGCGACCAGCTTGTCGTCAAGCACCGTGGTCTGGTCGATCATCACGAACACAGCGCGTTCCGACGCTGTCGGCCTGGCAAGCTGGTTGGCGGCGTAGCAACTCGGCATGTCCTGTGCGGCGAATGCGGACCCGCAAAGCGTGGCGGCGGCGGCCGCAACCGCAAGCCACGCGACGCACCGCTTGCCGAGGCCGGTGGCACGTGAGGCAGCCATATCAGAGCAGGGCTTCAAGGCGTGCACGTTCGGCCTCCTTGTTGCGTTCTTCTTCGTCTTTGCGGGCCTGCTCCTGCGCTGCCTTGCGTTCGGCAAGACGTGCAGTGACTTCATTGCGGACACTGTCCGGCAAGTCCTGCAGCAGCGCCACGGCATCCGCCTTGCGGCCTTCGGCTGTCATGGCGTCGATACGCGCAAGCACGCTGGCCGCGTCCATCGCGGGCTGGCTCTGCGCAGCAGGGGCGATGTCCGCCTGCGGCGCGTTGCGGGCTGCCGCCACGCGCGTGCGCGACTCACGCGATTCCATCAGGTAGTCATCAAACGTGTGTTCCAGCCGGAGCCCGTCGTTGGCGCGACGCTCGCTCATCTTCTGCTGCAGCGTCTGCAGCTTCGATTGCGCCACCTGCATCAGCGGCGTGAAGAACGCCAGGTAGTCGTCATAGGTGGAAAAGCCGCGCGTACCGCGATAGGCGGCCTTGCTTTCCTTTCCTGCAAATCCCCATTTGTATCCGCCGGCAATGCCGACCAGCTGCGTAATCGCAAAGATGAACGCGAGCATCAGGAACGCGGCGAGACCTTCGTCGGTATAAGCAGAGCGACCATCGGCCTTGGCCTTGTCGTCAGCCTTCTGCTGTTCCTGCATCAGCTCTGGAGGCAATGCCTGGCCAAGCTTGTCGAACGGATTGCCAGCGCTCGGCCCTTCCGCAACCAGCGCGGTCTGCGCCGTACGCTCGGCCTCCAGATGCTTGACGCGCATCACCGTTGAGAGGACCGATACAAACACGATAATCACCACCGCCACACCAACCATGAAGTAGCTGCGGCTGGTGCCGACGCGGTTCACGCACTGCTTGTATTCCGGCTCGGCGTCATCCTTGTTCTGCGGGTCGTTCAGCTTGACGTTGTGGCTGGCAAATTTTCCGGGCTGCCCTTCTCCACGCCACTCCGAGTCCGCCTTGGCGATCAGGTTGCTGCGATAGAGCTGGTGGCCAGCGCTGTGCATCACGAACACGAAGATGACGCACAGCACGAACACGATGGCCCACATCAGCAACTGTCGTGCGTTCTCGCTGCCGCCTTCTCCGGCCATCCACGTGCCCAGCATGTACGAGAAGCCAAGGCCCTCCGCCAGCACCAGCACGCACAGCAGCCCCATCATCCAGCCCGGCGTCGGGGAACGGCCCAGATCGTGTGCCTTGGAGAGATAGTTCAGGCGCTTGTTGAACTCGTCCTCGGTGGTGAAGTGAATGAACTGCTTATAGTCGTCGCACAGCGTACGTTCCGACAACGTCCAGGACTTGTCTTTGGCATAGCGCGTGGTATCGCGCGACAGCCGCGCGATCTTGCCGATCAGCGGCAAGCCGTACCACAGGTTCATCCATGCGAAGTCGATCCGAAACTTGTTGCCGAGATACACAATCAGCAACACAGCAAGTGCGAGCGCCGAGTTCAGCGCCGCGAGGTTATCGTTGATCCAGTGACTCATCGTCTTGTTCTTGGTTGTTGTTGATCAGGTCTTGCCACCACCGGCCATGCGCGGGTTGAATGCGGCGGAGTAGCCGTTGCCGTCCTTGTCATAGCGCAGCCACGAGCCCTGCGCGTGGTCAGGTGACGCGTGGGGAATCACGATGTCCAGGCATTGCAGCGGCGCCTTGTTGACGAAGACGCGATAGAGCAGGCCCTTGTCGCCACGGTAGGTATTCACCTGGGCCTCGGTGCGCAGATCCGCGGTTTGCTTCGAATCGTGGTAGTCGCGATAGACGAGCACTTCCGGCCGACGCGCCGGCGCGCCACCGTCTCGCAACACCGCCACACCCTTGAGTGCGACCAGATGGCCGTTGACGGTGTCGGTCCAGATCGTGTTGTACAGGCCGGGCATGTAGTCAGCAGTGCGATAGGCCTTGTCATCGCTCAGCGCCTTCACGGCTCGGGATTCGCGCGGGCGGTCCTGGTCGCAACGGGCCAGCGGGGTATCCGCGACGGCCGATGAAATCAATGAAAGGCCACCAGAGCGATCGAGCTTGCCGAGGTCCGGCATCATTGCACTGCGACCGGAGGGCGTACCGCCGAAATCGATCGACGGTGCGCGCGCGGTCTGCGTCGACGTCGCGGCATTTGGCTTCGACGTTGTCGCCGGTGCGGGGGAAGCGGAGGCAACTGGCCTATCGCCAGCCGGAGCCCTTGCCACATCGCCGACTGACTCGTTCTGGCGCGGATTGGCGGAAGCGGTACGCACAGGCGATGGCGCCTTTGCCTGCCCGCTGGCTCGCGCGCTTGATGCCGACTTCGCACGCGAAGCGCTCACCTCGCCAGTGTCTCTGCCGGACTGCGACGGATCGCCTGCGGATTCCCGGTAGAACGCCACATTGGGCCTGCGAGCCGCGAGATACTTGGCAAACGCAGCCTCGTCGGTGACGTCGACGATCTCGACACGGCGATTCTTCGCCCGCCCTGCCTCGTCACGATTGTCTGCCAGTGGCATGGTTTCCCCCGCACCCTGGTAGTACAACTGCGACTCGGCGACGCCCGCATCACGGAACAATGCCGCCACGGCACGCGCACGCTGCTCGGACAGGTCGGCGTTGAGCCGAGAACTGCCGGTGTCGTCGGTATGACCGATCAGCAGAATACGTCGCGACTTCAACCCCTCGACGGCATGCCGGTCTTGCGCAGTGGACTGCGGACCGAGTTGCCTGGACTGGACCGGATAGGCGTATTGCTGTGCAATCTCGGTGAATGCAACCCGGGCCTCCGGCGTCAACGCGCTGGATCCGGACGCAAACTGGCCATTGGCGCCGGCACCGGAATCCCGCACCGAAACGGACAGGCCGATGCCGCCTTGTTCGCTTGCGCGATTGGCAGGCTCCATCGCACTGCCGTCCGCCGCAATGTCCACCATCGTGACATCCAGCCCGTGCTTCTTCGCGATGCGCGACAGTTCGCAACGGCGGCGATCCATATCCGCACCGATCAGCCCGCCAAGCGCGGCACCGACACCGGCCCCAAGCAGTGTTCCAACCTTCTTGTTGCTCGACACGACGTTGCCCAGCACAGCGCCCGCGATAGCACCTGCGGTGATCCCGATATTGCGGGCGTTGTTCGAGCAAGGGTCGTCGCTGGCGAAGGTTTCCTTCAGGTAGCCACCCGGTGCGGTTGCGCATCCGGTCACCATCGAGCAGGCAACCGCCAGGCTCGTCCATCGCCACGCAGTGCGTGTGTTCGCCTTTGCTGTCGTTCGTGTCGAGCGGTGTGAGCCGTTGACCGTTGTCTTGTTTTCGTTATGCATCGACCTTTGTTTTCTGAAACGCCTTGCCACCTCCCGCCACGGGCGCAACGTTGCGCCACGTCAGTATCGGCATCCGTCGTGGAAACTTGATCACGCAGGTCCGCCTGCCATCGAGGCGGCGCGCGATCAGGGAGCGTGGTCAAGGCAGCGACCCGCGCGTCGATGGTAGTGGCCGATCATGCACATGCCAACCCTCCGAAGGCCATGCTTCAGTGGGGTTGGAGCGAACCTGCCGCTGCGCGGGTTGCGCCTGGAGCGTTTGCTATCCTCACCTTCCGCACGCATTCGCCGCCGTCCGCGAAAGACGGGCCCCGGTGCTGCTCAGCTCGATGCGCCGGCACGACCACGCCAGAAAACTCCGATGTCATTCACCATGCAAGAAGCAAACAGACCCACTTCACCGCGCGGCAAGCTGGTCGTTTGGAAGCGTGCAGTCCTCGCCTTGACGGGCGCCGTGCTGCTCGGCGACGCCGTCGGCCTGATGAGCATCGGATTGCTCAACTTCGGTATCGTGCTACCCGGCAGCATCGGCCTTGCATTCCTGCTGCTCGCGCTGTGTTGGCATCGCGTAGCAAGGTGGCGTCTGGCCAATCCGCGCAGACAGTTGCTATGGCGTGCGGCCTGGACCGCGTTCGCCGTGTGGCTGTTGACTGTGGGTGTGTACTTCCACGGCATTCGCAGCGGCATGGGCGCGTCCGTGCCGGCGGACGTCCCGGTCAAAGCCATCATCGTTCTGGGGTCGGGCACGCCTAATTGCCAGGCTTCGCCGGCGCTGACCGCGCGGCTGGATCAAGGCCTGATACAGGCTCAGCGATTTCCAGCGGGGAAAGTCGTGGTGAGCGGCGGACAGGACTTTGGCATGCATTGCACTGAGGCCGACATCATGGCTGACTATCTGATCGCGCGCGGCGTGGCGGTGGACCGGTTAATTCGAGAAGGCCGCAGCACCAGCACCGAGGAGAACCTGGTTTTCAGCCGCCGCTTGCTTGAGGCGCAAAGCGTCGATGCCGCCGGACCGATCATCGTCGTCACCAGTGATTTCCACGTACGGCGGGCCGTAGGCATCGCACGCAAGGCCGGATTCAGTGAAGTCTTCGGCGTGGGCGCCGCAACGCCTTTGTACCTGCGCTTCAATGCGTGGCTGCGCGAGTACTTTGCGTCGATCAGCAGTTGGGTCTTGCGAGAGTATTGAGGCACCCGCCCAGCCCTTCCCACCCCCGTCGGTGGCGCCCGCGAAACTTGCAGGGCAAGCCAAGCCGTACAGCGGACACTGTCCTATCCGCCCAACACCCGCTTAGTCCCCCTGGCACTCCGCTAATTCCGCCTTGATCTGGATCAACGGTTGCAACCCATCCCGCCACTATGCTGGCGAGCGCTGTCGGGAAGGGTGAACAACAACAAGACACGGGTTAGGGGGCGACATGCCGCATCACACCTTGGATATCGAGATCGAACGTCTGGTGTCGACATCGACGCTGGAGTGCGCGCCGCTGACGCCCGTCAGCGAAGTCGTTGCCAGGATGGCGGAACGCCGCTGCAGTTCGATCGTGGTGATGGACCACGGACGTGCGGTCGGCATCTGGACGGAGCGCGATGCACTGGCGCTCGACGATGCATCCGATGCGCTGTCCAGGCCCATCAGCTCGCTGATGAGTCACCCCGTACTGTCGCTGCCCGGAGGCACGCGCCTGGGCGATGCGGTCGTGCATTTCAAGAATCAGGGGATACGTCATTGCCTCGTGGTCGACGACGCGGAGCGCCCGATCGGCATGCTGACGCAGACCGATCTGGTCATGAGCCACGGCGCGGAGTTCTTCCTGCGCACCAAGGCGATCGATTCGGTGAAGTTGCCCCAGCCTTTCATGATCGCGCCCGCCACCAGACTGTTCGACGCCATGCACACGATGCGCACCGGCGGAGTGAGCGCCATCGTCGTTCGCTACGCCGGCGATGAGTACGGCATCCTGACCGAACGCGATATCGTCCGGCTGGCCGCCGCCAATGCGCTTGGCGATACCGTCGCCGCGCATGCCACGCGCCCGCTGCGCTCGCTGACCCGATCCCAAAGCCTCTACGCCGCTCGGCAGGCGCTGGTTGAAAACCGCATCCGTCATGTCGGTGTGATCGACGACGCAGGCGAGCTGGTTGGCCTGCTGAGCCTGGCCGACATCCTGAGCAATATCGAGTACGAGTACGTGCACGAGCTCCAGATCGCGCTGCGCGAGCGCGACGAGGCGCTGCTGGAATCCGCCTATCACCTGAAGCTGGCCGACCGCGTGTTCCAGGCCACGCTCGACGGCGTCATGGTGACGGACCTGAACGGGGTGATCGAACGCGTGAATCCGGCCTTCACGCAACTGACCGGCTATACGCAGGCCGAAGCCATCGGCCGGACGCCGAAGATGCTGAGCTCGGGCAAGCAAAGCACCGCGTTCTACCAGTCGCTGTGGCGACAGCTGCGCGAGAACGGCAGCTGGAAGGGCGAAATCTGGAACCGCCGCAAGAACGGCGAACTGTATCTGGAGTACCTGTCGATCTCCGGCATCTACGGCCAGCACGGGCGCTGCACGCACTATGCCGCGATCTTCTCGGACATCACTCAGCGCAGGATGGACGAAGAGCGCCTGAACCACCTCGCCATGCACGACGCCCTGACGTCGCTGCCAAACCGGACGCTGTTCAGCGAGCGCCTGAAGCAAGCCATCGCCCGCGCCAAGCGCGCCGCGCGGCGGGTGGCCGTGATGTTCATCGACCTCGACCGATTCAAGCTGATCAACGACACCATGGGGCACGGCGTCGGCGACGAGGCGCTCAAGATCATCGCCCGGCGGCTCAGAGACGCTATTCGTGAGAGCGATACCGTGGCGCGCCTGGGCGGCGACGAATTCACCGTGATTATCGAAGACATCGAAGACATCCGGCACGTCGCGCAGATTGCGCAGGCCTTGCTGAACGTCGTCGGGCAACCGATCGACGCCAACGGGCGCACCGTGTTCGTGACGCCGAGCATCGGCATCAGCATCTACCCCGACGACGGCACCGATCGCAAGCAGCTATTGATGCAGGCCGACCGCGCCATGTACGAAGCCAAGGAAGAGGGCAAGAACAACTTCCGCTTCTTCGCCGCGCAGATGACCTCGTCCTCGATGGAGCGGATGACGCTGGAGACGGAGTTGCGCAACGCGCTGGCGGCCGACGAATTCCGCCTGCACTACCAGCCGGTCTTCGACCTGCGCAGCGGGGTCATCGTCAGCGTGGAAGCGCTGCTGCGCTGGCAGCATCCGACACGCGGACTGTTGGCACCGGGCGCTTTCATCACGACCGCCGAGGAATCCGCACTGATCGTGCCGATCGGCGCGTGGGTCCTGCGCGAAGCCTGCCGGCAGGCGCGCGCCTGGATGGATGAGGGTTTCGAATTCGGCCGGATCGCGGTCAACCTCTCCGGGCGCCAATGCCGCCACGAGCAGTTCCTGCATGACCTCACGGCGATCCTGAGCGATGCCGGCCTGCCGCCGTCGCGGCTCCAGTTGGAACTGGTCGAGAGCATGGCCATGACCGGCCATGGCGTGACGGAATCGCTGCTGGGCGAACTGGCCCAGCGTGGCGTGAGCCTTGCCATCGATGATTTCGGTACGGGGTACTCGTCGTTCACGTATCTGCAGACATTGCCCGTGGATACGCTGAAAGTGGATCGCTCCTTCCTTGCCGGGATCGACGAGCACCGGCGGGATGGGACGATCCTGCGCGCGATGGTGGCGATGGCGCATTCGCTTGGGTTGACGGTGGTGGCTGAGGGCGTGGAGAACGCGGAGCAGGTGGAGTTTCTGCGGGAGATCGGGTGCGATCGCGGGCAGGGTTTTCTGCTGGCGCGGCCGGTGCCGGCTGAACAGTTGCGGCGCGCGGGCATGGGGGCGGCTCAGGTTGGCTGATGTCCAGCGACACGTGCCGGGCGGCATGCTCAGTCGACTGCAAAGCAGCATCGGCGCAAGCGCGCCGGCGATTGCCGAAGGGACGGTCATCCTGCATGCGAAATAGCAGGAGGGCGCGACACCGATGACGCGCGGCTGCATCCCTTCAGCGATGTTTCAGTTGGGTAAGCCGCGCGTGGTGCGGTTGAGCAAGCGCAAGACAGCTTCGACTGCAGGCGATGCTGTGGCTAACGACGGGTTCACTCTGGGCCGGAAACCTGAACGCCGCAAGGCCGCGGCCTCATCGCGTCTGGCTCGCGACGGGGCTACCAGGCTTGCCGACAACGAAGATCCGCTCCGGCATCTGCAGGTCGCGGAGTTCCAGCATCTCCAGCGGTCCACTGCCTACATCGGCACGCATCTGATAGCGGATCGGATAGACCATGCCTGATGGAGCTGGCACTCTGGGCTCGCGAGCGACAAGGCTCACCGGGCTGTCGGGCCGTGATGGCTCTCTGGCCTCGGGCTCGCTGTCGTTCACAGCAGCTCGTGCCGCGTCGGCATCGGGAACGGCTTGCCAGGTGAGCTGGAACGTAGCACTGTCCAGCGGCACAATGCGGGCCCGCTCCAGCATGCGAACCAGACCCCAGCGGCCGCCGAACTCGTAGTTTGCGCTCGTACCCGCGGTTTCCGTTTGCCATTGCAGGATGGTGCGAGGGGCCTGAAGGTTATCCACAGGCCACGTCATGGTCTGCCAGCTTTCGCGCTGGTTGAAGTAGTGCAGCTTCTGGTTGTCGATGGTGAGCAGCGTATCCGTCAGGCCGGGTGTCGGGATCGGCTTGAGCTCGAAGCGGTATCGCGCATCGCCCTGTGTCAGCATGTGAGCACCGATACGCTGCAGCGTGGCGA
This sequence comes from Cupriavidus numazuensis, assembly GCF_905397435.1. GTDB lineage: Bacteria > Pseudomonadota > Gammaproteobacteria > Burkholderiales > Burkholderiaceae > Cupriavidus > Cupriavidus numazuensis. The sequence continues at coordinate 131,525 of NZ_CAJPVI010000021.1, forward strand.
TGGTCTTGAGGAACGCCGGGTCGAATGCCAGCCCTTGGGCGTTGGCGGCAGGCACCCACTGGTCGCCATGCTGTTCGAGTACGCCTCCCAGTTGGGCCACGAGGAAGGTGTGGATCAATCCGCTTTGCGGACGCAGGTAGCGCCCCAGCTCGGCGAACGACGCGTCATTCGCGGAGTTGGTGAACGGATAGCGTCCTGCAAATGCCGTCTTCCATGGCAACGCGATGCTCTGCCGCCAGTCATCATTCAGACTTGCCTGTGCGGGCTGCAAGACGGTTTGAGTAGCCTGGGCAATCGGCCGCACGAACAGGGTATCGCCCATGCCCGCCCACTGGCTGCCTAGGCTCGCGGCGATGAGTTGGGCGTAAGCCTGGGTATCGGCCAGCTCCGAGCCCTTGCCCTGGAACAGCGCTATTGCAAGCTGGCGTGCCTGAGCCTCAGCATCGGGGCTGTTCGAGACCTGCTGCAGGCGCAGACGAAGTGCTGTGGTGCGATCCAGGAACCGTTGCAGGCTTAACGCCCCTCGTCGGCCAGCTTCGGCACGATCTGGTGCGGCGTCAGGCTCTCGTAGCCGGGGCTGTTGGCCGCCGCCAGCACGGCCTGCCGCTCTCCCTCGCTGAGCTTG
>NZ_CAJPVI010000022.1 GCF_905397435.1 Cupriavidus numazuensis
CCCTTTGGGGCAACCAAAACGCGTTTTTGGTTACTTTTGTCGCTCGGACAAAAGTGACTCGCCGGCTACGCCGGCGAAACAGCCGCGCCAGCGAAGAGCGATAGCCCACCCTCAACGAGAAGCCCCGTCGGCTACGCCGGCGAAACAGCGGAACGATAACCCGCTCAACGCCCCCTCTTTACGCCCCCCTTCCCATGCAACACCCTACAACACCCCAACCCCCTTGACGGGGGGCGTCATCCCACCACCCCGTCCCTATGCTCTTGCCATCTAGACAAGCGGGACAAGAACATGGAGACAGGCAAGCAGAAACCCACAGGCCCGCTGGCAGGCGTGCGTGTCGTGGAGATGGCCGGGATCGGCCCCGGCCCGTTCTGCGGCATGCTGCTGGCAGATCTCGGCGCCGACGTGGTGATCGTGGACCGCCTGCAGGCCGGGGAGGATGCAATCGACCTGGGCTCGCATGCCATTTCGCGGCGCGGCAAGCGTTCGGTCGCCGTCGACCTGAAAACGGCGGAAGGACGTGAAACCGTCCTCAGGCTCATCGAGCAAAGCGACGCGCTGATCGAAGGCATGCGCCCCGGCGTGATGGAACGCCTCGGGCTCGGCCCCGATGTGTGCCTGCAGCGCAATCCGCATCTGGTGTACGGACGCATGACCGGCTGGGGCCAGGACGGGCCGCTCGCGCAGGCCGCCGGCCATGACATCAACTACATCGCGCTGTCGGGTGCGCTCTGGTATTCGGGCCAGCCGGGCGAAGCGCCAATGGCACCGCCGAGCCTCGTCGGCGATATCGGCGGCGGCGCCATGTACCTCGCGGTGGGTCTGCTGGCCGGGATCATGCAGGTGCGGGCAGGCGGCCCGGGCCAGGTGGTCGACGCCGCCATCGTTGACGGCAGCGCGCACATGATGTCGCTGTTGTTCGGACTGCAGGCCGCAGGGCACATGCCGCGTACGCGTGGCCGCGGCATGCTGGACGGCCCGCACTGGTACAACACGTACCGCTGCGCCGATGGCGAGTTCATCACGGTCGGCGCACTCGAGCCCAAGTTCTATCGCGAACTGCGCGAGCGGCTCGGACTGGCGGAGGACCCGGCGTACACGACACAGCATGATGCCGACCAGTGGCCGGCGCTGCGCGAGCGACTCACAGAACTGTTTGCCTCGCGCGACCGCGCGACGTGGTGTGCGCTGCTCGAAGGTACCGACGCCTGCTTCGCGCCGGTGCTGAGTCCCGATGAAGCGGCCCGCCACCCGCACTTGCGCGCGCGTGGCACCTATACCGAAGCCGACGGCGTGCTGCAGGCCAACCCGGCGCCGCGCTTCTCCGCGACACCCGCTGCCCGGCCCGGCCCGATCCCCGGCCGTGGCGAACACACCGCAGCCGTGCTCGCGGACTGGACCCGCGATGCCCCGCGCGCCGGCCGCAGCAGCTAAAACGGAAACAACACCAGACACAAGCACAGAAGCACCCGGCACAATGCCTGCCCGATGACGACAGAGGGCGACAGAAGGCAGCCCGGGCGCCCGGAGACGCACATGAAGACGAATTTCGCCAACCTGACGGCGCAGCTTGCGATGCAGCACCGCGACCGGGAAGCACTGGTCAATATCGAGCGCAACCGCCGCTTCACGCACGGCGAACTGCACCGCTTCACCAACAAGGTGGTGAACATGATGCGCGAGCGCCTCGGCCTGCGCCGTGGCGACAAGTGGCTCTGCATCCTGGAAAACGACAGCCTGTCGCTGCTCCATGCGTGGACGGCGCTCAAGGGCGAAGCCGCCGCGTGCTGGACCAACTTCCGCGATTCGATCGACGAGCACCGCTGGCAGATCGATTTCCTGCAGCCCAAGGTCGTATTCATCGAGAACGCGCTGATCGACGCGTACTACGGCATGCTGCGCGAGCGCGGCATCACCGTGGTCTGCATGGACCCGCCCGCGGAACCGCGCGAGGGCCTGTTCGGCTTCGACGCCCTGCTCGAAGGCGTCCCGGACAGCGACCCCGGCATCGAGAACGACACCACGGCCGACGTGATGATCTACCGCTTCACCGGCGGTACGACCGGCAAGAGCAAGTGCGCGCAGTACACGACCGACAACTGGCTGGCCAACCGCGACGCGTTCTACTCCGGCAGCGAGCTGTGGCTCGACGCCGGCACGCGCTACATGCACATGGCCCCCATCAGCCACGGTTCCGGCCTGGGCCTGCTGCCAACGCTGTTCCGCGGCGGCTGCACGGTCACGCAGAATGTGCCGGACCTGAAGCTGTGGTGCCGCCATGTCGAGGCGCACGGCGTCACGGTCGCCATGATGGTGCCCACCCTGCTGTACCGCCTGCTGGACCTTCCCGAGGCCGCAAAGCATGACCTGTCATCGCTCAGGACCTGCTTCTACGGGGCTGCGCCGATGAGCCCGAACAAGCTGCGCCTGCTGCAGCAGCGCTTCGGCAATATCTTCGTGCAGGCCTACGGCGCGACTGAATGTTTGCAGCGCGTGGCCGTGCTGACCAAGACCGACCACGCGACGGTATCGGACGAGCGACTCGGCTCCGCCGGCCGGGTAACGGCCCAGGCCGAAGTGGTCGTGATGGACGAAGCCGGCAAACCAGTCTCCTCCGGCACCATTGGCGAGATCTGGCTGCGTTCGCGCGCGGTGATCCCCGGCTACTACAACAACCCAGAGGGCACGGCGTCCGAGTTCGAAAACGGCTTCTGGAAATCCGGCGACCTGGGCTACGTGGACGAGGAAGGCTTCCTCTTCATCGTCGACCGCAAGAAAGACATGATCATCACGGGCGGCTTCAACGTCTACGCGATCGAGGTTGAAGCCGCACTGAGCTCGCACCCCGCGGTGGCGCTGTCGGCAGTGGTCGGCGTGCCGGACGAGCAATGGGGCGAGATCGTGCACGCCGAAGTGATGCTCAAGGAAGGCGCCGAGGTCAGCGTGGAAACGCTGATCGAGCATGTCAAGACGACCATCGGACGCTTCAAGGCACCGAAGTCGATTGTCTTCGTGACGGATATTCCGGTCAGCGTGGTCGGGAAAGTGCAACGGCGGCAGGTGAGGGAGAAGTACTGGGCGGGCCATACACGTCGGGTCGCGTAGAAGGGCCACGGCACCCACTCCGTCACGGAGCGTTGCATCAAGAACGGTGATTATGTTCTACTCGCTCCGTGAATGGGCCCCGGCCAGCAAGGCGGAAAGGAAAGCAGATGCGCGTCGCAGCGGAAGTCATGCTGACCGCAAGGGAGCGGGAAGAACTCGCGGCGCTGGCCGGACTGGCCGCGACCAGCCCGCGCCTCGCGCAGCGCGTACGCATCGTGCTGCTCGCGGCTCAGGGCATGCAGAACAAGGACATTGCCGATCAACTCGGCATGGGCCGCGCGCAAGTGGCGCGCTGGCGCGAGCGCTATGTGCAGTGGCGCCTGCCCGGCATCGAGAACAGCCTTCCGCGCGGGGCCCCGCCGGTCAAGGTGGACCTGGCGCGGCTGGCTGAGCTGACGGCGCAGGGACGCCAGGACTCGCACGAGCCGTGGAGCACGCGCAGGCTGGCCCAGGAGCTGGGCGTCAGCGCCGCCACCATCTCGCGCCACTGGAAGGCCACGGGGCACGAACCGCAAGCCCGCAACAACGTGCCGGGCCAGGTGCAGCTGCCGAACCTCTCCGGACAGACGGTGGACATCATCGGTCTCTATGCGAATGGAGACGAACACGCGCTGGTACTCGCGTGCAGCACGGCAAACCCGCCGTCCACCGCCGAGCGCGGCGTACGACGGGTCGGTGTCACCGCCCTGCTCGACGCGCTCAGGGAACTCGATGGCCACCATGCCGATGGCAACGCCAACGGCAACATCAACAGCGACGATGCTGACGGTGCGCCCGACATCGGCTGGCTGGCATTCCTGCGCAAGGCGGAGCGCGAGGCGCCAGAGGGCGCGGCTTTGCACGTGCTCTGCGACAACTACACCACCCATCATCACCCCGCCGTGCGTCGGTGGCTGGCCCGGCATCCGCGTATCCATGCGCATTTCTGCGGCCAGTCCGCGTCGTGGCTGCGCATGGTGCAGCGCTGCTTCCGCGCCATCGGTAGCGGGCAGTTGCAACATGCCATGCACAACGCCCCGTCGATCCTGGCCTGCATCGCGGCCTATCGCCAGCATGCGACCGCCGGCACACCTTTCGTGTGGCTGGCTTCGCAGGCAGACAACAAACGTCGCAGCGAACACATGCCGGTAACCGATTTGGTCGCGAGCGCCAATGAAGGCGTCAATGCGTCTTCCAATCCGGCAAGCGTCGAACCGCAGGAACACGTATTGGCGGAAGCGACAGAGAGTCAGCCCGCACCGCAGGACGTGCTGCTCGTCACCCATGATGTGGTAACCGATCCGGTTGCCGCCGAGCAGTTGATGCCGCCGCGCCTGACCTATCCGCTGTTGCAGCGCGACGCGCTGATGGCACGCCTGCAGGACGCCCGCCGCCATCGCTGCGTGGTGGTGCAGGCCCAGGCGGGCAGCGGCAGGACCAGCACGCTGCTGGCGTGGCGCCGCCTGCTGCTGTCGCTCGATTACGATGTCGCGTGGCTCTCGCTGGCAGCCGCGGACAATACCCCTGCCCGCTTCTTTGCGTGCCTGCTTGCGAGCCTCGCGCAGACCAGTCCGCATGCGGTTCGTGATGCCGGGCTTCTGATCGCGCAGCATCGGGCACAGCGGGGACAGGAAACACAGGAAAGCGATCAGCCCGGCGACTCGTCTCTCGAACACTGGGTCATCAGCCTCGTGCAAGGGCTGGCCGGCCATCCGCGCGAACTCGTGCTGATGCTCGACGACCTGCACCGCGTCGACGACCCGCGCATCTTCCGGGCCTTGCAGTGGCTGCTCGATTACGCGCCGCCGAACTTTCATCTCGTGCTCAGTTCGCGCGCCACTGTGCCGTTGTCGCTCGTTCGCACGCAGGCGCGCGGCCTGCTCACCGAGATCGGTATGCAGGACCTGCGCTTCACCGCCGAGGAAGCCGCACTCTACCTCGCTGGGCAGCCCGGCGGCATCGAGGCGCGCGACGCTGCCGAGATCCAGCGGCTTGCGGACGGGTGGGCAATGGGGCTGCAACTGATCGCAGGAGAATTCCGCGGCCGACGCCATCCGGACGGGCGCAGCGCGCACGCGCGCGTCGTCGGCGCTGCCGCCAGCTACTTCGAGCACGAAGTGTTCGGCAGCCTGAGTGCCGACGAGTTGGAACTGCTGACCGCCGCAGCAATCTGCCAGCGCCTGTGCGGTCCGCTGTGCGCCGCATTGCTCGGCCGCCCTGGCGATGCTGCACGCATGTCGGCCTGCCTGGCTCGCCTGGATGCCCGCATGCTGTTCATCACGCACACCGGCGATGCGGACGGCGTGGCATGGTATCGCCAGCACCCGTTGCTGCGGGAAGTGCTGCGCGCGCGCGCAAACCACATGGCGGACGACCACAGGCTGGCCTTGCACGCCAACGCGGCGGCCTGGTTCGGGGCGAACGGCCTGACTGACGAAGCGGTCTACCACGCCGTGCAGGCAGGCGATGTGGACAGCGCCGCGCGCAGGGTCGAAGCCTGCGCCTACGACCTGCTCGCCCGCGGTGACCTGAGCCGGCTTTCCGGCCTGCTGCGGCGGTTGCCTGCCGCAGTGCTGCGCGGCCGCTTCGATTTGCTGCTGGTATCGGCCTACTTCGCCATGTACACGAGCCAGTTCGACGCCGCGCAGGAAAGCCTGGCCCGTATCGCGGCCAGACGCCGCTCGCTCGATGGCCGGCAGCGCTATGCAGAGGCGCTGATCCGCGCCGGCCTCGCACTGCAGCAGGACGACCTGGATACCGTGCTGGAGATGGTCCCTACCCTGCGCGACGGCATTCCCGCCGAGGCCGACGATTTCAGCTGGAACTGCCGCAGCAACATCCTTGGCTGGGCATACGTGTACCAGGGCCGGTACGACCAGGCGCGCGCCGTCGTGGAAGAAGCCGGCACGCGTGGCGCCGGCACGCGCAGCCGCCTGCTTGGCGACTGTGTCGCCGCCATGAGCCTGGCTGTCGAGGGACGGCTCGCCGAGGCAGAGCGGACGGTGTGCGAGGCGCTCGGGAAGGCCGACGCACGGGGCGCCGATGCGATCGGGCTGTCGTGCATGACGGCTGGGTTGCTGGCCGACATCCTGTACGAGGTCAACGACACCGAGGCCGCGGTCCGGCTGCTGGAGCCGCGCCTGAACATTCTCGAGCGCGCCTCGCTGCCCGACACCGTCCTGCATGCCTGCCGCGTGCTGTCGCGCGCGCACTGGCTGGCTGGACGCCGCACGGAAGCGATCGCGTGCATCGACCGCCTGGAAGCCTACGCCGACCGCTTCCAGCTTGACCGCCTGCGAGCCGAAGCCCATGCGCTGCGCCTGCGCTGCCACCAGGAACTCGGCGAGATGCAGGGCACCAACACGGCGCTGCGGCAACTCGAAGCCATGGAAAGGCGCCACGACGGCAGCCACACCGAGACCGGCCGGCGCGTGCTGGCAGTGGTCAGGCAAGCCAACGACGATGTGCTGCTGCAGATGCGCGACTTCGCCGCCGTTGCCGCGCGGCTCGCGCAACAGCTCGAGGACGGTACGCTCCATCCCGTGCGCGCGGCGCGCCTCGAACTGCAGCTGGCGCTTGCGCAGCGCCAACTCGGCCGTCCGCAGGCCGCCCATTCCCACCTGCGCAGTGCACTGGCCCTGGGCCACCGGCTCGGTCTCATGCGCACACTGCTGGACGTGGCTCCCGACCTGCCGACCCAGATCCACGCGATCCTTGAAGCCAGCCCGCTCGACCCGGTGCTGGGCTTCTATGTGACGAGGCTGCAAGCGGAAGCCGCGGCCGGGCAGGCTGCCGCGAACGGAACCGGCGAAGCGCGGAGCACCGACGCGGCCGACATGCTCAGCGACCGCGAGCGCGAGGTGCTCGACCTCGCTGCGCAGGCCATGCCGAACAAGAAGATCGCCGTGGTGCTCGGCCTGGCACCGGAAACCGTGAAGTGGCACCTCAAGAACATCTACGCCAAGCTCGGCGTCAGCGGACGTGGCGGTGCCGCCGCGCGCCTGCGCGATCTTGCCGACGCCTATCGCGCCCGCGAGCGCCGCTGAGACCAGCCAGCGGCGTTTTGTCCCTTCAGTAGGTCCGGTTTCGCAGAACGTCCGCTTCATCCGAAACGGATACGTTCGCCCCTCCCCGTATTTCAGCCCTCGCCCACCCCGGTTGGGGTGTGCCGCCTTCGGACGCCGAAGCAATCATCCGGAAAAGCGCAATCCCGCGCCACGATGCGGGCTATTGCTCAATGGAGCAAGCACCGGCACGACCGGGCCATACGGCCCGGCAACTTCAAGACGACAAAAAAGGAGACTGACCATGCAGATGTTCAAACGCCGCGCGCTGCGGCTGCTGCGCCCCGCCCTCGCCACGCTTGCCGTGCTCGCCATCGCCGCGCCGGTCAAGGCCGCCGATTACCCTGAGCGCCCCGTGAAGATCGTCTCGGTCACCAGTGCAGGCACCGGCATCGACGACTACACGCGCCTGCTGGCCAAGTACCTGTCCGACAAGCTCGGCCAGAGCTTCGTCGTCGAAAACCGTCCGGGCGGCAATATGGTCGTGGCCACCGACTACGTGTCCAAGGCTGCGCCGGACGGCTACACGCTGCTGCTGTCGGGCTCCGGCGCCATGGCCGCCAACCCGTTCCTGTTCCGCAGGCTGCCGTATGACCCGATGAAGGACTTCGTCCCCGTGGCGCGCCTGTCGGTGCTTCCCATTGCCGTGATCGTGCCTGGCAACTCGCCCTACCACACGGCCGGCGAACTGATCGCGGCCGCGCGCGCCAATCCGGGCAAGCTGAACTTCGCCACGTCCAGCACGGGCTACCGCGTCATACTGACCGCGTTCAACGATGCGGCGAAGATCCAGTCCGTCAGCGTGCCCTACAAGGCCGCCAGCGCGATGATGACCGATGTCATGGGCGGCATGGTCGACTACGGCGGCGTCGAGGTGTCGGCCATCATCCCGCACGTGCAGAGCGGCAAGCTGCGCGCGCTCGCGATTACCGGCCCGAGCCGGCTGGCACAGCTCAAGGATGTGCCGACGATGCGCGAACTCGGCCTGGAGCGCTATTCGCTCAACACCTGGGTCGGCCTGTTCGCGCCGGCCGGCACGCCCAAGCCCATTGTCGACAAGCTGACCCGGCTTGCCTTGCAGTTCACGTCGACCCCCGAGGCCATGGCGCACTACCAGGCACGCGGCAGTGCGGCCTATCCTGCCGATGGCGCCGAACTGCGCAAGAACATCGTGGCCGACCAGCAAGGCTGGAAGCAGATGATCACGGTGGCCGGCATCCAGCCCGAATGAACCGCAACACCCATCCATACTGGCCCACGGGTCGAAAATGAATCGCCGGAGAACCGACATATGAAGACGCTGGACCGCTTCTACATCCATGGAGAATGGGTCACGCCGGCTGCCGGCAGCACGCTGGTGGACGTGATCAACCCCGCCACCGAAGCGCCGGTCGCGCGGCTCGCCATGGGCACCGCGGCGGACGCCGACCGCGCCGTCGCGGCCGCACGCGAGGCCTTTGGCACGTGGTCGCAGAGCACGCGCGAGGAACGCATTGCGCTGCTTGAACGCATCGCCGAGCAATACCGCGCGCGCGTACCCGAACTGGCCGAAGCCGTACGGATCGAAATGGGCGCGCCGGTCACGCTGTGCAACGCCATGCAGGCCCCGATCGGGCTCGTGCATATCCAGAACACGCTCGAAGTCCTGCGCAACTTTGCGTTCGAGACCACGCATGGCAAGACCTGGCTGCGCCGCGAACCGGTCGGCGTAGCGGCGCTGATCACGCCGTGGAACGTACCGCTGAACCAGATCGCGGCCAAGGTCGCGCCGGCGCTGGCCGCCGGCTGCACGGTGGTGCTCAAGCCTTCGGAAATCGCGCCGCTGGACGCAGTGATCTTCGCCGAGATCATGCACGCGGCCGGCACGCCGCCGGGTGTGTTCAACATGATCTTCGGCGACGGGCCTTCGGTTGGCGCGGCGCTGTCGTCGCATCCCGATGTCGACATGGTGTCGATCACCGGCTCCACGCGCGCCGGTGTGGAAGTGGCAAAGAATGCAGCGCCCACGGTCAAGCGCGTCGCACAGGAACTCGGCGGCAAGTCGCCCCTGGTGGTGCTCGATGATGCCGATCTGAAGACCGCTGTCAGCACTGCCGTGGCGCAGTGCATGGTCAACACGGGCCAGGTCTGCGTGGCGCCGACGCGCCTGCTGGTGCCGCGCACGCGCTACGACGAGGCGCTTGCCATCGCCGCGGCCACGGCGGGCGCGCTGCAGGTGGGCGACCCGGCGGACCCGGCGACAAAGATCGGACCGCTGTCGAACAGCGCACAGTTCGACAAGGTGCAGCAGATGATCGGCATCGGCATCGAGGAAGGCGCGCGCGTGATCGCCGGCGGCCCCGGCCGTCCGGAAGGCCTCGAACGCGGCTTCTATGTCCGGCCGACGGTGTTCGCCGACGTCCACAACAGCATGACCGTGGCGCGCGAGGAGATCTTCGGCCCGGTGCTCTGCGTGATTCCTTATGACAGCGAGGAAGAGGCCATCGCCATCGCCAACGACACGGTCTATGGCTTGTCGGCCTATGTCGCATCGGGCGATGCGGAGCGTGCGCGCCGCGTGGCGGCGCGGCTGCGCGCGGGCACCGTGCGCGTCAACTTCGCGCCGGCGGACCTGACGGCGCCGTTCGGCGGCGTCAAGCGCTCGGGCAATGGCCGGGAGTTCGGTGCTGAAGGACTGGTCGAGTTCCTGGAGTGGAAGGCGATCAGCCTGTAAGAAGCGTAACGCGCCGTCCCTTTAAAGGACGGCGCAGATTACAGCGTGGCGATCAGAGCCGGAACTTGGTCTTGGCAATGATGCCGCGCTGAATCTCGCTGGTGCCGCCGTAGATCGTGGTGGCACGACGGAAGAACGCCTCCGTCGCAATATCCTGCATGACGTCCTGCATCGGCAGCGGCTCGCCGGCGTGGCCATCGTGGCTCGACGGATACGACACCGGGCCGTAGTCGCCCATGCTCTCCACCGCGAACTGTCCCATCTGCTGCTGCAGCTCGGTGCCACGGATCTTCAGCATCGATCCCAGCGCGTGCGCGGCAGGGCTATGGTCACCCGCCTGCTCCATCGCAGCGACACGCTGCACCATGACCGCAATCGCTTCCAGCTCGGCCTCGTAGCGCGCCAGGCGCAGCGCAAACTGCGGCTGCTCGCCCAGCGTGCCGCCCGCGGCCGGCGCCGCGGCAAACGCGCGGAGCTGACGTTGCAGGCGGCGCAGCGTCGGCAGGTCAGCCGTGGTCGCGTGCTCGTTGTTGAGCAGGAACTTGGTGATCTTCCAGCCGCCGCCTTCCTCGCCGATCAGGTTCTCGACCGGCACGCGCACGTTGTCGAAGAAGGTTTCGTTCAGGTGGTGGCAGCCATCGATGCTGATGATGGGACGCACGGTGATGCCGGGTGTCTTCATGTCCACCAGGATGAACGTGATGCCGGCCTGCTTCTTTTCACCGTTGCCGGTGCGCACCAGCAGGAAGATCCAGTCGGCCTGGTGGCCGTAGCTGGTCCAGATCTTCTGGCCATTGATGACATAGTGGTCGCCATCGCGCACGGCTTGCGTGCGCAGCGACGCCAGGTCCGAACCCGATCCCGGCTCGGAGAAGCCCTGGCACCACAGGCGCTCGCCGCGCAGGATCGCGCCGACATGTTCATCCTTCTGTCCTGGCGTGCCGAAGTGGTTCAGCACCGGCCCGACGAGCTTCTGCGCAAAGGCATCCTGCGACGGCGTTCCGGCCAGTGCGCACTCTTCGTCAAAGGCCAGCCGCTGCGCCACGGTCCAGCCCGTGCCGCCGTGTTCGGCCGCCCAGTACGGCGCGCCCCAGCCATGCGTGTTGAGCACGCGCTGCCACTGCATCAGCGTATCGCGCGGCGAACGCATGCCATGCGCGCGGCGCGGCATGTCGGCCGGCATGTGTTCGCGCAGGAAGTCACGCACCTGCTGGCGGAACTCGGCGAGGTTGGGGTCGGGTCGGAAGTCCATCTGATTCGCTCCATCTGGCGTGGCGGCGGCGCCGCGGGCGCGGCTTGCCGGATGGTGACACCTTAAGGGCTGGGCGATGGCTGCGGCGCCCCCCACCACTGGTGGCGATAGGTGCCGTCAGGTTTGAAGCAATGCGTTGGTCGCGGGCCATCGGGCGATGACCATATGTTCCGGTGATATGAACCTCCCCCCAATTCGAGTGGTGTCTTAATGGGCCAGTGCGACGACACTATCAGCAATGGCGAAATCGCTTCCGCCATTGTGGCGTTTGGCATGACTGCAAGCAGGCATGCCATGGCGTCACGGTCTCCACCCCGCGGGTCTGCTCGACTTGTGGGTCTTGGCGCTCCGGGATGGGTTTCGGGGCGCTTTTTTCTTTGATTCTTCGGTGGGATTGAGAGGGCGGGTATCGCTTCTTGTCCGGGCCAGTTTGTCGTTCTTGGCAGGCGCCGCTGTTTCGACGGCGTCGCCAGCGGGTTTTGGTTGAGAGCGGGTTATCGTTCTTGACAGGCGCCGCTGTTTCGCCGGCGTAGCCGGCGACCTACTCTTTTGTCCGAGCGACAAAAGAGTAGGCAGAAAAGCGCGTCGTTGCCGCTGGCCATCAATTCCACGGCGGCAGGGGTTCACACGGCTTTGGACGCCTGCCATGGTGGTCAGCCGTTCGAGCCTGCTACGCGTAGGCTTTCAGCGCGGTGCCTGACGCCAACCGACTTTTGAACGAGCCCCGACCACGTATAGGTACAGCGTTCCAAGAGCGTCAGCGGTGGGACGCCTTCGGCTGCGCTGCGCGCACGTCGTAGTCTGGGGGGCAAGCTCATCAACGTCGCTGGCGCCCGAGGTCCGCTTTCTTCTCTCTCGCTCTCTCTATTTCGCGCATGCAATGCGCGGGCCGCGTCACCGAGACGTGGTTCGCCCTGGGCCCACGCGCTCAGACTTGAGCTCTGCGCGTAGCGCAGCCGAAGGCGTTCACACGATATCAGTGGCAGCAGGGGCCACAGACGCTTGCAGGGCTCGTTCAATCAGCGCTGTATTTCTACCCACGGTAGTGCCCCACGCGGCAGGCAGCGTAAATCACTCTGAAGCCCATACCCGTACAACACCCTCAGCACACTACGATAAAAATTCGCCCCTTTGGGGCAACCAAAACGCGTTTTTGGTTACTTTTGTCGCTCGGACAAAAGTGACTCGCCGGCTACGCCGGCGAAACAGCAGCGCCTGCCAAGAACGATAAGAAGGAATAGCCCGAGTGCCATCCACCCAAATATCCCCATTTGTCCCCATCCGTCACACCCCCGCCCCACCACGTCAACCCCAATCCAAATCCCCTTCCTACACTGCTGACAACTCAATCCGGGCACCCGACAGTGCCCGCAAACGTGACTGGCAGCTATGGCGGACTCTGAAAGATTTCTGGTAACCGGAGCACTGGGATGTATCGGCGCATGGACAGTGCGCCGGCTCGTACAGGAAGGCGTGCCAGTCGTTGCCTTCGACGCAGACAATGACGTGCGGCGCCTGCGCCTGCTGATGGACGACGCGCAACTGTCGCGCGTGGAGATGGTTCGCGGCGACATCACGGACCTGGATCTGGTCGAGGCGACGTTGGACCGACATCGCATTACGCATGTCATTCACCTGGCCGCACTGATCCATCCCAGGTTCAAGAGCGATCCTCCGCTTGGCGCCCGCGTCAACGTGCTTGGCGGCGTGAATCTGTTCGAGGCCGTGGCGCGGCGCGTGGAGCGAATTCCTCGCATTGTGTATGCGTCATCGATTGCGGTGTACGACAACGGCGACGCGGCGAACGATGCCGCCATCCAGCACCACACAGCCGGACATCCGACAACTCTCTATGGTGTGTTCAAGCAAGCCGAAGAGGGCATGGCGCGCGTGTATTACCAGGACAGAGGGGTATCCAGCATCGGCCTTCGCCCGGCGACGGTATTCGGTGCCGGAAGAGACTATGGCCTGACCGCGGCTCCCACGCAAGCAGTCCTGGCGGCAGCGCTCGGCCGCCCTTTCCACATTCCGTACAGCGGCTGCAGCCAGATCCACTACGCCGACGACCTTGCGCGCATGTTCATCGCGTGCGCACGTTCGGGCTATCGCGGTGCGGACGTCTTCAATATGCATGGCAGCGTCGCGGACATGGGCGAAATCGTCGAGACGATCGAGTCGGTCATTCCGCAGGCGCGCGGAACGATCACGTTCGACGGCGCATCGCTCGGGCTTCCGGAAGACTACGACGCGACCGCGCTGGAGAACGTGATTGGTCCCTTGCCCCGCACACCGCTGCGCGAAGCCGTGGGCGAGACCTTCAGGCTCTTTCGCAGCAGGATCGCCAGCGGCGAAATCCGCGACACCTGATCCGCGCATCTCCCGACGCATCCCCTCGTTTTCCCGAACTGTCCCGAAGGGCATCAAGGTTGTCCCGGAGGGTCACGCCTTGCCACGCCCGATTCCGGATACTCGCGCAGGCTCTGATACCCCTTTCAACGAAACACCCGCATCACAGACCAGAAAACAACAAGGAGGAGATTTGTCTATGAAGCTCAGAAGCATGACCGTGGCCGCATTGCTCGCCTGTTCGGGCGGCGCCTTCGCGCAGTCGAGCGTCACGCTGTACGGTGTCGCCGACGTCAACCTGGAATATGTCAACCACGTCGGCGCGATTCCAAGTGCCGCCAATCAGTTCAACCGCGGCCCGTCCAACGACGTGTACCGCATGAACTCGGGCGGCTTCTCCGGTTCCCGCTGGGGTATCCGCGGGACGGAAGACCTTGGCAACGGACTGAAGGCCATGTTCGTGCTGGAGAACGGCTTCAACGTCGACACGGGCACCCTGCAGCAAGGCGGCCGCATGTTCGGACGCCAGGCGTTCGTGGGTCTGCAGCAGGCGGGCATTGGCCAGATCAGCCTGGGCCGCCAGTACGCATCCATGTTCGAGGCGCTGGCCAACTTCGCGCCGGCGGCCTATGCCACGCAGTATGAGCCGACGGTGTTGATGACGGGCCCGAACTTCCGCCAGGACAACACCATCAAGTACACCGGCCAGTTCGGTCCGGTGACGGCGCTTGCGCACTACTCCTTCGGCGTGGGCCTGGCCCTGCCGCAGACGGTCGGCATCGCCACGCCGATCGGCGGCAACGGCGAAAACCCCGGCCAGGCACGACGCGACAGCGCCTACGGCGCAGCCGTGGCCTACCAGGGTGGTGGATTTGGCGTGACGGTCGGCTACGACCAGTGGAATCCGACCATCGGCACCAGCAGCGGCACCGTGAGGAAAGCCGCGGTCGGTGCCAGCTACAGTTTCGGCAGCCTGGCGAAAATCATGGGCGGCTACCGCTGGGGCCAGAACAAGAATGCGGGGGATGTCGTAATCCAGCGAGACGACTTCTACTGGATCGGCGCTAATTACCAGGTGACCCCCGCCATCGGCCTGACGCTGGAATACAACTACGACAACGTCAAGAGCCTGTATGGCGATACCCACGTCGCCAACCCGTGGCAGATCGCCCTGATTGCCAACTATGCGTTCTCCAAGCGCACCGACCTCTACCTGTCCACCGCCTATGCCAAGAATGCCGGGCTGATGATGGAGTCGCTGGCCACCGTGTATGCCAACAGCCTGTCGCTGGGCAACAACTACGTGCTGGCCAATGGCCAGAGCAATATGCTCGGCGTGTCACTGGGCATCCGCCACAAGTTCTGACGAGCCGCGGACACGGGCGCGGGCCGACTTGCTTGCGCGAGCCAGGCCCGCTCATATTGGGCTTTCCCTAACTGTCCCGAAATGTCAAATATTTGCCCCCGAATGTTAAGGCGCTTTGCATCGACCGCCCATACTTCTGGCACGACTTCCGTCGTCCAAGGCACCCAACTCCAGCCCATACCCATAACCGGGGAGACAACTCTATGCCGATTCGCCCTGCCCTGACCCGCGTGCACCGCGCCGCCGTTTGCGCTGTCCTGGCCCTGTCCATGCCCGTCGCCATGGCATGGACCAACAAGCCGGTCCGGGTACTGATCCCTGCACCTGCCGGCGGCACCATGGATGTGCTGGCACGCGTGCTGTCCGAAGCGCTCACCACCGAACTGGGCCAGCCCGTGGTGGTCGACAACAAGCCGGGCGCCGGCGGCGGCATTGCGATCAACACCTTGCTGGCGGCGCCGGCAGACGGGCAGACCATCCTGGTGTCGACTACCAATGTGCTCACGGAGATCCCCCATGTGATGAAGGTCTCCTTCGATCCGATGAAGGATGTAAAGCCCGTGGCCGCGGTGGCCAGGTCGACGCTCGTGCTGGTCGGGTCGCCGAGCCTGCCGGCCAAGGACCTGCCGAGCCTGGTCAGCTATGTGAAGGCCCATTCAGGGCAGCTCAGTTTTGCTTCCTACAGTTCGGGTACGGTCGCCCACTACGCCGGCCTGATCATGAACCAGAAGGCCGGCATGGATCTGCAGCACGTGCCGTTTGCCGGCTCTCCGCCCGCGCTGACACAGGTCATGGGCGGACAGATTGCCGTGATGTACGACGGCATGGTGACCTCGCTGCCGATGATCAAGGCCGGCAAGCTGCAGGCCTATGCGCTGGCCGCGAAACAGCGTTCACCGCTGCTGCCGCAGGTGCCGACGTTTGCCGAGCTGGGCTATCCCGACATTGACTTTAACAACTGGGCGGGTGTGTTTGTCTCTTCAAAGGTACCGGCAGACGTGGTGCAGAAGATCCAGGCAGCGGTCTACAAGGCGGCCGCAACGCCCAAGGTGCAGGAACGGATCACCGGCCTCGGCTTCGAGACCGTGCCGCCGCAAACCCCTGCCCAGCTTGGACAGGCCTTGCGCACCGAATACGATCGCAACGCTGCCATTGTGAAGGCCTACAACATCCAGCCCTGACGGCCCGCGGCTCCGGCGGCATTGGCATTGCCTGCCTGCCGGAGCCCGCTTCAGTCCATCGCGACGATGGGCAATTCCCCAACCTTCGCCAAGCGCTCCTCTCCCCCGGCTTCCCTCTCCAGCTGCTGGCGCGATGTCCCCAACGGTCACGGCAAAGCCCCCTGGGATCATTCACCGGACCGCCCCCCTGCCTAGAATCGGCACACATACCGGCACGGCGCATCGCGCCAAGCCTCCTCGATTTGCCGAATCCTGCAGGAGCCTGCATTGCCTCTCACCCGTGCCCTCGAACACGCGGATTCCCCCGAACAGGTGGGACTGTCCACCCGGCGGCTGCAGTCGATCTCATCGGTGATCCATGCCGATGTCGACCGGCGCAAGATCCCCGGTGCAGTCGTGCTTGTCGCGCGCAAGGGCCGGATCGCCTGGTCCGAGGCGTTTGGCTTCGAGCAAGCCGATACGCCGTTGCGCCCGATGCAGCGCCATTCGGTCTTCCGCATTGCCGCGATGACGCGGCCCATTGTCGGCGTGGCGGCGCTGATATTGATGGAAGAAGGCCGGCTGTCCCTGAACGACCCGGTCGAACGCTACATCCCCGAGTTCGCCAGCCTCCAGGTCGCCGTCGAGTCGGTCGATGCGAATACCGGCGAACGCCGCCTCGCACTCGAACCCGTGCGCCGCGCCATGACCGTTCACGACCTGTTGCGGCACACGTCCGGGCTGACCTACGGGCAGTTCGGCGATTCGCTGGTGCAGCGTCAGTATCGCGAAAGCGGCCTCATGGATCCCGCACAGACCAATGCGGAGATGGTCGCGAAGCTGGCGGCCATCCCGCTGCAATGCCAGCCGGGCGAGGTATTCGAATATGGCATGTCCACCGACGTGCTTGGCCGCATCATCGAGATTGTCTCGGGCATGGACCTCGCCCGCTTCGTCGCGGAGCGCGTGACGCAGCCGCTGCGCATGCATGCCACGGGCTTCCACCTGATCAGGCAGGACGGTGCCGGGCTGGCACTGCCATCCGGCGCATCCGGCAAATCCACCGCGCTGTTCGACTACGACGAACACCACCCGCCGCGCTGGCATTCCGGTGGCGCCGGCCTGCTGTCCACGGCCGGCGACTATGCGCGCTTCTGCCAGATGCTGCTCAATGGCGGGGCGCTCGATGGCGTGCGCCTGCTTTCACGCAAGACCGTCGAACTGATGCTTGGCAACCACCTTCCGCAGTCCACGCGATTTGGCGGTTCGACAACCGGGCTCGGCATCAACGCGCCATTGCCTGATCTCGGCCAGGGCCATGGCCTGGCAGTGGGCGTACGCACCGCATCGGGCTTGAGCCCGGTGCCCGGTTCCATCGGCGATTTCTACTGGGGCGGCGCACTCGGGACCTATTTCTGGGTGGATCCGCAAGAGCAGCTGATCGCCATCCTGATGCTTCAGGAAAACGACCTGGCGACGCGCACCGGATACCGGTCCCTCTTGCGCAACATCGTATATGCCGCGCTGGAAGACTGAGCAGCGACGCTTTGCGGCGACTGGCAGTGCAGCACGCACACGGCGCCACATACCAATTTTGGAGGAGCAAGCATGAAGACCATGAACCGGCGCTGGATCCTCAGGCAGCGCCCCGTCGGCGATATCGGCGACAACGATCTGCAGCTCGTGGAAGCACCGCTGCCCCGACCGGGCGACGGCGAGATCCTGGTGCGCAACATCTATCTCATGGTGGCACCGACCAACCGCGTGTGGATGAGCGAGATCGACCAGTACATGGCCCCGGTGGCCCTTGGCGAGGTGATGCGCGGCGTCACCATGGGCGTGGTGATCGAGTCCCATCACCCGGACTTCAAGGCCGGTGACATCGTCGAAGGCGGCATGGCCTGGGAAGAGTATTCGGTCACGAAGACGGCCCGGCGTGTCCCGGTGGATTACGGCCTGCCGCTGCATGCCTATGCGAGCGTGCTGGGCAACTCCGGCATGACCGCCTATTTCGGCATGCTCGACATTGCCCGACCCAAGGCTGGCGAGACCATCGTGGTGTCGGCCGCCGCAGGCGGCGTCGGCTCGATCGCCGGCCAGATCGGCAAGATACTCGGCTGCCGGGTAGTCGGCGTTGCCGGCGGCCAGAACAAGTGCCGGCTCGTCAAGGAAGAGTTCGGCCTGGATGCCTGTGTCGATTACAAGGCCGGCAATGTGCTTGCCGATCTTCGCGCCGCCTGTCCGGACGGCATCGACGTCGATTTCGAGAACGTGGGCGGCGAAACCATGGATGCCGTGCTGGCGCTGATCAACCCGGGAGCGCGTATCGCGATGTGCGGGATGATCTCGACCTACAACGCGAGCGGCGACTGGTGGAGCCCGAAGATGTTCCGCAATGTCATCATGAAACGCGCCCGCATCGAAGGCTTCCTCATTGCCGACTACCGTTCGCGGTTCCACGAAGCCGTGGAAATCATGGCGAAATGGGTCAGGGACGGCCAGCTCAAGTACCGGGTCGACATTATCGAAGGCATCGAGCAGGCACCGGCCGCGCTGAACCGCTTGTTTACCGGCAAGAACATCGGCAAGCAGCTTGTGCGCCTGGCGCCGGAATCCGTCATCGGCTGAGTGCCGTGACTCTCACCAGTTAACCTCCATGACTCAATCTGACTCCCGACCGCACCTTCAGGATTTCGAGGGCAAGACGGCAATCATCACCGGCGCCGCGTCCGGCATCGGCCTGGCATTGGCCGAGGCATTGGCAGCGCGCGGTGCCGACCTTGCGCTGGCCGACATTGACGCACGCGGGCTTGACGCCGCGCGCAAGCGCCTCGCATCGACGGGCCGGCGCATCTGCACGCGCGTGCTGGATGTTTCCTCCGATGCGGACGTGCGCGATGCGGCGGCGGAGTTCGAAGCGACGCTCGGACGCATCCATCTGGTCTTCAATAATGCTGGCATCGATATGAGCGGCGAACTGGCGTCTCTGTCCGAGCAGGACTGGACGCGCGCGTTCGGCATCAATGTGTTTGGCGTCATTCACGGCATCCGCCATTTCCTGCCGCTGCTGCGCCGGCACGGCGAGCCCGCGCATTTCGTCAGCACGGCATCGGGCGCGGGCTTATGGGTGAACGGCGACTTCCCCATGGGCGCCTACGCGGCCACGAAATACAGCGTGGTGGCCCTCTCCGAGGCACTCGAGCAGGAGCTTCGCGGCACCGGCATTGGCGTTTCTGTGCTTTGCCCTGGCCCGGTGAAGACCCCGATCGCCGAACGCTCGAACCATGCCAGCGAATCGTTCAGGGCCGCAGTGGCCACTGGCACGGCGCCAGAGCTGGTGGCCAATCACACGCTGGAGGCGATGCGCGCGGGCGAGTTCTACATCTTCACGCCAACGCGCATGCGGCCGCGACTGGAGGCGCGATTCGCGCGGATTCTCGATGCGCTGGAGCGCGCGTCCGCCGTCACAACCGGAATGGCCGCGACATGATCCATCTCATCTTCCTCAGCATGCGGCGCGCCGACGTGGACCGCCGGGAGTACCTGCGCGACTGGCGCGACGTGCAGGCGCCGATGGTGGCCGGCCTGCCGGGTGTGCGGCACTACGTTCAGAGCACCGTCCGCGCCGTCCCCGGCCAGGCTGCGCGCTACGATACCGTGGACGAGATCTGGGTCGATGATGCCGCGGCGCTCGATGCGCTGCTGCATAGCCCCGACTATGCCAGGTCGGCGCTCGCAGGCGCCGGCAACCTGGTCGACCCGGAGCATTGCGTGCGTTTGCAGACCACCGATCACGTCGTGCACGCCGGCGCATCGATCGCCCGCGAGGAATCGTTGCCGAAGCGGATGACCTTTTTCCGGCGCAAGTCGAATCTCAGCCGGGAAGACATGCTGCGCTACTGGCGCGGCACGCACGGGCCGCTGGCTGCATCGGTGCCGGGACTACGCCGCTATGTGCAGAGTGCGATGCTGCCCGCTGTCGATGATCAAGGCCCAACGCTCTTCGACGGCGCGGCGCAGATCTGGTTCGAAGATGATGCCGCGCTGCAGGCTGCGGTGCGCTCGCCCCTCTTCCGCGAGTCGGTCAAGCCGGACGAAGCGAACTTTATCGATACCAACGCAGCCGTGACGCTCTCGATCGAAGAAGAGCACCGTATCGTCTGGCCGCAGGCGGCCTGAGCAACGTCGTACTACACGCGCTGCTCCGGCCCCGCCGACACCATCTGTTGCCGTGGAAGGGGCCCGGCCGATTGCATGCCATCGCTGCGCCATGCACTGGGGCTGCAGCCAAAATGGTCGCGGAACCAGCGCGAGAACGCGCTCTGCATCGAGAACCCGAGCAGCACGGCCACGTAGCTGACCGGGCGTTCCGCATGCCGCAGATACTGCAGCGCCAGCGAGGCACGGACCTCGTCGAGAATGCTGCTGAAGGTCGCGCCTTCCTGCAGCAGCTTGCGATGGACCGTGCGCCGGTCGACGCCAAGCTGGCTCGCGACGCGTTCCACGCTGCAGTGGCCCGAAGGGAGCAGGGACAGCACCATGCGCCGGACTTTTTCGGTCATGGACAGGGTCGCACGCGCCGACAGTGAATCCAGGTAGGCATGCGCGTACTGCGCCAGTTCCGGGCGCGCGGCGCGCGGCACGGCGTCCATGTCCTTCAGCTCGCAGACAATGCCGTTGAAGTCGCAACCGAAATCCACCGACCGGCCAAACGCGCGCAAGTGGGTTGCCAGATTCGCTGGCGCCTTGTGCGAAAGGCAGATACGCCGCGCGCGCCATGCCGGACCGAGCAGTTCCTGAAGCATCCGGTAAAGCGACACCACGACCATCTCGTCGGCCTGGCGTGTCGCCCCCGAATGCTCGACCATCAGCGACACGCGGATCACCAGCGCGCCCTCCCGTTCTTCCACGCCGAGGAACAGCGCCTCGCTGTGCAGCGTGATGTAGCGCACCATCGCACCGAGGGCATCGCGCAGCGTCGGCGAATCTCGCACCGCCATGCCGAGCGGCCCGAGTACCGATAGCTGACGGCCCTCGCCCAGGCGCAGGCCGAAGTCTTCGGTACCAGAGGCTGCTGCGGATATTTCCAGAAGCCGGCAGACTGCGCTGGCTGACACAAGGTTGTCGCCGGCGTCCAGGCAGGTCCTGGGCAGCCCGATTTCTGCCAGGATCCGCAGCGGATCCAGTCCAACCGAACGGGCCACCTCGGTATAGCGCGACAGCGAGGCACTGCGGACTAAACGGCTCATGGGCCTCCTTGCACAGGCAGCGGCTGCAAGGCCATCGCAGCCTTCGGTGGTCGCGGAATCTGGTCTCGGGCTTTCGTCAGGCGTCAGGCGCGGCGCATCAGGCTGTAGCTCTGCGCGCTGGGGCCGAAATCGGGCATGCCGGCCAGGAACAGCGCAAGCGCGACAACGTCGGCGGGATCCTTGAACCATTCGCCGGGCGGCACCGGAACATCGCGCGTCATGTCCGTCCGGACCGGCCCCGGTATCAACTCATTGACGCTGATGTTGTCCTCCTGCAGTTCCATCGCCAGCGACTGCGTCAGCATCCATAGCCCGCTCTTGGAACATGAGTACGCTGAAAACCCGGCGGCAGGCCGCTTGCGCTGGCCCGAGCCGATCATGATGATCTTGCCGGCCCCGCGGCGGCGCAGATGCGGAATGGCGGCATGGGCGGTGTGGTAGGCACCGGTCAGGTTGATATCGATGGTCTTGCGCCAGAGCGCCGGGTCGCCGTCAGCGATCCTGCGCTGCTCGAGCGCGACCCCGGCATTGGCCACCACGATATCGACACCGCCGAAGGTATCGCTGGCGCGCTGGAACAGCGTCTTGACGGTCTCGTAGTCCGCCACGTCGGCGGTCTGGGCAATAGCCCGGCCACCTGCTTCACGGATCATCGCGGCGGTCTGCGTGATGTCAGCCTCGCCGCGGGCGCTGCATACCACCGCAGCACCGGCGCTGGCATAGGCCATTGCAATGGCGCGGCCGATACCGCGGCCTGCGCCGGTGATCACGGCCACTTTGTCCTTGAGCATGTTGGGGTCGATCTGGCTCATTGTCAGTGTCTCAGTCTCGTTTGCGTTGCAATGGGGAAGGATGAAGACGCGGGTCGCTCAGAACGGGCGATCCCCGATCACCGTGGCCCGGTCCATGCGGCGATGGCATGGCGGGTAATCCATGACCGCGTAATGCTGGGTCGAGCGGTTGTCCCAGATCGCCACGCTGTTCGGCGTCCAGCGCCAGCGCACCTGGTACTCGGGAATGTAGGCCTGCGTAATCAGGTAGCGCAGCAGGTCGGCCGCACCCGGGTTGAAATCCTGCCCGAAGCGCACGCGTTCCGGCGTATGGAAGTTCGTGAAATGGGTGGTGAAACCGTTTACGAACAGCACCTTCTCGCCGGTCTCGGGATGCGTCCGGACCACAGGGTGCTCGGCGTCCGGAAACTGGGCCTTCAGTGCATGGCGTTTTTCGATCGGCATGGCCGCGCCGAAGCTTGCCTCGATGCTGTGGCGTGCGCGCAGTTCGGCGATCTGGTCCTTGATGTGCTGCGGCAGGTTCTCGTAGGCGAGCACCATATTGCTCCACATGGTGTCGCCGCCGACGGGCGGACATTCGCGGCAACGCAGGATGCTGGCGAGCGGCGGGGCCTCCCGCCAGGTCGCATCGGTGTGCCAGGAGTTCTCGTAACGCGGCGTGGGCTCTTCGGGACTCTTGTAGATGCGGACCAGCCCCGGGTGTTCGGGATCGCTGCCCGCGACCGGATGATCCTCAAGTTCGCCAAAGCGGCGCGCGAAGGCGACGTGCTCGCCGGCAGTCATGTCCTGGTCGCGCACGAACAGGACTCGGTGCCTGAGCAGCGCTTCACGAATGCCGGCGAACAAACCGTCATCGTGGATGGCGTCGGCGAGGCTGACGCCATCCAGTTCGGCGCCGATGGAACAGGTAAGTGGCTCGACTCGCATTGCGACTCCGAAAGTTTGTAGGTAGAGGTCGAAGCAAAAGGGTCGATGCAAGTATTGAAGAACCGGCGCGCGATGCGTTGACATTCCGGGGCAGTGACTTTACATTTTGGGGCACTTGGGGGAACTCCTATGTCGACGCTGCTGCAACACGTGAACCTGACGGAGTTTGTCGACGTGGCCCGCCAGCTCGGCCTGGACCCTTACCGTCAACTGCGGCAAGCGGGTATCCGCCCGACGGCGCTGGTCGACCCGGAAATGCGCGTGCCGGCGAAGTCGGTCATGCAGTTGCTGGAGGACTCGGCACAGCTTGCGGGCCTGGAAGACCTCGGGCTACGCGTCGCGGAAGCCCGTGAACTGACCACGCTGGGCCCGCTGTGGACGGTGATGCGCGAGGGCGCCACCCTGCGCAACGCACTGGGTGCGTTGGCGCGCTACCTGCATTTGCTCAACGAAGCACTCGATCTGCGCCTCGAGGAAGTCGGGGACACCGCGGTCGTCAGGCTTGAATTCCTGGTGTCCGTGGACGGTTCCATGCGGCAATCGACCGAATTCATCATCTGCCTGTGGTTCCGGCTGTTCAAGCTGCTGTCGGGCTCGGCATGGAAGCCGCGCAGCGTCTGCTTCACCCACGCCGCGCCGTCGAGCCTTGCCACGCATCGGCGCGTGTTCGGCGTACCGGTGCGATTCCACCAGGATTTCGATGGCATCCTGCTGTCCGCCGCGGATCTCGACGTGGCAGGCGCGGCGTCGGACACGGCGCTGGGCCGCCATGCGCGCGAATTCCTCGATACCAAGCTGGCGCAGTCCGATTCCACCATGCCTGACAAGGTACGGAAGCTGGTATTCGCGCTGCTGCCCACCGGCGAGTGCGGGGCCGAACAGGTGGCCCGGCAACTTGGCATCGACCGCAAGACCATGCATCGCCATCTGGCAGCCCATGGACAGAACTACCTGTCCGTCGTCGATGCGGTCAGGGTCGACCTCGTCACGAGATACCTGAAGAACAACGAACGAGCGTTGTCGGACGTGGCGATCCTGATGGGCTTTTCCTCGCTCAGCGCCTTCTCCAGGTGGTTCTCCACGCGGTTCGGCTGCAGCGTGTCGGCGTGGCGCCGACAGCGGACGGCGCCCGCACCGGCACCGGCACCGGCCAATACGCACTAGACTCCGCGCGTTGCGCCTGCCCCGCTAACCCAGTCCGGGCCCAGGTCCGTGAGCGCCGGACAGCCGAGCAGGCCCAGCGTGCGGTCGATCTCGGCGCGCAGGATCGCCAGCGCGTGCGCGACCCCGGCCCGGCCGCCAGCCGCAAGGCCATACAGCGTGGCACGACCCGACATTGCCGCATCGGCCCCGAGCGCACGCGCCTTGACGAAATCGCCACCGCGCCGCAGGCCGCTGTCGACGATCAGCGTCATGTCCGGGCCAACCGCGGCGCGGATCTCGGGAAGCACCTCGATCGGCGCCACGCAGCTGTCGAGCTGGCGGCCGCCGTGGTTGGTGATGACTAGCGCGTCGACACCAAGCGCGCGGGCCCGCAACGCATCGTCCGGCCGCACGATACCCTTGAGGATGAGCTTGCGCGGCCACAATTCGCGCAGCCACTGCACGTCCTGCCAGTTCAGCGACGGATCCATCTGCCTTGACAGGAAGGTGGCCGCATTGCGCGCATCGTCCTGGCCCGGTGGAAGGATGTCGCCGAGATTGCGGAAGTGCGGCATGCCGTGCGGCACCAGCACATCCCACCACCACTTGGGCCGCAGGGCAACGTTGATCAGGTTGGCGACATCCAGCTTCATCGGGGCGCGATAGTTGCGCCGGTCCCACTCGCGGTTGCCGAGCATGGGCACGTCCGTGGTCACGACGATGGCTTCCGAGCCCGCCGCCTCGGCACGCCTGACAATCCCGGCGAGATTCTCGCGGTCCTTGAACGGATAGATCTGCATCCAGTGCCGCACGCCGGTTTCGGCAACACGTTCGAGCGCGACGGTCGACACCATGCTCTGGCACATCGGGATGCCCGCATCACGCGCGGCATGCGCGAGCGCCAGGTCGCCCTCGTGCGCGAGCAGTCCGTTGAAGCCGGTTGGCGCAATCACCGCCGGCATTTCGATGCGCTGGCCAAACAGCGTGCAGCCAGGATCGCGTACCGAGACGTCGACCAGCGTGCGCGGCGTGAAGGCGATGGCGTCATAACTGGCGCGGTTGCGATGCAGCGTCAGTTCATCGTCCGCGCCGCCCTCCAGGTACTCCAGGCAGAAGTTGGGCAGCCGCGCGGCCGCCATCGCGCGCAGCTCGGTAATGTTCTGGGCACGCCGCACGTCGCGGCCGCGATAGAGTCTGCGTTTCAGTGTCATGGGCACGAGTCGGGTCCGGTTGGCGCACCGTGGTTGGGGCTTTCCGATTATCCGAAGCGCGTCGCCTCCTTCGCCCCCTGCGCGAAGGAGGGGGCGAAACCCGAAAGAGCGGGCACGAAAGGACGGGACTACTCGAGACCTTCCAGCAGCCCCAGCAGTTGCGCGCGCCGTACGGCGTGCTTGCGCGTGCCGGCGCTGAGCTTGCCGAACAGGTTCTTCACATGCCACTTGGCCGTGACCTCGCCCACGCCGATGGCCTGCGCGATCTCCTTGTTGGAGAGATTGCGCGCCAGCAGTTCCAGGACTTCGCGTTCCTTTGGCGTCAGCACCGTGCTGGCCACGGCGCGCGGCTCCGTCACCGGGCGTTCGGCGCGGCGCGGCGTGCGCGCCACCGGCAACGGCTGGCCGGAGCCCGGCTCCGTGGCCTCTTCTTCCACCAGGCGCCTGGCCCAGTCGGCCAGCGCGGGATGCGCATCGACGAAGGTGCGCGCGAGACCATAGGTCTGCGCGAGGTTCATGGCTTCCTTCATGAGCGTCCGGCTATCGTCGCCACCGCGATGGCGCACGAACGCTTCCAGCGCCATGATCTCGATACGCTTGCGCCCGAGCTTCATGGCCTCCGCCGCAGGCGCCGCGCGGTGCAGCGCATCGAGCGCAGACGGCCAGTCCTGGGCGGCGATTGCCGCATTGGCGTGTGCCATGGCCTGCATCAGCGCCACGTCGCGGCGCCACAGTGGGCCGTGGTCCGCCTCCGCTTCAGCGACGAGTTCGTCAAGGCGGACGATCAGGGCCCGGCACGTCTCGGCGCGGAAGCGGCCGGCATGCATGCGCACCTGGTCCGCCAGGCTCGCCATGCAAAGCCGCGGCGTCCGGCGCGCGACACCCACTGCGTGCAGCGCTTCGAGCAGGTCGAGCGCACGGTGCTCGATGCCCTGCAGGGCTGCCACGCGCGCCGCGGTCAGGTATGCCAGCAACGACGTCTCGGCCGTGCCCGACCGCTCAAGTACGTCAAGCCGGTTGGCGAGCAGCGCAGCGGCTTCGTCGACGCGGCCGTTCTCGTAGACCGCCGCTGCCAGCAGCGACGCGAGCATGCACGCGAGCGGATGGCGGCGGCCGAGATCGGCTTCCGCGCTTGCCAGCGTGGGCCTCAGGATCGCTTCGCTCAACATCACCTGCCCCTCACGCAGGTAGCTGAGCCCGGTCACGAACTCGCCCCAGCGCGCTGCGTAGCGATGTCCCTCGCCAAGGTCGCCGCGCGGTGCGAGCTGCAGATGGCGCCGCGCATTCCCGGTCTGCCCATGCAGGATCGCGGCCATCGCCATACGGTTGGCATGCATCTGGGCGAGGCGCGGGTCGTGCGCGGCAGGCTGCTGCTGCCACGGCTCCAGCAGCGCCAGGCAACGGTCTGGCTGATCCGCGTAGTAGGCCGCGATACTCAGGATCAGCGCGCATTCATAGCGCAGGACGGTATCGTCGCCTGCGCCTTCGAGCATGCGTGCGACCAGCGCCTCGGCCTCCGCATGGCGCTCGCCCAGCGCAAGCACCCAGGCAGCGGCCAGGCGCAGCCCCGGGTAGCGGTCCAGTTCCGCGTCAGGCAGGCGCTCCAGCCATTCAAGCACGGTACCCAGCCGCCCCTGCATCACGGCATCATATAGCGAGCGCCCGGCCAACTCGTACGCCAGCGCATGCTGGCCCGCCGCGTGTGCGTGACGCGCGGCTTCTTCGGTGATGCCGCGCTCGGCAAGCCAGTGCAGCGCTCGCGCATGCAGTTCGGCCTGCTCATTGCGGGGCAGCTCGGCCAGGCGAGCCTGCAGCGCACCGCGCGCGAGCGCGTGGAGCCGGCACCAGTCGCTGTCGTCGCCGGAGACGAAGATCGGTGTCTCGCGGATCAGCCGCGCCAATTGCGCCGGCGCCTGCTCGTCGCCAGTCAGCGCATGGCACAGGTCCGGATGGACATGGTCGACGACGGCAATGCGCGTCAGGAACGCGACGTCGTCGGGCGTGAGCTTGTCGATCAGACCACCGACCAGGTGCTCGCCCTCGCCGGCCAGACGGGCTGCCATGGCATCCACGACGCTGCGTGGGTCGGCGCCCCGCTCCATGGCTGCCAGGACGAGTTGCAGGCCGAGTGGCCATCCGTCAGTCAACTCGTGCAGGCGCGCGCAACGGTCGGCATCGACCCGGTCGCCGAAGCGGTTGCGCACGAGAGTCAAGGTCTCATCGAAGCGGAAACGCAGTGCTTGCGCGCCGATGCCGGCGCATTGGCCGTACGCCGTCAGCTCAGTGACGGCGGTGTCGAACCCGCCGCGCGCCGCGACTACGATGCGCAGATTGGGCGGCGCGTTGTGCAGCAGGTAGAGCAATGCCGCAACGCCGTCCTGCGAAAGACGTTCGGCTTCGTCGACGATCAGCACGAGATCCAGCGAGGTCTGGGCCACCTCGGCAAGCCAGGCCGTGAGCCCTTCGGTGCTGCCGGGCGCCGCGGCCGCGCCTTCGAGCAGCGTGCGGCCAAAGCCGGGCCGCGCGCAGCCAGCGCGGACGGCAAGCACCAGGCATTGCAGGAAATGCAGCGGATCGTCGTGCGTGTCAGCGGAAATCCAGGCCACGGCCGCACCGTGCGCCAGGTACTCGCGGCGCCATTGCGCCAGCAGCAGCGTCTTGCCGAAACCCGGCGGTGCCTGCACGACAATCGCGGGCCGGTCGCGCAGCGCCTCGCTGTCGAGGCTCAGGCGCGCGCGCGCAAGCAGGTGCCGCGGCGCGCGCGGCGGCATGGTCTTGAGCGCAAGCTCGGAAAACGCGGCACCGGCGCCGCGGTTCACGGAGGTCATCTGGCAGGTACTGGTTGGCTGGGGTGCGACGCTCGCCGGGGCCTGCGTGCCGGGCTGCGTGCGCGGCAATGCAGCGTCCGTGGCTTCGCGCTGCCGTTGGGGGCGGCGTGCCTGGCTTGGAATCTGGTGTCTCATTATAGGCACACGGCGAGCCTGGCGGGCAATCGCCCCCTCCTCCGCGGAGGGGGCGTATCAGGGGTGCCGCAGCTAGCATCCGTCCAGGTCGAAACGGAACGCTAGGGGCATTCGATGCAGTGCATGGACGTGTGCGCGCTGAAGCAGGGACGCAGGCGGGTCGGAGTGCCGGCATGAGCCGTCCTTGCTCCGATGCCCACGCCATCACGTGCCGCCACCTGCTGGTGCCGCTCGATGAAGGGGATGCCTGCATGGCCACGGTCATCGGCGCCATCGAGTTGGCACGCATCGCAGCGGCACGGATCACGTTCGTCCATGTGCCGCCCCTGCCCACAGTGGCGCGCGCCTCTGTGAATCGCGGTCGCGAACTGCTCGCCAAGGCCGAGTCGGTGGCGCGGGCACAAGGGGTGCCATGTGCATCGACTGGCCAGGTCGAGGGCGACGCGCAAGCCGCCATCCCCGCAAGCGCGCAAAAGGCTGGCTGCGACCTGGTCTTCATCGGCCCCCACGGGCAGGAAGCGAGGACAAGATCGCTCGTGCAAGCGGTGCTCGCGGCCGGTGTTCCCGTATTCGCCATGCCGGATCACGCGCCGGCCATGCCGGAGCCGGCCATCTGCGCGATCCGCGACGAGCATCGCGCCCTTTGTACCGTATTGCGCGCCTGGCTGGACATGCTCACGGCTGCGAATGACCGCGGTGCCGGCGCGGATGTGCGGGTGATGCGCAACATGATCCGATTTATCGAAATCTTCCCGCTCGCACGCCAACATCCGTGCAAGCAGGCCTACCTCTACGAGAGGCTGCGCCGGCGCACGGCCCGGGCCGACGCCGAACTCGACGAACTGGAGCACCAGCATGAACGCGATGCACAGTGGATCGGCGCGCTCGCCGAGGCCGTCGAGCGGTTTGCGGCAGGCGGCCCGCTGGCCGAGCTGCTGGGCAAGGTCGATCACTACGCGCAGTTTGTCTGGGCGCGCATGGGGCGCGAGGAAGGCGTCATCCTGCCGGCGGCGCAGCGCTACCTGACTGAAGCGGACTGGGACAAGGTCAACGCCGCGTACGGCACAGCGAATCGCTGCAACGCGCCCGACGATGAGGACCGCGCGTTCGGCCCGTTGCTTGCGTACCTCGCCGACCTTCCGGATGCCGATTGCGTAGCGCGCCTCTGCGCGCAGGCAGACGACGTATCAATGCGACACAGCTAAGCGCACGGCCACGCACGTCGCATCGTGGCCTTTGGATCAAGACCGTCAAACGGGCGCCCATGAATGCGCCATTCACCCTCAGGAGGAGACCATGCAATTTCTCGACGATTCGCTGCACCCGGAGAACCAGGACAAAGTGGTGATCACCGTGGCCCCGTATGGCCCCGAGTGGATGCCGCAGGACTTTCCGGAAGACATTCCGGTGACCATGGAAGAACAGGTGCAGAAGGCCGTGGATTGCTACAACGCCGGCGCCACCGTGCTGCACCTGCATGTGCGCGAACTCGACGGCAAGGGTTCCAAGCGCCTGTCCAAGTTCAACGAACTGATCGCCGGCGTGCGCGCTGCCGTGCCGGACATGATCATTCAGGTCGGCGGCTCGATCTCGTTCGCACCGGAAGACGAAGGCGAAGCCGCCAAGTGGCTGTCGGACGACACCCGCCATATGCTGGCCGATCTCACCCCGAAGCCCGACCAGGTGACGGTGGCGATCAACACCACCCAGATGAACATCATGGAGCTGCTCTATCCCGAGTACCTGAAGGGTACCTCGCTGGAGCAGCCCGCCTACCAGGCCGCCTACCGCGAAATGACCGTGCCGGCCGGCCCGGGCTGGGTCGAAGAGCACCTGCGCCGCCTGAGCAACGCCGGCATCCAGCCGCACTTCCAGCTCACCGGCATCCACGCAATGGAAACGCTGGAGCGCATGGTGCGCGCCGGCAAGTACAAGGGCCCGCTGAACCTGACGTGGATCGGCATCGGCGGCGGCTTCGACGGTCCCAACCCGTTCAACTTCGTCAACTTCGTGCATCGCGCTCCGGACGGCTGCACGCTGACCGCCGAATCGCTGCTGAAGAACGTGCTGCCGTTCAACATGATGGCGATGGCCATGGGCCTGCACCCCCGCTGCGGCATCGAGGACACCATCATCGACCAGCATGGCAACCGCATGACTTCGGTGCAGCAGATCGAACAATGCGTGCGCGTGGCGAATGAACTGGGCCGCGAGATCGCCTCGGGCAAGGAAGCGCGCGAGATCTACCGCATCGGCACGTGGTACGACAGCGCCGAAGAAACGCTCGCCGCCCACGGCATGGCGCCCAACCGCCAGGCCGGCATCCGGAACCTGCCGCTGCGCGCTGCGTGATGCGCCAGGCCGCCCGCACTGCAGCGAACTGGCTGCGGCCAGGGCGGCCGGCTACCCTGTCCCTGACGGAGTCCGACATGTCCCATCGCCCCGCCCTCTTCGCATTCCGCAAGGTGGCCGCCGCAGTCATCCTGGCCGCCGCGATGCCTGCTGCCATGGCCTGGACCAGCAAACCGGTGCGCATGCTGGTGCCAGCGCCCGCCGGCGGCACCATGGACGTCATCGCGCGCGTGCTGGCCGAACAGCTCACAGTCGACCTCGGCCAGCCCGTGGTGGTCGACAACAAGCCGGGCGCGGGTGGCGGCATCGCCATCAACACCCTGCTGGCGGCGCCGGCGGACGGCCAGACCATCCTGGTCACCCTCACCAATGTCTTCACGGAAGTTCCTCAGGTGATGAAGGTTTCCTTCGATCCGGTGAAGGACGTAAAGCCCGTGGCCGCCGTCAGCAAGGTGACCATGGTGCTGGTCGGGTCGCCTGACTTGCCGGCCAGGGATCTGCCAGCCCTGATTCGCTACGTCAAGGCCAACCCCGGCAAACTGAGTTTCGCGTCGCCCAGCGCCGGGACGGTCGGCCACTATGCCGGCATGATCATGAACCAGAAGGCGGGCATCGACCTGCAGCACGTGCCATTTGCCGGCTCTCCGCCAGCCTTGACCCAGGTAATGGGCGGGCAGATCGCCGTGATGTATGACGGCATGGTGACCTCGCTGCCAATGATCAAGGCCGGCAAGCTGCGGCCCTACGCGCTTGCGGCGAAGCAGCGTTCGCCACTGTTGCCGCAGGTTCCGACCTTTGCGGAACTAGGCTATCCGGATATCGACTTCAGCAACTGGGGCGGTGTCTTCGTCTCCGCCAGGGTGCCTGCCGAGGTCAGCCAGAAAATCCAGGCCGCGGTCTACAAGGCGGCATCCAAGCCCCACGTGCAGGAACGGTTCGCGGCGCTCGGCATGGAGCCGGTGCCGGCCCAGGGCCTGCCGGAACTCAGTCAGGCACTGCGCACGGAATACGAGCGCAATGCCGGCATCGTCAAGACCTACCACATCCAGCCATGAGGTCCGCCCTTGCAGGCACCGGACCGGCTTGAAATTCTTCCAGGAGACCAAAATGGCAAAAGCAATCCGCTTCTACGAAACCGGCAGCGCCGACGTCCTCAAGCTCGAGACCGTCGAAGTCGGTGATCCCGGCCCGGGCCAGGCCCGCGTGCGTCACACCTATATCGCCGTCAATTTCATCGACATCTACTTCCGCACCGGCCACTATCCGCTGCAACTGCCCAACGGCCTGGGCTCCGATGCGGTTGGCGTGGTCGAAGCCGTCGGTCCGGGCGTGACCGACCTCCGCGTCGGTGACCGCGTCGGCTACCTGCTCGGCCCGCAGGGCGCCTACTCGGACGTGCGCGTGATGCCGGCGGAAGTCCTGATCCCGCTGCCCGATGGCGTCTCCGACCGCACGGCCTCGACGCTCATCATGAAGGGCATGACGGCCCAGTACCTGTTCCGCCAGGTGTACCCGCTCAAGGGTGGCGAGACCATCCTCTATCACGCTGCGGCGGGCGGCGTCGGCCTGATCGCATGCCAGTGGGCACGCGCGCTTGGCGTGACCATGATCGGCACGGTCAGCTCCGACGAGAAGGCCGAGGTCGCCAAGGCCAATGGCTGCACGCACACCATCGTCACATCGCGCGAGAACATCGTCGAACGCGTGATGGAGATCACCGACGGCAAGAAGGTACCGGTCGTCTTCGATTCGATCGGCAAGTCGACGCTGGATGCATCGCTGTCCTGCCTGCAGGTGCGCGGCACGCTCGTCAGCAACGGCACGACTTCG
Source organism: Cupriavidus numazuensis (assembly GCF_905397435.1). Lineage (GTDB taxonomy): Bacteria > Pseudomonadota > Gammaproteobacteria > Burkholderiales > Burkholderiaceae > Cupriavidus > Cupriavidus numazuensis. Next base: position 32,455 of record NZ_CAJPVI010000022.1, read on the forward strand.
GGGCCGGTAGAGATCGACAGCCGCACGCTGGCGGCCAAGGGGTCGCTGTGGGTCACGCGTCCGGCCATGGTGCACTACGCCACGCCGCGCTCGCACATGCTGGATATGGCGAAGGAAGTGTTCGACATGGTGCTGGCCGGCAAGATCACGAGCGAGCCCCGCCAGAGCTTCGCGCTGGCCGATGCCGCCGAGGCCCATCGCGCGCTCGAATCAAGGAAGACCAGCGGCGCTACCGTGCTGGTGCCGTAACCGTTGCGTGCTGGCGCGGGCATCACCGCCAAAGCGCCAGCACGCATCACGATCAACGGGGCGACGTGTTCCTGGCACGATCGCCCCGCAGCCATTGCTGGATATCGGAGAAATCATGGACCTGAAGTTGAAAGGCAAGCGCGCAATCGTGACCGGCGGCAGCCGCGGCATTGGCAAGACGATTGCGCTGCAACTCGCACAGGAAGGGGTGGATGTCGTACTCGCTGCGCGCGGGAAGGAAGCGCTGGAAGCGACCGCTGCAGAACTTGCAGCGCTGACCGGCCGCCGCATTGTGCCGCTCACGGTCGACACCGCCGACAAGGCTTCCGTCGATGCCATGGTGGAGCAAGCGATCGAAACGCTGGGCGGCATCGATATCCTGGTCAATGCCGCAGCGCTGCCAGGCGGCATCTCGCCGGCCACGCAACTGGACCAGATCGTCGATGCGCAGGCACTCGAAGATATCGACATCAAGGTCATCGGCTATCTGCGCACCGCACGGGCGCTGGCGCCGCATCTGGCTGCCAACGGCTGGGGACGCATCATCAATATCGGTGGCCTGGCGATCTACCATACGGGCCGGCCCGTCGCCACGCTGCGCAATGTCGGCGTGGCGGCAATCACCAAGAACCTTGCAGATGAACTTGGCCCGAAGGGTATCAATGTCACCGCAGTCCACCCCGGACCTACCCGCACCGAGAAGACCGATGCGGCAACCGAGGCATGGGCGGCAACGAAGAGTAGCCTCGGCCGCATGGTCGATGCCAGCGAGGTTGCCTGCGTGGTGACCTTTCTCGCGTCACCACTGAGCGTGGCCATCAACGGAGAGGCCATCCCGGTCGGCGGCGGGACTCCGGGCATCATCCACTACTAAACGTGCCCTGAACTGCTGACAGCAGCCCCGCCGTGCTGGCCCGCCTCAGAGGGGCCAGGCCGGCGAGGTTGCCAATTGCGCCTAAGTCAGTGGGCCTGCTCTTCCTGAAGCCGCTGGCGCAGCACCGCGCGCAGATCCTCGCCATAGCCGGTAAGCGTGCCGCCATCCACCGCCAGCATCTGGCCGGTGATCATGTCGGCACGGTCGCTGGCCAGGAACGATACGGCTTCGCCGATCTCCTCGGGCTTGCAGAACCTGCCCAGCGGCACCGTGCGCCGAATCAGCGCCTCGCGCTTTTCCGCGCTCGCATACGCTTCAATGGCAGGCGTCAGGATGCCGCCGGGGCACACCGCATTGACGTTGATGCGCTGGTCCGCAAGCTCCCAGGCAAGATGCTGCGTCAGACCTGTGACCGCATGCTTGGATGCGGTGTAATCCACGCTGCTGAAGTAGGCCATGCGAATACCGGCAATGGAGTCGATATTGACGATCTTGCCCTTGCCCTGCGCCTTCATGGCAGGAATGACCGCCTGGCAGCAGAACAGGATGCCCTTGGCGTTCACTCCCATCACGCGGTCCCAGTTTTCTTCCGTGACGTCGCAGACCAGTGCGGAAGCGCCGCCGACGCCCGCGTTATTGACCAGGATGTCGATGGTGCCGAACGCCTCCAGCGTCTGGCGCGCCATGGCTTCCGTATCGGCCTTCTTGCTGATATCGGCGCGGATGGCGATTGCACGCTTGCCGTCCGGATCGATGCTGGCAGCGACGCGTGCAGCGGCGTCAAGGTTCAGGTCCACCACGGCAATCCTGGCCCCTTCACGCGCCAGCACGCGCGCAATGCCTTCGCCACCGCCCTGCCCGCCGCCCGTAATGATGGCGACCTTGTCCTTCAGCTCCATTCTCATCTCCTTGCGATCTTGCGTCGGATGTCGATACCGTTGGCCTTGACCAATCTCAGCAAGTATCCAGCAACAGCGCGGAGCGTTTTGACAATCCGGGGCACCAGATTGACATTTCGGGGCGGCGAGGGAAATCACGAACGTCACTTCATCAGCGAGCCCTTTCCCAATCGAATCCTCCCGGCTTGCCGCCCACAAACGCCGCAATGGCGTCCGCATGGAACGCAGAAGCGGACGCGACGCCCTGCGCCTGCGTTTCGAGTTCAAGCATGGTTTCGTATGGCGTCTCGAACGACCGGTTCAGCAGCCGCTTGGTCAGCGCGACGGCCGCGGGCGGAGCCGGTACCAGCCGCGCCGCAAACTTGCGCGCTTCATCGGCCAGGCTGTCGGCCGAATGGATCGCATGCACCATGCCAACCGCCTTGGCCTCGGCTGCCGACAGGCGGCGCGCCGTGTACATCAGCTCTTTCGCCAGCGAGAGCCCCACCACGCGCGGCAGTTCGTAAAGCGCGCCCATGTCGGGCACCAGACCGATCTTCGAAAACGACATCGAGAAGAACGCGCGGTCGGAAGCCAGCACAAAATCCGCCACCAGCGCGATCGAGAAGCCTGCACCCGCTGCCGCGCCATCCACCGCGGCGATGACCGGAATCTCCAGGCTGCGCAAGCGCCGCAGCCACTGGTGCGAGGTCCGCACGCGCCGGCACATCAGTTCCGGACCGCTGGTACCCGGGCCCACTTCCTCCTGCATGCGTTTCACGGACTTCAGGTCTCCGCCTGCGCAGAAGCTGCCGCCCGACCCCGTGATGATCAGGACGCGAACGCTTCGATCGGCCTCGATCTGGTCCAGCATGTCGAAATAGTCCGCACGCAACTCGTTCGAGAATGCATTACGGCTGGCCGGCTGCTGGTGGGTCAGCTCGGCAACGCCATTCGCAATGCGCAGCATGGAGTGGCGAAGCTGGATGTCGCGGTCTTCCATTGTGGTTCCTTCGTGAATGATGGTGGCTTGCGCGTCCCGGCAAATTTGCTCAGTAGCCCTTGAACTGCGGCTCACGCTTCTCGACGAACGCGCGCAGGCCTTCCTGGATGTCCCACGAACGCTTGTGGTCGCGCAGCTCGAGCACTTCGTGGCGCAGCGCGTCGGCCAGCGACTTGTCGGCACTTTCGCTGGCCACGCGCTTCATGCGCGTCAGCACCAGCGGGCTCTTCTTCGCCAGCTTCTCGCCGAGCGCCTGTGCGCGCTCAAGCAGTTCGGCGGCGGGCAGCACCTCGTTGACGAGGCCGTACATGCGCATGTCGGCCGCGCTCAGCGAATCGCCCGTGAACAGCAGGTAGTTCGCCACGTTGGCCGGCACCTTGCGCGGCAGGATCGCCGCACCACCGCCCCCCGGGAACACGCCGAAGTTGGAATGCGCGTCGCCAAGGCGAGCGGTGTCGGCGGCGAGCACGATGTCGCAGGACAGCACCAGCTCCATGCCGCCAGCCAGCGCCAGACCATTGACGACGGCCATCACGGGTTTCGGAAACGTGCGCAGCGTGGTGAAGAACTCGACGATGTTGTCGAGCGAATCACGCTCCCCGGGCTCGGTCGAGGACTTGGCGCCCTTCAGATCGGCGCCCGTGCAGAATGCGCGCTCGCCAGTACCGGTGAACGCCAGCACGCGCACAGCCGGGTCATCGCGCCACGCCTTGAGTTGCGCGGTCATGCCCTCGACCATCGCGGGCGTCATGCTGTTGAGCGCTTGCGGACGGTCCAGGGTGATCCAGGCAACCGCGCCGACTACGGTGGGTACGAAACTCATTCTGATGTCTCCGTGATCTCTGTGTCAGATGGGAAGGATGGTGGCCATATCCATGCTTTGATGCCATTCTACTTATTTGCTTGTCGATAGCAAGTATGTAGATAAAGGAATTCAGGGCGTATGAAGGTAATGCCGCAGAGAAGCGGCTTGGAGCCTACAAGGAAAGGGAATCAGAAACGGGCGAACGCCGTGGCTGTTGGCGTGGCCGCGCGTTGCACGGCCGACCGGCAGAAAGCCCGGGCTCAGGCTTGTGAGCCGGAGCCTTGTCCGTAGTCGTGGGGACGCAGTTCCCGCTCCACGGCATGGAGGGCCACGTCGCGCGTGCGCTTCCAGTTCTTGGAGGGGGCGCCGAGATAGAACTGCGCCGATACACCGCGCAACATGCCGAGCATCATGGCTGCCTGCGCGGCCGCATCGACGTCCTCGCGAATCTCGCCGCGACGGATGCCGGTGCGGATCTCCTTGCGGAAGTGCGTGAGTGTCGAGTCGGTAAATGCTTCAAGCGCCGTGGCCAGTTCTCCACCGGAAACGAATACATCGGAGAAAAGCACATGCATGGCAAGCAGCCCGCGGTCGCGGTTGCCCGAACGATCGAGATACATCCGCATCGTCCCCAGTACCGAGTCCAGCCCCGGCTGCATATTGGCCGCAAGCCGCGCTTCGCGGAACTCGTCCACGATATCGACGATCAGCGCCTTGAGCAACCCCTCCTTGCTGCCGTAGTGGTGGGCCGGCAAGCCTCGGCTGTAGCCAGCACGCTCGCCCACCTCGCCAAGTGTCATGCGCACCACGCCCTTCTCGACAACGAGCTCCAGCGCGGCGTCAAGCACGCGGCGTTCTGCCTCGGCGCGGCGTTCATGCTGGGTACGGCGTGGTTTTGCTGCCTGGGTCGTGGTGGCCTGGTCCATATCGGCGGGGATCGGGAAACGGTTTGTGCCGCATGATAGCACCGCACCTTGCATGTCGGACTCATCGCGGCCTTGGACCCCGCATATTTTCTTGCTTGCTAATAACAAGTATCTTAGTATTCTGATGGTACGAACGTGCGCGCGAAGTACAACACTCCACCGCGGGGCACGGGACCCAATCTTTGACTCGACGGAACAGCAATGACAGATACCACAGCAGCCCTGCTCAGCGAGCAGGAAATCATGATCCGCGACTCGGCCCGCAAGGTCGCTACCGAAGTCGTCGCCGCCACCGCGGCCGAACGTGACCGCACCAGCGCCTGGCCGCGCGACGAACTCAAGACCGTCGGCCAGCTCGGCTTTCTCGGCATGCACATCCCCGAGGAGTATGGCGGCAGCAAGTCCACCTTCACCGAATACTGCCTTGCACTCGAGGAATTCTCGGCCGCGGATGCCGGTTTTGCGACCATCATCCACGTCCATAACGGCATGGGCGGCAAGCTCGCGCGCTACGGCACCGAGGCGCAGAAGCGCAAATACCTGCCCGGCCTGGCCAGCGGCGAATCCATCGGCTGCGGCCTGTGGACCGAGCCGCAGGCCGGCTCCGACACCTCGGCGTTCCGCACCACCGCGCGCCGCGAAGGCGACCACTACGTGCTCAATGGCACGAAGCAGTTCATCTCCAACGGCAGCGAGGCTGGGTTCGCCTTCGCGCTCGCCATCACGGACAAGGCCGCCGGCAAGCGCGGTGCGAGCTGGTTCATCGTCGACCCGAAGGCGCCCGGCTACAACGTTACGCGCATTGAAACGAAGATGGGCCAGCACACCGCTCACACGGCGCAGATCCAGCTCGAAGACCATCGTGTCCCGGTGGAAAACCTGCTCGGCGAAGAAGGCACCGCGTATAGCCGCATGCTCGGCGGCATGTCGGAGGGACGGATCGGCATCGCGGCGCTCGCTGTCGGCGTCGCCCGTGCCGCGCTGGAAGCAGCGGTGAAGTATGCCAAAGAGCGCGAGGCCTACGGTGCGCCGATCATCAAGCTTCAGGGCGTGAGTTTTGATCTTGCCGACATGGCGACGCAGGTGGAGGTGGCACACCAGTTTGTTCTCCATGCTGCGCGCATGCATGATGCGGGGGTGCCTTGCAGCAAGGAAGCGTCGATGGCCAAGCTGTTTGCTGCGGATATGGCGGAGAAGGTTTGCTCCGGTGCCATGCAGATCCACGGGGGGTATGGTTATCTCAGTGATTTTCCGGTCGAGCGCTACTATCGGGATGCGCGAGTCACCAGGATTTATGAGGGGACGAGCCACATCCAGAAGGTGATTATTGCGCGGAGTTTGATGGCGGGATGAAACACGGAGGCCGGCCGGCAGGTTTTGGGTCAGAGCCGGTTGTCGTTCTGGCATACGCCGTTGTTTCGCCGGCGTAGCCGGCGGGGCTTGTCGTTCGGGCTGGGTTATCGCTCTTCGCTGGCGCTGCTGTTTCGCCGGCGTAGCCGGCGACCTACTTTTACCCGAGCGGTAAAAGTAGGCAAAAGCGCGTTTACGTGGTCAACCCAAGGCTCAATGCCATTGGGGCATCAGAGGTCCGCTGGACTGCCTGCCGCGTAGATGATTAGGATGGGACAGCGCGTACGAGCGAACCCGGATTAGGGAGTGGTCCCTGCTAACACCCTCATCGCGGGGACGCCTACGGCTGCGCTACGCGCGGCTCGGAGTAAGTCCGCTGAAGTCTAGCCCTAACCTCGCCTCAGTGACGAAGCCTCCGGCGCATTGCATGCGCGTAGAGACAGGCATCAGGAACTGGAACGGGGACTCGGGCGCCAGCGACGTTGATGAGCTTGCCCTCAGACGACGACGTGCGCGCAGCGCAGCCGAAGGCGTCCCACCACTGACCTGGTTGAAAGGCTGTACCCGAGTCCGTCTTGGGGATCGTCCAAAAGCCGTGCCGCGCAAGGCACAGGTTCTGACTCACATAGCGTTAGCAGGCTCGAACCACTGACCACCATCGCAGGCGTCCAAAGCCGTTTGAACGACTGCCGCCGTGGAATTGATGGCCAGCGGCAACGACGCGCTTTTCTGCCTACTCTTTTGTCGCTCGGACAAAAGAGTAGGTCGCCGGCTACGCCGGCGAAACAGCAGCGCTGGCCAAGAACGATAACCCGGCCTCAACCAAAACCCACCGGCTACGCCGACGAAACAGCGGCGCATGCCAAGCACGACAACACCGCCCTTACCAACGAAGACAAAAACCTTACGGATACCTCCGAACAATCGACTCAGCAATACATACCGGCCTCTGTCCACCCTCGCGCTCGACAATCATCTCCACCTTCGTCTGCGCCCCGCCGCCTTCCAGCGCCTCATACGACAGCAGCTTGAATTGCGCCCGCAGTCGGCTATTCACCGGTACCGGCGCCGGAAAACGTACCTTGTCGAGCCCGTAGTTCACGCCCGAGCGGGTTTCGTTGACGCGGTACGCAAGATTGGTGAACTCTGGCAGCAGGCTCAGCGTCAGGAAGCCGTGCGCAATCGGCGTGCCGAACGGACCGGCCTTGGCGCGTTCCACATCGACGTGGATCCACTGATGGTCACCCGTAGCGTCGGCAAACTGATTGATGCGACCCTGCTCGACGCTCACCCACTCGCTGGTACCGATAATCTCGCCCACCAGAGGCTGCAGGTCGCTGATTTTTTCGTAGACTTTCATGCTCGTTCTCACTCCGTGGTCAGGGATTGCTGCAACGCCTGGGCGACCAGCGATTCATGCAGGTCGGCGTTGCCGAAGAGCGCATCGGCTACCACCGCGCGCTTGAAGTAGTGACCGACGGTGTATTCCTCGGTCATGCCGATGCCGCCATGCAGTTGGATACCCTGGCCGCAGACGAACTTGGCGGCGCGGCCGATCAGTGCCTTGGCCTGCGACATCGTGCGTTGCACCGCTTCCGGCGTGCCGGTTTCGACCGCGGCCAAAAGCGCATACAGCATCGAGCGCGCGACTTCCATCTCGGCGGCCATGTCGGCCATGCGGTGTTGCAGGGCCTGGAAGCTGCCAATGGGTACGCCGAACTGGTGACGCACCTTCAGGTATTCGGAGGTGATCTCGATGGTCTTTTCCATCGCACCCACAAGCTCCGCGCACAAGGCGGCGGTGCCGTGCAGCAGGCCCTGCTGCAGTGCGGCCAGGCCCGTGCCCGGCTCGCCGAGCAGCGCATCGGCGTTGACGGCTACGCCGTCGAACGTCACTTCGGCGGCCCAGGTGCCGTCATGCAGCGGCAACGCGCGGCGCTTGACGCCCGGTGCATCGGCGTCCACCACGAACAGGCGCAACTCGCCGCCGTCATGGGCGCTGGCCGGCTGGGCGATCGGCGTCATGGCCGAGACGATGAACGCGTCGGCTTCGGTGCCACCGAGCACGAGGGTCTTGACGCCGTTCAGCACGTAGCCGCCCGGTGCAGCGTCCGCATGCGTGGATACCGGTGCCGGCAGGCCGCGCGAGCCGGCTTCGCTGTACGCCAGCGCAATCTTGCGCGAGCCTTCGGCCACGGCCGGCAGCAGCGCATCGCGCTGGGCAGGCGTGGCGGCGGCCAGCAGCGTCTGTGCGGCAGCGACTGCGCAGCCCAGGTACGGCTCGATGACGAGGCCGCGGCCGAGTTGGCCCGCGATCAGTACGGTGTCGAGCAGCGTGCCGCCGAGACCGCCCTGCTCTTCCGGCAACGCGGCGGCGAGCCAGCCGTTGTTGGCGAAGGTGTTCCAGTGCTTCGCGTCGCAGCGCGAACCCGCCTTGACCAGCGCGGTGCGCGCCTCGAAGTCATAGTCCTTCTCGACGAAGCGGGCCACGCTGTCCTGCAGCATCTGCTGCTCGGAGGTGAGATTGAAGTTCATGATCGTTATGTGCCAGGAGACGCGCTTCGCGACGTCAGAGTTGGAACAGGGCGCGGGCGATGATGCCGCGCTGGACTTCGCTGGTGCCGCCGTAGATGGTCGAGGCCCGGCGGAAGAACAGTTCGTTGGCCATGCCGCGCGCCACCTCCTGCATCGGCAGCGGTTCGGCACTGGCATCGCCCTCGGGCGCGGCGTATGCCACCGGGCCGTAGTCACCGAGTGCTTCCACGACAAAGCAGCTGATGCGCTGTTGCAGTTCCGTGCCGCGGACCTTCAGCATCGAACCGAGCGCGTGCGCGGCGGGACTGTGGTCCTCGGCCTGCTCCAGCGCGGCCACGCGCTGCACCAGCATGGCAATGGCGTTCAACTCGGCTTCAAAGCGGGCGACCTGCTGCGCGATATGCGGGCGCTCGATCAGTGCGCGGCCTTCGGCGTCGCGTTGCCGCGCCAGGCTGCCGAGTTGGCGCATATAGCGCCGCAGCATCGGCAAGTCGGCTGCGGCGGCATGTTCGTTGTTCAGCAGGAACTTGGTGATCTTCCAGCCGTCGCCTTCGGCGCCGACGAGGTTCTTCACCGGCACGCGCACGTTGTCGAAGAAGGTCTCGTTCAGGTGATGGCAGCCGTCGATCGTATGGATCGGACGCACGGTGATGCCCGGCGTCTTCATGTCCACCAGCAGGAAGCTGATGCCGGCCTGCTTCTTGACTTCGGTGTTGGTACGCACCAGCAGGAAGATCCAGTCGGCGCGGTGACCGTGGCTGGTCCAGATCTTCTGGCCATTGACCACGTACTCGTCGCCGTCACGGACGGCCGACGTGCGCAACGACGCAAGGTCGGAGCCCGAGCCCGGCTCGGAGAAGCCCTGGCACCAGGTACGCGTGCCGCCGAAGATATGCGGCAGGTGCTCGACCTTCTGCTCGGGCGTGGCGAACTCGTTCAGCACTGGGCCAAGCAGCTTCTGTGCGCCGACATCCTGTGTCGGGGCGCCAGCTGCCGTGCATTCTTCATCGAATGCCAGACGCTCGAGCACATTCCATCCCGTACCGCCGTGCGCTGTCGGCCAGTACGGCGCCCCCCAGCCCTGTTCGTTGAGGATGCGCTGCCAGCGCGACAGTTCCTCGCGCGGCGAGCGGGTGCCGATACGCGGACGGCCGGCCAGGTCGGCGGGCAGCTTGTCGCGCAGGAAGGCGCGCACGTTCTCGCGAAACGCCTCCAGGCTGAGGTCAGGCTGAAAATCCATGTCTCTTCCTTGTCATCCAACATGGTGGCCAGCCGCCCCCCAGCGGCCGGCCACCCGCTACTACCCCCGTGGCAATGCTCAGACCGGGTCCCAGGCGAACGCGTCGCGCGACAGATCCAGCGGGAACAGCGACGGACGGAACATCGGGATCGCGCGCTCCAGGCAGCTCTCCACGGTCCAGCCCTGGTCGTTGTGGGCGGTGCGGATCGGGCGCGGCTGCGACATCAGGTAGATCTCGTTGCTGCGCACGCCGAAGATCTGACCGTTGACATCCTTGGCCTGGTCGGTCAGCAGCGCCAGCGTGAACGGCGCGATCTTGCCCGGCTCCATGCGCATATGGATCTTCATGCGCTCCACGGCTTCCGGCGTGTTGGCCGGAATGCTGCCGACCATGCGCGTGAACGCGAACGGCGCGATGCAGTTCGAGCGCACGTTGAACTTCTTCATGTCGAGCGCGATCGACTTCGACAGGCCGACGATGCCCATCTTGGCGGCGGCGTAGTTGGCCTGGCCCACATTGCCGATCAGGCCCGAGGTCGACGTCATGTGCACGTAGGCGCCGCTTTCCTGGGCCTTGAAGTGCGGAGCGACGGCGCGCGACACGTTCCAGGTGCCCTTCAGGTGCACGCGGACCACGGAGTCGAACTCTTCCTCGGTCATCTTGTGGAACATGACGTCGCGCAGGTTGCCGGCGTTGTTCACCACACCGTCGATGCGGCCGTACAGGTCCATGGCCTGCTGGGCGATCTTCTGGGCCGATTCCCAGTCCGCCACGCTGTCGGTGTTGGCCGCGGCTTCGCCGCCGAGCGCCTTGATCTCGTCCACGGTTTGCTGCGCAGGGCCGGCGCTGCCGCCCGAGCCGTCGATGGCCACGCCGAGATCGTTCACGATCACGCGCGCGCCCTGGCGCGCGGCTTCCATGGCGATACCCTTGCCGACACCGGCGCCTGCGCCGGTCACGATGACAACCTTTCCTTCAAGCAAGCTCATGCTGTGTCTCCACTACTGGTCAAAGAATTCTTCAGAAACCGGATTTCACAAGGCAGCGTCCGGACAACAGGGCCGGTGACCCGGCGGCAACGGCACCGGCGCGATGCCGGCCGCCACGGCGCCTGCGAGGTCATGCACGCCGGGCCGCGCGAACTGGCCTGCGCCCGGCACGATGCAGCCGTACAGCGAGCCGTCATCGAGCAGCGGCGCCAGCGCCATCAATGCTCTGGTCGGTGCGATTGCCACCTGCACGCCGCTCGCCGCCGTCTGCCTGGCGATCTCCGCGCCGTCTTCAAACGCCACGGAAGCAATGGCCCTGGCGCTGCAACGGGCCACGGCATAAGTGGCAATGGCCGACGACTCACCGTCTTCCAGCATCAGCAGTACGGGATCTCCCGCGCGCACACCAAGCCGCTGCTGCATGTACCCGGCCAGCGCAAGGCTGGCGTCAAGCAGGTCGCGGTAGGTAGCGTTGCCCGTCGCGATCGTGTCCGGCTCTGCTTCCGCCTGCGCTTCCAGTTGGCGGAACAGCGCACAGCCGGTAACGCAGGCTGCGGGCGGATCGCCGGCTGGCAGGTGAACGGGGAGCGAAGAGTGGCTGGACATGACGCGATGGAACTCCGGGAATCCGGTACGGCTGCCTTGTTGAGTCCATCATCGCGGGCGGTGCGGTTGGGGGGTACTCCCCGACGCGGGTGGATGGCGGGGGTGGAACTTATGGGGGGACTTATTGGTGCGGTTGTAGTGGTGCATATGGGTCGGTGCATGAGCTGCGGGGGTGTCGTTCTTGGCATGCGCCGCTGTTTCGCCGGCGTAGCCGGCGGGGGTTTTGGGGTTGGGGTTGATGTGTCGTTCTTGGCCAGCGCGGCTGTTTCGCCGGCGTAGCCGGCGAGTCACTTTTTGTCCGAGCGACAAAAAGTAACCAAAAAGCGCGTCGTTGCCGCTGGCCATCAATTCCACGGCGGCAGGGGTTCAAACGGCTTTGGACGCCTGCGATGGTGGTCGGCCGTTCCAACCTGCTACGCCATGTGAGTCAGAACCTGTGCCTGGCGCGGCACGGCGTTTGGACGATCCCCAAGACGGACTCGGGTACAGCGTTTCAACCAGGTCAGTGGTGGGACGCCTTCGGCTGCGCTGCGCGCGCGTCGTCGTCTGGGTGCGAGCTCATCAGCGTCGCTGGCGCCCAGGTTCGTCCGAGGTCCTTTCTCGACTTCGCGCATGCCATGCGCGGGCGTCGTCACCGAGGCGTGGTTTGCCCTGGACTTGTGTGCTCAGACTTGAGCTCTGCGCGCAGCGCAGCCGAAGGCGATCACACGATATCGCTCGCAGCAGGGGCCACAGACGCTTGCAGGGCTCGTTCAATCAGCGCTGTAATTCTGACCACGGTGGTGCCCCACGCGGCAGGCTGCGGAAATCCCCTCTGAAGCCCATACCCGTACAACACCCCTGGCACACTACGATAAAAATTCGCCCCTTTGGGGCAACCAAAACGCGTTTTTGGTTACTTTTGTCGCTCGGACAAAAGTGACTCGCCGGCTACGCCGGCGAAACAGCAGCGCTAGCGAAGAGCGATACCCCCCCACGAGAAGCCCCGCCGGCTACGCCGGCGAAACAGCCGCGCCCGCCAAGCACGACAACCCCTCTTACGCCGCCAACACACTCCCCCTCTCCTGCGTAGCAATATCCCGCAACCGCGCCGCCGCCCGCCCACGCCCATTCACCCCCAACTTCGCGTAGATATTCTTCAGATGCCACTTCACCGTCTCCGGCGACACGTTGAGCACACTCGCGATCTTCTTGTTCGACATCGCCTGCGCGAGCAGCCCGAGGATCTCGCGCTCGCGCTCGCTCAGCACGGCAATCGGTGCCGCTTCGTCGGCCAGACGCGAAACCGCGGCGCCGGACGCCACCGCGGCGGCCTGCAAACGCCGCGCATAGAACGCCAGCACCGGCTCGTCGATTCCCTCCCCTGCAAGCTCCAGGAACACCTGCGGCGCCCCGCCCGTGACATCGAGCAGCGTGCGGATCAGGCCGGCACCGTGACCGGTGCGCAGGGCGCTCAGGAAGGCCGGCCGCGCGCCGCGCGTGTTGCCCGTGGCGTGGCGCGCCAGCGCGAGTTGCAGCCACAGCGCCGCAATGCGCAGCGGCTTGGCGCCGGCCTCGCGGGCGAGCAAGGCTTCGAGGCGCGCTGCAGCGGCGGCGTAGTCCTTCGTATAGAGCGACATCTCGACCTCGGCCCGCGCCGCGGCCAGTGCAATGTGCCGCGCCACCGTGCCGGTCTCGCCCGCATAACGCTGGGCCAGTAGCTGTACCTGCCGGAACACCGTGTTGGCACGCTCCGTCTCGGCCTGCTGCAGGTGCCGGCGCAACCGCAGCGTGAGTGCCTCGGCCTGCAGGCGAGCGAGGTTGTTGCGTGCGGCGTAGGCTTCGAGCCGGTCCAGGCAGGCACTGGCCTGCGCATGCCGGCCCGCGAGCCAGTGCGCGTTCGACAGCAACGTCAGCGCGCGCAGGACCACGTCGGGCAGCGACACGCGTTCCAGCATGCCGATGCGCGGTTCCAGCAACTGGCATGCCCCTTCGGGATCGTTGAGTTCGTACAGGATGTCGGCCAGCAGGCCCGCTGCCATGCAAGTGAGGCCGAGGAACGTCACGCCCTGCCGCTCTGACTCGCGCAGCACTTCACGCGCACTGCGGCCCGCGCGTTCGATCTCGCCTTCCATCACCAGGCTCATGGCCGTGATGTAGCGGCCGAACAGGCTGCTGCGCGGCACGCTGCTGCGGCGCTCGGTATCGTCCTGCAGGCGGCGCGCTTCGTCGAACTCGCCGCGCAGGATGAAGAGCCACGACAGCACATTGCGGCGCGCGGTCCACCACAGGTCATCCGCCTCGGGTGGAATCGCCCACAGCGCCGGCAGCATGCCGAGCACGGTGTCGGCATCGTCGACCTGCACGGCGCGACCCGCGCGCAGCAGGCAGATGACGTACTGGTGCACGGCGTTGCTGCGGTCGCATAGCGGCTCCAGGCGCTCCAGGCTCCGGCCCAGGCCGTCGACATCGCGCATGTACAGCTGCAGGAACGACACCAGCGCCAGCAGGCCGAAGCGGTTCTGCAACTGCTCGCGGGGCAGCCGGCGCACCAGCCCCAGCAGCTGGGGCAGCTCGCCGCGCTTGAGCAGCGTATGCCCACATCCCTCGACCATGGTCGCTGCGGCGTCGGCATCGCCGGCGCGCACCGCATGGTAGACGGCATCGTCGAGGTGGCCGCGTCGGTCAAACCAGCGCCACGCGGCAGCATGGAGTTCGCGGGCCGCGCCGTGCGCGCAGGGGCCGTGCTCATCGTTGGCGGGGTTGGCGGGACTGGCGTCGGCCGGCTTGTCCGGCGCATCGGTCGTGCCCGGGCCGGACATGTCGACCGTATCGGCCACATCGTCCTTGCCCGTCTCCAGCCTGGCCAGCAGCGTTTCACGCAGCAGCGGATGGATGCGGTACCACACATCACGGTCGTGCGTGTCCAACTGCGTGATGAACAGGTTGTCGGATTCGAGCCGTGCCAGCCGGTCACCGATGCGCGACGGCGTCTCGGTTTCGCCCGGCATGGCCGCGCACAAGTCGGCGCAGAAGCGGTGGCAGGTGGACATGCGGGTGAGCAGCGCCAGGTCGTCCGGCGCCAGCAGGCCCAGGACCTCGCGCTCGAAAAACGCCGCGAAGGTGCGCGGGTCCCGCACCTTCGTGAGCGGATAATCCGCGCTGCGGCGTGCACGCAGGTCCACCGCGAACAGTTGCAGCCCGGCCACCCAGCCGTCCGTCAGCTCGTGCAGCGCGGCGGCGTCGCGCGGGGCGATGGTGCCAAGCTGTTCTTCCAGGAAGCGCGCGGATTCCTCGGCCGTAAAGCGCAGGTCGCGCATGTCGATCTCGGTCAGCAGCCCTTGTGCGCGCAGTGCCTCCAGTGCCAGCGGCAATGCGCTGCGCGAGCTGAACGCGAGATGCAGATGCGGGGGCGCGTAGTCGAGCAAACGCTGCAACGCACGATAGATGCGTGCGTCGGTGATGTGGTGCAGGTCGTCGATCATCAGCACCAGTTCGCGCTCGCGCGGGCCAAGCGCCTGCACGAGTGCGATCACCCATTGCTCGATGGCGTCGTCGTCCTCCGCGCCGCCGACCTGCATGGCGGCATCGCGTGCCATGGCGGGATCGATCTCGGCCAGGCTGGCGAGCAGGCAGTCGAAAAAGCGCGTCGGCTCGTTGTCCTCGGCTGCCAGCGCCAGCCAGCTCACATCGAAGCCGAGCGAGATCAGCGCCTTGCGCCAGGCCATGAGCGTGCTGGTCTTGCCCGCACCGGCCTGACCCTGGATCACTACGCAACGCTGGCGGCGCGCGTCGAGCAGCCGGTTCATCAGGCGTTCGCGCGGCAGCAGCTTGCGCGCGTGCCGCGGCGGCAGCAGCTTGGCGCTGGCCACCGGCTGCAGCGGACGCATCGGCCCGGGGCGCGTATCGAGCGCGGGCACGAGCGACAGAAAGGACTGCGGCGGCAATGCGGAATATTGCCTTGGCAGCCCCGGTTCTGCGGACGGTAACGTGGCCACCGAGTCGAATTCGGTACCCGTGAAAGCCTCGAACGAACGGCCGGCAGACATACCCGCGAAAGGGGACGGAGCAAATGCCTGCGCGGTGAAGGCGCGCGGCACGGCCCCCTGCCCTTGCGCATAGCCTGCGTCGCCTGCGCTGCGAATCCATTGGAACGGTCCGCGCGCATGCTCGCCGATCACGGCCAGCACTTGCGGTATTCCTGCAGGCAGCCCGTCAGCCGCATCGCGCAGCAGACTCTGCACGGCACGCATCCATGCCGCCTGCCCGGCGGCGAAGCTGACGGTCCAGGGCTGCCCGGCGATCACGTCCCGCACCCCGGGGTCGTTGTGCGAGGCGGGGTTGTCCGCGAGGATCAGCAGCGGACGCCCCGCAGGGTAATGTTCCGCCAGCGTCTGGAGGAAGCCCTGCCAGCCGGACGCCCGCCCGGCTTGAAACGCCGGCGCCGTCCCGCCATGGACGACCTTGAGCGCCGTCATGAACGAGGCGGCCAGCGTGCGGCGGTAGGTGGCGCTGTTGCGTGCGGCAGCGTCCGACGCCGGAGCCCTGCCGGCGAGATCGGCATCGGCCTCTAGCGCCACGACGATGGCATGTTCCGGCTCGGCAATATAGAGACCGACAATCTCGGCGGCACGCACAGTGACGCCATCAGCACCCGGCTGTTTATCGGCGAGGGCCAGGCCGCGTCGGGGTGGCAGCCCGCTCGCGCGCCAGTGGCGCGAAACACTGGCGGGACTGACGCCGAGTTCGGCGGCAAGCTGGCGCGTACTGAGCACCCCCGGGCCGGCGTCGCGGGCCAGCGCCACCAAGCGTGCCACGTCGGTGCGCACGGGCGGCGCGCCGCGCGGCAGGTCCTGCTCGATGCCGGCCAGCCGCGATGCGGCATACCGGTCACGCCACCGCGCCACCTGCACGCGGCCGACGCCAATTTGCGCGGCGATGTCCTTGTTCTGCCAGCCGGCAGCCGCCAGCAGGATCATCCGCGCGCGCTGCGCCAGGCGCAGGTTGCCCGCAGTGGCGGCGGACAAGGCCTCCAGTTCGGTCCGTTCTGTCTCACTCAGGACGATACGGGATGCGATGCGCATAGTGGTTCCCCTTGCTGGCGGATCGGAGACCGTACGAGCGGTCGGACAGACCGTGGCAGGGTCCGGCCGCAAACGCTGCGACGCGGCCGCCACCGGCTATCGCCCGGCAAATGGCTGTCTCCGATTTTTCTATTGACTACGAAACTACGGATGATGCTACCATACCTCGTAGACAATCGGCGGTTGGGACTTACCCGGCGCCCCGGGTGCAGTTCCCGTGGCAGAACGGATATCCCCCTTCGCGGAGAGCCTCCGGCGCCACGATGAGGCGCATCGACGCCTCCGCCACCGGGCCCGCCCCGGCCGCCGCCAACCCTTTTCGATAGTCGTCATGCCGCAGCACTCACCGCCCCCGATGGAAGGACTGATGGACCTGCTCCACGAAGTCCGGCAGTTCAGCCGCGACCTGCAGCAGTCCGCCAGGCGTTCGTCATCTGGCGAGGCATATCCGCAGGCGCTCCGGGCGCTGGTCGACAGCCGCATGCAGGCGGCCGATCCGCACGCGCGCATCGTCTGCTATGCGTCGGCGGTGGAACTCGGGGTGCCGGTGGAGCTTCCGGCCGAGCATTGCCGGCAGGCCATGGCAGGCGGGCTCGGCTTTCCGTTGCGCGTGCTGTTCTGGGCTGCGCACCGACGCACGCAAGGCGGGCGGCAGCGGCGGCCGGGTGCCTGGCCAAGCCCGAACTGACAGCGCATGCAGCAAGCACGAACACGCTGACCGGCGGCGACAGACCGAAGAAACCGGCACAGGAGACACAGCACAATGACCCTACCCAACCGCAAGCCCGTACACACGCGCCACATCACGTGCAACGGCTACCTGCGCGATGACGGCCTGCTGGACGTCGAAGCGGAACTCAAGGACATCTCGCCAGACGGCACCGACCTGCTGTTCAAGATCGTGCCGCCCGGCGGCGTGATCCATCACATGCGCGTCACGGTAACGGTGAGCATCGACGACATGGTGATCCGCGACGTCTGCGCGCGCACACTGGTCGGACCCACCGAGTTCTGCCGCGAAATTGAAACGGCCTATGACGCGCTCAAGGGCCTCACGCTGCGCCGCGGTTTCCGGCAGGCCGTGAAAGCTCGCGTGGGCGGCGTGGGTGGCTGCACGCACCTGACCGAACTGCTGGGTCCGCTGGCCACCACGGCTATCCAAAGCGGCTTCGCCGTCGGCCGCGCGCTGCGCAACGGCCGGCGGCCGGCGGACGAACAAGGTCCCATGCAAAAGCCGGCCGTGATCGGCACATGCCACACGTACCGCCCCGAAAGCGTGGTGGTGGACGTCCTGTGGCCGCCGCACCGGCGCGTCGCCAGCGAAGAACCGGCAGGCGCGCCTGGCTGAGAGGCGCTTCGCCAACCCTATTCCGCAATCCTGGCCAGACAGATCCGCCAGGCCTGCACTCGCCCGAGGACCGGCCGTACGCGACAGGATCCGCTTACCCATCAACCTTTCGACCCAAGGAATTACGCATGAGCATCAAAGGCAAGGCATATATCGTCGGGGCCTATGAACACCCGACCCGCAAGGCGCCGGACAAGTCGGTCGCGCAACTGCACGCGGAAAGCGCCAAGGGCGCGCTGGAAGACGCAGGCCTCACGCTGGCCGACGTCGACGGCTACTTCTGCGCCGGCGACGCGCCGGGCCTCGGCGTGCTCAATATGGTCGACTACCTCGGCCTCAAGCTGCGCCATGTCGATTCCACCGAGACCGGCGGCTCGTCGTATCTGGTGCATGTGTCGCACGCCGCGCAGGCGATTGCCGCAGGCAAGTGCAACGTCGCGCTGATCACGCTGGCCGGCCGTCCGCGCTCCGAAGGCTCCAGCGGCACCAAGCCGCGCGCCTGGGGTGCGGGCGTTCCCGACCAAGCCTTCGAAGCCCCGTTCAGCCCGATGACCGTCAACTCGTACGCCATGGTCGCCATGCGCCATATGTACGAATACGGCACCACGGCCGAACAGCTCGCATGGATCAAGGTCGCGGCATCGCACCACGCACAGCACAACCCGCACGCGATGCTGCGTGATGTCGTGACGGTGGAAGACGTGCTGAACGCGCCGATGATCTCGGACCCGCTGCGCAAGCTCGACTGCTGCGTGGTGTCCGACGGCGGCGGCGCGCTGATCGTCGCGCGCCCGGAAATCGCCGCCAAGCTGAACCGCCCGAAGGTCAAGGTTCTCGGTGCCGGCGAATACGTGAAGGGCCAGATGGGCGGCCATGTCGACCTGACGTGGTCCGGCGCGAAGTTCTCCGGCGCGGCCGCGTTTGCCGAAGCCGGCGTGACGCCTGCCGACATCAAATACGCGTCGATCTACGACAGCTTCACGATCACCGTGCTGATGCAGCTCGAAGACCTCGGCTTCTGCAAGAAAGGCGAAGGCGGCAAGTTTGTCATGGACGGCAACCTGATCTCGGGCGTCGGCAGGCTGCCGTTCAATACCGATGGCGGCGGCCTGTGCAACAACCACCCGGCCAACCGTGGCGGCATCACCAAGGTGATCGAAGCGGTGCGACAGCTGCGTGGCGAAGCGCATCCGGCGGTGCAGGTGAAGAACTGCGATCTGGCCGTAGCGCAGGGCACCGGCGGCTTGCTCGGCTCGCGCCACGGCAGCGCCACCCTGATCCTCGAGCGCGAGTAAGCCGCACTCGGGCATCCCACACAGAATCACTGAGACCTCATCATGAGCACTCCTTTCACTCCGCAAGTCCTGACGGCGCCTGAAGAGCTGCCGGACAACACCGAGTTCTGGACGGCCGCCCGCGAAGGCCGCCTGCTGGTTCGCCATTGCAATGACTGCGGCAAGCCGCACTGGTATCCGCGCACGCTGTGCCCGTTCTGCATGGGCGAGACCACGTGGAAGGCCTCGGCCGGCCGCGGCACGGTCTACTCGTACAGCGTCACGCGGCGTGCCGGCCCGACGCCGTTCTGCATGGCCTATGTCACGCTCGACGAAGGCGTGACGATGATGACGCGCATTGTCGACTGCGATCTCGACACCGTGCACATCGGCCAGAAGGTGGAACTGACCTTCACGCCGACTGACAACGGCCCGCCGATGCCGACGTTCCGGCCCGTCTGACGGCATTAGACATCGCACCCGGTGCCGGCCATGGTCCGGCACCGGGCATTGCGGCCGCTGCTCCATAAGATCCAACATAACTATCCACCGCCATGAACACCACAGCCACTGCTATTCCGGACTGCCTGCTCAATCCCCGCTCGGTCGCCATCATCGGCGCATCCGATGAGCCTACCCGCATCGGCGGCCGCCCGATTTCCTCGATGCTGGCCAAGGGCTATGCCGGCCGCATCATGCCAGTCAATCCGAACCGGTCCACGGTGCAGGGCCTGCCGGCCTATGCATCGGTGGCCGACCTGCCGGAAGTCCCCGACGTCGCCATCATCGCCGTCCCTGCCCAGCACGCGCTGCAGGCAGTCAAGGCCCTGGCCGAGCGCGGCACCAAGGCCGCGATCCTGTTTACCGCCGGCTTTGCCGAAGTCAGCGAGGAAGGCGCCGCCATGCAGGCCGAAATGGTCGCCATCGCACGCCGCGGCGGCATGCGCCTGCTTGGTCCGAACACGCTGGGCATGGTCAACATGCACAACGGCTTCGTCGGCAGCTTCTCGACCTTCTCGTCGCTGGGCGTCTCGCGCCCCGGCCGCGTCGGCATCGTCAGCCAGTCCGGCGCCTATGGCAGCCACCTGGTCAGCTCGGCGATGGAAGCGGGCGTCTATCCGTCGAGCATCGTCATGACCGGCAATGAAGCCGACCTGAACGTCAGCGACATCGTGCGCCTGTTCGCCGCCGACCCGATGACCGACGTGATCGCCGTCTATGCGGAAGGCATCAGCGATGGCCCGGGCCTGGTTGATGCGCTGAAGGCGGCCCATGCCGCCGGCAAGCCGGTGGTGATGATGAAGGTGGGCCGCAGCGAAGTGGGTGGCGCGGCCGCGCGCTCGCACACCGCTTCCATCGCAGGCGACGACGCGGTGGTCAGCGCGGTGCTGGATGAGCTTGGCGTGGTGCGCGTGCGCACCACCGAGGAAATGCTCGACATCCTGCGCCTGGCCTCGCGCCGCGTGTTCCCCGCCGACAATACGCTGGGCGTGGTGACCATCAGCGGCGGCGCCGGCGTGATCATTTCCGATGCCGCCGAAGACCTCGGCATCCCCATGCCCGAGATGCCGGCCGCGGCCCAGGCCCGCATGCTGGAAAAGCTGCCGATCTGCGCGCCGCGCAACCCGGTGGACGTGACCGCCCAGTTCATCAACGACACGACCCTGGTCACGCCGTTTACCGAGGCCATGATGGGCGAAGGCGGCTACGGCACGCTGCTCGCTTTCTTCAGCTATGCGGCCTCTTACCACACCGTGGCGGACACGCTGCTGCAGCAACTCGCCGACGTGCGCAAGCGCTACCCGGACCGCCTCTACGTGATGGTGGGGCGCGGTGACCCGACCGTCCTAGCACGCTACGAGGAAGCCGGCTTCACGGTGTTCGGTGATCCGAGCCGCGCAGTCGCCGCCATCGCTGCGATGGGCCGCTTCGGCCGCGCCCTGGCCGGCAAGTCCACCGCACCGGCACCCCAGGTCCCCGCCGTCACCTTGCCCTCGGCAACGCCCACCGAGGCCGAAGCCAAGGCGCTGCTCGCCGAAGCCGGTATTCCGAGCGCACCGGAACGTGCCTGCGCCGATGAGGAAGCCGCGGTACGCGCCGCGCGCGAGATCGGCTTCCCGCTCGTGCTCAAGATCCTGTCGCCGGACATCCTGCACAAGTCGGAGATCGGCGGTGTGCTGCTGAACGTGAACAGCGAAGGTGCTGTGCGCGAAGGCTTCGCGCTGCTGCTCGAACGCGCGCGCAAGGCCGTGCCCGATGCGCGCATCGAAGGCGTGCTGGTGGCCAAGCAGCTCGTGGGCGGCGTGGAATGCATCATGGGTATCAACCGTGATCCGGTCTTCGGGCCGATCGCCATGTTTGGTCTTGGTGGTGTGTTCGTCGAAATCCTCAAGGATGTGGTGTTCCATCGCTGCCCGTTCGGGCCGGATGTTGCGGAGGAGATGATTCGTTCGATCAAGGGAGCGCCGCTGCTGTTGGGTGCTCGCGGACGGCCGGTCGCGGATATTCCTGCGCTGGCGCGCACGCTGTCTCAGCTGTCGGCGTTTGCTGTCGCTGCGGGGCCGCGGTTGCAGTCGATTGATTTGAATCCGGTGCTGGCGATGCCTGAAGGGCAAGGGGCTTATGCGGTGGATGCGGTGATTGAGGTTGGGGAATAAGGGGGGGTGGCGTTGATCGGGCCTGTCTTGCTTGGCCGGCGGCGCCTTTTTTGCCGGCTTTGCCGGCTGGCTCCTATTGTTGGGGCGGCGCAGTCGATCTTGGCAGGCGCCGCTGTTTCGCCGGCGTAGCCGGCGACTTACTCTTTTGTCCGAGCGACAAAAGAGTAAGCAGAAAAGCGCGTCGTTGCCGCTGGCCATCAATTCCACGGCGGCAGTCGTTCAAACGGCTTTGGACGCCTGCGATGGTGGTCAGTGGTTCAACCCTGCTACGCCATGTGAGTCAGAACCTGTGCCTCGCGCGGCACGACTTTTGGACGATCCCCAAGACGGACTCGGGTACAGCGTTTCAATAAGGTCAGGGGTGGGACGCCTTCGGCTGCGCTGCGCGCGCGTCGTCGTCTGGATGCGAGCTCATCAACGTCGCTGGCGCCCGAGGCCTGTTTCCTTTCTCTACGCGCATGCAAGCGCCGGCATCTTCACCGAGGCGTGGTTTGCCCTGGGCCTGCGTGCTCAGACTGGAGCTCTGCGCGTAGCGCAGCCGAAGGCGATCACACGATATCGCTCGCAGCAGGGGCCACAGACGCTTGCAGGGCTCGTTCAATCAGCGCTGTATTCCTACCCACGGTGATGCCCCACGCGGCAGGCAGCGGAAATCCCCTCTGAAGCCCATACCCGTACAACACCCCTGGCACACTACGATAAAAATTCGCCCCTTTGGGGCAACCAAAACGCGTTTTTGGTTACTTTTGTCGCTCGGACAAAAGTGACTCGCCGGCTACGCCGGCGAAACAGCAGCGCATGCCAAGAACATCAACAGGCCGCAAACGACAAACGCCCCCGAGCCCTCCCAGGCCCGGGGGCGCCTGCCCCATCCGTTACTCCATCATCGCTTCAAATTCGGCGTAACAACCCCAAACGACGGATCAAACGTAGTCATCATCCCCATCAGATCACCAAGCTTGCCGCCATCCCCTTCAACCTTGACATCCCCCTGCGCCATCGCCGTCTTCAAATCCACCTGCCGCAGGTTGATACGATCCAACGTAGGCTTGGTCATGGTCACAGTGACATCCGCCTTCGGATGACGTGCCCCTTCCCGATACGTCAGCACCCCGTTCCGCAACGTCACTGCATAGGGCTTCTTCAGATCCGAGAACACCCAGTTCAGCGTCATGTCGTGCCCTTGCGCCTTCTCTGAATCCAACCTCACACCCATGAAGTCGAAGAACATCGACGGCTCCAACGCGCGGATCATGTCGGCCGCATTGCGGCCCGGCAGCGGCCGCGTGCCATTGCGCAGTTCAGACGCCCCCATCAGATACATATTCCGCCACAGCGAACTCTCCGCCTGGTAGCCAAGCTGCTCGAGCGCATCGGCCTGCGCGTCGCGCGCGGCCTTGTTGTCGGGCTCCGCGAAGACAAGATGATTGCCGATCTCGGCCGCCCACCGGTAGTCGCCCTTCTGCATCGCCGCCTGCATCTGCTTGAGCACGTTGTCCGCACCACCCATGGCTTCGACATAGCGCTTGCCGCCTTCAACCGGCGGCAGCGGATTCAGGTGCGCCGGGTTGCCGTCGTAGAAGCCGAGATAGCGCTGGTACACGGCCCGCGAATTGAAGCTCAGCGAGCCGTAGTACCCGCGCGTGTACCACTTCTTCTCCAGGTTGCCCGGCAGCTTCTTCATGGCCTCGGAGATCTCCATGGGCGTCTTGCCTTCGTTCAGCAGATGCAGCGTGCGGTCGTTCAGGTACGTGTACATGTCGCGCTGGTCGGCCAGCAGGTTGCGGATGTTCTCGCCACCCCATGTCGGCCAGTTGTGCTGCGCTACCAGCACGTCGGCACGGTCGCCATAACGCACCAGGCTTTCGTCGAGGAACTTGCCCCAGGCCTTCGGATCGCGCACCAGTGCACCGCGCGGCGTCAGGATGTTGTGCATGGTGCGCGTGGCGTTCTCGGCCATGCACAGCACACGCATCTGCGGCAGGTAGAAGTTCATTTCCGCCGGCGCTTCGGTGCCCGGCGTGAACTGGAACTCGACTTCGACGCCATCGATGCGGCGCGTCTCGTAAGGCTTGGTGATCAGCACGGTCGGTGCGATCAGGCTGAGGGTGCCGCCGATCGAGCCCGACTTGCCGATGCCGGTGTCAAGCTGGCCACGCTCGTTCCTGGGCACGCCGCTGCCGGCCTGGTAGAGCGCGCGGCGGAACATCGCATTGCCCGCGAACACGTTCTCGCTGGCGGCCTCGTGCATGAAGCCGTCGGGCGCGTAGATGGCCACCTTGCCGGCCTTCACGTCGGCTTCGTCCACCACGCCGCGCACGCCGCCAAAGTGATCGGCATGCGAATGGGTGTAGACCACCGCGACAACCGGCTTGCGTGGTCGATTGGCGTAGTAGAGATCAAGCGCCGCCTTTGCCGTCTCGGCGCTGGTCAGCGTATCGACCACGATGATGCCGCGCTGTCCCTCGATGATCGTCATGTTCGCGAGATCGAGTCCGCGTACCTGGTAGACGCGGTCGGCGACGCGGAACAGGCCCGCGTAGTTGTTGAGCTGTGACTGGCGCCACAGGCTCGGGTTGACGCTGTCGGGCACCTTCGCCTGCGGGTCCGCCTTCACCTGCGGCTTCTGGTCTGCCACGCGAATCACGCCCCCATTCTGGCCGGAGCCTGCCGCGCCGCTGGCCGTCCAGGGCGTTTGCTGGAAATCATAGGTCGCGGTATCCCACACCACCCGCCCCTGCGCATCGTGGACCTGGCCACGGAATGGCGCGACCAGGCCGCGCTGCGCGGCCTCGTAATCGCCGCGGTCGTCGAACGGCAGCTGCTGCAGCACGGCGGCGTTGGCAGCGGCGGTGATAGCGCTGGCCGGCTTCTGCTGTGCAGTCACAGGCGCGTCCGCTGCTTGTGCGGAGGCAGCCAGAGCCAGTCCGGCGGCCAGGACGGTCATTCGATGATGACTGTTGCGGGCTGCGGGAGCGACGGCTTCGGGAGTTGCCGTCTGGGTGGCAGGCTGCGCCGCAACGGCACGCGGCTGGACGAAGACGCCGTCGCCGGCGCGCTTGATGCCGCGCACAAGGTCTGCGGCCTTTTCGCCGATCATGATCGCGGTCGCATTGGTGTTGCCGCCGATCAGCGTCGGCATGATCGATGCATCGGCGATGCGAAGGCCTTCGACACCACGCACGCGCAGTTGCGGATCGACCACCGATGCAGCGTCGCTGCCCATGCGGCAGGTACCGATCGGATGGAAGATGACGTCGGTGCGCGCACGAATGAACTCGCGCACCGCGGCGTCGTCCGTGCCGTCGAAACGCAGGCCCGCATAGTTGTGCGGCTTCGCTCCCAGGCGCCGGAACGGCTGCTGGTCGAGAATGCGGCGCACGACGCGCAGCCCGGCAAGCATGCTTTCGACATCGCGCGCATCGGCCAGCAGGTTCTGGTCGATCCGCGGTGCCTGCCGCGCATCAGGCGACGCCAGCAGGACCTGGCCGCGGCTGTGCGGGCGCAGCACGCAGACATGCAGGCTGTAGCCATGCGCGCTGCGCGCGGCGGGATCGCTCAGTGCCGTGGAGAAATGCAGCTGCAGATCCGGGTCCGCGAGCGACGGGTCGCTCTTGATGAAGCCACCGGTCTCCGCGATGTTCGATGCGAACATGCCGAAGCGCTCACGCTTGTAGCGGCGCCACTCGCCGTACAGCCGGATCGCGCCGCGCACGCTGAACGCGTACAGGTCAGTGCTGAACACGCGCTCCTGCACCTTGAGGTTCGGATGCTCCTGCAGATTCTGGCCGACACCGGGCGCGTCATGCACCACGGGGATGCCGTGCGAGCGCAGATGCGCGGCGGGGCCGATGCCCGACACCATCAGCAGCTGCGCGGAGCCGAACGTGCCGCCGCTGAGGATCACCTCGCGGCGCGCGCGCAGCGTGACCTGCTCGCCGCCACGCTCGACCAGCACGCCCACCGCACGCTTGCCTTCGAACACGATGCGCAGGGCCTGCGTGTCGGTCAGCACGGCCAGGTTGTCGCGGCCGCCGTTGATCGATTGCTTGTTGCCCTGGTGCAAGTAGGCGCGTGCGGCATTCCAGCGCTCGCCGTCGCGCTGCGTACGCTGGTAGAAGCCGACGCCCTCCTGCTCTGCGCCATTGAAATCGGGGTTGTAGCGCAGGCCAGCGCATTCGGCGGCCTGCAGGAAGCGGCGGTCGAACGGATTGGTCGAACGCGTATCGACTACGTCCAGCGGACCCTGGCCACCATGCCAGGCGTCTTCGGCCTGGCCACCGAGTCGCTCGTTGCGCTCGGAACGCTTGAAGTACGGCAGTACGTCTTCCCAGCCCCAACCGTCGCAACCGTCCCCGGCCCAGCGTTCGTAGTCCGACGGGACGCCGCGGATGTAGATCATGCCGTTGATCGACGAGCTGCCGCCCAGGCCCTTGCCGCGCGGCTGGTAACCGACGCGCCCGTTGAGTGCCGGCTGCGGCTCCGTGGCGTAGCCGTAGTTGAACGGGCCCGGCTTCGGTACCGTGGAGGCGATGCCGATGGGAATCGTGATCGCGGGGTTGAAGTCGTGGCCGCCGGCTTCCAGCAGGGCGACGCTGCCCGCGCGGCTATCCGCGAGGCGGGCTGCTACGGCACAGCCGGCAGAACCCGCGCCAATCACGATGTAATCGTACTGCTCTTGCATGTCTGTCTCTCGTTGGAATCTTGAGTGGCGACTCACGTCGTCTCTTTCTCTTCGCGCAGCACGCGCGGCAGCGAATCTAGATGGAAGCCATCGAACGGCACGCAGCGGTCGTGCGGCCTGAGCTTCCAGAACGGGCGCTCCGTCGACCCGCCACCATCGATGCGCAGGCACGCGCCGGTGATGAATGCCGCGGCGGGCGACAGCAGGTAGACGATGGCCGACGACACTTCGGCCACGTTGCCGTACCGCTGCATCGGCACCTTCGACGCATAGGCGCGGATCATGGTTGCCTGCGCTTCGCCGTAGTTGTCGAAGCCGCTCGACGCGATCATCCCGGGCGCCACGCTGTTCACGCGCACGCCGGAACAGGCCCACTCGTACGACGCGGTCTCGGTCAGCGTGTTCATGCCGGTACGTGCCGAGCCGGAATGCGCGAAGCCGGGCAAGCCGCGATAGATGCTCGCGGTGACATTGACAATGGCGCCGCCATGCGCCTTCATCCAGCGCGCATAGACTTCGCGCATGAACACGAAGCCGCCGGTCAGGTTGTTGCGTACGACGGCTTCGAAGCCCTTGGTCGCCATGTCTTCCATGGCGCCGTAATACTGGCCGCCCGCGTTGTTGACCAGCCCGTCGATACGGCCGTGCGCGGCCAGCACCGCCTCGACCGTGGCGACCACAGCAGCTTCGTCGCGGATGTCGCAGGCATGGATCGACACCGTGCCTCCGTCCTCGACGATCTCCGCCTGCACGGCCTCCAGCTTCGCCACATTGCGGCCGATGATGGCCACGCGCGCGCCAAGCGAAGCGAGTTCGTGCGCGGTGCAACGGCCGATGCCACTGCCGCCCCCAGTCACGATCACGGTACGGCCTTCGAACGCGCCGGGCCGGAACATCGATCGATAGCTCACACCTGCCCCTCCTGCCCTGCTTGCGGCGTTGCCATGGCAATCACTCAGGCTGCATGCCGGCGGCCGCGATCATGCGCTGCCAGAGCTTCTGATCGTCGGTGACGGCCTTGGCGAGTTCGGCGGGGTTGCCAGGGCTTGGCATCGAGCCGCGGCCTTCGTAGTGCGCCATGGCCTCCGGCGACGTGACGAATTCCAGCGACAAGCGCGAGAGTTTTTCCACGATCGGTGCGGGCGTGCCGGCCGGTGCGAACAGCCCGAACCAGTTGATCCGCGCCAGTCCTTCGACCATGGCCGGGTCCTGCAGGCCTGCTTCGGCCAGCGTCGGCACCTGATCGAGAACTGGGACGCGCTTCGGCGTCACCATGGCCAGTGGCCTGAGCCTGCCTGCACGGATATGGCCAAGCACGGTCGAGAACTCGACGATGCTGTAATCCACTTGCCCGCCGATCAGGTCGGTGATGAGGCCCGAGGCGCTCTTGTAAGGCACATCGGCAACCTGGATGCCGGCCGAGCGGCTGAACGCCGTGCCCATGACGCGATAGCCGGTGCTGACCGAACCAAAGTTGAGCACACCAGGCTTGGCCTTGGCCGCAGCCACCAGCTCGGCAACCGACTTGTAGGGAGAGTTGCCGGGCGCCACCAGCACCAGCGACACGGACGCCAGGCGCGCCACCGGCGCGAAATCCTTCTTCGGGTTGTAAGGCAGGCGCTTGAAGAGGTAGGGATTGGCGGACATCGAACTGGACGATGTCAGCAGCAGCGTGTAGCCGTCCGGCGCCGACTTGGCCACGTAGTCCGTACCGATGATCAGGTTGCCGCCAGGCCGGTTTTCGACCACGACACTCTGGCCGAGGCGCTGGCCCATGTACTTGGCCAGCAGGCGCGTGTAGTCGTCGACGACCGTGCCCGGACTGGTGATCGACACGATCTTCACCGGACGCTCCGGAAAGCCCTGAGCGCGTGCATCCGGCAGCAGCGCCAGCATCGCGCCGCCGACGCCGGCCCGCAGGATGCGGCGGCGGTCTGCCGAACTGAGTGCGTGGTCCATCTTTGTCTCCTCTCTTTTATTGGCAAGTCGTTTGGTGCCCGCCCCGGCCGTCTTCGCCGCACGCTCTGCGCCATGGGCTGTGTCGCGATTCCATGCAGAGTTGCCGCTGCCGCTTCAGTCGTTGCTGCCGCACCCATTTGCATGCATGGCGGATGGAAGTCCTCAGGCAGCCATGGTCATCCCCGCCCACGAACTTCGCCCCACCCAACGCGGGGAGCCGGGCCTCCGACGGCCAGAAGGCGTGTTTCAAATGAAACGGCACATCGTGATGATTCGCCGCTGGCCGTGGCCGGCGCATACCCGACATCGCAGCGGGCCCGCGCCTTCTGACACACCTGAATCTATTGATGACGCCTTTTTGTACGTACAAATATCACCTGGATGATGCACCTTCCAATCGATCAGGATGGAACTTAATCCACACTAATCTCCGTGCACCTCCAAGATTTCTTGCAATTTCCTCCTAAGCGGCTCCATACTATGTACGTACATAGTGCCGAGATAAAGGCGACCAGATACCGGAGACGGAAGGAGCAAGAGGTGCAGAGACTGACCGAAGAACGCCGCATGATCCAGGAGGCCGCGCGCCAGTTCACGATGGAGCGCGTGCTGCCCATCGCCAACAAGCTGGACCCCGAGAAGGGCCAGATCCCGCGCGAGCTGATCGACGAGATGGCCGAGCTCGGCTACTTCGGCATCCTGATTCCCGAGGAATACGGCGGCCTGGGCCTCGGTGCCTATGAGTACTGCCTGGTCGCGGAGCAACTGTCGCGCGGCTGGATGAGCGTCGGCAGCTTGATCGCACGTGGCAACGGCCTGATCGGCGCGCTCAAGGGCCTGTCGCCCGAACGCAAGGCCGAATACCTGCCGCGCATGGCGCGGGGCGAATTCCTCGGTGCGTTCTCGCTGTCGGAGCCCAACGCGGGCTCCGACGTGGCCAACATCTCGTGCCGCGCCGTGCGCGACGGCGATGACTGGCTGATCACCGGCAACAAGTACTGGTGCACGTTTGCCGACGAGGCCGACTTCATCCTCGTGATTTGCCGTACCGACCCGGTCATCGATCCGAAAGCACGCCACAAGGGCCTGTCGGCCTTCATGGTGGAAAAGCCGCGTGGCGAACTGCCCGAGGGTGTCAAGGGCAGCGTGATCCCCAAGATCGGCTACCACGGCTGGACCACCTGGGAACTCGCGTTCGACGGCTGCCGCGTGCCGCATTCGAAGATGGTTGGCGAGGAAGGCAAGGCGTTCTACCTGACCACGGCCGGGCTTGAGACTGCACGGGCTCACACTGCCGCGCGCTCGATCGGCCTTGCACAAGGCAGTCTCGAGGACTCCATTCAATACGCGAAGGACCGCAATCAGTTCGGCAATCCGATCGGCAACTTCCAGGCAATCCGCTTCAAGCTCGCCGACATGGCCACGCAGATCGAGGCCTCGCGCGCGCTGCTCTACACGGTGTGCGAGAAGATCGACGAAGGCGTGCGCGCCGACACCGAAGCGTCGATGGTCAAGCTGTTCGCGAGCGAGATGTGCGAGCGCGTGACCAGCGAAGGCCTGCAGATCCACGGCGGCGCGGGCTACACCACGCACTTCGCGGCCGAGCGCTACTGGCGCGATGCGCGCCTGACCAAGATCTTCGAAGGCACCTCCGAGATCCAGATGCGCATCATCTCCGATGCCATGCTGGGCAAGATCGCGGCCTGAACGGGAGCCCGAAGTGCAGACTCAAGCCAAACCCGCCGGGGCGCTTGCCGGCCTGCGCGTGATCGACCTCACGCAGATGCTGGCCGGCCCCTTTTGCACGCAGATCCTCGCTGACCACGGCGCCGATGTGATCAAGGTCGAAGCGATGACGGGCGACGGCACGCGCGTGACCGGCCCGTTCTGCGCCGATGACGCGATGCGCGACTTCGGCGGCTATTTCCAGAGCGTCAACCGCAACAAGCGCTCCATCGCCGTCGACCTGAAGACCGAAGCGGGCCGGGACGTCCTGCGCGCGCTGATCGACAAGGCCGATATCGTCGTCGAGAACTTCCGTGCCGGCGTGATGGACCGCCTCGGCTTTGCCTACGAAACGCTGCGCCAGACCAACCCGCGGCTGATCTACGGCACAGTGCGCGGCTTTGGCGATCCGCGCAGCGGCGAAAGCCCGTATGCGCAATGGCCGGCGTATGACGTGGTCTCGCAGGCCATGGGCGGCATGATGGGCATCACCGGCCCGGATCGTTGCACGCCGACCAAGATCGGTCCGGGCGTAGGCGACACCATTCCGGCGCTGATGCTTTGCATCGGCATCCTCGCGGCCGTCAACCGCGTGCGCGAAACCGGACAGGGCCAGTTCGTCGACGTGGCCATGACCGATGCGGTGCTGGCCATGTGCGAGCGCATCGTCTACCAGAACTCGTACACCGGCGAAGTGGCCGCACCGGAAGGCAACCGCCACCCGCTGCTGTGCCCGTTCGGCCTGTTCCGCGCGCGTGACGGCCATGTCTCGATTGCCTGCGCGACCGATGCATTCTGGGAAAAGCTGGCCGTGGCGATCGGCCGTCCCGACATGGCGACGGACCCGGACTTCGCAACCAATGCCGCGCGCGTGCAGCGCCAGCAGCAGGTGATCGAGGCGATCGAAGCTTTTACCTCGGTGCGGACCAAGGAAGAGATTGCCATCGCGCTGGGCGGCAAGGTGCCCTTCGGCCCGGTCTATACGTCGGCCGAGATATTCGCGGACAGGCACTACGCGGTGCGCGACATGATCGTCGAAGTGGAGCAACCGGGATCGGCCACTCCAGTCAAGATCGCCGGCGTACCGATCAAGCTCAGCGAAACCCCGGGCGCGGTGCGCACGCGCGCGCCGATGCTGGGTGAGCACACCGAAGAGATCCTGTTCGGCGCCGGCTACGTCGAGGACGACATCCGGCGTCTGCGGCAGGAAGGCGCAGTGCGGTAAGGCAGGACTGAAGTGAAACAGGCGGCACCCGCCCCGGGGGCCGCCTGTGGACGGCAAACGTATAGCCAGGCAGATTCCCCTTGCCTATCCCTCGATACTGTATATATTTACAGTAACTGTATGGATAGACAGTATGAGGGAGCCATGGAACATCTGATCCGCGTCCACAACGACTATGACCGCCAGGTGCTGGCCTGGCTGCGCGCGCGTATTGGCGATGCGGCGCTCCAGTCCGCCGCGACCCGGCTCGCTGACGCGCGCAAGCCCTACCTGTCTACCATCTGCCGCAGCCTGGGCATCCGCCCGCCGAGCCGCCGCGCGTTTGCGCGCGAATCGGCGCGGAAATCGGCTCGTGCCCACCGTGCGGTCGGTGACCTCTACCTGGCGCGTATCCGCGCCATTCTTGCCTCGCCCGCCGGCGCTCAGCATTGATCCGGATGTTTGCGGTGGGTGCGCAGTGACTATCATCTATCACGACGCTGCGGGCGGTGCCCCCAGCATCAACGTCGCCACGCCACCGTGCCATCGCAACCCACCGGACAAGACATGAACAAGATCGGATTCATCGGCATGCGCAGCGCGCGCTGCGACCGTGCCGCACGGGTCAAGGCCTTCGCGCATCGCTCC
The DNA here is from genome assembly GCF_905397435.1 of Cupriavidus numazuensis. Classification (GTDB taxonomy): domain Bacteria; phylum Pseudomonadota; class Gammaproteobacteria; order Burkholderiales; family Burkholderiaceae; genus Cupriavidus; species Cupriavidus numazuensis. The sequence continues at coordinate 64,473 of NZ_CAJPVI010000022.1, forward strand.
TGGTTCTCGCCAGAACACACGCTTGCAGCGTGAACCGGTGCACGCCGCCCGGCCTGCCATGCCCGGCGCGCGCGTAGGCCTGCTGACAGCACTGGCCATGCTGGCCTTTGCCGGCAATTCGATCCTGTGCCGGCTCGCGCTCAAGGGCACGGCCATTGATGCGGCTTCCTTCACGCTGCTGCGCATTGGCAGCGCGGCGGCGGCCTTGTGGCTGATCCTGATGGTTCGCCATGGTCCGCGCCGGCTCCCAGGTGGCGGGAGCTGGTTGTCGGCGCTGGCGCTGTTCGTGTACGCGGCCGCGTTTTCGTTTGCGTACCTGCATCTTTCCGCTGGCACGGGCGCGCTGCTGCTGTTCGGCGCCGTGCAAGCCACCATGACCGGCTATGGCCTTTACGTTGGCGAGCGCCTGCGCGCCGGGCAATGGCTAGGCCTTGTACTGGCGTTGAGCGGTCTCGTGTGGCTGGTGTTCCCGGGGCTCGCCGCCCCGCCGCCGGGCTCATCGCTGCTGATGGTTGTGGCTGGCATCGCCTGGGGTATCTATTCGCTGCGTGGCAGAGGCTCGGCCGACGCCACTGCGACCACCGCGGGCAACTTCATGCGCGCCGTGCTTCCCGCGCTTGCGCTGGCGTTGTGGATGCATGCGCAGCGCAGCGTGGACGGTATCGGACTCGCGTGCGCGCTGGTGTCCGGCGCGCTGACCTCCGGTCTCGGTTACGTGGTCTGGTACGCCGTGGTGCCGCGGCTTCGCGCGGCCACCGCTGCGACCGTCCAGCTCAGCGTGCCGGTGATCGCGGCGGTGGGCGGCATCGCGCTGCTCGGCGAGGCGATGTCGCTGCGACTGGCCGTGAGCGCCGCCGCCGTGCTCGGCGGCATCGCGCTGGTCATTGCCGGGAAGGCGCGCTGATTTCCGCAAAGCCGCCGGCATGGAACACCAGCGGCTCGCCGCGGTTCATGCGGTACGACACGATCTCCGCGATGAACAGGACATGGTCGCCCACCTTGCGCGCACTGCGCGGCTGGCACACGAAGCAGGCCAGCGCGTTGTCGATCAGCGCCGTGCCGCACGGGCCTGGCGACAGCGACACGCCCTGGAAGCGGTCGATGCCACTCGTGGCAAACCGCTCGCACAAGGCCTGCTGCGTGTGGGCCAGCACGTTGACGGCGTAGCATGGCGCCGCGCGGAACGCGGCCATGCTGCCGGAGCCGAGTGCCAGGCTCCACAGCAGCAACGGCGGCGCCAGCGACACCGAGGCAAGCGAATTGATGGTGACGCCGACGGGCCGCCCATCCGACCCGGTAGCCGTCACCACCGCCACGCCGGTGGCGAACTGCCCGAGCGCACGGCGCAGGGCGCGGCGCACGGTGTGCGCGCCGTCTGCGTCGTGGCCGGGGTCATCCGCTTCGTCCTGGCCGCTGTCGTTGCTCGCCTCGGTGGCATACGGCAGCGGCGCGAGCGCGGGCATCATTGCGCGGCGGGCCGCACTTCTCCGGGCGGCGCATCGATATCGAGACCCAGCGCCATGCGCCCCGCGTATTCCTGCTGCGCACCGGCCTGCAGCGGGTGAAAGCGCGCACCCTGCGCATCGCGGAAGCGCCGTTCCAGGCCGCCGTCGCGATAGAAGCCCGCTCCACCGGCAAGCTCCATGGCAAGATCCGCCGTGGCCAGCACCGCACGCGCCGCCAGTGCGCGGCCACACATGATGCGGTTGGTGGTCACCGCGCCTGGCGCCTGGCTGGCCGCGGCGGCGAACATGTCGTCCAGCGCCAGGCGCGCGGCGTCGCATTCGTTGCCGAGGCTTCCGGCCAGTTCGACGGTATGCGGCGAGATGCGTCGCTGCTTCGCCATCTGCAGCGCAATGTCGCGCGCCGACTCGGCAATGCCGACGTAGACCGAATAGATCAGCGGCAAGGCCATCATCGCCACGGTATGCATCATCGGATGCCACACGCCTTGCGGGCGCCGCGCGGCAATGGCGCTGTCGGGCACCAGCACGTTCTCCAGCATCACGTCGTGCGAGCCGGTGCCGCGCATGCCCATGGTGCGCCACGTCGGCAGGATGCGTACGCCCGGCGTCTTCATCGGCAGCGGGAAATGCAGCACGGTGGGGCCGGCCTGCGGATCGTCATAGACGGCGCAGGTCATGAACAGGTCCGCTACCGGGGCACCGCTGGCGAACACCTTGCGCGCATCGATGCGAAAGCCGCCTTCCACGCGCGTTGCCGTGCCGCTGCCGTGCAGCCAGTCCGAGCCGCCGCTGCCGAGCAGCACGATCTGCTCGGCGCCCACGCGCTTGAGCAGCCCTTCCACCGGCGCCTTCTGGTTGCGCCAGCGCCAGGCCGCAGTGGCAACGGGATGCGTATGCATGGCGAAGGCCAGCGCGGTCGAGCCGCAATGCTTGCCCAGTTCACGCAGGACTCCGCCCAGTTCCTGATGAGACAGCCCCGCGCCACCAAACTCCTGCGGCACCGCCGCGGCCAGGAAGCGCTGCGCCCTGAGGTCGTCATAGTTGGCGCTGACGAAGGCGTCGCGTGCGTCGATGGCCGGTGCGCGCTCATCGAAGGTGCGGCCGAGCGAAGCGGCAAGCGCGAGCCAGTCTGACTGCGCACCTGCGCTGGCATCGGGGGCGGTGATCGTTTCCATGGCATATGTCTCCTGCGGAATTGCCGGGGGGCCCGCGCCGTTGTCCGGTGTCAGGCACGGTGCTAGTATCGGAGCCCGGCCTGCCCGGTTCATTGACCGGGCCTCCGGCTTTCTTGCGCAAGACGCCGGATTTGCGGAGAAGTGACCATGGATGCTCTGTCCGACCTGCTGCGCGCGGTGCAACTGAGCGGTGCCGTCTTTCTCAATGGCGATTTCAAGGCGCCCTGGTGCCTGATCTCTGAAGCCGACAGCAGCCTGCGTGCCGCATTCCTGCCAGGCACCGGCCCGGTCGTGTCCTATCACCTCATCACCGAAGGCAGTTGCTGGGCCCGGCTCGTCGACGGCGACGACCGCGGCCTGCGCGTCGACGCCGGCGAACTGCTGGTCGTGCCGCAAGGCGAAGCCCATGTGCTCGGCAGCGATCTCCGCCTGTGCCCGATTCCGGCCGGCCCGCTGGTGGCCGGCATGATGGAAAGCAGTCCCGGCGAAATCATGCGCTTGTCGTATGGCGGCGCTGGCGCTCCCACCCGCATGGTGTGCGGCTTTCTTGCGTTTGACGACATGCTGGGCAATCCGTTGCTCTCGTCATTGCCGCGGCTATTCAAGGTGGGGCTGGACGGCGGAGTCGAATCCGCGTGGCTGCTGTCGGCCCTGGCCTTCGCCACCTCGGAAGCTGCCGAGCCCCGCGCGGGCAGCGCCACGGTACTGGCCAAGCTGTCGGAACTGCTGTTCGTGCAGGCGGTGCGCAAGTGCATCGATGGCATGCCGGAGCACGAACAAGGCTGGCTGGCGGCGCTGCGCGACCGTTACGTCGGACGTGCGCTGTCGCGCATGCATGCGCGCCCTGCGTATCCATGGACCGTCGATGAACTGGCCGGCAGCGTCGGCCTGTCGCGTTCAGCACTCGCGCAGCGGTTCACCGACCTGCTCGGCCAGCCGCCCATGCAGTATCTCGCGCACTGGCGCCTGCGCATTGCGGCCACGGCCTTGCGCAATGGCACCCAGTCCATCGGCGAAGTAGCCGGCACCGTAGGATATGACTCCGAAGCGGCATTCTGCCGCGCTTTCAAGCGTGAATTCGGCCTGCCGCCGGCAAGCTGGCGCCGGCATCGCACGGACCCCGTGCTGCTTGCCCAGGAGCCCGCCACCGCGCATTGATGCGCGGCTGGTGGCGCAGGCACGACAAACGACAGGGGCCCGCAAAGGGCCCCTGTCGTCTTGTCAGCATGGCACGGGCGGCCTGATGGCTACATCTTCTGCTTGGTGTTTTCCGCGGCGCCTTGCATTTTCTCGCCGCCGCGCTCGACGTCCTTGCCGGCGCCCGCAATCGTATTGCAGCCTGTGATGACCAGCATGCCCGCGAGGGCAAATAGTGCGCATAGCTTTCTCATGACGATCTCCTTGCTTCGTGTGGATGCGGGCATGCGCCGCAGCAGGAATAAAGGGGCCGGACTGGCAGATTGAGCGTAGCAAGCAGCGAACCGTGCGGGCAGTCCGCATTCGTCCTACAACGGTGTCAGCGGGCAGCGCAAACGCAAGGCGCGACCGGGCTCGGAAGATGCGCAATACGTCATTGCGCGGCGTGCATTGAGTCAGGTCAAGCGGCTGACGATCGATCGGCGCATGGCGGCCGGGCGTTGTCCATACTGGTATCAGCAATGCGCGCAGATTACGGCCCGGCGAGAGGACGAATGCTCAAGCCGGGCCGCAACGCTGCCGATACATTCTTCTAATAGACAGACAACACCATGCCTTTCAGCCTCCGGTTCAGCCCCCACGACATTTACCCCGACGCGCTCGAGGCGCGCCTGGCCGAGCTGCACGAGATCGCCGAAGATGTGCAGCGCGCCCAGGAACGCCGCTGGCGCAAGTACGGCACGCTGCTTCCGCAGGACGTGCCGTCACAGGGCAATCCGCACACCCGTCACTGATCGCGCATTCAGGCCGGCTGCAAATAGCGCGCGGCTGGCGCAGCGTGAGTCAGGTGGCCGGACATCGCCTTTCGTGCGGACTCATAGGCGGTCCACTCGCTGCCGTCCTGCAGCGGCGGAATGGTGACCACTTCGCCCATGTCGAACCCGGCCAGCGCGGCATCGACCATGTCGTCGGCGCGCATGACCCATTCCGCAGGCAGATTCTCGTGCCCCATTCCAGCGACGTCCCAGAATTCCGTCGCCGTTGCACCCGGAAGCACTGCCTGCACCCTGATGCCCTTGTCGCCCAGTTCGTGCTGCAGCGAATGCGTCAGGGCCAGCACATAGGCCTTGGTAGCACCGTAGACGCCATTGAGGAGTTCCGGCTCGATTGCGACGATCGACGCGATGTTGATAATCGTGCCCTGCCCGCGCTGCGCAAACCCCGGGGCCGCGGCATAGACCAGGCGCGTGAGCGCCGTGACGTTGAGCCCGATCATCTCTTCCATGCGCTCGACATCGGCCTCAAGCAACGGCACGACCGCACCAAATCCGGCGTTGTTCACGAGCGTGTCGATCTGCGTGTCTTCACGCAGGATCGATTCGACACGCGCGAGATCGGCCGGCTTGCCGAGATCGGCAGCGACGACGCTGACGCTACGGCCGGTGGTCGCGCGAATGCGTTGGGCAACCTCGGATAGCCGTTGTTCGTTGCGCGCCACCAGGATCAGGTCGTGGCCGCGGCGCGCGAGCCGGTCGGCATAGATGGCGCCAATGCCCGAAGACGCGCCAGTGATAAGGGCTTTGCCCCGGGTCGTGGTGTCCATGCTGTGCTCCTGTTTGCGGTGAATGGATCGGATTCCATTCTGGACGCTGAGGGCAATGTCTCAAATGACCAAAATCCGGCAAAAACAGACATTGCCTGCGACCATCGAAGCTGGCAGGAAACGCCTACAATGCATGGCACTTGCACCCGTCAAACCTCGAATCCGGACATCATGAGCGCACGCATCGGCCTGGTCGTATTCCCGGAATTCCAGCTACTCGATCTGGCCGCCCTGACGGTCTTCGAGCTGGCCAACCACGGTTTGCACCCTGCGCCCTACGAAGTGACTGCGGTATCGCATGGCGGCGGCATGGTCAGGAGTTCGTCGGGCGTCGCGTTCGAGACGCAGCCGATCGGCCGGCGGCGCTATGACACGCTGATCGTCGCCGGCGCAACGGAAGTGACTGCGACCGAACCTGAACTGATCCGGCAACTGCGCAGTGCAGCGCCGCGCGCGCGGCGAATTGCGAGCGTGTGCACAGGTGCGTTCATACTGGCCGAAGCGGGGTTGCTCGATGGCAGGCGCGTGACGACGCACTGGGCCATGGCCCATGAACTGCAGAAGCGCCACCCGCTGGTCACCGTCGACGAAGACCGCATCTTCGTGCAGGACGGGCCGGTGTGGACATCAGCCGGCATGACGGCATGCCTGGACCTGGCGCTTGCGCTCGTGGACGCCGACCTGGGCTCGGCGGTCGCCAGAAGCGTGTCGCGCAAGATGGTGATCCACTATCGCCGCACCGGAGGGCAATCGCAGTTCTCGACGCTGTCCGAACTGGAGCCGAGTTCCGACCGCATTCGCGAAGCGCTCGTGTTTGCGCGCGAAAACCTGCGCGAGCCGCTCTCGGTCGTACAACTCGCCGAGCATGTGCACTGGAGTCCGCGCCATTTCAGCCGCGCGTTTCAGCTTCAGACGGGCCTGACCCCGGCCAAGGCGATCGAAAAGCTGCGGCTCGAGGCCGCGCGTGCCCTCATCGAAAAAGGCGAGTCTTCCATCATGCGGGTCGCCGACCTCACCGGCTTTGGCGATGAAGAACGCATGCGCCGCGCGTTCCTGCGCACGCTTGGCAAGCCCCCGCAGGCACTCGTGCGCGAGATGCGCGCGCGACGAGATGAGTCCCTGCCGTCCCTGGCCACGGCGGCCTGAGGGGGACGCAACTAGCACGAGCAAACACACCGGACCAATGGGACATTTCGGATATTTCGGAGAAACGATCGGTGCCCGCACCGCAAGCGCGCGCCAATTGTGAACAACTGTGATAACCGATTGGCAAGGCACGGGGGCTGCGGAAGAATGGGCAGTTCGATGCGGCGCGGCCCCAGCAAGACTCGGCCGCCGGGCAGATTCTTCCGACGTAGCCACCATGAAACGACCAACCCGGGAATGTGTACTCGCGCTGATCGCCTGCTTGCGACATGCTGGCCCAATGCGACGCGACCATCTTGCCAGCGCCTGCAGGCTGACGGCTTCGGAACTTACGCGCGCGCTGAAATCCGCACGGCAGATGGGTGTGGTCGAAGACCTTCCGGCCGCTGACGACATTGCGCAAACCGAGCGGCTGTTCGGCCTGACCGGCCGCACCCTCCCCCCGGCCCGCCGCGTTCCCGCGCGCGGCGCCGAAGCCGGCCCGAGCTTTCAGCCATTGCTGGATGCATGGGGCATTGCCCGGCCAAGCAGCCGGCGCAGCACTCACGCTTCATGACGGCGCGCATCAGTGTGCGGCAAATCGGAAACGGCCTGGTCCGCCTCGCGCGGCCCGAGTGTCAGCGCACGCGCCGGTAACTGGCGCTCATGAACTGCGTCCATTCGCCGTCCGAGCCCTGGACATGCGACGTCAGCGTGCGATGGTCGTCGTCGGTGAAGCGGATGACGTCGCGATACTTCACCATCTTGCCGCTGCCAGTGTTGTCCGGCCCTTCGGCGCGCAGCGTGAGCTCCTGTCCGCCGGGATCGAGATCGCCCTCATAGGCCCATAGGTAAGTCATCATCGAACCGATGAACGTACCCACGAAATGCTTGCGCGAGGGATCGTAGCCCAGCGTCATCACCGTGGTGGCGGGCCCGCAGCCGGGCATTTCGCCTTCGCTCACGCACTGCACCCACAAGTCGCCGACACGGCCGACGCGTTCGGGGATTTCCCATTTCACGGGCGGCTGGTCCGCACTCATCAGGGCCTCGCCTGTCGCCATCCACTCGCCCACCAGCCGTTGCAGCCAGCGATGTTCGTTGAGCGCCTCGGTATGCATGGCCTACCTCCTGTCACCTGGCAGTGCGCAGCCACATTTGTGGATGCCGTACACATACACTAGCAAACAGCCTGGACAGTGTCCACATCAACGGCGGCGCCCCGTCGCGCTTATTCCGGCAGCCGGACCTTGGTGACGACGAACCTGTCGCCGGGGGCCCGGATCACGTCGCACTGGATCTTTGCCTTGCGCTGGGCACCGTCCGTGCCAAGGTATTCCACATCCGCGACAACGCTGTAGGCATCTTCGGCGACTTTGCGGTATGTGCTGCCATCCCACTTGAAGTGATCGGGATTCGGCAGCTTTGTCTTCACCGCCTTCCTGCACGCGACCGGCGCGCCAGGCGCTTCGTCCTTGCCACGCGGCCTGGGCATCTCGAGGTCGTCGGCGAGTGCCGCACCCGCAGCCAGCAGCAGTCCGGCTGCCGCGATGGCTGCACGGGTTCGGCGGGACAAGGCAAGCATCATGAAGATCTCCTGGACAGATGGGGCGTCACATTTTACGCGGGCGGGGCCGCTCATGCCGCCGATCAGGCATCTCCGCGGGCTGGCCGGGCCGCGAGCACCGCCATATTGCGCAGCACGAAGGCCGCGAGCAGTACGCCTGCAGTGCCCCAGGCGATGGACGGCAACCAGGGCAACAGGCCGGCCAACGCCGGCTGTCTGGCAATGCCGGACGCGACCATGGCAATCCGCACAGAGGCCGCCAGCGCCGCCAGGGCAAACAGAAAGCCTGTCAGCCTGCCTTCGCGACCGACATGGCCCGCGTCGATGGCAGCCCCGGCCGCGGCACAGAAGACCACGCCCCACAAGAGTCCGACCACGCACTGGGCCGCCAGCAGTACCGTCAGCGAAGGTGCATGGGCAATGCCGGCCAGGACCAGCGCACCCAGCGCCGCAGCGGCCGTCAGTGCGCCATGGAGAAGGAAGCGTCCACGCGGCAATCGCGCGGGCAATAGAACGCCCATCGCAAAGCCAATCCAGAAGGCTGGCATCACGCGCACCAGCTCGCCGGGCTTCACGAATTTCAGATAGGCCGGCGCGCTGTTCACGCTGCTATGGACCTGGAAACCGAATGCCAGCAGGAACACGGCGGCCAGCAGCAGCCACGCCATGGCCATGCCGCCGGCGCGCACGGTCGCAGATGCCACAACCGGCTGCGGCCCGGCGTGGGCTTCCACCCATTGCAAGGCGAGAACTGCGGCCAACAGGCCCAGGCTTGCCACCAGAAACGGCAATGCCGGCGCCTGGCCACGCATCCACGCCGTGAGCAGGGGCGCCAGCGCGGAGGCCACCCCCACGCCGAGCATTGAGCACCCCACCAGGAATCGAGGAGCCGAGCCCCGCAGCCGACGGGCAATGATCACCATGGGCGGGGCGCGCAGTGCCGACGATGTAGCGGCCCAGCACACGGTCAGCAACAGCATCATTTGGGGCGACGCCGATTTCGCCAGCAGGGCGAACGCGACAGCCGACACCACGCTGGCAGCGAGTATCCACGTGCCAACCCGGTGCAAGGCATCGGCCACGCGGTCCGCGGCCATGCCCAGCAAGCCGTCCATCACGACGAAGATGGCCTGGTCCATCAGGAGGATCCAGGCCACCTGGGCTGCCGGCAGGCCCGCCTGCGCGGCCAGTGCGGGCAGGAACGCCGTATAGAGCGTCCATGTCACCGCCAGCATGAACTGCACGGAAAACAAGGCCAATGCCTGCATGTCTGCCTGCCGGTATCCGGTATCCGGTCAGCCGCGCAACGGCGCCGTGCGGCGCTCCGGCGGCGTCAGTACCTGCGCGAGCCGGCATGGCGGCGGCGGCTGGCCGCCATGCCTAAACAATAGTTGCTGGCACGTCTCAGAAGCGCGCCGAGTACTGGAGCAGGAAGAAATTGATGCCCGGGTTGGGTTCCTTGATGCCCGCATTCGAATAGTGCTGCAGGCGCAGGGCCAGTTCCGAATCGAGCGTATCGCCGAAGCGGTATCCCACGGCCACGCGATCGCCAAACTGAAAGGCCGTGGAAAAGACCTTGTCGTCCGATAGCCCTGTGCGCGACAGCACGTGGACGCCTACGCCGGCTTCGGCGAAGACGCCACTGCGGCCCGCACCCTGCAGACGCAGGATCGGCGTCAGGCCCAGATCGCCAAGCGCACTCCCTCCGCTGCCATGGGGATTCCACACGCCGCCCGAGACCTCGAACCCGAGGCGCAGGCGAACGGATTGCGACGACGTCGCCCATAGATCCTGCTTCAGATCCCAGCGCGCTTCGAGCCGCGCCATCGCGGCATCCTTGCCAGCCCCTGCGGACACGCCGAGGCGCACGGGCTCGAACCATGGCTCGGCATGCAACAGGCCGCTGGTCAGCGCGCCAGACAGGGCAATGGCAGCCAGTACGGAACGGCGAACAGCTCGGCGGGACGGAAGGCGATACGGGGAAAGACGGCTAGGCATGACAGCGTGGCAGGCGTGACAGGAGGGACGACGACGAGCATGGCAACCGCGGCTTCGGACGGCCGTCGGAATCCCGCTCTGGCGCGGATTATGCAGCGTTCGCCGCATCGCAAGAAGTCACGTGGATTGCACACTGTGTTCTGTTTTTGGAACAATTCTCCGATTGCTATTGGGGCTCATGGAACGGCCCGTCGATTTGCCTTTTGCACGTGCAAGCAAGGTTCTTCGACGAATTGTGGGGTTGTCGTTCTTGGCGGGCGCTGCTGTTTCGCCGGCGTAGCCGGCGAGTCACTTTTTGTCCGAGCGACAAAAAGTAACCAAAAAGCGCGTCGTTGCCGCTGGCCATCAATTCCACGGCGGCAGGAATTCAAACGGCTTTGGACGCCTGCGATGGTGGTCAGTGGTTCGAGCCTGCTAACGCTATGTGAGTCAGAACCTGTGCCTTGCGCGGCACGGCTTTTGGACGATCCCCAAGACGGACTCGGGTACAGCCTTTCAACCAGGTCAGTGGTGGGACGCCTTCGGCTGCGCTGCGCGCACGTCGTCGTCTGGGGGCAAGCTCATCAACGTGGCTGGCGCCCGAGTCCCCGTTCCAGTTCCAGTTCCTGATGTCCTGCCTCTACGCGCATGCAATGCGCCCAAGGCATCGTCACCGAGGCGAGGTTAGGACTAGACCTCAGCGGTCTTACTCCGAGCCGCGCGCAGCGCAGCCGAAGGCGTCCCCGTGAAGGCGATATTAGTAGGGACCACTCCGTAATCCGGGTTCGCTCGTACGCGCTGTCCCATCCTAATCATCTACGCGGCAGGCAGTCCAGCGCTCCTCTGATGCATCAATGGCATTGGGCTCTCGATTGACCACGTAAACGCGCTTTTGCCTCCTTTTGTCGCTCGGACAAAAGGAGGTCGCCGGCTACGCCGGCGAAACAGCAGCGCCAGCGAAGAGCGACAACCCGCCCCCAACGAGAAGCCCCGTCGGCTACGCCGGCGAAACAGCAGCGCATGCCAAGAACGATACCCCCGCAATTCGGCGATGAACCAAAAAAAAGCCCTCCTTGCGGAGGGCTGAAGTCGGGGGGTGTAGCAAGATGCCACGTGACAGATTCTAGGGATTGGGCCTCGGTGCAAAGCCCCGAATAGTTGCAGCCGTCTTGCCATATTCACGCGTTTGTGACGGCATGTGACGGCCAAGGACACGGCTCAGAATGAATGCCAATCGTCGCCGGCTTCATCGCCAACACGCGGTGCCCGTGCCGGCTGAGCCGCCGGAGCCGGCCTGCGTACGGCCTGCAAGCCCACTTGCGAGCTGGTGGATCCGTGTGCGACGGACAGCGATGGCGAGCCCTGCAGCCGACTCCCTTCCGCCCCCGCGATCCGGAATACCGAGACCGCGTCGGCCATGGCATTGGCCTGTTCTTCCAGCGACTTTGCAGCCGCCGCCGACTGCTCGACCAGCGCGGCATTCTGCTGGGTGCCCGAATCGATCTGGCTGATCGCGACGTGCACCTGCTCCACGCCCTGGCTCTGTTCGCCGGACGCCACGGAGATCTCGCCCATGATGTCCGAGACCTGCTGGATCGCGCGGATCACCTCGCCCATGGTCTGGCCAACCTCCCCCGCCTGGCGCGAACCGTCCTGGACCATGTCCGCGGAGGACTCGATCAGCTCCTTGATTTCCTTGGCCGCCGCCGACGAGCGCTGCGCGAGCGCGCGCACCTCGCCCGCCACGACCGCGAATCCGCGCCCCTGCTCGCCGGCACGCGCGGCCTCTACCGCCGCGTTCAACGCCAGGATATTGGTCTGGAACGCAATGCCCTCGATCAGGCTGGTGATCTCCGAGATCCGCCCCGAACTGCCACTGATCCGGGCCATGGTCTGCACCATGGCCTGCACCGCCGCGTTGCCAGCATGCGCGAGGTCTCGCGCACTGCCCGCCAGCGTGTTGGCCTGCGTCGCGTTGTCCGCGTTCATGCGCACGGTCTGGGAAATCTCCGTCATGCTGGCCGCGGTCTCCTGCAGCGACGCCGCCTGTTGCTCCGTGCGCGCGGACAAATCCATATTGCCGCTGGCGATTTCACGCGATGCCACACGCACGGCCTCGCTCGATACCTGGATGCCGCGGACCGTTTGCGCCAGTTGGCTGCTCATGCGCGCCATGGCGCCAAACAGCAGGCCGAACTCGTCGCGCGAGCGGATCTCGATCTGCTGGTCCAGGCGGCCGCAGGCGATCTCGTCGGCGATTTCCACGGAGCGGCGAAGCTGGCGCGTAATGGTTCGCAGCAGATGGTGCGACGCCGCCACCGAGACGAGCACCCCCAGCACCACCAGCACCGCAGTCGTCCACAGCGCCGAACGCGCCTCGGTGAGACTGCGGCGGTGGTAGTCGCCGGCCTGGTTCAGGTTGATTTCCACGCCACGCGTGATGAGCTCGCCGACCTTGTCGCCGGCCGCACCAAGATCGCTGTCCTGAAGACGGGCCGCAGCGGCGCGGTCACCGGCTTCGAGCAGGTGCAATTCCTGTGCGACAAGGTCCGCGAAGCGCGCCAGCGCGGTATCCAGCGCATCCGCCATGTCGCGCTCGCGCGGCGACGTGACGCGCGTGGGGTAATAGGCCTGCCAGCCCTTCTTCATCTTGGCATGGTATTCGCGGACCTGTGCCATGTCCGCGCTGCTTTCGTCCTCCGAAGTCGACTGGATTTTCCACAGCAGCCGGCGGATATGGAGCTGTGCCACGCGGACTTCCGCCAGCTCGCCGATGGCCACGGTGTTCTGCTCGTACGCGTCGTGCATGTTCTCGTTCAGGCTGGAGATGGTCTGCAAGGCGAAAAGCCCGATCGCCAGCATCAGCGCGATACATACACTGAACACCAGGAGGATCCTGAACTTGATCGTATGGATGAACTGACTCATTGTGGAAGTTCGATTGCAGGCTGGGTGAAACCCCCGATCCTCGCGGCCGGCATGCCTGTGCGGACGCGGTCCGCGTCGGCGCAATGGCCAGGCGCGGTTTTTCCGGCCTTAACGGCAGGGCTCCGGCGGACGTGATGTCCGCCGACAGGATCGTTGATGCGCCGCAAACAAGGAAGGTGCGGCAAGATGGCGCCATGTACCGCCCCAATCGAATGAAGGGTCGCCAGTGTCGGCTAGCGAACAGTCCGCCATTGCCGCGGCCATCAAGATGCGCATAACCGCCTCCGGGTGCCCATGACGCCAGGCCGCGGTGGTTCGTCACGGAGGCACGCCATGTTCAGGAAAACCATGCTGACCGGCAAGCCGCAGGCTTGCACGGTAAACGCCGCGGTGCCGACCCATGAGGCGGCCGCGTCTGACGCTGTTCCCGACCAGCTTTCGCGCAGCCTCAAGACGCAGGGCGACGCCATGGTGCAGTACGGCGCGCGCCTGCTGGTACTGCGCGAGTTCCTGGCCGCGCTGTGCGCGGGAATGTCCCCGGAGCGCCGCGACAGCGTGGAAGGCGCCTTCCGCAAGCGTGTCGATGACCTGCTGTGCCTGACCGACGACCGACAATTGCCTGAAGCCTTCCACACCACGCTTCTTGCCGAGGTCAACTACTACCTGGGCGAGCTGAAACGCCGCTGAGCGACGCGCGGGCCGGCTCTCCATGCCGGTCGCCAACGCGCGGCGCAGATCGTCCTTGCCATCGGGCCGGCCGTGCCTATTGTTCCGGTGAAGCGCGCACCAAAAGCGCGCCGGGCCCCGGGACGCCATGCCACATCGCTCCATCCGCACGCCCCACGCCACATGGCCAGCCACGGTGCTCGCCGTGGCGCTCGGCGTGCACCCGGATATCGCACTCGCCGCCTGCGATCTGGCCGCCCCTGCCGACGGGCAGACCACCACGTGCACGCCGCTGGCTCCCAATCCCTCCACCACGCCCATCCTCGCGCAGCCAGGCAGCAGCCGGGTCACGGTGACCATCGAGCCGAATGCCGAACTGTCGGTCGCGGCGGGCAGCGCAGTGGTGGTCCGCGAGCAAAGCCTGGTGGACAATGGCGGCACCTTGCGAGGCATGGGCGACGCGGCGCCCACCGTGCTCATGCAAGGCACCGGCAACACGCTGGACAACCGCGGCACGATCATTGCTACGGGCACGGAGTCGCCCGCCGTCTTCGTGGATGGGAACGCGCCTGCCACGGTACGCAACAGCGGCACGCTTCACGCCACGGGCACGAACAGCTTCGGGTTGCAGGGTGGCACCGCGCTGACCGTGACCAATACCGCCGCCGGGCGCATCCTGAGCGATCAGTCCAACGCCATCTTCGCCAACCGTGGCATCACGCTCGACAATGCCGGCCTGATCCACTCGGACGCGACCAGCGTCATCGTCAACGACGGCCCCAGCTCGATCGACAATACCGGCACGATCGAATCGTTGAGTGGAAACGCCATCGGCGCGACAAGAGCGACGGTCGTCATTACCAACCGCGGCACGATCTCCGGCGGCTTCCGCGCGATTGACCTGGACGTCGGCAATGACGTCGTGAACATGCTTGGCGGCGCCATCCGCGGCGCAATCGTGCTGCGTGAGGGGGATGACCGCTTCGAGATGTCCGGTGGGCAGGTCGATGCCGTGGACATGGGGCCTGGCCGCGACACCGTCGTCGTCTCCGGTGGCCAGGTGAATGGCGCCATCGCGCTCGGCGACGACGGCGATGCCGCCACGTTGCGCGGGCTGACCGATGCCAACCTGGCAGGCATGCCACGGCTGGATGGCGGCAGCGGCCTGGACAGCCTGACCCTCGACCAGAGCCGCCTTTCCGGCGTGGCCCGCCTGGCCGGCTTTGAAGCGGTGAACCTGACCAATCACAGCACGCTTGTTATGGACGGCGACCTGGTACTCGGCGACCCTGCCTTGCAAGCGCCTGCAGCCCTTGGCTTGCAGCGCCCACTCGCCGTTACCGCGCCAACGGCCGGCACGCTGGACATCGACAGCACCAGCACGCTGCAGATCGGCCCCGCCGGCAACGCGGCCATTGTGGCGGCAGCCGCAGGACAACTGGTAGCGGTCAGCAATGCCGGCGTCATCGACCTGACTACGGGATCCACGCCGGCCGCGAGCCGCCTGCAGATCGCCGGCCACTACGCGGGCAACGGCGGGCAACTGCTGCTGCGCAGCGTACTGGGCGCGGACAACTCGCCCTCGGACCGGCTTGGCGTCTCGCAAGGCACAGTTTCCGGAAGCACCACGATCGCGCTGGCCAATGCCGGCGGCAATGGCGGGCTGACCGTCGTGGACGGGATCCCGCTCGTTCTGGTCACCGACGGCGGCACCTCGACGCCATCCGCGTTCCGGCTCGCAGGAGGCCAGATCCAGGCCGGCGCATACGTCTATGTGCTGTACCGCGGAGGCGTCAGCAACGGTACGGCCGATAGCTGGTTCCTGCGATCTAGCCTTGCCCCGGCTTCGGCAGTGTCCCCGGCTCCGCCGCCCGCGGGGCCCCTGCCGGTACTGTCACCACAACTGGCGGCAGGCAGCCCCGCCCTGCCACCCGCGCCGGCAGCGGATGCGCCGCCGGTCCCACTCTACCGGCCGGCAGTGCCTGTCTATGCGGCCATTGCAGGCGTCGCGCGGCAGCTGGGCATCGACCAGGTCGCCACCTTCCATGAACGCCAGGGCGAGCAGGCCTTGCTGACCGAACGCGGCGCACTCGGTGCCGCGTGGGCGCGGGCCTGGGGCAGCAACGGCCATCAGTCCCAAGGCGGCGAGGTACACCCGGATTTCAGCGGCACGCTCGCCGGCCTGCAGATCGGCCAGGACTTGTACGCCGTGGCAGGCGACAGCCCAGGTGGCCATCGCGATCATTTCGGTGCCTACTTCGGGTACGCGCGGGCGGCGGGCGACATCGCCGGCTTCGCGCTCGGCTTTCCCGGCTACGCGGCCGGCAAGCTCGACATGAATGCGTACAGCGTGGGCGGGTACTGGAGCCATATCGGGCCCAGCAACTGGTACACCGATACGGTGCTGCAGTACAGCACGCTGACGGTCGATCCGCGCACCCACACCGGCACGGGCGCCGCCACGCACGGCAACGCGCTGACGCTATCCGCCGAGGGCGGCATGCCGCTGCAGTTGTCGCCCACCGTGACACTGGAGCCGCAAGTGCAGCTTGTATGGCAGCACCTTTCCCTCAATGACCTGCAGGACCAGGTCAGCACCGTGTCTTTCCGCAATGCCGACAGCACGCTCGCACGCGCCGGCGTCCGGCTGCAGAAGGTGCTGGAGTACCACGGCGTGCGCTGGCAGCCCTGGATGCGCACGGATGTCCTGCACGCCTTCGGGGGCACGGACCAGACTATCTTTGCCGCCACGACCGCGATTCCCACCAGCCAGGCCTACACGGCTGCGCGTTTCGAGGCGGGGATCGCCGGAAAGGCCGGCCCGCGCGGCAGCGTCTATGGCACTGTCGGCTACCTGACCAGCCTGGACGGCGTGCCGCGCAGCGCATGGTTCGGCAATATCGGCGCACGCTGGTCCTGGTAACGCGCCCGGTCGCGGGTCATATCGCCGGGCAGTCGTCGGGAGACGGCCTGCAAGCCGCCGCGACAAGTGCTACCCTGCCGGCCACTACTCGTCTGCGGCACCGGCCGACGGTGCACGCGTTGCGCCGGCGGCGCATCGATATGCCGCCGGGAATATCCCAAAGCGGCACCCTTTGCCGTCCAGTTGAAGATTGCCATGACCGTCCAGTCCCCCACCGGCGGGGTTTCCGCATCGGGCACACACCCGGCTCAGCCCCCGTCAATCCCGGCGTGGGTAACGCCGTTGCTGGCCGCGGCCTGCGGCGTGACCGTGGCCAACCTGTACTTCGCCCAGCCGCTGGTCGGCCCGATTGCCGCAGCGCTGCAACTGTCGCCGGGCTCGGCCGGACTGATCATCACGCTGGTCCAGGCCGGCTACTGCCTCGGGCTGTTGTTGCTGGTACCGCTGGCCGACCTGATGGAGAACCGTCGCCTGGTATGCCGGCTGCTGGCCGGCAACGCGCTGGCGCTTGCCGCGGCCGCATACGCGACGCACGCGGCCACGTTCCTGCTCGCCGCCTGGCTGATCGGGCTCTGTTCCGTCGCCGTGCAGGTGCTGGTGCCGTTTGCCGCCCACCTGGCGCCCGAGCATGCGCGCGGACGCGCTGTCGGCAATGTCACGAGCGGGTTGTTGCTCGGCATCATGCTGGCACGGCCGATCGCGAGCATGGTGGCCGATCTCTGGGGCTGGCATGCCATCTTCGCGCTGTCGTCGGTGGTCATGGCCCTGCTGGCCCTGGTGCTGTCACGGCGCCTGCCGCAGCGCGCGCCGGCACCCGGCGGGCGCTATGCGGAGATGCTGGCCTCCATGTGGCACTTGCTGCGCACGCAGCCGGTGCTGCGCCGGCGTGCTGCCTACCAGGCCAGCATGTTCGGCGCCTTCAGCCTGTTCTGGACCACGGCACCGCTTTACCTGTCCGGACCGGCGTTCGGGCTGTCGCAGCGCGGCATCGCGCTGTTCGCACTGGCCGGCGTGGCTGGCGCCATCGCCGCACCCATTGCCGGCCGGCTGGCCGACCGCGGGCGCGGGCGCCGCATGACGGGCATCGCCCTGCTGCTTGGCGCAGGTTCGATGCTGATCGGGCTGGCCGGCACGCCCGGATCGGTGTTCGCCCTCGCGATGCTGACCGTCGCCGCGATCGTGCTCGATTTCGGCGTATCGGCCAGCCTGGTGGTCGGGCAGCGCGCGATCTTTTCGCTGAGCGCGGAGCACCGCGGCCGGCTCAACGGCGTGTTCATGGCCGTGTTCTTTGTTGGCGGAGCGCTCGGTTCTGCACTTGGCGGCTGGGCCTACGCGCACGGCGGCTGGCCGCTGGCCAGCGGCATCGGCTTCGCACTGCCGATCCTGGCACTGCTGTTCTTCGCCACGGAGCGGCGCTGAAGGCATCTCATGAATGGCGTAATGAACTGAAACAGGCCCTGCATGCTTGCGGGGCAAAAGTCTTGCGCTCGCCTGCCGTTATTGTTCCTGCCTGGCAGTTGTCCCCCATCATCCCCTGCGTCAGGCATCCATATCCCCGGAAGGCCAGCCATGTCATTTGTCACCAAGACCGTCGAAGTCCAGTACCGCCAGAAAGGCCACAAGTCGGTTGTCACCTCCACCGAAGCCGTCGCACTGTCCGACCGCCACGCGGAAGACCCGAAGGCGATCCTCGCCACGCTGCGGCTGCTGCATCCGCAGTGGGAGGACATCAAGGTGATGTCCGTGTCGTAAGACACAACGTACTGTTCAGGCAAAGAAAAAAGGCGCTCCGCGCACCGCGCGAAGCGCCTTTTGTCGTCGGGCCGGCGACCTCAGATCACCGCATCAGACCGGCACATCCTTGGTCGGATCCGCCTTGCGGTCGTCAAACCAGCGGTACAGCGTGGGTACCATCACCAGCGTAAGCAGTGTCGACGTGATCAGCCCGCCGATCACCACCACCGCCAGGGGTCGCTGCACTTCCGAGCCCGGGCCGGACGAGAACAGAAACGGCACCAGGCCAAGCATCGCAATCGTAGCCGTCATCATGACCGGCCGGAAGCGCTGGGTCGCCCCCTGCACCACCGCCTCCGTCACGGACAGGCCCGAATCGCGCAGCGTGCGGATGTACGACACCAGCACCACGCCGTTGAGCACGGCCATGCCCCACAGCGCGATAAAGCCCACCGATGCCGGCACCGACAGGTATTCCCCAGTCACGAACAGCCCGATGATGCCGCCGATCGACGCGAACGGCAGTACCGTGATGATCAGCGTGGCGAAGCGCAGCGAGTTGAACAGCAGGAACAGCAGGAAGAAGATCGCGGCGATGGTCACGGGCACGATGATCTTCAGGTGGCCCATGGCGCGTTCCATGTTCTGGAACTGGCCGCCCCACTCGAGGTAGTAGCCTTCCGGCAGCTTGACCTTGGCACCCGCGGCCTGCTGCAACTCGGCGACAAAGCCGCCGAGATCGCGGTCCTTCACGTTGATCATCACCACCACGCGGCGCTTGGCCATTTCGCGGCTGATCTGCGCGGGGCCGTCGCTGACCTCGATCTTCGCCACGCTCTGCAGCGGCACTTGCGTGCCGTTGGGCGTCGCCACCAGCAACTGGCGGATGGCTTGCACGTTGTTGCGGAAATCCTCCGGCAAGCGCACCGCCGCCGCGAAGCGACGTTCGCCCTCGAAGATATCCGTCGCACGCTTGCCGCCAATGGCAATCTCGATCACGTCATGGATGTCGGACACGTTCAACCCGTAGCGCGCAATCGCCTGGCGGTCGATCTCGATCGACAGGTACTGCTGCCCCGACACGCGTTCGATGCGGATATCCTGCGAACCCTGGATGCCGCCCGCCACACGCGCGATTTCGCCCGCAAGTTCGCGCAGCTTGTCGAGATCGTCGCCGAACACCTTCACCGCGACGTCCGAACGCACGCCGCTGACCATCTCGTCGACGCGGTCGGAAATCGGCTGCGCCATCACGATCTGCACGCCCGGAATGGCCTTCAGCTTCTCGCGGATGGCATTGGCAATGTCGTCCTGCGTCCAGCCATCGGGCCACTCGTCGCGGTCCTTCAGGCTCGCGATCGGCGTCGATTCGTTCTGGCCCTGCGGGTCCGCCGGACTTTCGCCGCGGCCCACGCCGGACACCACCGACTTCACGCCCGGCACGCCGAGCACGAGCTTGTTGGCCTCCTTCTCGAGCTTGATCGACTCTTCGAGCGAGATGTTCGGCACGCGGTCGATGGCCGGCACGATCGAACCTTCCTTCATCTCGGGAATGAACGATGTGCCAAGCAGCGGCACGATGGCCACCGTCAGCATGAAGGCACCCACTGCGCCGATCACCGTCTTGCGGCTGTTGCCCAGCGCCCAGTGCAGCATGCGCAGGTAGTGCCGCTTCATGAACGCGATGATCTTCGTGTCGTGTTCGGCACCGCCCTTGAGCAGGTACGAACTCAGCACCGGCGACAGCGTGAGCGACAGGAGCAGCGAAATCGCAAGCGCAATCGAGATCGTGAACGCCAGCGGCGCGAACATCTTGCCTTCCATGCCCGACAGCGTCATCAGCGGCAGGAACACCAGGATGATGATGCCCACGCCGACGATCACGGGCGTGGCCACTTCCTGCACGGCCTTGACCAGTATCTGGGTCTTGGTGAGCCCCGGTTCCTTGTGGCCTAACCGCTCGAACGCGTTCTCGACCACCACCACCGAGCCGTCCACCATCAGGCCGATCGCGATCGCAAGCCCGCCCAGCGACATCAGGTTGGCCGACAGTCCCATCCTGTTCATGACGATGAAGGTCAGCAACGGCGTCAGCACCAGCGTGGCAAGCACGATGACCGACGAACGCACGTCGCCGAGGAACAGGAACAGCACGATCACCACGAGCACCACGCCTTCGAGCAGCACCTTGGTCACCGTCCACAGCGCGGCATCGACGAGTTCGCTGCGGTCGTAGTACGGCACGATCTGCAGCTTGCCGGGCAGCATGCCCTTGGCGTTGATCTCGGCCACGCGCGCCTTGACGCGGCTCACCACTTCCTTGGCATTGCCGCCGCGCATCATCATGACGATGCCGCCGACCGCCTCGGTCTGGCCGTTCTTCACGAGCGCGCCCTGGCGTACCTCGTGACCGATGGTCACGGTGGCTACATCGCGCAGGTAGACCGGCGTGCCGGCCACTTCCTTGAGCACGATGCTGCCCAGGTCATCCACGCCCTTGGCCAGGCCCACGCCGCGGATCAGGTACTGCTCGGCGTAGTGCGGCAGCACGCCGCCGCCCGAGTTGGCGTTGTTGCGCGCCAGCGCCTGGTAGACCTGCTGGATCGACACATCGTAGTGGCGCATGCGCTCGGGGTTGACCAGCGCCTGGTACTGGCGCACGTAGCCGCCCTGCGAGTTGATCTCGGCCACGCCGGGGATCGAACGCAGCAGCGGACGCACCACCCAGTCCTGGGCAATGCGGCGCTCGGCCAGTTCCTCCTGCGTCAGTTCACGGTTGCCGTCATCGGGGCGATCCAGTGTGTACTGGTAGACCTCGCCGAGGCCGGTCGAGACCGGGCCCAGCACCGGCGTCACGCCTTCGGGCATGCGTCCGGACACTTCGATCAGCCGCTCCATCACAAGCTGGCGCGCGAAGTAGACGTCCGTCGCATCGGTGAACACGAGCGTGATCAGCGACAGGCCCGCCTTGTTCAGCGAACGCATCTCTTCCAGGCCGGGCAGGCCGGTCATGGCCATTTCCACGGGCACCGTGACAAAGCGCTCTACCTCTTCCGGTGAACGGCCCGTGGCTTCGGTGGCGATCTGCACCTGCACGTTGGTCACATCGGGAAACGCATCCACCGACAGCTTGGTGGCCGCGCGCAGGCCGAAGAAGAACAGCACCACGGCCAGCACGCACACCACCAGCCGCTGCTTGATGGCGGCTTCAACCAGGGATTTCATCATGGCCGATTACCCCTGTTCGATGCGCTTGCGCTCGTTGTCGAGATGGAAGGCGCCATCCACCACGACACGGTCGCCGGCCTTCACGCCGTTGAGCACCACGCGCATGCCGTCGCTTTCTGCGCCGAGCTTGACGCGCGTCTGGCGGAACTGGCCGCCGGGCATTTCGACGTAGACGAGTTCGTCGTTCCCTTCGCGCACCACGGCGGAAGCCGGCACCACGAGCTGGTCGGCAGGCTTGCTGGCAATCAGCATGCTCGCCAGCATGGCGGGCTTGAGACGGCCCTCGCGATTTTCCAGCTCCGTGCGGACCAGCACCGTGCGCGACTGCGGGTTCACCGTGCGGCCCACATAGATCAGCTTGCCGGTGATGGTCTGGCTGCCCTTGCCATTGGCCAGCGACGGCACCTCGATCTCCACGCTCTGCCCTTCGGCCACCTGCGCGGCCTGCTGTTCGGGCACCTCGGCCACGACCCATACGCGCGACAGGTCGGCCACGGTGTAGAGCGCGTCAGCAGGCTGCACGACCTGGCCCTGCGCCACATTGCGTTCCACCACGGTGCCGCTGAGACTCGAATACACGGGCGAATGCGAATTGATGCTGCCGTTCTTGGCCAGCTCCGCAATGGCGGCCGGCGACATGCCCAGCACGCGCAGCTGGTCGCGGTAGGCGCGCATTTCGGCCGATGCAATCGCCAGCTCGCTTTGGCGGCGCTGCAGCTCGCCGCGGCCGATCACGTCGGCGGCATAGAGTTGCTTCGCACGTTCGGCGTTGCGCGCCTGCAGTTCGTGCTGCGCCTCGCTCTTCAGGAAGGCCATCTGGGCCGCGCCGAGTTCAGTACTGTGCAGGCGGGCGAGCACCTGACCCGCCTTGACCTCCTGGCCCAGGCTGGCATACAGGTCGGTCACGCGCCCGGTCACGCTGGCGCCGACGCGCGACACGCGCTGCTCATCGAAATCGATACGCCCCGCCACGCGCAGCATCTCGCTGAACGGCGACGTGGAAACCGGCGCGACCTTCAGGGTCTGCATCAGGTTGGGCTCGGGCTTGATGACGCCGGGCGGCAGTTTGGGGGCTTCGGTCGCTTGGGCAGGCTCCTTCGTGCAGCCTGCCAGGGCAAACACCATGACGGCAGTGGCCGTCAGCGAAAGCAGGAAATTGGGGCGCATGATTATCGGTTCTGGATGGTGGAAGACGGCAGCGCAGCAGGCGCGGTGCCCGGGGCCGTCGACATGAGCTTTTCGATCTGGATCGCTGCGACCTGCAGGTCGAACTGCGCCGCGATCAGTTCATTGCGCGCGCCGCGCAGCACGCGCTGCGCGTCCAGGTAATCGAGAATGCCGCGCTCGCCAAAGCGGTAGGCGGACTCGGCCACGTTCAGCGCGGCTTCGGCTTCGCGCACGATGCCGGATTCCAGTGCAGTCACTTGCGACTGCGTGATCTCGTACTGGCGGTAAGCAGTTTCCAGTTCCTGGGTCAGCTCGAATTCTCGCGCTTCCAGCGCGGTGCGCGCCTGCGTGGCCTGCGCGGTGGCTTCGCCCACCGGGCCGCTGCGGCGATCCCACAGCGGAATCGTCAGCACCAGGCCGATCTGCGACACGTTGTTATCCGGCTGGCGATCGGTGCTCGCGCGCACGGCGACTTCGGGCCAGCGCAGCGAACGCTGGTAATCCACGCCAAGGCGGGCACGTTCCAGCTCCATGCGGCGCTGGGTCAGTTCGGCGTTGCTGGCGTTCATCGTGCCACGCAATTGCGGCAGCGGCGGCACCTCTGGCACCTGGCCGAGATTGCCGTCCAGCGAGAACTGCGCCGGCATGGCGCCGCCCACCTGCTGGCGCAGCGCAGCCTTGGCCTGGTTCACGCGCAGTTCCGCCGTCTGCGCGCTTTTCTGCGTCGCGAGCAATTCGGTCTCGGCCTTGATCAGTTCATAGCGCGGCGCCTCGCCCACTTCCACGCGAAGGCGCGCGCGCGAATGGATCTGCCGCATCATCGCCAGGTCTTCGGACGCGGCCTGGAGTTCGCTCTCGCGGCGCAGTACCTCGAAATACGCCGTCTTCACGCGCGCGGCCAATTCGGCGCGAAAGCCCTGGCGCACGGCCTGAGACGCTTCCAGGCCGCGCGAAGCCATGTCCTGGCGCAGGCTGCGCTGGTGCGGATAGTCGAGCTTCTGGGTGATGGCGTAGGTGGGCGCGTTGCCGCTGGTTACGCCAGGCTGTTTGCCCTGCAGGCGGCCGTACATGACCTCGACCTGCGGGTTCGGATAGGCGCGCGCGCTCGTGATGGCGGCATTGGCGGCATCGACATTGGCCTGCGCGGCCTCGACGCCCTTGTTGGTGGATTGCGCGAGCGCCAGCAGTTGCTGCAGGCCATAGGACGGACCGGTCGCGGGAGCAGCGGATGCGGGCGGTGCAACGTTGCCGCCAGCCAGGACGACGGCGGCCGGCGGGCGCACGTCGTCGCTGGCCTGGGCCGGCACGGCCGCGAACGCCACCAGCGAAAGCGACGCGATCAGGGTCAGCTTGGTGTGTGTCATGAGTCGGGAAAGCAAGCCATAGGCTGCCTGCGCCATGCGTCATCCCCCGCCCCTCGCGTGATGCGCGAGACGGACGGAAGACGGACCGCAACGGACTCAGCCGGCTACCGCGAAGGCAAGCCGGGAGTTCTGGGCAGGCAATGGGACGCGGCCCGGGCATGGCGATGCCATGCACAGGGCGCGAAGGGAATCAGGCGAGGGAAATGGGCGGCTTGAAGAAAGCCGTGGCGGGCGGCGCGGTGCGCCCGGCGGGCGCCTGCCAGATATCGTCCGCGGGCAGGAGCAGCTTCACGGTCGGCAGGTCGAACAAGGCGCTGGACTCTTCGATTTCGTCCAGCAGATCGAGCGGATCGAGCAGATCCGCCGACCAGATATTGCAGTAGCCCGGCGGCGGTTCGTCGACGATGTCGTCGTCGTTCAGCCCGTCATCGCCAGGAACGATGAGCCGGCCGGTCGCGTCGACCGAGGGCAGCGATGCGACGTCGCTGACCTTGTCCGGCACGGTGATCGCCTGCGCGGCCACCGCGGCAATGTTTCCCTGCACAGCCGCGTGTGCGTCCGCCACTGCTCCATAGGAGAGCAGCGACAGGCACATGGCAGTCAGCAGCAGAAACAGGAATCTCATGGGTCCGGGGGGCGTTCAGCAGGGCCTGATGACGCACTTTTTGGATGCGCCGGAGGCCGTGCTGCGGTACAGCATTGTAACTTAACGATTACGATTGACTGGGAATCGTTACTTTCGTTCCCTTTGCGAAGCAGCGAATGGAAGAACGGCTTACCGTCCCCGCTATCGTTCATACATATAGATATTTACGAAACCAGCCATTTTGACCTAATCTATATGCATGCCAAAAACCGCACGCGCCCTCCTGCAACTACCGCCCGCCACTGCTGCCGCCATTGAAAAGCTTGGCGCCGACCTTGCCGTGGCCCGTTTGCGCCGCAAGGAGTCCTTGAAAACGTGGTCAAAGCGAATGGGCGTCTCCGTGCCGACGTTGCAAAGGCTGGAAGCCGGTGATCCGGCCGTCG
The DNA here is from genome assembly GCF_905397435.1 of Cupriavidus numazuensis. Taxonomy (GTDB): domain Bacteria; phylum Pseudomonadota; class Gammaproteobacteria; order Burkholderiales; family Burkholderiaceae; genus Cupriavidus; species Cupriavidus numazuensis. Next base: position 89,562 of record NZ_CAJPVI010000022.1, read on the forward strand.
GCATCGGTATCGTCGCGACGGCGCTCTGGCTGATCAAGCGTGACGGTGAACTAGGAAACCTCGCAGCCCCGGAACATGACCAGGGTGCGATCGAAATGGATGTCCGCGAGGCCGTCGAACTGGGCCGGGCACGCGCCCAGGCAGCGGCGGAAGCTCGCCTGCGCACGAATCGGGCAAAGGGCTGAGGCTGAAATGCGCCTGGACGATCTGTACTTGTGGTACCTCGCTGAACCCGCCGCGCCACGATACGTCGGTACGCTGAAGCTGGTCTCCGCCGGAAAGGGTGTCTCCCTGCATTACGGTGACAAATGGCTGGCCGACGGATTCGCACTGAGCGAGGATCTCCCCCTCGTCGACATCGAGTTCTTGCCGCCGGCCAGGCTGGCGGCGGATACGCAGCGCGCGGTCGGCGCCGTCGACGACGCGCGGCCGGACCGCTGGGGTGAAAAGGTCATTCGCTTCGTCGACAAACCCAGGCGTCTGTCGCTGATGGAGTACCTCTACTACGCCGGTGACGACCGTTTCGGCGCGCTCGGCGTCTCCACGTCACCAGACACTTACAGCCCGCGAACAAAGAGCCCGCTTCCAAGGCTCGAAGATGTGCAACGACTCAGTGAGGTCGCCGCCAAGATCGAAGCTTCGGAGCCCATAACCGCGTTGGAAGCCCGCATCATTGCCGGCGGCGGCAGTCCGCTCGGTGGCGCGAAGCCCAAGGCGCTCATCGACATCGACGGCGAACAGTGGGTAGTCAAGTTCTTCAACAACGAGCCCGTCGACGCCCCGCTCATCGAGCACGCGACGATGACGCTGGCCGAGCGCGCGGGTATCACCGTGGCCAGCACGCAGGTCATCCGCCTTGTCGGCTCGCATGCCCTTGCCATTCGCCGCTTTGACCGCGAGCGGGGCCGGCGCATCCACAGTATCTCGGCTGGCACCGCCATCCGGGCAGCCACCGCGTCTGGCGAGGAGCCTGAGCCCGGCTACCCCGAACTGGCACGAATCCTCCGCCGGGTCGGCATCTCCGAAGGTGACATCAACCAGCGTGACGCGCGCGAGCTCTTCCGCCGCATGGTCTTCAACATCCTGATCGACAACACCGATGATCACGAAAAGAACCACTCGCTCCTCGTCGTGAATCCGGCCGGCAATGGCCGCCTGAAGCTGGCGCCGGCGTATGACGTCCTGCCGACGAATTCGGGACAGGGGTACCAGGAGTTCATCTGTGGCGCGCACGGCCGGGATTCGACGCTCGAAAACGCAATGTCGCAATGCGAGGCCTTCGGCTTGCTGCCAGCAGAGGCCTCAGCCGAAATTGCAGCCGTCATCAAAGTCGTGAACTTGTGGCGCGAACACTTTGCGCACATCGGCGTAACGGAGCGCGACATCGACATCCTCGGCGAACGCATCGATGGCGAAGACCTCCTGGCTCAGCGTATCGGCTTTGACCCGAGCCGGTATGCATCCGCGCCAGCGCGGAAAAAGCGTGCCAGTCCCTTTCGGCGTTCCTGATATCTGGCGCTGATCCCCAGCATTACAACCCAAACCCGTAAAGCACCGCCGCATTCCGCCAGCGCAGCGACTCGGCAAACCCGCCATCCCCCTCCGCGCCGCCACCATCAGCCCGTTCGCACGGCCACCGGAACAGCGCCGCGCATTCGCCTGCGCGGGCAGGCGATTCATGATTGGTCCACGGCCAGTCGCTGCCAAGCAGCAACCGGTCCTGCCCCACGATCCGGCACCACGCCATCGCAAGTGAACGCCAGTCCGTGCCGGGCGGGAGCCGGTATGGCGCGCTGAGCTTTACCCACACCTGCCGACGCTGCAGCGTCCGCTCAGCCACCGCGAAGACCGGATCGCGAACGCCTTGTTCGCCGGGCCTGCCAAAGTGGTCGAGCACGACAGATGCCCCGCAATCGCCAAGTGAAGCGTCGAGTTCAGACAGCAGCGCACCACCCTGCCCGTTCGCGGTATGCAGTTCCACATGCCAGCCGAGCACGGCAATCCGCTCGAACAATGTCCGCCACGGTGCTGTGCCAATGCGGCGCCACTCCGGGTCGCCGAAGAAATTGAGCCGGATGCCTCGCACGCCCGCCGCCTGCATGGCAGCCAGCTGGTCGTCCGTCACGGAAGGATCCACCACGGCCACGCCGCGCAGCCGCCCGGGCCTGGCGCGCAACGCCGCGAGCAGCGCCGCATTGTCCGTGCCGAGAAAGCTGGTTTGGACAACGACGCCATACAGGTCCCCCAGCGGCGCCAGCAGGCCCTGCCAGTCTTCAATGCGCGCGGAGTATGCAGGCCGGTACCGCGCTGCGGGCATGCCGGTTCCGGCATCGAACAGATGAAAGTGGCAATCCACCAGTGGCATCGCGTTGCGCGTCATCGTCGCTGTTCCTCGCATGCGGGTAAGCCCTGATATGGCATCAGGCGCTCCCCTCTATACTCTAGTCCTCTAGAGGACATCAATCTACACGAACAGCAGATGCAAGACAACGACCCGCTGCCCAGCACCGCAACCGCCGTCGGCGTAAGCCGCTATGGCCGAATCGCGGCCCAGTTGCAGCGCAAGATCGTGGACGGCGAATGGCCGCCCGGCGCGGCGATTCCTGCCGAAAGCACGCTTGCCACCGAATTTGGCACGGCGCTCGGCACCATCCGCCAGGCCATAGCCGTACTGGTACAAGAGGGATTGCTGGAGCGGGTGCAGGGCAAAGGCACCTTCGTGCGCAATGGACTCACCGGTGCCAGCATGATGCGGTTCTTCCGCTTCCGGGCCGATGCCGGCGCGCCTGTCGTGGCTATCCCGCGTTCCGAGATCCTGTCGTGCCGCGCCGTGCGGCTGGAGAAGTCGATCGCGGCGCTGTTCGGGCTGGATACAGGCGCGCGCGGCCTGGCGATCTCGCGGCGCCGCTGGCTCGATGACAAGCCTCGCCTGCTCGAATCGATCTGGCTGCCGCTGCCGCGATGCGAGCCGCTGCAGCGCCTGCCCAAGGCTGAATGGGGCGACCTGCTCTATCCGCTGCTGGCTTCGCAATGCGGCATCACGATCCACCGTGCCGTCGACGAAGTGACATTCCGCACGCTCGATGCCGACCAGGCCGAATTGCTCGAGCTGCCCGATGGCCACCCATGCGCGCTCGTGACACGGCGCGCGTATGACCTGCAGGGCAACTGTGCGGAGTACCGGCTGACACAGGGCGACGCCTACGCGTTCCGCTACCAGGCGGACATCCGCTGACCCATGAAAAAGAACACTGACGTGGAGACAAGCTTGAATCCTTCGACAACACGCATCGCAGCCGCCGTGGCCACCAGCCTGCTGCTCAGCCCCGTCCTTGCGCAGGCCACGGAGTCGGCCGCGCAGTGGCCGAGCCGGCCCATCACCATTGTCGTGACCTACCCGCCCGGCGGCGGTGCGGACCTGATGGCGCGCCTGATCGCGCCCGGGCTCGGGCGTGAACTGGGCCAGTCAGTCATCGTGGAAAACCGGCCCGGCGCCGGCGGGCAGATCGGCGCATCGTACGTCGCCAAGTCGGCGCCGGATGGCTACACGCTGATGGTCGATGCCTCGTCCTATGCGGTCAATCCAAGCCTGTATCCGCGCCTGCCGTATGACCCCGCCAAGGCCTTCACGGCGATTGGCGTGCTGGCCCGCTATCCCAATGTGCTGGTGGCCACGCAGGGATTCCCGGCACAATCGGTCAAGGATGTCCTCGCCATGGCGAAGCAGAAGCCGGGCACGGTGGCCTTCGCCTCGTCGGGCAATGGCTCTGCCCAGCACCTGTCCGGCGTGCTGTTCGAGCAGCGCGCCGGCGTGGACCTGCTGCACGTGCCATATAAAGGCGGCGGCCCGGCCATGACGGATGTCATCGCGGGCCAGGTGCCGCTGTTCTTTGCCAACGTGGCCTCCAGCCTGCAGCACATCAAGGCCGGCAAGCTCAGGCCGCTTGCCGTGACCAGCCATACGCGCACGCCAGCGCTGCCGTCGGTGCCGACCATGGAAGAAGCCGGCGTAGCCGGCTACGAGGTCTATGAGTGGAATGCCGCGTTCGTCCCGGCCGGCACGCCCCAACCGATTGCCGGCAAGCTGTCCGACGCGCTGCAGAAAGTCATGAACAGCCCCGACGTGCGCAAGCGCATTGCGGAACTGGGCGGCGAGGTCGTGGCCGCGCCGCCGGCCGAGGCCACCCGCTATATCGATAACCAGACCCGCCTGTGGGCCAAGGTCATCAAGGATGGCAACGTCAAGCCGGAATGAGGTGACCGCAGCCCGCCCGCCACGAATGCAAGCCACTAAGCCAAGCCACTAAGCCAAGCCATTACGCATCACCGGAGAATTGCATGACCCAGTTTGACCCCGTCCGCCGTGACGTCCTGAAACTCGCCGCCGCGCTCGGCGCCGGCGCCCTTGCGCCTTCGCTCGCGCGCGCCCAGGCATGGCCGGCCAAACCCATCCGGCTGGTGGTGCCGTTTGCACCGGGCGGCAGCTCCGAGATCGTGGCACGTTCGACGGCCGCCGAACTGACGCGCCTGCTTGGCGTATCGGTGTTCGTCGAAAACAAGCCGGGCGGCGCGGGCAACGTCGCCATGGGAGAAGTCGCGCGCGCGGATGACCAGCACACGCTGATCCTGGGCCACATCGGTACGCTCGCCGTGAATCCCTACATCTTCGCGAAGCTGCCCTACGACCCGAACAAGGACTTCCGACCGGTTTCGCTGCTATCCAAAGTGCCGAGCCTGTATGTGATCCATCCCGACGTGCCGGCGAAGAACCTGAAGGAGTTCATCGCGCTGGCCAAGAGCAAGCCCGGCAAGCTCAACTACGGTTCGGCCGGCAATGGCAGCGCCGGCCATCTGGCTTTTGAGTACCTGAAGGCCGCCTCCGGCACCTTCATTACCCACGTGCCCTACCGCGGCAGTGGCCCGCAGATCACCGATCTGCTGTCCGGCCGGCTCGATGCGGCCGCGGTCGGTGCGCCGGCCATCCTGCCGTTCATCAAGGCCGGCAAGCTGCGCTGCATCGCCACCGGCACGTCGCAGCGCATTCCGCAGCTGCCTGACGTCGGCACCGTCGCGGAACAGGGTTACCCGGGCTTCGAGATGACGCAGTGGTACGGCCTGCTCGCGCCGGCAAGTCTTCCCCAGCCCGCCACCGACAAGCTCGCGGACGCCACCATCAAGGCGGTGAAGAGCCCGGCGTCGGCACAGCGGCTCGGCGCCGATGCCGCGCTGGTGGTGGGTAGTACGCCGGAAGAATTCGCGCGCTTCATCGCGCAGGAGCAATCGCGGTGGAAGCCGATTATTGCGCGCGCGCAGATCAAGCCGGATTGATGGTCGTTTTTGACATTTGACTGCTGGTTTGTTGGGGGGGGGGGTTTGGGGGTTGGGGTTGAGGTGTCGTTCTTGGCATGCGCCGCCGTTTCGCCGGCGTAGCCGGCGAGTCACTTTTTGTCCGAGCGACAAAAAGTAACCAAAAAGCGCGTCGTTGCCGCTGGCCATCAATTCCACGGCGGCAGGGGTTCCAACGGCTTTGGACGCCTGCGATGGTGGTCAGCCGTTCGACCCTGCTACGCCATGTGAGTCAGAACCTGTGCCTGGCGCGGCACGGCTTTTGGACGATCCCCAAGACGGACTCGGGTACAGCGTTTCAATAAGGTCAGCGGTGGGACGCCTTCGGCTGCGCTGCGCGCACGTCGTCGTCTGGGGGCAAGCTCATCAGCGTCGTGGACTCCCGAGGTCCATCTCCTCTCTTTAGTTCGCGCATGTCATGGTGGGCATCGTCACCGAGGCGTAGTTCGCCCTGGGCCTGCGTGCTCAGACTTGGGCTCTGCGCGCAGCGCAGCCGAAGGCGATCACACGATATCGCCCGCAGCAGGGGCCACGAACGCTTGCAGGGCTCGTTCAATCAGCGCCGTATTCCCACTCACGGTGGTGCCCCACGCGGCAGGCAGCGTAACTGACTCTGAAGCCCATACCCGTACAACACCCCTCGCACACTACGATAAAAATTCGCCCCTTTGGGGCAACCAAAACGCGTTTTTGGTTACTTTTGTCGCTCGGACAAAAGTGACTCGCCGGCTACGCCGGCGAAACAGCAGCGCCAGCGAAGAGCGACAAACCCAGCCCACCCAGCGGCACATACCAGCCTCCGGCAAAGAACCCAAAAAATCCAATCCACGATGGAATAAACCCACCCCCTCGTGCGTCTACCAGGCATGGGTCCGCTCCCCGGACCGCCTGAACCACGAGGAATCATGGCTCTCCCGCCCCGCCCACCGCGACCTTCTGCCTCTGCCCGGACTGTCCTGGCATTGACGGCAGTATTCCTGCTGCCGGCTATCGCTGCGGCCCAGGCCACCAACGACCAGCAGAAGTTCGCGGCCGAGAATGAGGCCGCCATGACCCGGATGATGGACGGCATGGCCGTCAAATCAAGCGGCGATATTGATCAGGATTTCGCGGCCATGATGATCCCGCATCACCAGGGCGCGATCGACATGGCCATGGCCGAACTGCGCTACGGGCGCAATGAACAGCTGCGGCGCATCGCGCAGGAAATCGTCGTCGAACAACTGCAGGAAATCGCCGCGATGCGGCTCGCGCTCGGCCAGCCGTTGCCACCCTCCGCGCCGGCGCCGACCCAACCGGCCATCGCCGATCAGCCCCTGCCACAAGCTGCCGGGCACAACCATTCCACGCACGCACACTGACAACAAGACCAAGCCATGAACCGGAATCCTGTCCAGTCGTTCAAGAACCTGACCTTCACGCTGCTGCTCGGCCTGTCCGGCGTCAGCCTGGCCGGACAAGCGCCCGGCCCGCTGAGCGCGCCCGATGTGCCAGTGAGCCACCGCGACCGCATCTATGCAGCCGAGCAGTTCTCCAACACGGTGTCGGTGACCGACCCGGCCGACAACAAGCTGCTGGGCGTGATCCGCCTGGGCGATCCTGCGCCGGGCAATTTCAGCCCGCTGTATCGTGGTCAGGTGCTGGTGCATGGCCTCGGTTTTTCGCCCGACCGGCGCACGCTGGCCGTGGTGTCGATCGGCTCCAACTCGGTGTCTTTCATCGACACCGCGACCAATGCCGTCAAGCACGTGACCTACGTGGGCCGTTCGCCGCATGAAGCGTTCTACACGCCCGACGGCAAGGAAGTGTGGGTGACGGTGCGCGGCGAGAACTACATTTCGGTCATCGATGCGAAGACGTTCGAGGAAAAGACCCGCATCACCGTCGCCGCAGGCCCCGGCATGCAGATCTTCTCGCCGGACGGCAAGTACGGCTATATCTGCTCGTCGTTCAATCCTGAGACCGCAGTGGTGACCGTCGCGGATCACAAGGTCGTCGCACGCGTGAAGCAGGAAAGCCCGTTCTGCCCGAACATTGCCGCTACGCCGGATGGCTCGCAGGTGTGGTTCACGCTCAAGGACATCGGCAAGACCCAGGTGTTCGAAGCGCGTCCGCCGTTCCGCATGATCAAGACCATCGAGACGGGACCGATCACCAACCACGTCAACTTTGCGCACACTGCGGCCGGCACGTTCGCCTATATCACCATCGGCGGGCTGAACCAGGTGAAGGTGTTCCGAACCGACGACTTCTCGCAGGTCGCGACCATTCCGGTGGGAAGCCTGCCACACGGCCTGTGGCCATCCGGAGACGGCAAGCGCATCTACGTGGGGCTCGAAAACGCGGACAGCCTCGCGGCGATCGATACGGCCACCAACAAGGTTGTTGGCTCTGTGCCGGTAGGCCAGGCGCCGCAGGCCATCGTCTATGTGCCGGATGCGGTGCCCGAAGGCACGGGAACGCAAGGGCTGCAGCCGATCGGGTTGGCCGGCCAGACCACGCAACTGCGGCTGCTGCCCGTGGTCAACGGCAAGCCCGGAGCGAGCGACAATGCGCCGACAAGCGTGACGCTATTCGACCAGGGCCTGCTGCAGGTGCTGCAGGCATCCGCCACGGGACTCCAGCCGAAGCAGCCATATGTGCTGGCACTGGCGAGCCAGGCCGATGGCAGCGGCGTGCTGGAGCCGCTCGCGAACTTCATGACCAACCCTGCGGGCGCCGCCATCGTCAATGCGATCGGGCCGATCCGCCAGGTTGTGCAGGGCATCGCCGGCACCGAAACGCGACGCTATCTTGTGATCGCACCATCCGACCATGGCAAGCCCGCTGCGCCGGTGCAGATACAGGCCATGTAGGAGGCGCCGTGTTGTCCATGCGTAGGCGGGAGGATTGGTCGTGAAGGACCTGTTGCAGCAAGTCGAGCCGATGATCCCGGCGCTGCGGCGTTACGCCCGCGCGCTGCTGCGCGACGCGGCTGCCGCCGACGATCTCGTGCAGGACTGCCTCGAAAAGGTCATCACCCACTGGGACAGCCGCCGCCACCACGCCGACACGCGCAGCTGGGTGTTTGCAATCCTGCACAACCTGGCGATGACGGCGCTGCGCCGCCACGCCGGCACGTCGGGTCTGCATGTCGACATCGACGATGTGGCCGAATCGCTGAGCACCCGCGCGACTCAGGAGGATGCCTTGCGCTACCGGGATCTCATGAGCGCGCTGGACGCGCTGCCGGCAGAGCAGCGCAGCGTGCTGCTGCTGGTATCGGTCGAAGACATGTCGTACGCAGATGCCGCGCGCGTGCTCGACATCCCGATTGGCACGGTGATGTCGCGCCTGTCGCGCGCGCGGGACAGGCTGCAGCGGATCATGGAAGGCGACGAGACGGCGACGGCAACGGGATCGCCCCGGAAGCCGGCATTGCGGAGGGTCAAATGAACGAGAACCGGCCCGTGCAGGAAGAAGACCTGCAGGCCTATGTCGACAACGCGCTCGACGAAGCGCGCCGGCAAGAGATCGAGGCCTATCTGCGCGACCACCCGGACGTCGCGCGCCGCGTCGATGGCTATATCGTCCAGCGCCAACGCTTGCGCGACACGTTCGCGCCGGTTGCAAGCGAGCCGATCCCGCCCGAACTGAACCTGCGCCATATGCTCGCCGCGCGCCGTGCGCGCACGGCTGCCCCGTGGCGCATGGCCGCGTCGGTGGTCGTTGCGCTGTGCGTGGGCGGCCTGGCGGGATGGATGGGCCGCGGCGCTACCGAGCCGGCATCAGGCGGCATTGCCGCCCTGGCGCGCGAGGCGACGGCGAGTTATCAGGTCTTCGCCCTGGACCTGAACCGCCCCGTGGAGATCAGCGCGAACGACCGTGCCGACCTGGTCAGATGGGTATCGGCACGGCTGCAGCGCCCTATTTCAGTCCCGGACCTCAGCCAGTCAGGCTACCGCTATATGGGGGGGCGCCTGGTGGCGACGGAGCACGGCCCGGCCGGCCTGTTCATGTACGACGACGGGCACGGCTCGCGCGTGGCCATGCTGGTGCGGCCAATGCAGGTCGACCAGGACACGCCGATGAAGGCCCATCGCCAGGCCGGCATTGCCGGTTATTCGTGGGCAGACCAGGGACTCGGCTACAGCCTGGTCGCCTCGGCTTCCACCAGCGGCCTGCATCCGCTCGCCGACGAAATGCGGCGGCAGATCGGCGAGCAGGTGCGCAAGCCCGCGCCAGCGTAGTGCCGACCTAACGCCGGGCGGGCCTGCGCATCAGCGCCCGCCTGCGCCGAACAGCCGCTTCACGCGCTCCCACAGCACGCCGAAGAACAGCGCGACGGGGTTAAGCTGCACAGTCTTCATCCGCTCGGCTTCGCTCAGCGTGGGATCCATCCTGCGCGCAACCGACTTGCCGAAGTCGGCAATCATGCGCCGCACGAAATCGCGCACGAGTCCGGAACGCGAGAATTGAGCGAGTGGGCCTTGCAGCGAATACTGGAGGTCCACTTCGACTTCCGTCTCGCTGGCCGAGTGCGCGGTGAGCTGGTAGGCGATATCGCCGGCGGCCTTGGAGTTGCTCAGCGAATCCTGCCCCGCGCCCTTGAGCACGCCGCGCTTGTGGACGTCATCGCGCTGCAGCCTTGCCGCACCTTCGAACCGTGCGGACATGGGGCCGAACTTGATCGCGATGTGTCCCTTGACCTTCTCGCCCTCGATTTCGGTCAATACCGCGCCCGGCAGGCAGCCTGCAACGGCCGGCAGGTCGGCCATGAATGCCCATACGGCGTCGAGCGGATAGGGCACGGTGAAGCTGCCTTCGATGCGGGACCAGCCCTTGCGGTCCGCGGCGCGCCCCGCTTCATTGGCCGCGGTGGCGGCATGCGCTGGCGCAGCGCCCAATGCTTCGTCGGAGACGGTAAAGCCGGTGAACCCCTTTGTTGCAGCGGCCAAAGGCGCGCCTGGCACCACGGCGCCCGGGTCCGGCCGGCGCGCGTCGAGCACCGAACGGATGGCCGCGACAATGCCCATATAGCCCGTACAGCGGCACAGGTTGCCCGAGAGTTCATGGCGGATGGTGGCCTCGTTCGCATCGGGCAGCCGCAGCACGATATCGCGCGCGGTGGCGAGCATGCCCGGCGTGCAGAAGCCGCATTGCAGCGCATGATGGCGATTGAACGCCGCGCGCAGGTCGGCCATGACGGCATCGTCCTGATAGCCCTCGACGGTGACGATATCGGCCCCCTCGCAACCAGCGGCGAAGCTGATGCACGAGCGCACGGGCTTGTCGTCGACCAGCACCGTGCAGGCGCCGCAGACGCCGTGCTCGCAGCCGAGGTGGGTGCCCGTCAGGCGATGCGTGTCGCGCAGGAAGTCGCCGAGATGCGTACGGTCCGTACACGCGCCGGATACCTGCCGGCCATTGACGGTGAATGCGATGGTTTGCACAGGGTTCCTCAGTTCAGCATTTGCATGACGCAGCGCGTGACGACGGTGCGGCACAGCTTGCGGTCGATGGCGTCCTTGTCCGGCGCGGCGAGCGCGATGGCCTCGTCCACGGCCTGCACGGTCAGCGCGGCGGCGCCTTGCGCCGCGACGGCACGGGTCAGCTCGCGCAGGACAACCGGCGGGCCGTCGAGCGCGCCAAGCACGATGCGTGCGAAGCGGCGGCTCGCGTCAAAGTACGCGGCGCAGCTGGCCTCCGCGAACTCTCCGGTTTTGCGGCACAGCTTCTGATAGCCCCATCGCGTATCGGCGCTTGCCGGCGGCACGCGTACTGCGGCGATCAGTTCGCCCTCTTCGAGCACCGTGGTGTAGGCGCCGATCATGAAGGCATCCATCGGTACTACGCGGGTGCCAGCGGCCGAGGCGATCTGGACCTGTGCGCCGAGCGCGGTCATGGTCACCACCCAGTCCGCCGCGGGATCGGCATGCGCGAGACTGCCGCCCACGGTGCCGCGATTGCGGATCGCGCGGTAGGCGATACCGCCCGCCACGGCTTGCAGCATGGTGCCGCGCAACGCGTCGAAGACGCCGTCTTCGATCTGCGCATGGGTCACGCACGCGCCGATGCGCACATAGTCGGAACTGGCCGTGACCTCGCGCAGTTCCGCCAGCCGCGATACGTCGACGACAGTATCGGGGCGAGTCAGGCGCAGGTTCAGCATGGGGCCAAGCGACTGGCCCCCGCCCATGGCTTTGGCAACGTCGGTGCCCGCGCCAAGACGCGTGAGCGCATCGGCGAGCGAGTCCGGGGCTTGATAGGAAAAAGCGACGGCTTTCATCGGTCAGGCAGCCTTCCTGCTTTCGGATTGGGTAGCGGCAGCATCCAGCGCCTCCAGCACCTTCCTTGGGGTCAGTGGGGTTTCCTTGAGTTCGATGCCGAAATCGCGCAGCGCATCGTTCACGGCATTGAAGATCGCGGCCGGCGGTGCGATGGCGCCGCCCTCTCCCATGCCTTTGGCGCCGAACTCCGTATGCGGCGACGGCGTTTCGAAATGGTGGATGCGGATCGACGGAATCTCGGTCGGTCCCGGCAGCATGTAGTCCGCCAGCGTCGAGGCGAGCGGCTGGCCGTTGCCGTCGTAGCGCATCTCTTCGAACATCGCGGTGCCGATGCCCTGCGCCACGCCGCCGTAGGTCTGGCCCTCCACGACCATCGGATTGATCATGGTGCCGCAGTCCTCGACCACCACGTAGTCGAGAATCTCGACGTGGCCGGAATCGATATCAACTTCCACGGCCACGGCATGCGTGGCGTACGTGAAGCTGCCCGTATCGACGGCCGGCTTGAATCCCATGGTCGTCTCCAGGCCCTGTGCATCGACGTCGGCCGGCAACAGGTGCGGGTTGATGTACCAGGCATCGGCGATGCGATCGACGGCGATGCTGGCTTCGCCCGCGCGCACGTGTCCCGCGTCGAAGCGTGCGGATTCCGCTGGCTGGCCGAGCATGTGCGCGCCGATCTTCAGCAGCCGCGGCAGCAGCGCCTTGCATGCGCGCGACACCGCGCCGCCCGACATCACCAGCGAGCGCGATGCGTACGTGCCCGTCGAAAACGGCGTCAGCCCCGTATCGCCATGCACGACCTTGATCCGCGCAACATCGATGCCGAGGATTTCATTGGCAATCTGCGCGAACGTGGTTTCCATGCCTTGCCCGTGCGAATGCACGCCTACGCGCACTTCGAGGCCGCCATCCGGCGTGATACGCACGGTAGCGGAATCGAAACCCGGAATCACCGGCGTGCCCCACGCCGCGAATACCGAGGTGCCGTGGGCCGATTGCTCCGTGTAGGTGCCAAAGCCCACGCCCACGTAGCGGTTCCCTTCGGGGCCGGCCTTCTGGCGCGCACGGATTGCGGGCAGGTCGATCATCTCCATCGCCTTGCGCACGCTGGCCGGGTAGTCGCCGCCGTCGAAATGCTTGTTGGTTACGTTGATGTAGGGCATGGCCTGCGGCGGTACGAGGTTCTCGCAGCGGATTTCCCAGGGCTCACGGCCGACCTCGCGCGCGATGGCGTCGATCAGCAATTCCATCGCGAAGCACACGCCGGTACGCGCCACGCCGCGGTATGGCACGAAGCCAGGCTTGTTGGTGGCGACGCAGACGGTCTCGCAGCGATAAGCATCGAACGCATACGGGCCCGGCAAGTTGCCGATGGCCTGTCCTGGCTCCAGGCCGATCGTGAATGGCCAGACCGAGTAGGCACCGCCGTCGATGGCGATCTTCGCGTCCAGCGCCAGCAGCCTGCCGCGCGCATCGGCATAGGCGGTCAGTTCGTAGTGATGCTCGCGCGAATTGGCGCCGGCGGTCAGGTGCTCGCGCCGGTCCTCGATAAAGCGGAACGGCCGCTTGTACGTCATGGCCAGCCACGCGATGCACAGCTCCTCCTGCTGCAGCACGCACTTGTAGCCGAACGCACCGCCCACGTCGGGCGAGATCACGCGCACGCGTTCCTGCTCCAGCCCGAGACAGTGGCTCAGGATGGTGCGGATCATGTGCGGCACCTGCGTGGCGCTGTACACGACGAGCTGGTCGAACTGGTGGTCCCAATAGGCCAGTACCGCCTTGCCTTCCATCGGCACCATGCACTGGCGCGCCAGGTCGATCTTGCGGTGCACCACGACGGTTGCCTCGCGCTGCCGCGCTTCGAAATTCTTGTCGGCGGTGAGCGTCAGGAAGTTGTTGTCGCGCCAGTGCTCGTGCACGCGGACCTCGCCCGCCAGTTGCTGCGCCTGCGCGACTTCGGTCAGCGCAGTCAGCTCGTCCAGATCGAGGGCCACCTGCTCGGCGATGTCCTCGGCCTCGGCGCGGGTCGGGGCAAACGCCATCGCCACGGGTTCGCCGACGAAGCGCACCTTGCCGCTGGCCAGCGGCGGCTGCGCCGAGGGCTGATAGGACGGAAACGCCGAGTCGGCGACGATGTCCTTCGCCTCTTGCATGTCCTCGCGCACGATCACGGACGCGGCCAGACCCTGCGGCTTCGTCACCGCGAGCAGCCTTGCATGCGCCACAGGACTGCGCAGGAATGCCACTTCCTGCAGGTCCGGCATGGCGATATCCGCCACGAACCGGCCCTTGCCGTGCAGATGCCGGGCGTCTTCCTTGCGCGCGACACGCGCGCCGACCCCCTGGCTCCGCCCTTCCCCTGAATGATTCGGTTCCATCGATGTCCTGTCTTCGTGGCCGGCGGCCACGGCGGGCGGAGTGCCCGCCGCGACCCTTCACATACTCAGCATACTGACCAAAATGCTAAGGACCGTGGCCCCGGCCTGTCAATTGCGGCTTCACCGCATGGCAAGCGGCGAAAACGCCACGCCTGCGCTCAATCGCGCACGCCGATCGCCGCGAGCGCGGCGGACCGCGGCATCACAGCCGCATATTTCTGCTCCATGTCGAACAGATTGGCCTCGTGCGGCCCGAGCGCGCGGTCTCCCACGCAGTCCGACAGCACCAGCGGGCGGAAGCCATACTGCATCGCATCAACCACGCTTGCACGCACGCAGCCGCTGGTAACGGCCCCGGCTACCAGCAGCGTCTTCACGCCGCGCTGGGTCAGCCATGCAGCCAGCGACGTGCCGAAGAACGCCGATGGCACGGTCTTGCGTACCACCAGTTCGCCTGGCGCTGGCGCCAACTCGTCCACGATGGCGCTGTTCCGGTCATGCTCCTTTAGCGACAGCATGTTCGGCACCTTCATCGAGAAGACGTTGTGGTCCGCGCCATCGTCGGCATAGACAATGCGGCTGTGCGCAACGGGCCAACCTTCGCGGCGGGCCGCGGCCAGCAGCGGCACCGTGGCGCCGATAGCCTCGCGGATATTGCCGCCGCCAAACACCGCCGGATCGGCAAAGCCGTTGACGAAGTCGATGATCAGCAGGCCGAACGGCGGCGCCAACTCAAACGTGTTGCCGAAGCCCTGGCGCTGGTAGGCGCCGATTTCCTTGTGCATATGGGGGCTACTCCTTCGGGTACTGGAAGCCGTCCGTGACCTTGCCTTCGGTCACCACGTCCACGCCGTCGAGCCGTACGGTGCAGCGGCGCAGCGGGATATCGATATGGCAGGTCGTGGTGCGCTGCCCGCCGGCCTCGTTATTGGGGCCGAGCGAGAACAGGAAGTTGCCTTCGAACGCGCGCGCATCCATGCCGATGGTCGCTTCGCGGTCATACAGCCCCAGCGTCGCCCAGTGTGCGCGCGGCTGCAGGCCCCAGCCGATGTGCGAGATCGCGTAGGCCTCGGGGTCCTTGAATGACTCCATGTATTCGCTCAGCAGTTCCGCATGCAGCCCGCCTTCGATGCGCGTGGCGAAGCCGTTCTCGACCGTCAGCGTGACTGGCTCGGTGACGTAGGCCTTCTGCGGCAGGAGGATATCGCCACGGTCCAGCACGATGGTGCCGCTGGCACCGCCTTCGTTCGGCCAGGTCAGCACGAAGCCGCTCGGCCAGTGGTCCCAACGGCCGGGTTCATCGACGAAGCCGTACTCGCTGATGGCGGGGAACTCGCCAAGCGGGCAGCGCAGATCGGTGCCGGCGGCCGACACCACATGCATGGCTTTCGCGCGGCCGAGCCGCTCGGTGGCAGCCTTCACGCGCTCGCGGTCAGCCTCGGTCGGCACCATGCGGACCAGCACCTCGGGCGGCTCGACAGCGAGCAAGATCTTGGTGCCGCCTTTCAGGATGTCGTGCTGCTCGGGCGAGAACAGCAACGTCATCAGGTCCAGCACGAGGTCGCTGGCTTTCAGCGCCGAAATGGCGGCGCGGTTGCCGGTCAGCGGCGTGGTGCCGAGATAGGCCAATGCATCGCGGCTCAGCGCCTTCTCGCCATTGACGGGCGGCAAGTCGAGCCGGTTCACGATCGCGCCCATTGCCTGCGTCGCGATCAACGCGGTGGACAAGGTCTGCGGATGCGTGGCGGCGCTGGTGAGGATGGTCACCGTCTGCCCTCGCTCGAGCTTCGACAGCTTGAGCACCTGGGTCCAGGCTTCGATCATCTGATGGTCACTGACCGGCATGTCGGCTCCTTGCGTGACGGGGTGGGTAGCAAGCGTTCATCAAAGCAGCGGGGCGCTGAGGAAATCGCCGAAGGCACGATAGAAGCCGGCCTCGTCGTCCCACGGGATCATGTGGCCTGCATCGGCCACGTGGCTGACCAGCACGCCGGGCACGAGCTTGCGGATTTCCTCGACGTCTTCGGCACGGATCACATCACCACGGCCGGCGGTCATCAGCAGCGTGGGTACCTTCACGTGCGGCAGGTCCGCGTGGATATCGTCCTCATGGAAGCCATTGAAGCTGGCCAGGATGGCGCGCTCGTCGCACGTGTGCAGCCATTCGGCGCGCAAGCGCAGTTGGTCTTCCGTCCACGTCGGGCAGAAGCGGCGCATGCCTTCGGCGTCGATGCCTGCGCGTGCGAGGCGGATCGAATCGATGTACCACGGCAGTTGCGCGGGATAGGCGCGACGGCCCGGGCCGGATACGGGGGGATCGACCATCACCAGACGCGTCAGGCCTGCGGGGTGCTGCCGCGCGGCGCGCACGCCGATGCGACCGCCCATCGAATGGCCGACGATGGCATAGCGCTGCAGGCCCAGTGCCTGTGCGAATGTGATCACGTCGGCGGCTTGTGCATCGAGGCTGTAGTCGAGCGTGTCGCTCGCTTCAGAGAGGCCACGGCCACGTACGTCGAGCACATAGGTATCGAAGCGCTGGCCGAACTGTTCGCCAACGAAGCCCCATGTGATGGCCGGGCTTGTGATGCCCGGCACGATGATCACGGCATCGCGCGAGGCGCGTTCGCCATCGCTGCCGCCAAAGCGCAAATAGTGCTGGCGGATGCCGTTGGCGTTGACATTGCCGCCATAGAGAAAGGTGCTCATCGCGCGGCCCTCAGTAGGCGCCCGACAGCAGCGCACCGGCGCCCGGCACGACTGGCTCAAGATCCAGTGCGCGCAGCATGGCGTAGGTCGTGGCAATCGCGGCGGTGATCACCGGCTTGCCGGTCATCGCTTCCACCTTCGCCACAGCAGGCAATGACGGCATCTGCACGCACGCCGATAGCACGATGGCGTCGACATCGGCGATATTCATCTGCGCGACGATGCCGGGCAGCTTCGCCGGATCGTGGCGGCCGACTTCGAGGTTGTCCGGAATTTCCAGCGCGCGGTAGTCGACGACTTCGTAGCCTTCATTGCGGATGTAGTCCACGACCAACTCGGTCAGCGGCTTCATGTAGGGCGCCACCACGGCAATACGCTTCGCGCCGATGACCTTCAGTGCATCAACCAGCGCACCAGCACTGGTAATCACCGGCGCATCACCGCCGTTCTCAGTGGTGTGCGCCTTCAGGCGCTGTTCCGACTTGCGGTGGTAGCCGTGCCCCATCGCCATGATCGCAACCAGGCACGCATAGCCGAGCACATCGACGCGCGCATCGGAAAGCTCGACGGCGCAGCGGTCGGACTCGGCGTCCATTGTGGCCAGTTCTTCCTTGACCACCTTCTTCATGCGCATGCGGCTCGAATGGAAGGTGAACCGTTCGGGGCGGATCTGCTGCCGTGCGGCCAGCATGGCCGGGATCTCGGTTTCCATCGTGGTGTTGGAGCTCGGCACGATCTGGCCGATGCGAAAAACGTTTTGCATAAGTATCCTTGCGTAGTGCGATTACAGCTTCAGAAGGCGTTGAGCGTTGCCGTGGCAGACCAGCGCGCGCGTCGTTTCATCGAGCGGCGCCTCTTCGATGAACTTCGCTGCGACCTCGGTGGATTCGTAGGGATAGTCGACCGAGAACATCACCGCTTCCGGTCCCATCTCGGCAATCGCGCCGGCCAGCGCACCGTGCGAGCACACGCCGGATGTGGTGATCACGATATTGCTGCCGATGTACTCCGACGGCGCGCGCGCGAGCCGCACGCCGTGCGAATAGACCGCGAAGCGGCTGTCAAAGCGCCAGCGCTGGAACGGCAGCCCTTCCCCCATATGGCCGAGGATGATCTTCAGGCGCGGAAAGCGGTCGAACACGCCGCCAAACAGCAGGCGCAGCGCGTGCGATGCAGTTTCCACGCCCCAGCCCCACGCGGCACCATCGAGTTCCGGATGGCCATTCAATACCTGCGGCTTCACAAAGGCATCGGTCGGATGCAGGTACATCGGCACGTCGAGCGATTGCATGCGCTCCCAGAAGGCGTCGTAAGCAGGATCGTCGTAATAGCGGCCGTGCGTGTGCCCGTTCACCAGCGAGCCTTTGAAACCGAGCTCGCGCACGGTGCGCTCAAGTTCCTTGGCGGCCTGCTCCGGATCGTGCATGGGCAGTGCGGCAAAGCCGGCGAAGCGCGTGGGATGGCGCGCGATCTGCTCGGCCAGGAAGTCATTGCTCTGCTGCGCACGCGCTACCGCAAGTTCGGAATCGGCTTCGCCTTGCACGCCCGGCCCCGTCTGCGACAGCACGGTGATATCGATGCCCGCGCGATCCATTTCCGCGAGGCGCAGTTCGTCGAAATCGGCAAGGCGGCGGCCAAGGTCCGCAAAGACCGCCGGGTCGATATGCTGCGTGAATCCCTTTGAATAGGCCTGGAAACCTGGGGTCATGAAATGCTCTTCCAGGGCGATCTTCTTCACTGTCGTCATGCTGTGGGGGCTCCTGATGAGGGTCTGCCGTGCGCCAGGAACGCTGCTGCGGGGGCGCGGCGTCATTTATTCAGTACACTGACTAATTGCGGATTCTAGACAGCGAAATTTCAAAAGTCCAGACAGGAGATCCGGAGGGTTAACACCTATAACGATGGTCCAACACGCTCAGTACACTGCCCCATATGCTCAGTATGCTGACGATATTAACAAGTCGTTTAAAAGCAGATATCGCATCGAAGGCGGCCTCTGTGTTCTGGCCCGCATTTTGCTCAGCATACTGCGCTTCTCATCAGCATACTGACTGATGCACCGGAAGCAGGCACAGCGGCACGCCACCAGGCTGTCGACAGCCAAAAGGCTCGCTGCTTTGCACCATCCGGGAAGAAGAAAAGACAAATGAGACAACTGGCTTCACCATAGGACCCCCGCCATGACTATGAGCCTGACCCGCGATGAAGCGCGCGCCTCCGCTTCCGGCATGACCGCCGAGGAACGCAAGGTCATCCTTGCCTCCTCTTTCGGCGCGCTGATGGAGTGGTACGACTTTTACATCTACGCTGCGCTGGCGGTTTACTTCGGCGCACTGTTTTTCCCGAAGGGCAATGAAACCGCTGCCTTCCTGGCCAGCCTCGCGACGTTTGGCGCGGGCTTTCTGATCCGGCCCGTCGGCGCCCTGCTGTTCGGCCGGCTGGGCGACCTGATCGGCCGCAAGTACACGTTCCTCGTCACGATCCTGCTGATGGGCATTGCCACGGTCGGTGTTGGCGTGCTGCCCACGTACGAGCAGATCGGCATCGCGGCGACTGTGCTGCTCGTGCTGCTGCGGTTGCTGCAAGGCCTGGCGCTCGGCGGCGAAGTGGGCGGCGCCGTCACCTACGTGGCCGAGCATTCCCCTGTCAGCAAGCGCGGCTTGTACACGAGCTCGCTGCAAACGACGGCCACGCTGGGCCTGCTGTCGTCGTTGTTCGTGGTGTACCTGCTGAAGACGTTCCTGACCGAGGCGGAATTCCGTGCCTGGGGCTGGCGCATTCCGTTTATCGTGTCGCTGGTGATGCTGGTGATCTCTGTGTACATCCGCGGCAAGCTGCACGAATCGCCGGTGTTTGCGCGTATGAAGGCCAGCAACGCGACATCGAAGGCGCCGATCCGCGAGAGCTTCACGCAATGGCACAACCTGAAGTTCGTGCTGCTGCTGTTCGTCGTGGCAGCGGGCCTTGGCGCCATCTTCGGTACCGGCCACTTCTATACGATGTTTTTCGTGAACAAGACGTTGCATGTGCCGATCGAAACGGTGCACATGCTGATCGCCATCGCACTGGTGGTGGCCACGCCGTGCTATCTGTTCTTCGGCTGGCTGTCGGACCGCATCGGCCGCAAGTACATCATGATGGTGGCCTGCCTGCTGGCAGCGCTCACGATCCAGCCTATCTTCAAGGGTCTGACGCACTATGCCAACCCGGCGTTGGAGCACTTCCAGCAGCAGGGCGCGGTGCAGGTGACGGCCGGCAACTGCAAGCCACGGCTGTTCGGCGATCCGGTGTCCGACTGCGACAAGATCCGCGGCTACCTGACCGACCTCGGGGTGGGATACACCTTCGTGCCCGCCAGCGACGCGCGGGCCGAAATCCGCGTCGGCACGCAAACGCTGCAGGGCTTTGACCGCGACGCGATCAAACACGCGCTCGTAGCGGCCGGCTGGCCCGAGCGTGCCGATCCGGCGCGCATCAACATGCCCATGCTGTTCCTGCTGCTGCTCGTCCCCATCCTGTTCCTGGCCATGGTGTACGGGCCGATGGCGGCCTTCATGGTCGAGTTGTTCCCTGCC
Source organism: Cupriavidus numazuensis (assembly GCF_905397435.1). Classification (GTDB taxonomy): domain Bacteria; phylum Pseudomonadota; class Gammaproteobacteria; order Burkholderiales; family Burkholderiaceae; genus Cupriavidus; species Cupriavidus numazuensis. Next base: position 109,845 of record NZ_CAJPVI010000022.1, read on the forward strand.
CGCGTGCGTTACACCTCGCTCTCCCTGCCCTTCCACCTGGGCGCGGGCTGGGTCGGCGGCATGCTGTCCTTCGTCGTCACGGCAATGAATGTCTCCAGCGGCGATGTCTACTACGGGCTCTGGTATCCCGTGATCATCGCCGGTGCGGCCTTCGTCATCGGCATGCTGTTTGTGCCGGAGACGCGCGGTCGCGACCTGTCCACCTGACCCGCTGACCCGCGCACGGACCCGTGAAGGGGCGGAGCCATCCGCCTTATTTTCCGCAGCATCGTCAGCATACTGATTTCATCAAACGAGTGCCCTAGCGCGGCGATGGCGCCGGGGCACCTCAAGCCATAACCATCGCACCCATACGGACCATCCACGAAGACAACCGGGAGCCCCACATGTCAAATACTCGCACCGTCCGCACCCTTGCCGTATCCACGGCCCTGCTGGGCCTTGCTGCTGCCGCACCTGCCTGGGCTGATGCCAATGGCGTCAAGATCGGCGTCATTACCGATATGTCCGGCTCCTATGCCGACCTCTCTGGCAAGGGCTCCGTGCTTGCCGCGCAGATGGCGGTCGAGGAATTCGGCGGCAAGGCGCTGGGCAAACCCGTCACGGTGCTCTCCGCCGACCACCAGAACAAGGCCGACATCGCCTCGTCGCTGGCACGTCGCTGGTTCGACACCGATGGTGTCGATATGGTGATCGACTTCCCCAATTCGTCGACGGCACTGGCCGTGCAGGAAGTCGCGAAGCAGAAGCAGAAGATCGACATCGTCTCGACCGGCGGCGCGATGGCGCTGACCAACCAGAACTGCTCGCCCACCGGTTTCCACTGGGCATGGGACACGTATTCCGTCTCGTATCCGCTGGTCAAGCGCATGATCGACCAGGGACGCAACAGCTGGTACTACATCACCGTGGACTACGCGTTCGGGCAGTCGCTGGAAGCCGATTTCCGCAAGGCGGTGGATGTCAGCGGCGGCAAGAACGTGGGCAGCACGAAGCATCCGCTCAACGCCAGTGACTTCAGCAGCCCGGTGGTGGCTGCGTCGGCGTCCAAGGCCAAGGTCGTGGTGCTGGCCAATGCGGGCAACGACATGATCAACGGCGTGAAGGCCGCCGGCGAGTTCGGCCTGGTCAAGGCTGGCCAGACCGTGATCACGCCGTCCACGTTCATCACCGACATCAAGAGCCTGGGCCTGAACACCGCGCAGGGCCTGACTTATGTGGATCCGTTCCGCCTGGACCTGGATGCGAAGTCGAAGGACTTCGTCGAGCGCTACTACAAGCGTCACAAGGCCTACCCGACGCACGGCCAGATCGGGGTGTACTCCGGCGTGCTGCATTACCTGAAGGCGGTGGAAGCGGCCAAGACCGTCGATGGTCCCGCCGTCGCCGACAAGATGCGCGCGCTGCCCGTCAACGACGCCTTCGTGCACAACGGCAAGGTGCGCGCAGACGGCCGCATGGTGCATGACATGTACCTCGCGCAAGCCAAGACGCCGGCCGAGTCCAAGGGACCGTGGGACCTGGTCAAGTACGTTGCGACCATTCCTGGCGACGAGGCATTCCGCCCGCTGTCGGCCAGCGAGTGCGCGCTGGTGAAGAAGTGAGCGCCATGTCCGACAACGACGTCATCCTGCAGACGCGCGGCCTGACCAAGAGCTTCAAGGGCTTCACGGCCGTTAGCGATGTCAGCCTGCGCGTGCGCCGTGGGTCGATCCATGCACTGATCGGCCCGAACGGCGCGGGCAAAACTACGTGCTTCAACCTGCTGACCAAGTTCCACGCGCCATCTTCGGGCTCGATTCACTTCAACGGCACCGATATCACCGCCCTGCGGCCTGCGCACATCGCTCGCATGGGCGTGATCCGTTCGTTCCAGATCTCGGCCGTGTTTCCGCAGCTTAGCGTGCTCGAGAACGTGCGCGTGGCGCTGCAGCGCAAGCTCGGCACGGCTTATCACTTCTGGCGCAGCAAGCGGTCGCTGTCGAGGCTGGATGCGCGCGCCATGGAGCTGCTCGATGCGGTAGGCCTGGCGAGCTTCGCGCACCTGCCGACCGCCGAGCTGGCCTATGGGCGCAAGCGTGCGCTGGAGATCGCCACCACGCTGGCGATGGACCCGGAACTGATGCTGCTCGACGAGCCGACGCAAGGCATGGGGCACGAAGACGTGGAGACGGTCACCGCACTGATCAAGCGCGTCTCGGCCGGCCGCACCGTGCTGATGGTCGAGCACAACATGAGCGTGGTCTCGTCCATCGTCGATCGCATCACCGTGCTCCAGCGCGGCGCGATCCTGGCTGAAGGCAGCTATCAGCAAGTCTCGAACGACCCGCAGGTCAAGGAAGCGTACATGGGCACCACCGACGAGACCACGGATCTGCACGCCCGAACGGAGGCCGCATGACGCAGAACGCTACACCCGCGCTGGAAATCTGCGACCTGCATGCCTGGTACGGCGAATCGCACATCCTGCACGGCGTGAATCTCACGGTGAATGCCGGCGAGGTCGTCACGCTGCTGGGCCGCAACGGCGCCGGGCGCACCACTACCCTGCGCGCGATCATGGGTCTGGTCGGCCAGCGCAAGGGCTCCGTGCGCGTGCATGGCCAGGAAACCATCGCGATGAAGACGCACCGTATCGCGCCGCTCGGCCTCGGCTACTGCCCGGAAGAACGCGCCATCTTCTCGAGCCTGTCGTGCGAGGAAAACCTGCTGCTGCCGCCCGAGTTCCCGCGTGCGGCTGGAACGGCTGGCCTGCGCGAGCCGATGACGGTCACAGAAATCTACGAGATGTTCCCCAACCTGCTCGAGCGGCGCAAGAGCCAGGGCACGCGCATGTCGGGCGGGGAACAGCAGATGCTGGCCGTCGCGCGCATCCTGCGCACCGGCGCAAGCGTACTGCTGCTCGACGAAATCTCAGAAGGCCTCGCGCCGGTCATCGTGCAAAAGCTCGCAAAGATGATCACCATGCTGCGCCGGCGCGGCTACACCATCGTGATGGTTGAACAGAACTTCCGCTTCGCCGCCCCGCTGGCTGACCGCTTCTATGTCATGGAGCACGGTGCCATCGTGGAAGCATTCGAATCGGCGGACCTGGAACGCAAGATGCCGACGCTCAACGCACTGCTCGGCGTGTAAGGAGAATTGCCAATGGAATTGTTCGGAGTGCCCCTGCCAGCGCTGCTCAGCCAGCTCTTGCTGGGGCTGGTGAACGGGTCGTTCTACGCGATCCTGAGTCTGGGGCTGGCCGTGATCTTCGGCCTGCTCAACGTGATCAACTTTGCTCATGGAGCACTGTTCATGCTCGGCGCAGTGCTGGCGTGGATGGGTATGAACTACCTGGGGCTCAACTACTGGCTGATGTTGTTGCTCTCGCCGCTTGCGACCGGAGTGATCGGCGTGGTGCTCGAGCGCACCATGCTGCGCCATCTGTACCGGTTCGACCATCTCTACGGCCTGCTGCTGACGCTGGGCATCTGCCTGCTGCTCGAAGGGTTGCTGCGTTCGGCCTATGGCGTTTCCGGCCTGCCCTATCCGACGCCGGAAGCGCTGACGGGCGCGACGTCGCTGGGTTTCATGGTGCTGCCCAACTATCGCGCATGGGTCGTACTGGCGTCGCTGGCCGTGTGCTTTGCGACCTGGTACACGATCGAGAAGACACGGCTCGGGTCCTACCTGCGGGCCGGCACCGAGAACCCGCGCATCGTCGAGGCGTTTGGCATCAACGTGCCGCTGCTGGTGACGCTGACCTATGCGTTCGGCGTGGGCCTGGCCGCACTGGCCGGCGTGCTCGCTGCGCCAGTGATGCAGGTGTCGCCGCTGATGGGCCAGAACCTGATCATCACCGTCTTCGCGGTCGTGGTGATCGGCGGCATGGGCTCCATCCTTGGATCGATTTTCACGGGCCTTGGCCTTGGCGTATTCGAAGGCCTTACCAAGGTGTTCTATCCCGAGGCTTCGGCCACGGTCGTGTTCGTGGCCATGGTCTGCGTGCTGCTGGTGCGCCCGGCCGGTCTCTTTGGAAAGGAAGCATGATGACGTCACGCGACAACCGCGCCACGTTCGCATACGGGCTGCTGCTGGCGGTCCTGGTGGCGGCCCCGTTCCTGGGCGCCTATCCGGTGCTGGTGATGAAGCTGTTGTGCTTCGCATTGTTCGCCTGCGCCTTCAACCTGCTGCTGGGCTTCACCGGGCTGCTGTCGTTCGGCCATGCGGCGTTCTTCGGCGGCGCGGCCTATGCCTGCGGCTACGCGATGAAGTCGCTGCAGGTCACGCCGGAACTCGGCTTGCTGTTCGGCACGGCGTTCGGCGCGCTGCTCGGTCTGGCCTTTGGCGCCCTGGCCATCCGCAGGCAGGGCATCTACTTCGCGATGATCACGCTGGCGCTGGCGCAGATGTTCTACTTCTTCTGCCTGCAGGCGCCGGTCACTGGTGGCGAAGACGGCTTGCAGGCAGTGCCGCGCGGCAGCCTGTTCGGCGTGGTCTCGCTGGAGCCGGACATGACCATGTACTACCTGGTGCTGGCCATCACAGCGGCGGCGTTCCTGGGCATCATGCGCATCGTCAATTCGCCGTTCGGGCAGATCCTGCGCGCAATCAAGGAGAACGAGCCGCGCGCGATCTCGCTGGGCTATGACGCCGACCGCTTCAAGCTGCTGGCGTTCGTGCTGTCGTCGGCGCTTGCGGGACTGGCTGGCGCGCTCAAGACGCTGGTGCTCGGCTTTGCGACGCTGACGGACGTGCACTGGATGATGTCAGGTGCCGTGATCCTGATGACGCTGGTAGGCGGCATGGGGACGCTGTCAGGTCCCATTGTGGGCGCGCTCGTCATCGTGGCGCTGGAGAACAAGCTTGGCGATGCCGGCACCGCGCTCGCGGCGCTGACCGGCATCCCCTGGTTCGACTCGCTTGGCGAATCCGTCAGCCTGGTTACCGGGCTGATCTTTGTGGTCTGCGTGCTCACGTTCCGTCGCGGCGTCATGGGCGAGATCGAGGCGCGGTGGGCAAACCGCCCTGCCTCACGCCCCATCGTCCCCACCGCCCGCGCAGCCCAATCCGGCGCCGCCGGCACCGGACAGGGTTAACGAGGATAGTTCCCGCATAAAACATCAGTACACTGACTGTTATAGTCAGTGTACTGACAGATTGAGAACGGAGAGCCCCCATGGCATGGATTGAAATCGACAACGCCGGCACGCTGCAGAACGACGAAGTGATGCCGCTCAACCTGGGTGATCGCCAGCTGGCCGTCTTCCGCAGCGACGACGAATACTTCGTCACCGACAACGTTTGCACGCACCAGTACGCGCTGCTGTCCGACGGCTACCTGGAAGATGGCTGCATCGAATGTCCGCTGCACCAGGCCCGCTTCGACATCCGTACCGGCAAGGCCATGTGCGCGCCGGCCAGCACCGATATTCGGACCTACCCGGTCAAGTTCGAAGACAGCCGGGTCTGGGTCGAGCTGTGATGGAGCTGCCATGTCTGCGCAAGTATCCATCCTCATCATCGGCGCCGGCCAGGCCGGCGCGATAGCCGCCGCGGAGTTGCGCAAGCTGGGTCATGCCGACCGCATTGTCATGGTCGGCGGCGAACGGCATGCGCCATACGAGCGGCCCCCGCTTTCCAAGGCAGTGCTGGCCGATGCCGGCCAGCAGGGCCAGATCGGTGTGCATCCTGCCGGCTTCTATGCGGAACGTGACATCGACCTGCGCCTCGGCACCACCGTGAGCGCGATCGACGCCGCGCGCAGCGTTGCCACCTGCACTGACGGCAGCGAGATCCGCTTCGACACGTGCCTGCTCGCCACCGGCGGCAGCGCACGCACGCTGCCCGACTTGCCAACCGACACGCCGAACGTGCATTACCTGCGCACGCTGGACGATGCTGCGCGCCTGCGCGAGGCCATGCAAGGCACCCACGAGGTCCTGGTGATCGGCGGCGGCTTTCTCGGGCTGGAAACCGCGTCCACTGCGGTCGATCTTGGCCTGAAAGTGACCGTCCTCGAAAGCGCCGAACGGCTGCTCGGGCGCGCGGCGCCGGCCGAGTTGAGCGACTGGCTGGCACAGCGCGTGCGGGCCCGCGGCGTGGACCTCAGGCTTGGCTGCCAGATTGCCGCGATCGAACCGCAAGCGCAAGGCATGCGGGTACGGCTTGCGGATGGCACGGCGTGGCACGTACCGGTGCTCGTCGTTGCCATCGGGCTGACCCCCAACACTGAACTCGCCGCATCGGCGGGGCTTGCGCTGCACCCCGGCAACGGCGGTGTCCGCATCGACGAACAGGGCCGCACCAGCGCGCCAAACATCTATGCCGCTGGCGATTGCGCCAGCCAGTTTCAGCCACTGTTCGGCAGCGAAATGCGCATGGAGTCATGGCAATCGGCCAATGAGCAGGCCCGCATCGCCGCAACGTCCATGCTCGGCTTGCAGGCCGCACCGGCTGCCACGCCGTGGTTCTGGACCGACCAGTTCGGCTGCAACGTGCAGATGCTCGGGGCCGCCCTTCCCGGCATGCGGTACGCCTGGCGCGACGCGCCTGCCAGCGATGCGGCAAGCCCGAAATTCATGCTTTTCGGCACGCTGGATGGCTGCCTGCGCCACGTCATCGCCGTCAATGCGGGCGGTGATCTGCGCCAGCTGCGCGCGCTCTTCGGCCTGCCCGTCAACGAACACCTGGTCCGTCTGTGCGACGCCGCCCTGCCCCTGCGCCAGCTCGTGCGCGAGGTGCAGGCGGAGACTTCCAGCCGGACCGCAAGCCTCACCACAATCTGAAAGGAACACCCCATGTACCAGACACAAGCGGTGATCCAGCACAAGCTGGGACGCAAGGACACCGGCCTGGCCGACTGCCGCTGGCCCGAAGACGGCCTGCATTACATCCCCGACTGGGTCTACACCAGCCAGCCGGTCTATGACCTGGAGCTCGAGAAGATCTTCCGCGGCCGCTCGTGGAACTACGTCGCGCTCGAAGCGGAAATCCCCAACGCGGGCGACTACAAGCGCTCCTATGTCGGCGCCACGCCGGTCGTGGTGTCACGTGCCGAGGACGGTTCGATCAATGTCTTCGAAAACCGCTGCGCGCACCGCGGCGCCGAATTCTGCCGTCACAGCCAGGGCAATACCAAGGAGTTCGTCTGCCCGTATCACCAATGGTCCTATGACCTCAAGGGCAACCTGCAGGGCGTGCCGTTCAAGCGAGGCGTGAACCGCGCGGGCGGCATGCCGAAGGACTTCCGCAACGAGGACCACGGGCTCGTAAAGCTGAACGTCGCCACGCGCAATGGCGTGATCTTCGCCTCCTATGCGGACAACATGGAAAGCCTGGAGGAATACATGACGCCGGAGATCCTCAAGGACTTCGACGTCGTGTTCAACGGCAAGCCGCTCAAGGTGCTCGGGTATTACAAGAACGAGCTGCCGTGCAACTGGAAGATGTACCACGAGAACCTCAAGGACCCGTACCACGCCACGCTGCTGCACTCGTTCCTGGTGGTGTTCGGTCTGTTGGTGGCCGGCAACGAGTCCGCGATGATCGCCGACCCCGTGCATGGCCGCCACGGCACCATGGCCTCTGCCAAGAAGGAAGACAAGTACGCGGCCGTCAGCGACGAGAACAAGAAGGAGATGCGCTCTTACCACGAAGGCATGCGGCTCGAAGACGAGCGCTTCCTGGAGTATGTGAAGGAATTCGACTCGCCATGGTCCGTCACCATGCAGACCATCTGGCCGAACCTGATCGTGCAGCGCGAGATGAACACGCTGGGCGTGCGCCACATCGTCCCCAACGGCCCCGACAGCATGCTGATGCTGTGGACCATGTTCGGCTACGAGGACGACACCGAGGAAATGACCCAGCACCGCCTGCGCCAGGGCAACCTGATGGGGCCGGCCGGCTTCCTCGGGCTGGAGGACAACGAGGCGATGAAGTTCGTGCAGGAAGGCGTCCGCCGCTCGACCACGGACGTCAACGTGCTCAAGCTCGACGCCAACCATGTGGGCACGTCGAACTCGCTGATCTCGGAATCGGCGATCCGGGCCATGTACCAGTACTACCGCGGCGTGATGGGGTTCTGAACGATGAAACCGATGAACTACGCTGTCTATCGCGAAAGCAAGCTTGGCGCGGCGCGCGCCATCGAACTGCGGCTCGAGATCGAGAATTTCCACGCAGAATACTGCGCCGTGCTCGATGCAGGCCTGGTCGAGCAATGGCCGCGCTTCTTCACCGAAGACGCGCTCTACCGCATCACAGCCCGCGAAAACGCCGAGCTCAACCTGCCCGTGGGCCTGGTCTATGCCGTAGGCATCGGCATGATGCGCGACCGCGCTGCGGCCATCGCCAACACGCAGATGTTCGCGCCGCGCTACAACCTGCACCTCGTGACCAACACGCGCGTCACCGACGAAACGGCGGATGGCGACATCGTCGCGCAGGCCAACTTCCTGCTGCTGCAGACGCTGGTGGAAGGCCCTACCACCATGCATATGGCCGGCATCTACCATGACCGCTTCCAACGCACAGGGAACGGGCTGCTGCTGCGTGAACGCCAGGTGATCTACGACACCACGATCATCGCGAACGATCTCGTTTATCCCGTCTGACGTTTCCGGAAAGCAGAAGGCGGGCCTTGCGCCCGCCTTGTCATTTGCCGGCGGCTTGCGCCGTCACGGCCTTTACATGCTGCGCAACACCGTACGGCTGTACTGGTTGTTCGCCTCCACCAGCGTGGCCAGCAGGTCCATGAACACCTCGCGCTGTGCGGGCTTCAGCGGCGCCAGCATGCGCTCCTGCGCGCGCGCCATGTCGGCGCGCAACGCGGTCACCACGCTCTTGCCCTCCTTGGTCAGGTAGACATGCCGCGTGCGGCGGTCCGCCGGGTTGTCGCGGCGCTCCACCAGGCCGCGCTCTTCCAGCCGACGCACCACGTCCGCCGTGGTAGTGCGATCCAGCCCGACTTCCTGGCCCAGCGAGGTCTGGTCCAGGCCCGGCAGCACCGATAGCACCGTCAGGATCGCGTACTGCACCGGCGTGATGTTGGGCGCCTTGCACTCCTCGAAGAACATCGCGACGTGGATCTGGTGCAGCCGCCGCACCAGGAAACCCGGCCGCGCCCACAGCAGTTCCTTGGCGGGATCGCTTTCGGGCTCGATCGTCGACACGGGCGCGCTGTCGTCAGCGGCCGCACCGCGCTTCGTTCTTGGAGGCATAGCACTCACCAGTTTGTTAGCACACTGAAAGTATATAGGAAGGCCCGGCGCGGAACCGACTTTGTCCAGACATGCACGTTCGCGCTTGCAAAGCCGCATCTACGATCTGCCACTTTCCACACAAAAAGTTATCTCAAAATCACTTTAATGATGATTTGTCTCGTTTTTTGACATCAAACATTCCAAAAACTAAAACTTCCTATTGACCACGGCGTGTTCTCCGCCTACATTTCCCTCACCAAACAGTTTCTGGAACGAATAGTTCCACTTATTACGTCACACAGGAGACACCCCATGCGCGACCTCGACACGACTACGCAGCCCGCAGTTTCCGGTGGCTCGGCTACCGAGACCCAGGTGCCGGCCGGCCCCCAGACCATGACGCCGTCCGAAGCGTTCGTGGAGACCATGGTCGCCAATGGCGTGACCGAGATGTTCGGCATCATGGGCTCCGCGTTCATGGATGCCATGGACATCTTCGCCCCGGCCGGCATCCGTCTGATCCCGGTCGTGCATGAACAGGGTGCCGGCCATATGGCTGACGGCTACGCACGCGTATCGGGCCGCCATGGCGTGGTGATCGGCCAGAATGGCCCGGGCATCTCGAACTGCGTGACCTCGATCGCGGCCGCATACTGGGCCCACAGCCCGGTCGTGATCGTCACGCCGGAAGCTGGCACCACCGGCATCGGCCTGGGCGGCTTCCAGGAAGCCAAGCAGCTGCCGATGTTCCAGGAATTCACCAAGTACCAGGGCCACGTCACGCACCCGCAGCGCATGGCCGAGTTCACCGGCCGCTGCTTCGACCGCGCGCTGGCCGAAATGGGCCCGACGCAGCTCAACATCCCGCGTGACTACTTCTACGGCAAGGTCAATGTCGAGATCCCGAAGCCGCAGCGCCTGGACCGCGGCCCCGGTGGCGAACAGAGCCTGAACGAGGCCGCCGAGCTGCTGGCACAGGCCAAGTTCCCCGTGATCATCTCGGGCGGCGGCGTGGTGATGGCCGATGCCATCGAGGAATGCAAGGCACTGGCCGAGCGTCTGGGCGCGCCGGTGGTCAACAGCTACCTGCACAACGACTCGTTCCCCGCCAGCCACCCGCTGTGGTGCGGTCCGCTGGGCTACCAGGGTTCGAAGGCTGCGATGAAGCTGATCTCGCGCGCCGACGTGGTGGTCGCACTGGGTTCGCGCCTCGGGCCGTTCGGCACGCTGCCGCAGCACGGCATGGACTACTGGCCGAAGAACGCGAAGATCATCCAGATCGACGCCGACCACAAGATGCTGGGCCTGGTGAAGAAGATCTCGGTCGGCATCTGCGGCGACGCCAAGGCTGCCGCCATTGCGCTCACGCAGCGCCTGGCCAACCGCACGCTCGCCTGCGACAGCAGCCGCGACGGCCGCGCGACGGAGATCGCCAACGAGAAGGCCGCATGGGAAAAGGAACTCGACGGCTGGACGCACGAACGTGATCCGTACAGCCTGGACATGATCGAGGAGCAGAAGAACGAGCGCACCTTCAACGGCGGCACGTACCTGCACCCGCGCCAGGTCCTGCGCGAACTCGAGAAGGCCATGCCGGCCGATGTGATGGTGTCGACCGACATCGGCAACATCAACTCGGTCGCCAACAGCTACCTGCGCTTCGAAAAGCCGCGCAGCTTCTTCGCGGCGATGAGCTGGGGCAACTGCGGCTACGCATTCCCGACCATCATCGGCGCCAAAGTGGCCGCACCGCATCGCCCGGCGGTTTCGTACGCCGGTGACGGCGCCTGGGGCATGAGCCTGATGGAAACCATGACCTGCGTGCGCCACAACATCCCGGTGACGGCCGTGGTCTTCCACAACCGCCAGTGGGGCGCGGAGAAGAAGAACCAGGTGGACTTCTACAACCGCCGCTTCGTCGCGGGCGAACTCGACAACCAGAGCTTTGCCGAGATCGCCAAGGCAATGGGCGCGGAAGGCATCGTGGTGGACCGCCTGGAGGACGTGGGCCCGGCACTTAAGCGCGCCATCGACCTGCAGATGAACCACGGCAAGACCACGATCATCGAAGTGCTGTGCACGCGTGAACTCGGCGACCCGTTCCGCCGCGACGCGCTGTCCAAGCCGGTGCGCTACCTCGACAAGTACAAGGACTACGTCTGATCGAGTCTGATCGAAGCTGCGCCCTTTCGTTCGCGATCGGGTGCGCCCTCTCCCGCTTGCGGGAGAGGGCGATAACACCAAGGGCATAGCGCTGATCGCTGGCCCTTTTTTCAGTCTTACCGAGCCTCCCACCATGAAGCCCATCCTCCGCATCATCGATCGCGCGCGCGCCGCGCCACGTCGCATCGTCCTGTGCGAGGGCGAGGACGCGCGCATCCTGCAGGCAGCCGATCGCGCCGCGCGCGAGGGCATCGCGCAGGTCATCCTGGTGGGCAACGCGGCGCGTATCAACGATGCAGCGGCAAACCAGGGCATCGATCTCACTCGCATGACCATTGTCGACCCGGCTACCTCGGCACTGACGCCCTCCTTCGCGCAGGCCCTCTACGCCATGCGCCAGAAGAAGGGCATGACGCTCGATCAGGCGCGGCAAGCGGTGCTCGATCCGCTGTGCTTCGCCAACCTGATGGTGCGACAAGGCCATGCCGACGGTTCAGTAGCCGGTGCGGTTCACACTACCGCGGACGTGGTGCGCAACGCGATCCAGCTGATCGGTCTGGCGCCCGGCTTCCGGCTGGTTTCGAGCTTTTTCCTGATGATGCTGTGCGAGCCATTCCACGCGCTCAAGGGCGGGCTGATCTTCTCCGATTGCGGGCTTGTGGTGGACCCCGACGCCGAGGAGCTATCGGAGATCGCCATAGCCGCGTCAGACAGCGCACGTTCGCTGCTCAATGAAGATCCGCGTGTGGCGATGCTGTCGTTCTCGACCTGCGGCAGCGCGAAGCATGCGGCCGTCGACAAGGTGGTAGCGGCTACCGAACGCGTGCGTGCGCAGCGTCCGGGCCTCGCCATCGATGGCGATGTGCAGCTCGACGCCGCCATCGTCGCCGAGATTGCCGAGCGCAAGATCCCTCATTCTCAAGTGGGCGGCCATGCCAACGTGCTGGTCTTCCCGAACCTCGAAGCCGGCAACATCGGCTACAAGCTCGCCGAGCGGCTTGGCGGCGCCAAGGCCATCGGCCCGATGCTGCAGGGGCTCAGGAAGCCCGCCAACGACCTCTCGCGCGGTTGCAGCGCAGAGGATGTGTTCCATGTCATCGCTGTCACCGTCGTGCAGGCACAAGCCGCCACGGCACAGCAACCATCATCCGGAGAGCAGGCGGCAGCATGAAGCTGGAATTGTTGATACCCGTGCTGGGCCTGCAGGCCCTGCTTGGCGCGGGAACGTATTTTCAGACGGTGACGGGCTTCGGCCTCGGCATGATCGTGATGGGCGCGACGAGCGGGCTTGGCCTCGCGCCGGTGGCCACGGTGGCCGCCGTGGTGAGCCTGGTGACGCTGGCCAACAGTGCGTTCGCACTGCCGGGCAAGATGCAGCATATCGACTGGCGCGCGGTATTCGCCGCGGCCATCGGCATCCTGCCGTCGGTGGTGGCCGGCGTGCTGCTGCTCGACTACCTCAGCAGCACCGCGGCCACGCTGCTGCAGTTGCTGCTTGGCGCAGTGATCCTGTATGGCGGCCTGAGCGCGGCGCTGCGCCCCGAGCCGCTGCCGCGACGCTCCGGCGATGGCAGCTTTCTCGTGAGCGGCATCTTCGGCGGCCTGCTGAGCGGTATGTTCGGCGTGTCCGGCCCGCCGCTGATTTTCCAGTTCTACCGCCAGCCCATGAAGCCGGTGGAGATCCGCTGCGCGCTGATCCTGGTCTTTACCGTGACCTCCAGCGTGCGCACCCTCTTCTCGGCCTGGCAAGGCCAGCTCGATGCGCAGATTTGCCTGCAGGCCGCCATTGCCGTGCCTGTGGTGGTGCTGGCCACGGTGCTGGGACGGCGCTTTCCGCCGCCGTTCTCTGCGACCACTACGCGGCGTATCGCGTTCGGGGTGCTGATGGGCATTGGCGCGAGCCTGATGGTGCCGGCACTCGTCAGCCAGCTCGGCTGAGCGCAGTCCGCCCAGCCGACCCATTCGGGTGAAAGCGGATCGCCGCCGCGATCCCCTGTCTCGAGGCGAGAGCCCGCTTAAGTCAAGTGTTCAAACAATTCATCACAAGAAGCGCCGCAAGCGACCAATAATGCTTGGGTTGTCCATCACATGCTGCCTCCCCCCAGGGCAGGACAGGGACGGCCATGCAAAAGAAAAGCAACATGAAGTTGCGGCATCATCCGGTGCTGCGTCCCATCCCGCAGTCAGTCCGTACCTTGTGCCATCTTGCGGGCTCGCGCCATATGGTGTGCCTGCTCGTCGGCGGCATGTTCGCCGGACTGGCGCCGGAAGCAGAAGGACAGACGCCATGCGCCACCGTCGGCACCGGCCAGGTTTCCGCCACCAATACCTGCACGGTCCCCACATCGACCGTGATCGCCACCACGGCGGCAAACCCTGTCGCCGTGACCGGCACGGGATCGGCTGCCAACGTCAGCGGAGAGGCATTGACGCTGAACCTCGGCGTCGCTAACGCCGGTGGGGCCAGTGCGCAGGCAGGGGCCAGCATCCAGCTCACAGGAGGCCAGGTAACGACCACGTCGAACACGGCTGCGACGGCCAACGGACAAACGGGCTTGCTCGCAAGCGGCGCAAACAGCGCAATCGGCGCGAACGGCACCACCATCACCATGACCCCGGCGGCCGGGGTCAACCTGACCGCAGCGCGCGCCGTCGATGGCGGCACCGTGACGCTCACGAATACCGCGATCAACATCGGCAGTGCCGGCAGCGGCCGGAACTTCAACCACGGCCTTGTGGCAAGCGGCGCAAACAGCAATGTGTTCGCGACAGGCGTCAACGTTACCGCCCTGTCCAACTTCTCGCAGGCGGCGCGCGCGGAGCTTGGTGGCACCGTCACCGTGACCGGAGGCTCGCTGACCGCCACGGGAACGGGTAACGCCGCCAGCGGCCCCGTGGCGGCCGCCGGGGCATTTTCAGGCGGGCAACTGAACATTCGCGGTGGCACATCGCTCAATGGCGGGGCCGGGGCCGAGGCCTATGGCCTGTACGTGAAGGATGCGGGCTCGGCGGCCACGGTGTCCGATGCCACCATCAGGACAGATGTCCGTGCAATCGGTGTACTGGCCGATGCGGGTGCTACGGCCACCCTGACAAACAGCACCGTGCAGGCGGGCACTGCACGCGGCGTCTGGGCCAGGGGCAACGCCACGATTGGCCTGGTCAACACCAATGTCTCCTCGCAGAGCTATGCGGTCACGAGCGGGGAAGGCGGCGGCATTACGGTCAATGGCGGTACCTTGTCCGGCTCGGGCCAGGTGCCGACCATATCGGCCGGCTCGACCGTCGGCATCGCCACGATCACGACGCTGAACACGGCGATCGTCAGTAGCGGCAGCGCCAACGCGGCAGGCGTCTACGCAAACACGGGATCGCTCATCACCCTCAACGGCGGCACCGTCGATACTTTCGGCACGCTCGACCGCGGACAGACGCCCAATGCGCTCGCGGCGGTCAATCCGGGCGCACAACTGGTTGCCAACGATGTCATCGTACGCACGCACGGCGAGCGCGCACTGGGCGTGGCCGCGGACGATGGCGGCACCATCACGCTGAACCGCACCACGGTCACGACCGACAGCCTGCGCGCACTGGGCATTTATGCGGGCGTCGATCCGACCAAGCCCGGCGCCGCGACGGTGATCGCGAGTGCGAGCCGCGTCGAGACTTCCGGCCAGTTTGCACATGGTGTCCAGGCACAGGCTCGGACGAGCCTCGATATTCCCGCGACCGTCACGCTGAACGACAACAGCACGGTCACCACGCATGGCGACGGTGCAGTCGGTCTGCGTGCAGTCCTGAAAGGCAAGATTGACGCGACACAAAGCAGCGTCGTGACGGCAGGCGCGGCCGCGCACGGCATGCTGGCGCTCGGCGAGCAAAGCCTTGTGACGCTCAACGGCGCCACCGTCACCGCTGGCGGCATCAATGCGCATGGCGGGATCGCGCAGGACGGCGGCATCATCACCGGCACGAATGCTGTCGTGACGGCGAACGGTGCCAATGCGGCGGCGATCTACGTCGCCGGAGACATCAGCCCGTCCAGCGCGGGCTTCACCTCATCCACGCTGCGCAATACCAGCGGCCCGACCATTGCAGTGGGCGGCAACGGCACCATCAGTCTGTCGGGCTCCACCGTTTCCGGCAGCAGCGAATGGCTGCGTGTAGGCACGATCGCCGATTTCCCCACGTTGCCCGCCGCGGAAGACCCCATCTCGCGGCCTCAACCGCTTCCGCCCGATGACGTGGTCCCGTTGCTCGCCCCGCTGGCGCTGTCGCCAGGCGTCGGCGCCATCAAAACGCCACTGGCGACCGCCGGTGGCGCCACCCTTGACGTGTCCGCGTCCACGCTGACCGGTGCGGCCACCACGCTGTCCGGCAGCACCTCCACGGTCACCGTACGCGATGGCACGGTGTGGAACATGACCGGCAACTCGAACCTTACCAATCTCACCAACGATGCGAGCCAGATACTCTTCTCCGCGCCGGTAGCGGGCGCGTTCAAGACGCTGACCGTCACGCGCTATACCGGCGCCAACGGTGGCGTGATCGGCCTCAACACGGTGCTGGCGGGGGACAACTCACCGTCCGACACGGTAGTGATCGACGGTGGCACGGCAGGCGGCCAGACCGGCCTGCGCATCACCAATGCCGGGGGTGCGGGCGCGTTGACGACCGCCAATGGCATCCTGGTGGTCAACACCGCCAACGGCGGCACAACGCAGTCCGATGCTTTCCGGCTCGACGGCCGCGCGGTGGCCGGCCCCTACGAATATCGCCTGTTCCGCAGCAGCGTGGATGGCACCAATGCCGATGCGTGGTACCTGCGCTCGGAGAAAACACCCCCTCCTGCCCCGCCAACGCCACCAGACCCGCTCTATCGCCCCGAAGTCGCCGCGTACCTGGCCAACCAGCGCCTGGCCGGCCAGATGTTCGTGCACAGCCTGCACGACCGCCTGGGCGAGCCGCAGTACGTCGAAGACCAGGGCTTCGACCATGAAGAAGACAAGCCGCGCAGCGGCTGGCTGCGCATGGTCGGGAAATGGGAAGGCAGCCACAGCAAGGATGGCAATTTCAAGGTCGATACCGATTCGTTCCTGCTCCACGGCGGCCTGGAACTCGCCAAATGGAAGGTGGCGCACGAGGAAGACCGCGTGCATGTGGGGCTGATGGCTGGCTACGGCTACGCTCGCAGCGATGCCGAGGCCGCCGCCAACCCCGCCCGTGCCCACGGCACAGTGGAAGGCTTCAGCCTGGGCGCCTACGGCACGTGGTACCAGAACGACGAGCACAAGCTCGGCACCTATGTCGATACGTGGTTCCAGTACGGCTGGTTCAACAACAAGGTAGAAGGCGACCAGCTTCCCACGGTGAGCTATCACGCACAGGGATGGGCAATATCGGGCGAAGTCGGCTATGCGATGCCGACGCGCTACGACTGGGTGATCGAACCGCAAGCCCAACTCATCTACGTCAGCTACAGCGAGGACGACATCACCGAGCCCAATGGCACGCACGTGAGCGGAGCGGACTCGAACGGCTTGATCACCAGGCTCGGCGTGCGCGTGCATCGCACCTTCATTCGCGAGGACCGTCGCAAGCTGCAGCCCTACGTGACCTTGAACTGGTGGCACACCAACACGGACAGCAATGTCTCGTTCAATCAGCTTCCGCTGGGCAGCCTCTATCCGTCGAACCGGTATGAGCTGAAGCTGGGCCTGAATGCCGATCTCGGCAAGCGCTGGACCGGCTGGGCGAATGTCGCCGGCGCCTGGGGCGCGCAAAGCTACCACCAGTACGCCGCACGGGTCGGGGTGAAGTACACGTGGTAGCGATGCATCGAGGATCGAGGGGGCTGTTCCCGACTCACACTATCCGCAATAACGTTCTGACGAATTCACTTGTTGCACATCAGGACATAAACAACAATTCTGGGGCGTGCCCTGCAAGAGGCCGCTGTGGTTGCGGAACGCCTGCGCGTGGCGCTGAGCGAAAGCCGGTGCGCACCGTCCACAAGGCCGATGGCAGCCGCTGGCACCACGATGCACTGAGGCCCGCAAGACGCCTACGGCTGCGGCCTTCCGGGCCCCTCAGACGACCAGCTTCAGGCAACGGTTCCCGCAGGTTGCGCCAGCGGCGCCGGGCCTTGCTCCTCTCCTCCGCCGACCTGTCCGAGATCCATCCCGGTCGTCTCGGGCAGCAGCAGCGCGGCCATCACGACCATCACGTAGCCCACCCCCGCAACAATCGCGATCGCGATCGGCAAGGACGTGTGTCCCGAACTCAGCCATCCCACAGACAGCGGGAACAGCGAGCCGATCACGCGCCCGGCGTTGTACGACACGCCGTATCCCGTCGCACGGATATCGTTGGGAAACGATTCAGAAATCGTCGCGCCGATGCCCGAGAACACGCCCTGCATCAGGATCCCCAGCGGGAAGCCGAGGAACAGCATCGACGTGTTCGACACCGGGATCACCATGTAGACCAGCGCGGCCACGAAGGCCCCCGCCGCGAACACGATATAGGTCAGCCTCCGACCCCAGCGATCCGTCGCATAGGCGCCTGCCACATAGCCGATCAGTGACCCGATGATCGTCACTGCCAGGTAGGAACTCGTGCCGAACACCGACAGGCCACGCTCGGTCTTGAGAAAGGTCGGCAGCCACGTGGCGATCGCATAGTACGCCCCGAGCATGCCGCCCGAGAGCAGACTGCACAGCAGCGTCTTGGACAGCAGCGGGCCACGGAACAGCCGGCCCAGCCCGGCCAGTGCCGTTCCCTGTCGACCAGCCGCGCGGCTCTTCAGGAATACCTCCGGTTCCTCCAGATTGCGGCGCAGGTAGATCACCACCAGCGCGGGCAGGATGCCGAGGAAGAAGCAGACGCGCCACGCCGTTTCCGCGGGCATCACGCTGAACGTGAGCGCGTAGACGATGGCCGCCGCGCCCCAGCCGAACGAGTAGCTGCTCGCGGTGAAGCCCGAGTATTTGCCGCGATGCGCGGGGTTGCGGATCATCTCCGTCACCAGCACCATGCACAGCGACGATTCGCCGCCGAAGCCCAGGCCCTGGATCATGCGGAACAGCATGAGCTGCTCCGGCGACTGCGCCAGCCCGCACAGGAAGCAGGCGATCGCGAACACGACAATGGTCCAGCGCAGCACCCGCACGCGGCCGTAGCGGTCGGCCAGGATGCCGGCCCCGATCGCGCCGACCAGCGACGACACCAGCGTCCACGTGACGATAGCGCCCGCAGTCGACTTGCTCATGCCCCACTGCCCCAGCAACGTGGAGATGAGGAAGGAATAGATCATGAAGTCGAACACATCGACCGCATGCCCGAGGAAAGCGCCATAGAAACCCTTGCGCTCCATGCGCGACAAATCGCGGAACCAGTCAAACATGATCCCTCCCTATGTTGTGTGGGGGTCTTAGTGGTGGAGGTTCGCCGGCAGCGTGGACGGCCGCGGCGGTGGCCGGAAAGCGTGGCCTGCGTCTTCGAGCAGTGTGGCGAAACGCAGTGCGGTGAGATCCTGGTAGCGGCCGGCAACGATCTGCACGCCGACGGGCAGGCCGTTCGACGCCGGCCCGATCGGCGCGACGGCCGAAGGCAGGCCGCACAGCCCGGAATGGCCGGCCCAGAACAGCTGCGTGGTCATCGGCTGCGCCTGGCCATTGACGTCGAGCATGCGCGTCCATGGCTCGCCCGCTTCATTCAGCTTGAAAGCGGTTGTCGTCGCGGCAGGACACAGCAGCACGTCATGGTCGGCAAAGAAGTGGCGCCACGCGGCCGCGAAACGTTCGCGCGCAGCCTGCAGGCGCAGCCAGTCGCGATGGCTCAGCGTTGCACCGGTGTATTGCAGAGTGGAATAGGAGGCATCGCCCGCCGCGGCATTTGCCGCACGGTGAAGCGCGTCGGCATAGGCCGCGTCGTCCATGTGCAGCGAGGTGGTCGCGCGCAGCAAGGTGACGTAGGCATGCCACAGCTCGGCGGCCTCGAAATCCGGCCGCGCGTGCCATGCCACGCGCGCGCCCTGCTGCGCGAGCCAATGGCCAAGCTGCTCGATCTGCGTGGCGACTGCGCTGTCGGCTTCGGCCTGCGGATGGCTCGGCAGCACGGCAACGCGGAAATCGGCGAGCCGCCGATGCGGGCAAGCGGGCAGTTCGAGGCGGTATGCCATCTCCTGGTCGCCGTGCGGGCCGGCGATGGCACGCAAGACGGGTTCAAGATCGCGCGCGCTGCGGGCCAGAGGACCGGCCACGTTGATGTCCTGTTCGCCGAAGCGCGCCGGTCCAGTGCCGTGGCCCGCCAGCGGCACCAGTCCATGGCTAGGCTTGAGCGAAAAGATGCCGCAGTAGTGGGCCGGGTTGCGCAGCGAGGAGCCGATGTCCGACCCGATGTCGAACGCCGACAATCCCGCGCACACGGCTGCCGCACTGCCGCCGGACGAGCCGCCTGGCGTACGCGACGGGTCATGCGGATTGCGGGTAGTGCCGTAGATCTCGTTGTAGCTCTGCCAGTCGCGCAGGCCGAGCGGGACGTTGGTCTTGCCGAGCAGGATGGCGCCGGCATTGCGCAGTCGCTGCACCACCATGGCATCGCGCCGGGCCACGTGGCCGCGCAGGGCCGGGTTGCCGCAAGTAGTCGGCCAGCCGGCCACGTCGAACGATTCCTTGATGGAGAATGGCACACCGTCGAGGAGCCCGCGCGCCTGTCCCGCGCTGCGCCGCCGATCGCTTTCCTGCGCCGCGGCGCGGGCGGCGTCGAAGTCAGACACCACGAGTGCATTGATGATCCCATGCCACTCGTGCCAGGCAGCCTCGCAAACCTGCACCAGTTCCACCGCCGATACCTCGCCAGCGGCCAGCCATTGCGCCATCTTCCACAACGGCGCAAGCCCGGTTGTGCTCCGGTCAGGCAGGTTCACGTCGACTCCTTGTTTTCATCCGTGGCAGTGCACGGTGGGGCGTTGGGAGAGACTACGGGAGGGACTGCGATGTGTTTCGGTATACTATATTCAGTTTTTCACGAACGGCAAGATGATTCTGGGCGGATCAGGACGCTGGACGCGTAGTGCCGTCAGAGAAAAGAAGTGATACGGGGATGGGTATGGCAGGCAGAACGCCTGCCAGAGGGGTTAGCTGCAACGCAGCAGCGTAGCAGCCAATGGTGCTGACCGGACGGTCGGCTCAGCAGTGGTGGCGGCGCGGCGCATGGCCGCTCAACGCCAGGAAGAACCGGCCGATATCCCGCAGGCGCAGCGGCACCAGGGGGGTCGCATGCCGGACTGCGTCCCGCGCCGCGTAGTAGCGCAGCAGCTGCTGGCCGACGGGTTGCGAGAGATAGCGTTGCTCGGGCGACTTCATGGTAAATCCCAATTGAATCAGATTGACTACAGTATACATATAATTGGTGCAGTGCGCCATGAAGTGGGGCGCAATGCACTGTTGCAGGGCGTGCAATGGCGGGTTGGGCGATGGGAACCGACGCTGCTTTCAATATAGCTGGGTTATCGGGCTTGGCATGCGCTGCTGTTTCGCCGGCGTAGCCGGCGAGTCACTTTTGTCCGAGTGGGTATTCCGGCCCATCGTGACCGACGATTCCGGACGAACGTGACCGAGCATTCCGGTTCATCGTGACCGACGATTCCGGGCGAACGTGACCGATTTTCCGGCTGTCCGG
>NZ_CAJPVI010000023.1 GCF_905397435.1 Cupriavidus numazuensis
CCAGATCTACAACTGAATTGCCGGTGCCTTCTGCTTAGTGGGCCGGGGCGCGTTCATTCCATCTTTTTGTCGCTCGGACAAAAAGTGACTCGCCGGCTACGCCGGCGAAACAGCCGCGCCAGCCAAGCACGCCACCCCCGCAATTGGTCGAAGAACCTTCTTGCTTGGTGGCCCACTGTCGTCCGGCGTTCTCGGCCCAGTGACTCGAAATTCAAATTAATTGAACAACTCATCCTAAGCGCATCCCGGAACGACCTCAATCTCCGCTCTATAGTTGCTTACAAGAACGCTACGCCTGAAACGGAAGATGTTCTGAAAAATTCAACCATACCGGAGACCATCATGTCGAGCACCACCACCGTCCGCATCGTCGCTTCCGCCCTGCTGCTGTCGCTTGCCGCGGCAGTCGGTGTCGCCCGTGCCGCTACGCCACCGAGCACCCACGCTGGCGACCGCTATGGCTATGAATACCGCGTGCGCAATGCCGACCCGTACAGCGACGGCGCCCGCTTCGTGGCCGACACGCACGCCGGTGACCGCTATGGTTACAAGTTCCGAAGCTTCGACCCGTACAACGATGGCGCGCACGCCTGAAGGGCGCTGCGTCAATCAAGACGAAACTGGAGCAGCCATGACGCTTCGCGACAATGCACTGATCCTGGCCGGCTGGGTCACACTTTGCCTGGCCAGTGGCCTGCTGATGAAGCTGGCGGCTCAGGCATTCTCGGCCTGAGCCGGGATCAAGCCGAACGCTTCTGCTGCACAGCGCGCCGCAGCGCGGGAATCACTGAGCCTTCCAGTGCTGCCACGCCGTCGCCCTGCGCCCACACTTCCGTATCGACGATGCCGGCAAAGAACGGCGTACCGCGGTTTTGAAGCACGGCGGCGCCATCGCGTTGTTCGGTGGCAATCCACTTGAGGTGATCGGGCAACTGCGACGCCGATACTGTGGCCTTGCCGCTACCCATGCTGAGCTTCAGGTAGTCGACCTCACCGAATTCGGGAAACGACGTCGCCATGCGATGCATGCGCCCGAAGTACTCGGCTTCGTAACCCCGGCACGGGACGCAAGTGGCCTGGCCGAGATAGAGCAGCGTTATGCGGGAGTCGCGAGCAGCGTGATAGCGCTCCCCAGATGCCGGCTGTGCTTTCACGCGACCGGCGAAACCGAGGGCCGTTGCCAGCAGCAAGAAGGTTCTTCGATCCATGTTCAGGGCTCCCGACAACCGGTACTTCATGCAGTATGTGCTACCGGGCCGCAAGCGACATCATCAAATCCGAGTACGTGCGCAATCGTTGCGATTTGATTTGCGGCAAGTGATGGAGAGAGCGGCAGCGCCATACTGACAAGCGTCAACCTTCAACACCTCGTCACATCGGCGCAAAGTACCGCCCGCGTCACCATGGCAAAGAAATTCCCCCTGCATCCCAGCCACCCTGAGCGCATCTGCTGGGGCTGCGACAAGTATTGCCCGAAGGAATCTATGGGCTGCGGCAACGGATCCAGCCGCACGCAACATCCTGCTGAACTGCTCGGCGACGACTGGATGGAGTTCGGCGACTGGGGCCTCGAGCCCGATCGCGAAACGAGCTCATCCACGCACTGATCTGGCGATCGGCGTGCCACACGACAGCGCTGCCACTTCAGCGTGCCAGCGCTTCCGCGAGGCGAGCCAATATTTGCCCCGCCAATACACTGCCTGGCGCCGCCACAGCCTGCACGGCGCGATAGCCGCCCTGCGGGTCGGCGACATAGCGTACGGGCGTGCTGGCGCTGCGAGCCACGGCGGCAATGTCCACTGTCAGCGATGACAGGATTGCGCCATCGGTCAGACGCAGCGCGGATACCTGGAACACGGCGTCTGCGGCTGTCGGCGTACCACGAATGCGCTGCACCGTGAGCAGGCATTGCGCGTGCTCGCGAAGCGCCTGCATTTCCAGTTGCTGCGCGGTCAGTGCGCCGGCCTGCGCAACATCGCGCATCGACGGTGTCGCCACATTGCGCAGAATGACTTCACTGTCGACCAGCCGCATGCCCGCGTCGGCGAGCGCCTTGAGGAAGTCGCCGCGTACCAATGCGTCTGCGCGGTCAGCCGGCATGGCGCGCGAAGCCGGCGGTTGCAGGGATTCGGTCGTGACACGTGTCGCGCCAGCGTTGCCCTGGCGATGCGTGGAGTCGGCAGTTTCGATCGTTGTGCGCGTCGCACGTCCGCTGCTCAGTGTGTCGCCCAGCTCCTGATCCCACAGGACGACAAAGCGAGGGGATCCGGCGCGTGCATAGACATTGCGAAAGGCCGCCGCGCCACTATCGCGTTGTGCGCTCGGCGGCGTCGCTGGCTGCAGCACTGTCGTGCCGTCATTGCGGAATGCGCTTTCCGGAACCATCGTTTGCGCGCCCAGCGGAGCGGCGCTCGCGATCAGGCATCCACTCAGGACGCCGAACAAGACACCGTGCATGGCACTCACCGGTAGACGATGTCGTCGGTCGCCGCGCGGCTGAACTCGTACAGCCCGCTCCATACGAGTTCGCCGGATTCGAGGTCCGTGAGTTCAAAAGCGATCTGCGTGTAGCGCTGCATCATGCCGGTTTGCGCGCTGCGGCTGTCCAGGGAACCGATACGCCCCGATAGGCGGTAATCGGCCCCGAGGGTGGCCTTGGTCATGCCTGTGGTGCCGGTATCCGTGACGCCGGCGCGCTTGAGCGCACGTTCTTGTTCCACCATTGCGCTCTGCGCACGGTTGACGAATTGCATACGCGAGCGTGCAGCGCGATTCAGGTTGACGAGCAGCCGCTGCGTGATCAGGTTGCGGTTGATGGGCTGCGAACTCTCATTGACGAAGTACGCGCTGTCGATGATGACGCGTGGACGTTTCGCGCTATTGGCAAACGCCGGATCGGCGAGAATATCGCGCATCATCTGGTCAGTTACCGCCACGATATCCTGGCCCTCGATGCCCACGCCCGATACCGGCCCCTTGCGCGTGAGATCCACATCGATGGCCGGTACACCGGCACCTTGCATCGCACATCCGGCGACGAGAAGGGGCAGCGCAGCGGCGGCAAAAGCATGGCGAAGGCGTGGGCTCATGGTCTGTTTTTGTCTTGATATCAGAACGACGAGCGGATCTGCTCGCGGAACACGGTGTTGGCTTGGGCCCGGCCAGATTCGACCGGCTCGGCAGGCCATGGCGATGGATTGGCGACTCCGCCCTCCTCGGCTGCCAGTGCGGACAATTCGCGGCTCCACGCAAACGAGCACTTGCCCTGCTTGCCGCTGAGCATCGGCGCCCGCGCGGTGGCATTGCCCACCGTGGCAAAGCGGATATTGCCGTCCGGTACTGACTGCGCAAGTCCCTGCACGTAGATCTTCTTCGGCAGCGATGCCCAATAGCGCGTGTCGGCCTCGGCATTGGTGGCACGCGACAGCGAATCCGCGAACAGCCCGACCATGGATCCGGCGAGGCCGAGCGAGCCGAGGCTGCGTGCCACCGACGCGTTGTCCTTGCCCACATTGGACAAGGCAGCATAGACCGCGCCCTGCGAGAGCGCGCCGGCCACATCGGCGACTGCCGCGGTGTTCTGCTTGAACAGCGCCTTGCCGTCGAGAATGCCCTGGATGGGCCTGCCGCCGCGCGTCATGGCCACCCAGTCGATGTTGGCCGCCACGTCCGCGGCGACGGGTGCCGGCGAGGTGCCCTGATAGCTCACGCGCGGCTGCCCGCTGACATCGGGTTCCGGCAGAAAGCCCAGCACGCTCTTGGTCTCGCCCAGCGTGACCTTCTCGGGCCCGAGTCCGATCTCGTAGATGGTCAGGTGCGCTGGGAACTGCGTGCCGATGGTGCGGAAGAACGGATCCGGCGCGCCCTTCATGGCGCCTGCGGCCAGTTCCGTGGCCCTGCGGCTGTCGCCGTCGCAGTGAGATGCCCAGGCCGCCAGCCAGCGCATCAGCGCAAAACTGTTGGCGTCGTACTTCTCGTACTGCCCGAAGGCATTCTGTATATCCGCCTGCAGGAAGGCCGCACGGGCATTCTGGTAGTCTCCCGCGCGCAGGTACAGCAGCCCGCGGTAGTAGAAGCTCATCGCGCGTTCATAGGGCTCGCCCTTCCAGTCCTTCACGCTTTCGGAGGACCACAGCGACCGTGCCTTCTCTGCATTGGGGTCGTCGGCATAGATGCGCAGGATGCGTTCGTTCGCCATGTCCAGCGCGCGTTCGGCCAGGTCATAGCGCTTCACCTCGATGGCGGCCAGCGACAGCAGGTCGAGGTTCAGCACCGCATTCCACTCGCCTTCCATGTAAAGCGTATGCAGGAAGCGCCGGAGCGCTTCGGGCTTGTCCTGCACGAACTTGTCGGCTTCAGGCACCAGCCGCTTTTCGTCGTTGTCGAACCAGGCCGAGCCCGCGTTCGTCGACCAGGCCAGCGCTACACCCGCCACCAGCGGCAGCAGTCGTGCCAGCCTGCCCTTGCGGGAAGGATTGCATGGACGCATAACGGGCTCAGCGCTGACGGTATTGCAGCGGCGTGGCGGTCTCGCGCAGCTCGGCCAGTTCTTCGGCGGTCGGCGGAATGTACTTGACCTTCATCTCGAAGCCGACGGCCTGGCCCGGCTCCAGTACCAGGCGCTGCATCGTGTACTTGTGCAACTGGTCGAGCATGGCGTGGGTCATCGGCACCTTCTCGTCCGACTTGGCATAGTCGTCCATGGCGAACGTCACGTACTGCACGATGGGCACCACGGACAGGAAGGCCTTCACGCCCTTCTGGCTGACCAGTTTGGTCGCGTCGCTGGCGGACACGAACTGCAGCTCGGGCGGCATCAGGTCGTAGATGGTCAGGTCGCCTCGGAATGGCTTCTCGCCCCGGTTGATGGCGATCATGCGGATGGTTCGGTCGAACTTGTTCGGATCCGGGTCGTCCTGCTTGATGTAGATATTTGTACGGATCATGCCCTTCGACATCTCTGCCTTCAGCAGTTCAAGGTTGGGCATGTCCTTGCGGTTGACCGACAAGGTCTTCTCGCGCTTCTCCAGTTCGGCCGTGGTGGTGAAGGAGTCCTCGAACAGCGTGTAAGTCAGCGGCGTCGATGCGAACACTGCCTTCATATTGCCCGGCGACACCGCAACCGTGTCGCCGTAGCCGACCGCCTTGAGGTCTGGCTTGCCCGTAATGTCGGTGCGTACGGCCGGCGAAGCGTCGCCGCCGGTGCGGGTCTCGCGCAGCGCCATCGGCGTGCCGCAGCCCGCGAGCGTGCTGGCAACGAGCGTTGCCAGAAGCATGCGTTGGATCATGTAACCCTCTACCCGTTTTTTGTTGTGGTCTGATATCGGCGCACTAGCGCACTAGCGCACTAGACTGGCGTGTTCCGTGCTTGAACCATGCACGGGAACATTTTTCGGCGGGATTCTAGCGACCGCACCGGCTCGCCGCATCATCAGAATTGATAACGTCCTGCGGCGATCAACCAGGCATCGCCCGTGCATGCGCCGGGCATGTCACATCCGGCTCCCGTCGGGTTATTCGGTGGCGATTACAATGCTTTGATCGCGCCATCCCCTTTCCGGCAGTTTTTTCAATGGACGAACGACCATGCTGAAGCTCGAAGACTCCTCCCTGCTGCGCCAGCAGTGCTATATCGACGGACGCTGGATCGACGGCGAACGCCGCATCGACGTGACCAACCCGGCCACGGGCGAAGTTGTGGCCCAGGTGCCGCAGTTCGGCGCCGAGGAAACCCGCCACGCGATCGAGGCCGCCAACCGCGCGCTGCCGGCGTGGCGCGCACGGCTGGCCAAGGAACGCTCGGCGCTGCTGCGCAAGTGGTTCGATCTGATCCTGGCCAACCAGGACGACCTGGCCCGCATCATGACCGCCGAGCAGGGCAAGCCGTTTGCCGAGGCCAAGGGCGAGATTGCTTACGCGGCCTCATTCATCGAGTGGTTTGCCGAGGAAGGCAAGCGCGTCTACGGCGAAACGATCCCTGCGCCGGTCAGCAACCAGCGCATCGTCGTCACCAAGGAACCGGTAGGCGTTTGCGCAGCCATTACGCCGTGGAACTTCCCGGCGGCGATGATTACCCGCAAGGCCGGTCCGGCGCTGGCGGCGGGATGCACCATGGTGGTCAAGCCCGCCTCGCAAACGCCGCTGACGGCATTGGCATTGGCGGTTCTCGCGGAGCGCGCAGGTATCCCTGCCGGTGTGTTGTCGGTGGTGACGGGTTCGGCGGGTGCTATCGGTGGCGAACTCAGCAGCAATCCGCTGGTGCGCAAGCTGACGTTCACGGGCTCCACCGAAGTCGGCCGCGTGCTGATGGCCCAGACCGCATCGACGATCAAGAAGGTGTCGATGGAACTCGGCGGCAACGCGCCGTTCATCGTGTTCGACGATGCCGACCTTGACGCCGCGGTGGAAGGCGCGATCATCTCCAAGTACCGCAACGCGGGCCAGACCTGTGTCTGCGCGAACCGGATCTATGTGCAGGACAAGGTCTACGACGCGTTTGCGGAAAAGCTCGTGGCCGCCGTATCGCAGCTCAAAGTCGGCAACGGCATGGATGACGGCGTGCGCATTGGCCCGCTGATCGACGAGAAGGCCGTGGCCAAGGTCGAAGAGCATATTGCCGATGCGCTGGGCAAGGGAGCGCGCGTGCTCGAAGGCGGGCATAGGCACGGGCTTGGGCACACCTTCTTCCAGCCGACGGTGCTGGCCGATGTCGCGCCCGGCATGCTGGTCGCACGCGAGGAGACCTTCGGGCCTCTCGCGCCGCTGTTCCGTTTCAAGACCGAGGACGATGTCGTGGCCATGGCCAATGACACCGAATTCGGCCTGGCGAGCTACTTCTATGCGCGCGATCTCGGCCGTGTCTGGCGCGTGTCGGAACGGCTCGAGTACGGCATGGTGGGCGTGAACACCGGGCTGATCTCGAACGAGGTCGCGCCGTTCGGCGGCGTAAAGCAATCGGGCGTCGGCCGCGAAGGCTCGCACTACGGCATCGAGGACTACCTGGTGATCAAGTACACCTGCATGGCGGGCATCTGAGCGCAGCCCGCCTGCCGGTGTTCAGCGTTTGCCGTTTGCGTAGGCCGCGCGGCTGGTGAGGTCAGACCAGTCGCCGGCGTCGGTCCGGCAGGCCTTGCGGAATTGCTCGAGCTGGTCGTGGAAGCGGCGCATCAGCTCGAACTGGTAGCTCGCATTCGCAAAGCTGAAATGGGTACTGAACTCATAGAGCGCTCCCTCCGCCGCATGGGACAGCCGCTCCAGCCGCTGCGCGAGCGCCCGCCCTTCTACACTGCGGTGCCGCCGCAGCCGCCAGCTCAGCGCCTCCTGGCCGTCTTCGAGCAGGCTCTGGTCGAGATAGCCCAGGCGGCCGACTGCCGCGCGCGCCGCGTACATGGCGGACAGGTAAGCACAGACCGCCGACAAGCGCTGGTTCATCTCGCCGCCACGGTGCAGCATGTCCCGCGCGTACGCCCGGAAGCGGTCGGCAATGCCAGGGTCGGCCTCTGCCGTGGCCGGTTGCACATACTCGGCCAGCGGGCGGATGCCCAGCGACAGCCCCGGCGGCAACACGCTGGTGATGCGCTCGGCCAAGCCGTCCTGCAACGTGCCGTCCAGCTCGCAGCAGGTGCGGCAGTCCGCATCGATGTAGAAATCAAGGCTCGCCCAGCGTCCCGGCCCAATGGTCACCACTGCGCGCGCGGGCGGCTGCCCTGCGCCTTCGAGCACCTGCAGGCCGACACGCACGCAGCGCCCGCGTTCTTCGTCGCCGCCGAGCGCGTTGATGATGTCGCGCGGCTTCATGGCGCCAGTGAACTCGGTGCGCGCCAGGGGCCGCATCATCGGTCCGAGCCTGTCCCATGCACCGGCTCGCGTGGGCGAGAGCAGTGCGTCGGCGCAAGGGGTCGGGATTGGGGTTCCATTGACTGTCATAGAGCCTCCGGGGTCAGTTGTGCGGCCCGGGCTGCCGGGCGTGTATCGAGTGACTGCCTGGCACGCGGGAATCGCGATGGCACGACGGCCCTCATAGCGCAGGCACCATCCCGAACCCCGGCATGGCGACTGGCGCCCGGTTGGGGAGGATGGCCGCAGGCGTGTTGGCGGCGGCGTCCGGCGTCTCCCGGCGAACGCTGCGGCGCACCCGCGACGGTGGCTGGCATAGCGTGCAGATGAAGGAAGCCAGCGGCTCATGGGCATGCGTCACG
This sequence comes from Cupriavidus numazuensis, assembly GCF_905397435.1. Lineage (GTDB taxonomy): Bacteria > Pseudomonadota > Gammaproteobacteria > Burkholderiales > Burkholderiaceae > Cupriavidus > Cupriavidus numazuensis. The sequence goes on from NZ_CAJPVI010000023.1 coordinate 8,199, forward strand.
AACCGTCCGCCACAGCAAGGGCATGTGGACAGCTGCAGCAGCCCGCCTTCACAGAAACGCACCAGGGTCCAGAAGCGCGTGAAGCTGATCAGGCATTCCTCGTTGTTGGTCTTCATGTGCTCGGCATAGACGCGGTAACTGTTCAGCACGGCGCGGATGCCCGGTAACCCGGCGCGTTGCTGCATGTATTCGTGCACGCTGAGCAGGTAGGACGCGTGCGCATTGGGCCGCCACGTCACGAACCAGTCGGCGGAGAACGGCAGCATGCCCTTGGGTGGGGACCCGCCCGTCAGTTCCCGGTACAGCCGGTACACGCGGCTGCGCGACAGCGCCACCTCGGCTTCCACGACCTGTGGGCGCGCGCCGAGGCCGATCAGCTCGATGGCAAGCTGGGTATCGCTGGCATCCTGCAGCGCGCTGCGTGCGGTCTGCGCGGTGGTTTTCATCGTCCTTCCTCCAGGGCTTGCGCGGCCAACACGATGGCCGTATGCATATTGCACAGCTCGTGCTGGGGCCGAATGCCCGCGAGCGCTTCGAGCAACGCACCGTTGTCGAGCCGGAACCGGCACAGCACCATGCTCGAGCGCGACAGCGCCAGCATCTGCGCCGGCGTGAGCGCCCGCAGCGCATGGCCGACTTCCTTGCCGATGCCGAGCCGGAACAGCGCCTCGGCCTCGTTCTGGCGCATCAGGCGCTGCACCAGCAGCAGATAGGCCAGATTCACGTCCTTGATCTCACGTACCAGGTCATTGCTGTCCATTGCCAGCCTCCCATGCAAACGGGTTTATCTTCGGGTTGTCTGCCTGCATTGCGACGGTTGCGGACTCGGGCTGGATCCGCGTCGCCCATGCCGGTGCCGACGCGCGCGCTGCCTGTGCCGGCCCGCGTGGCTCGCCACCTCGCCGGCGGTTGGTACCGGGCGGTATCGGGGAAATGGCGGGACGGTCGGCAATGGCGCGCAGCCCTGCCTTGTCGACCAGTGCCACGCTGCGGTGCTTCACACGGATCAGCCCGTATTCCGCCAGCCGCGAGAATTGCCGGCTGACCGTTTCCAGCGTCAGGCCGATATAGCTGCCGATTTCCTCGCGGCTCATGCGCAGGATGAACTCGCTGGACGAAAAGCCGCGCGCCGACAATCCCTCCGAGATCCATAGCAGGAAGGTGACCAGGCGTTCTTCCGCGGTCATCAGCGCCAGCAAGGTCTGCAGCGCCCGCGTGCGCTGCGCGTAGCCGTCCAGCGCCCGGAACACGCGGCTTGCGAGCGCCGGTGTGCTGGCCGCCAGCGGCCGCAGCACGTCCATCGGGATCATGCAGACCTTGGTGTCCTCAAGCGCCGTGGCATACGACGCGTATTGGCGCCGGCCGATGCTGTCCAGGCCCACCACCTCCCCCGGAAAATGAAAGCCGACCACCTGGGTGCGCCCGTCTTCGGTGGCGACGTGGGTCTTGACGGTACCCACGCGGATGGCGAACAGCGCCGCGAGCGGATCGCCCAGCAGGTAGAGCGGTTCGCCCTTGCGCAGGCGGATCACGCGATGGGCCAGCCCGTCGGCCGGTCCCGCGCCGTCGGCTTCGCACTCGCCCGCCAGGCAGAAACGCGCCATGGAGCATTCGGAGCAGCATGGGAACGAATCGGGCGATGGCGGGCGGGTTGTCAGCAACATGATGGGGAGCTCGGCAGAGAGTTTCACATGGGAAGGTTTATTCATTGGTTTCTCCAGATAATCAAATTAATCGCGGAAACCAAATCACAAAAACCTTGAATACGATTTTATTGACGTACGTCCACGGAACAAGCTGTAGTTTCCGAATCGACACTCGGAGTTTTCCGATGGCGGTGCAGCTATGCCTGCAAACCGTTGTCGGAAAAGGCCGGCCGGCTCGTTCGGTCAGGTTTATTGGCGCGGATCAAGGAAGTCCACAGGCGCCATTTCTATCATCGCGGCGCTTTCTTAATGGTTCCTGTTGCGCAAGATTGGATTCTTGATTTTGCGGCGCTGGCAGGAAATCGCCATCAGACGATTTCTGCGCATTTACTGCCTTAATCCGCATCAGGAACTTGCCGGACTTTTCCTGGAATTTTCCCATGCAGCACCCGATACATTCCCCGTCAGCCATACCCATGCCCGGCCTTCGCGATGTCGAAATGCTGCACTTCGGCCGCCAGCCCATTGTCGATGCCGCCGGCGCGCCGCAGGCCTACGAACTGCTGTACCGGGAAGCCGGGGGAAACTGGGCAAACCTCATCGACGACAGCGCCGCCACGGCCCATGTCATCGCGCGCACGCTTGGCGGCACGGGGCTGGACTGGGCGCTGCGCAAGCACGCAGGCTTCATCAATCTTGGCCGCCAGCTGCTGCTCGACGACCTGCTGCTGCTCGTACCGCCGGGGCACTTTGTGCTCGAAGTGCTGGAAAGCGTGCCGATGGATGCATGCGTGCTGCGCCGGCTGGCATGGCTGAGGATGGCCGGCTACCGCCTGGCACTCGATGATGTGGCCGCGCTGACCTCCGACGTCCGCAAGGCGTTGCCCGCGGTCGACTTCGTCAAGGTGGATTTCCGGCTGGCCAGCCGCGCCGAATTGCCACGCCTGGCCGATGCGGTACTGCGCGCGGACCGCCTGCTGATTGCAGAGAAGATCGAAGGCCCGGACGAGTTCGCGCTGGCCCAGCGGCTCGGCTTCCACCTGTTCCAGGGCTATCACTTTGCACGCCCGGAGCCGCTGACGGCTCCGCTGCCGCATCTCGACCGCGGCGCGCTCGCGCGGCTGCAGGCGCTGCTGCAGCATGGCGCGCCCACCGACGCGCTGCTGGCCGAACTTCATGCCAACCCGGGAATCATCGCCCAGCTGCTCCGGCTGTCCGTGGCGACTGGCGTGCAACCCTGCGGCGGCATTGCCAGCGTGCGCGCGCTGCTGCAGGCACTTGGGCCCGACAGCGTACAGCGCTGGGTGCGCTTGCTGCAGATGTCCGACGGTTTCCGCCTGCCGGGTGAGCCCAGCCTGCGCAGCCAGGCCGCGCAACGGCGCGCGTGCTTCATGGCGCAGGCCGCGCGCCACGTCCGGCCGCACGATGCTGCGCTGGCCGACGCGGCTTTCCTGACCGGCGTGCTATCGCTGGCGCCATTGCAGCCTGACGGCACGCGGCGCGATATCCAGGACACGTTTCCGGTCACCCAGGCCATCCGCGATGCGGTGCTTCATGGCCACGGCGAGCTTGGCGCGCTGCTGCAAGCGGCCGAAGTCTACGAACGCGGCGGCAATCCATTGACAATGCTCGGCATGCCCGCCGCCTGATGGCATCGCGCCGCAAAGACGGCCTTTGCCAAATCGAAACCCACGCGTTCACGCGCTGCGACACACTGCCGCTTTGCATCGCAAAACACGACAGAGGAGACAGCGATGACGGGTTGGATCAGGCGTGCGGCCGCAGGGCTGCTGATTTCGCTGGCCGCGGCCGGCAGTGCCCTTGCGGCGTATCCCGACAAGCCGGTGCGGCTTGTCGTGCCCTTCCCTCCGGGCGGCGCGACCGACCTGCTCGCGCGCGAGGTCGGCAATGCATTGTCGGTGCGACTCGGACAACCCGTGGTGATCGATAACCGCCCGGGCGCGGGCGGGAATATCGCTGCGATCGCCGTGGCCCGTGCCCCGGCCGATGGCTACACCCTGCTATTCGGCACATTCGGCTCGCTGGCGGTCAACAAGAGCCTCTATGACAAGCCTGGCTACGATCCGCTCAAGGATTTCGCGCCGGTAGCCTCCGTCGCCTACTTGCCCAATGTGCTGGTCGTGCATCCGTCCGTGCCTGCGCGCACCGTACCGGAACTGCTCGCACTCGCGCGCAAGGAGCCCGGCAAGCTGACCTACGGCTCGTTCGGTAACGGTTCGTCGTCGCATCTGGCCGGTGAACTGTTCACGCATATGGCGGGCGTCAACATCACGCATATCCCGTACAAGGGCAGCGCCGCATCCATGACCGACCTGATCGGCGGCCGGCTGACGATGATGTTCGACAGCGTCTCGACCGCGCTGCCGTACATCCGCGACGGCCGCGTGCGCGCGCTGGCGGTCACCACGCAGAAGCCTTCCGACCAACTGCCCGGTGTGCCCACGCTGGCGGCTGCCGGCGTTCCCGGCTATGAACTGACCGCGTGGTTCGGTGTCGTGGCGCCAACCGGCACCCCGAAGGCTGTGGTCGACCGGCTCAACAGCGAGATCGTCGCGTCGCTGAAGCAGCCCGAAATGGCCAGCAAGCTCGCCAGCCAGGGCACGGTGCCGTTCCCGTCCACGCCTGCGCAGTTCGGCAGCTATATCCGCGCGCAGTACGAGAAGTGGGATGGGCTGATCAAGTCAGCGAATATCCGCGTGGAACAGTAAGCGCCCCAACGAAAGAGAAGTTCAGCCCGGCGCCTGCATGGCGCCGAAGCGCCACGACAGCCGGTGCGCCGCCTGGCGCACCAGATCAGCGGTAGCCCCTTGCGTGCCGCTGTCGAAACTGCCCGTGGACCCCATCACCGCCACCACCAGTGCGAGGCTGCCCGTGTGATCAAACACGGGCGCCGCCAGCGTGTCGATGCCGGGCACGGGCCGGCTCAGCGCATTGTCGACCTGTCCGGCCCGAACGCGCGCTAGCCGGTCGGCGTAGTCGGGCACAAGGCCCCCGCTATCCAGCAGCACGTCGGCGCGCGGCACCCCGGCCATGCGCAGGTCGTCACGCTCCAGCAAGCCAGCCAGCACGTTCTCCGGCAAATAGGCCGCCATGGTGCGGCCGATCGCGGTATTGACCAGCGACAGCACCGTGCCAACGCGCAGGCTCACATGCTGTGGCCGTGCCGACTCCTCGAGCCGTACCACCGTCGGCCCCAGCGGCCCGAGCACCGCCATGGCCACACTCAGGCCCGTGGCCTCCGCCAGTTCGATGATCTCGGGCTCCGCCTCGCGCGTGGGTGACAGGCGCTGCAACGCGATCAGGCCGAGCTCCAGGCTGAGCGGCCCGCACAGGAAGTTGCCGGCGGCATCGCGCGCCAGCAGCCCCGTCTTCTGCAGGCTGACCAGATGCGGAAACGCCTTGGCCGGCGCCATGCCGGCGGCCTGCGCAAGGTCGCGCAACGGCAGCGGCCGGCCTGCCGCCACCAGCGCCGCCAGCAACTGGCCGGTACTGTCGAGCGACTGGATGCCGCGCTGGGGCTTGCCGCCGTCGGCGGCCTTGTCATCATCGTTCGGGGCGGCTTGCGTCGTCATGCTTGTCCAAGGTCTGCGCTGATGGCCCTGGCAGTGGCCTGCAGCGCCTTTGCCACCGGTCCCTGCCAGTCCACGTCGATGGTGCCCGTCGATCCCACCACGGTCAGCACCAGCCGCAACGTCCCATCCGTATCGAGCACCGGCACGCTGAGGCTGCTCACGGCCGGGCTTGGCGTGTCGATGCTGCGCTCCATGCCACGTGCGCGGATCGCCTGCAGCGTGTCGTCGAACCCTGCCGCAGCTGCCGCTGTGACGTGCGGCTGCTGCTGCCGCCAAATCGCGTCCCAGCGTGTACGCGGCTCGAATGCGCAATACACGCGACCGGTCGCCGTCGCGGCCAGCGCCATCACGGTGCCCACGTGCAGGTTGACATGGAGCGGCGCCGCGGCCGGCACATAGCGCACGATGGCGGGCCCGTGCGGGCCGGCGATGCTGATGGCCACGCTGAAGCCGGTCGCCTCCGCCAGTTCGTCCACGCGCGGCACAGCGGCGCGGTAGGCAGGGTCGGAATCAAGATGCAGCATGCCAAGCTGCAACGACAGCGGACCCGGCTCGTAGCGGCCGGAAAGGTGGTCACGCTTGATCAGCCCGAGCCGCGTCAGGCTGACCAGGTAGGCATGGGCCTGCGCGGGCGCCAGTTGCGCGGCGTCCGCGAGTTCGGCCAGCGTCATCGGTGCGCGCCCGGCTGCCAGCGCGCAAAGGAAACGGCCGGCTACCTCCACGCTCTGGATGCCGCGCTGCACCTTCTCCTCGCCCTCCGCCTGCGCCGTCTTGCGCCCCGCTGCCGCCATTGTCCTCTCCGGAAAGCCCAGATATTAATCGAACGTCACCGCCACTGGCTCCCGGCATCGGTGTTTACCCGCGCATTTCCCGTCTGCCCCATAAATTAACCATAGGCTAAGCGATTAGCTATTGATTAATTTCACTCGGTTTCCTAAGATGACAGTACCCCGTCGCACAGCGCGCCGACCGGCGCTGCGACAGAACCAAGATCCATGAAAACGGGGCGAGACAGCCGCAGTACCGCATACGGCTTATGCGGCTGCCTCGCCTGCCCCCACCAAAAGGACCGACAGCATGAGCAAGGCATTCGCATCCCAGGCTGACCTGGAAGCCAAGCAGATCACCTTCACCCAGTTGTCCGAGAACGCCTATGCCTACACGGCAGAGGGCGACCCCAACTCCGGCGTGATCATCGGCGACGACGGCGTGATGATCATCGACACCACCGCCACCCCGGCCATGGCGCAGGACCTGATCGCCAGGATCCGCGCGATCACCGACAAGCCGATCAAGTACGTGGTGCTGTCGCACTACCACGCGGTGCGCGTACTTGGCGCATCGGCGTACTTCGCCGAAGGCGCGCAGCAGGTCATTGCCAGCCGCGGCACCTACGAAATGATCGTCGAGCGTGGCGAGGCCGACATGAAGTCGGAAATCGAACGCTTCCCGCGCCTGTTCGCCGGCGTGGAGACCGTGCCGGGCCTGACCTGGCCGACGCTGGTGTTCGAGAAGGAAATCACGCTGTACCTCGGCAAGCTGGAAGTCCGCATCGCCCACCTGGGCTCCGGCCACACCAAGGGCGACACCGTGGTGTGGCTGCCGTCGCAGAAGGTGCTGTTCTCGGGCGACCTGGTCGAATACGACGCGGCTTGCTACTGCGGCGACGCCCAGCTCGCCGAGTGGCCCGCCACGCTCGATGCGCTGGCCGCGCTGCAGCCCGAAAAACTCGTGCCCGGCCGCGGCCCGGCGCTGACCACGCCCGAAGAGGTCAGCAAGGGCATCGCCTACACCAAGGACTTCGTCACCACGCTGTTCCAGGCCGGCAAGGAAGCCGTGGCCGACAAGCTCGACCTGAAGGCCGCCATGGCACATACGCGCCTGGCGATGGACCCGAAGTTCGGCCAGGTCTTCATCTACGAGCATTGCCTGCCGTTCGACGTCTCGCGCGCCTTTGACGAGGCCAGCGGCATCGGCCACCCGCGCATCTGGACGGCCCAGCGCGACAAGGACATGTGGGCCGCGCTGCAGGACTGACGCGCAGACGGCACCGTACAAAAGACTGAACGAGAGTGGACGGAGACATAGGCATGACCATCGATTACCAGCGCCTGTCATTTGAGTACCAGCCCTGCGCGGACCAGCGCGACGGGCAAGCGGGCGGCACGGTCCATCCTGTCGTCGTGGTCGGTGCCGGGCCCATCGGCCTGGCCACGGCCATCGACCTGGCGCAACGCGGCGTGCGCGTGGTGCTGGTCGACGACGACTGCACGCTGTCAACGGGATCGCGCGCGATCTGCTTCGCCAAGCGGACGCTGGATATCTTCGATCGCCTCGGCTGCGGCCAGCGCATGGTGGATACGGGCGTGAGCTGGAACGTCGGCCGGGTCTTCCTGCGCGACCAGCAGGTCTACAGCTTCGACCTGTTGCCCGAGGCGGGCCATCACCGCCCTGCTTTCATCAACCTGCAGCAGTATTACGTGGAAGGCTACCTGCTCGAACGCGCGCAGGAACTGCCCAATATCGAGATCCGCTGGCGCAGCAAGGTCGTCGGGCTCGAACAGCGCCAGCCCGGCACGCCCGAAGAGACGGTTGCCCTGACCATCGAAACGCCGGACGGCTGCTACACACTGGCTGCCCGCTACGTCGTGGCGGCCGATGGCTCGCGCAGCCCGGTACGCAAGCTGCTGGGCCTGGACAGCAAGGGCCGGACCTTCAAGGACCGCTTCCTGATTGCCGATGTGAAGATGGAAGCGGACTTCCCCACCGAACGCTGGTTCTGGTTCGACCCGCCGTTCCACCCGCATCAGTCGGTGCTGCTGCACCGCCAGCCCGACAACGTCTGGCGCATCGACTTCCAGCTTGGCTGGGACGCCGATCCTGTACTTGAAAAAGCGCCGGAACGCGTGATTCCGCGTGTGCAGGCCCTGCTCGGCCCGGACGCGAAATTCACGCTCGAGTGGGTCAGCGTCTACACGTTCTCGTGCCTGCGTATGGACAGCTTCCGGCATGGCAACGTGCTGTTTGCCGGCGATTCCGCGCACGGTGTCTCGCCGTTCGGTGCGCGCGGCGCCAACAGCGGCGTGCAGGATGCCGAGAACCTCGCGTGGAAGCTCGCTTACGTGCTCGAAGGCCGCGCCGCGGATAGCCTGCTCGATACCTACGCGAGCGAACGCGAGTACGCGGCCGACGAGAACATCCTGAACTCCACCCGCGCGACCGACTTCATCACGCCCAAGAGCGCGGTCAGCCGCGTGTTCCGCGATGCGGTGCTGGGCCTGGCGCGGCGCCATGCGTTTGCGCGCAAGCTCGTCAACAGCGGCCGCCTGTCAGTGCCCGCGGTGCTGCATGGTTCGCCGCTCAATACGCCAGATGTCGATGGCTTCGGCGGCACGATGGTGCCGGGCACTGCCTGCGTGGATGCGCCCGTTTCCGACGCGCATGGTGCGGGCTGGCTGCTCCAGCATCTCGGCGGCGAATTCACGGGGCTGGTGTTCGGCTCGACCGACAGCCTCGACGGCGATAGCCGCCTTGCGCTCGAACAGATCGAACAGTCTGGCCTGCCGCTGCGCATCGTGTACCTCGGCACATCGACGCAAGCCGTGTCCGGTACCACGATTCTGCGTGACGACGAAGGTCTTGCGGCTCAGCGTTACAACGCCGCGCCGGGCACCTTCTACCTGATCCGGCCGGACCAGCATGTCTGCGCACGCTGGCGCCGCATCGATGCGCAGCGTATCCGCGACGCACTGGCGCGCGCAAGCGGTGCGCAATTGCCCGCGAGCAAGGCCCATGAATCGGCCGCGATGGCGGCATAAGCCAACCCGCCGCCCTACAGATTTCGGAGACATCGCCATGCCGGCCCACGCCCAAGACACCCAGGCGCACACGCTCAATACCGAGCCCAACCTCGCACGTCCTGACGACTTCTATGAAGCGCTGATCGACATGCACCGCGATCTCGACGACGCGCAGAGCCAGGCGGCCAACGCGCAGCTCATCCTGTTGCTGGCCAACCATATCGGCGACCACGACGTATTGCTCGCCGCGATGCACGCCGCACGCGAAGGCATCGCGGGCGATATCACCACCGCGAGCTGACCCTGCGGGCACGCCGCGCGCGTGCCCCATCCCTTCCCGCACCGACCCGTTGCGAAGGCGTAGAAAACGCCGGCGCGGGCGGCGCTCACACCGGAGACAAAGCAAATGAGCAATCTGGCCTCAGGGGCGATTGCGGCCCCCGCTTACGCCGCGCACGAAGAAGACGCGCTGTACCGCAAGATCTGGCTGCGCCTGATCCCGTTCCTGTTCGTGTGTTACGTAGTGTCATTCCTGGACCGCATCAACATCGGCTTTGCGCAGTTGCAGATGAAGCAGGACCTTGGCTTCAGCGATGCCATGTACGGCCTCGGTGCGGCGGTCTTCTACATTGGCTACGTATTGTGCGAGGTGCCCAGCAACATGCTGCTCGCGCGTTTCGGCGCACGCCGGACCTTCACGCGCATCATGGTGCTGTGGGGCGCGGCATCGGTCGCCATGATGGCGGTGTCATCGCCGACGCAGTTCTATACGCTGCGCTTCCTACTTGGCGTATTCGAGGCCGGCTTCTTTCCCGGCATCGTGCTCTACCTGACGTACTGGTTTCCCGCAAAGCGCCGCGCCGCTGTGATGGCGATCTTCTTCGCGGGCGTGGCGATCGCCGGTGTATTGGGCGGACTGGTGTCAGGCTGGATCATGCGCGACATGGCCGGCGTCCTCGGCATGCAGGGCTGGAAATGGATGTTCGCGATCGAAGGCGCACCGGCCATCGTGCTCGGCTTGATCGCGGCGTTCTTCCTGGTCGACGAGCCGCACCAGGCAAGCTGGCTCAGCGACGGCGAAAAGGCGTTCCTGGAGCGTGCCCGCGCGCAGGATCACGGCATCAAGGCGCATTCGCTGCAAGCGTTGCTCCAGGTGCTGCGCAACCCGCGCGTCTACCTGTTCGCGTTCATCTATTTTTCGCTGACCTGTGGCTCGCTGGCGCTGAGCTTCTGGATGCCGCTGATGATCCGGGACTTCGGCATTACCGATGTCGTTTCCATCAGCCTCTATTCGGTCGTGCCCAATGCGGTCGGCGCGGTTGGCCTGATCCTGATCGCGCGGCACTCGGACCGCAGCGGTGAACGCCACCGGCATTTCCTGCTGTGCACGGTTGGCGGCGCACTGGCGCTGGCTGCGCTCACGCTGCATCTGCAAAGCCTGGCGGCGATGCTGGCGATCCTGTCCATGGCCGCGGTGCTGATCTTTGCCGCGCTGCCGGTGTTCTGGTCGCTGCCGCCATCGCATCTGCCCGCAAGCGGCGCCGCAGCCGGCATCGCCTTTATCAGCAGCGTCGGCATTACGAGCGGCATTGTCAGCCCATGGGTGATCGGCCAGATCAAGGTGCAGACCGGAAGCCTCGACAATGCGCTGTACCTGCTGGCCGCCCTGCTGGTGGCGAGCGGACTGTCGATGTGGCTTGGCGTGCCGCGCCAGGCCGAGCACGCCTGACGGCCGGCCCGCTGCATTGAACTGCGCCCGACGGGAAGCCGTCGGGCGCTTGCCATCTCAGTGCGGATGGCTGCACGGAATCACTGCGGCGATCTCCTCGCGCATGACTTCCACCACATCGTCGATCTCGAGCCCTTCCGCGGTGACGAGCACTTCGTGGCCACGGCTGATCGCATAGACCACACCGCGCCAGCGCCCGGCGTCCACCACTTCGCTCAGGCGGATATCGAACTCGGTGTCCTGGTCCTGGCTGTAGACCGTCACGAGATCTCCAAGCTGGGGCATCCAGCCGACATCGCCATCAAAAGCGCGGGCCACCACAGTCACTGGAGACTGCGTCAGTCCCCGCGCAAATCTTGCACGCATGGCTTGCTCCTTTGCAGGCGATCCTCGTCCAGCTTATAAGAGCAAGCACAAATGACCAGAAATTTCCGCCCGATGTCGGCTTTGCTGCTCCCGCCTTGTCAGATGGTGACCGATAGACATCCCTGCCACAGGCGCCACAATAGATTTACCGACTCAAGCATCGGCGCTTCAGGAGACAGAGATGGGCAGCAACCTACACGTTGTCCCGTACGGAAACGGCTGGGATGTGATTCACGAAGGCGCGCGCTACGCCGAATCCCACCATGCCACGCAGGAAGCCGCGATCAGCGCCGCCACTGCGCTGGCACGGCGGAAGAAGGTGGACCTGCTGGTCCACGCACCCGATGGCAGTGTGCGGACGTTAGGCTGCAACGTGGGTCCGGATCTGAGCGCGATCGCGGGTTGAAGATTGCCGGTTGAACAGCTGCGTTGCCCGGTGAGGGAAGCCACGGCGACCCGCACCGCGCGCGAGGCAGGACGCCGCGCCGGCTACCGGCTTACGCGCAGTCGATTGAACAGGTCGCGCACGCCGAAGACGTCGTCGACGATATCCTCCACACGGTACTTCTGCAGGCGGTCCGGCACGCTGCCTTCCAGCGTGACCACGCCGCTGTCCACGCGGACCTCCACATCCTTCACATCGAGACGGCCGCTGCGCGTCAGCCGGTCGCAGATGTCCTCCAGGATCCGTTCGTCGCTGCGCTGGTAGCCACGCGGTCCCTGGGGCCGGTACCGCTCGCCAGCGTATTGTCCGCTGCGCGATGCGCGCTCGTTGACCCCCGTGAATTGATCGTAGGCGTCCGCCTGCGAAGGCGCGTCGTGCCGGAACTGGCCATGGCCCGCCGGGCTTTGCGCCCATTCGCCACGACTGCGCGGCGCCGCCAGTTCGGCCGGGTCTACCGGCTGGTCGTAGTCGAAAATGCCATACGCGCCCACGTAATGGCTGCGCATGTCGGCATCCGCAAGCGGCGGTTCGCGCCATGGCATCTCCGGTGCTGGTGGTCTGTGGCTTCGATCCATTGTCTGTCTCCGTCGATTTGCGCTTCCGGCCGTCAGGCGCGCCGGGATCACAGCGCCGCCACGCAAGATGGAAGCCACGTCGCCGCCGGCACGGAGGTGCGCGCGGCGGCCACCGGTGGCGGGCAGGAATTACAAGATGCGCTGGGTCCGGATGTACTTTCTGCTGCCCGCAAGGGTCTTCAGCCCCGCGAAACGACAGCAAGGTGACTTGGCGAGCTGGCACGAAACCTGCCGCCGCGTCAGTCATCGCGAACTCACACACAGAGCGCCATGGATTCATTGAACGGCTTCATGCACGCCGTGCTCGGCGAAGGCGACCAGCTCGCGTGGTGGCAGGGGGCTGTGCGTGCCGTCATTGTCTTTATCGCGACCTGGCTGCTCCTGCGCGTAGCTTGCCGCAGATCGTTTGCGCAGAAGACCGCGTTCGACCTGTGCGTTGTGTTGCTGCTTGGCGCGGTGCTGTCACGCGCCGTCGTCGGCGCCACGTCGTTCCCGACCGCGTTTGCCGCCGCGCTTGTGCTGGTGCTGATGCACCGTGGGGTGGCCTGGCTGTCGTCGCGCTATCCCACGTTCGACCGCTTCACGGGCGGACAGGCGATCGACCTGCTCAAGGACGGCAACGTCGACCATGCCCGCGTCGCACAGGCCATGGTCAGCGAGGAGGACCTGAAGGCCAATCTGCGGTCGTCACTGCAGGCCGAAACGCTGGAGGGTATCAGCCGTGTCGTGCTCGAGCGCAATGGCGTCCTGACGTTCGTGCGGGAAAAGAACAAGCGAGGCCCTGAAACTGGCCACCCCGCGAAGGCCCATGCGCCGGGGAAGATCAACGGCGCGTCGGTCACCCGCTTGCCCGGACGATGAGCAGCCTGCCATTCGCTGCCATCGCCCACCTGAATCCGCGCCGCACCGCGCGCCCGGCCCGAATCGCGGGCCGCGGCGGCATGCAGCGAACCACCGTGCGCGAGGCCGCCGCCATTTGGGCGCTGGGGCGGCTGTGCCACTACTGAGAACTGGCCCGACGTGGCAACACCAGCCGTGGCAGCCAGAACACCAGCGCCGTCCGCTCGTCCCATGACGACAACTGGAGAAGACCGCTATGAAACGCACCCTCGCCACCAGCGCGCTGGTCATTGGTACCGCGCTTTGCCTGCCGGCGTTCGGCCAGCAGGCCCCCGCATCGCCCAATGTGCCGAACCCGAGCCAGCCCCCGACCTCCATGGAAGGCGCACCTGGCGGGCGCAATGCACCTGCTGCGACGGATATGAACTCGGGCACCGGCACCAGCACAGCGACCGACCAGAAGATGCACAAGTCGCCAAGCAAGCAATCCGGCACCACCGCTCGCCACAAGAAGCCACGTGAACAAGGGACACCGCCCGCCCCGACCGCGGAAGCACCGAGCGGCCCGAAGGGGGATTCTCCGAATCCGTTGCCGAAGCCGTAAGCTGGCCGGCGCCATCGGCAACAGGCGCCTGTCGTGGCTGACGGCGGCAAACATCTCCGCCGTCAGCCCGTTCGTCCGGAACCCGCCCGCCCTCTCTCGCGCCCTGTCTCGCGCCCTGTGTCGCGCCAGGTCTTGTCCGCCTTGCGCATGCCGCGCACATTCATCGCCACCAGTGCCACCTGCAGCAGCATCAGCGCGTACGCGTCGCCCTGCCAGCCCCACGCGATCCACAGGATGTTGCTGACGAGAAATATCCAGAACCCGGCGCGCCGCCGCGCGACCGAACGCGATCCCACGAACCAGGTCGCGATGATGGTGGCCACCATGGCCGGCCACTGCATGGCTTCCAGCCAGTCTTGCATGTCTGCTCCCCGCTGCATGGCTGGCCTGTCAGCGAGCATGAAGCGTACCTGCCCGCTGCGCGCGCACATCACGGGCGCTGTCTGCATCAGCGCAATTTTTTCAAGCGGGGCGGTGGGGGCTGCACCTTTTACACGGACGAACGTCCACGCCGGTTGCACACCGCCCCGCCGCGCGCCGTTGCCGGCGTTAGGGGCGCGGGGTTGGGCCGGTACGGAATCGGCCTTGGCACGCACTTCGCATGGCTTCAGTCCAATTGTGTACTGCCTGGGGATACGGGGATGCAGGCCCAACCAGCCAAGGGAATACTACGTGCGCATCTGCCAGCTCACCATCGACCGGACTTCCGACCAGCCCGACTCGCAGCACGAAGCACTGCGGCGCGTCGCCGCGCTGGGCTTTGACCACGTCCTGCTTTCCGGCCGGCCCGCCGTTGTGCCGGCCAACCGGGACGCGCTGCCTGAGTTGTCAGCGCTGTGCGCGCTCTGCGCCCGGCACGGCCTGACGCCACTGCTCGACGTTTCGCTGGACCGCTATCAGGACAACGGCGCCGCCGTGATGGACCCCGCGTGGATCGATCACGCCGCGCCGGCTTTTGCCCCGCACGATACCGACAATCACCTGCCCGGCGCGCGGCTGCGCTGGCATGGGTCGGACGTGGCTACCGCTCTCGTCGATTGGTGGGCCACGCAGTTGCGTGCGGCCATGGCAGCGGGCGTTGCCGGCTTCTGCCTGCGCGCGCCAGCGCGCGTGCCCGGACGCCACTGGGCCGCACTGACCGGGGCGTTGCGTGGCGACGCCGGGGCACAGCAGGCCAGGCGGCCTCTCTTCCTGGCCTGGACACCAGGGCTGACTCCGGCGCAACTGGAAGGCCTTTTGCCCGGGCAGTTCGATGGCGCGTTCTGTTCCCTGCCGTGGTGGGACTATCGCAGCGCGTGGCTGACCGAGGAAATCGCGCGCCTGCGGCCTTTCGGGCGCGTGCTGGCGGCACCAGCACAGTCTCCGGCAAGGCAGGATGCCCTGTCCGCACGCCGTGCGCTGTGGACGGCGGCCGCCATTGGCGACGGCCTGCTGGTGCCGGCCGGCTTCGAAACCGGCGGCACGCAGGCGCACGATCCGCTGGCGGACGACGGTGGCGCGCAGGACGGTGCGCCGTATGACATCACCCATGAAGTGCTGCAGGCCAATGCGTGGCTTTCCGCGCGCGCGCTGGCGCCTGCGGTGTCGGTACGGCTGCTGAGCGGCCCAGACGCGCCGCTCACCGTGCTCGCCCGCCTGCAGGCACAGGATGGCCATGATGGCGCGGCACTGCCCGAATCGGCGCTGACCGTGGTCGTCAACCCCGACACGCAGGAGCCGGGCACGCTTGGCGTCGATCGCGTGCTGTCCACGCTGCCGCGCGCTGCGGCGAGCCTCGAAGCATCCGACGGCGGCCCGGGTGGCAGCGTCGACGCCGATACCACGCTCGACGCGCTGGCCGACATTACGCTGGCCCCTGCCGATATCCGCCTGTATCGGGCTATACCCTCGCCGTTGCGGCCCGCCGCGCGCGCGCCGCAGCCCGGCGAAACGATCACCGCCAGCGGGCTCGGCAGCGTGGTGGCCGCGCTGGCGTCGCCGCGCATTGCGATCGAAGCCGTCGAGCCCGCCTGCGATGCAGGGCGTTTTGCAGTGCGCCGCGTGGTCGGCGAACGGGTCGAGGTCAGCGCCGATATCTGGATGGACGGCCACGACAAGCTGGCAGCCGCCGTCCTGTGGCGTGCGCCCGGTGAGGAAACGTGGCAGGAAGCGCCAATGCGGCTGGGGGTCAACGACCGCTGGACCGGCAGCTTCCCGCTTGTCGCGCTGGGCCGCCACGAGTTCACGGTCGAGGCCTGGCGCGATGCCTTTGCGAGCTGGCTCGACGAGATCGGCAAGAAGCGCGCGGCCGGCGTAGACATTTCGCTGGAGACCGAGGAAGGTGCCAGGCTCGTGGCGGATGCGCTGATGCCCGCGAAGGGCGAGGCCCCGCCGCCGGATAGCGACCTGGCGGCGCTGGTCGATGAGCTGACTGCGAGTGCCGGCGACGATGCCGCACGCCTCGAGATCCTGCTGTCGCCGCGCACTGCCGCGGTCATGCAGGCCGCCATGCAGAAGCCGGAGGGACGCCCGTTCGCGAGCCGGCATCCGGTGCCGCTGCCGGTGGAGGCGGAACGGCTCGCCAGCCGCTTCGCGAGCTGGTACGAACTGTTCCCGCGCTCGGCAAGCAATGACGAGCGCCGCCACGGCACCTTCGACGACGTGATCGCGCGCTTGCCCGCCATCCGCGCGATGGGCTTCGACGTGCTGTACTTCCCGCCGATCCACCCGATCGGCAAGGCCCACCGCAAGGGCCGCAACAACAGCCTGCGCGCGGGCCCCGACGAGCCCGGCAGCCCCTATGCCATCGGAGCCGAAGACGGTGGCCACGATGCGTTGCATGCGCAGCTCGGCACCTTCGAGGATTTCCAGCGCCTGGGCCGCGCCGCTTCAGCGGCCGGGCTGGAACTGGCGCTGGATTTCGCGATCCAGTGCTCACCCGACCATCCGTGGCTCAGGCAGCATCCCGAGTGGTTCACGCGCCGGCCCGATGGCTCGCTGCGCTACGCCGAAAACCCGCCCAAGAAGTACGAGGACATCGTCAATGTCGACTTCTACGCGGCCGCGCCAGCCGCGGCGGCACTGTGGCAGGCACTGCGCGACGTGGTGATGTTCTGGGTAGAGCATGGCGTTCGCATCTTCCGCGTGGACAACCCGCACACCAAGCCCCTGCCGTTTTGGGAATGGATGATTGCCGACGTGCGCGCGCGGCATCCCGACACCATCTTCCTGGCCGAGGCGTTTACGCGCCCGAAGATGATGGCGCGGCTGGCCAAGCTCGGCTTCAGCCAGTCATACACCTACTTCACGTGGCGCAATACGCGCGCCGAGTTGACCGAGTACATGACCGAACTCACGCAGGGGCCGCTGCGCGAATTCTTCCGCCCGCATTTCTTTGTCAACACGCCCGACATCAACCCGTACTTCCTGCATCGCGGCGGACGTCCGGCGTTCCTGATCCGCGCGGCGCTGGCCACGCTGCTGTCCGGCCTGTGGGGCATGTACAGCGGGTTCGAGCTGTGCGAGTCCGAGCCGCTGGTGCTCGACGGCAAGGTGCGCGAGGAATACCTCGACTCCGAGAAGTACCAGATCCGCGCCCGCAATTGGCAGCAGCCCGGCAACATCGTGGCCGAGATCACGCGGCTGAACCAGATCCGGCTCGGCCATCCGGCACTCCAAAGCCACCTGGGCCTGCGCATCTACTCCGCCGGCAATGACGCGGTGCTGTACTTCGCGCGCTTCGTGCCCGGCACGGACTCAACCTTCGGCGACGACGTGCTGCTCGCGGCGATCAGCATGGACCCGCACGCGCCGCAGGAAGCCACGGTGGAAATTCCACTATGGGAATGGGGCCTGCCCGATCACGGCAGCGTGGCCGTGCAGGACCTGATGGACGAACACCGCTTCGCATGGCACGGCAAGCGCCAGCGCATCCGCATCGATCCGGCGCGGCTGCCGTTTGCGCTGTGGCACATCACCCCCATCGGCAAGCCGGTGCAGCGCGATACCGCGCCACCGGCCAGCGCTGATCCCCACGGCGCATGAAGGCGCGGCAATCCAAGGCATACGGAGACACGGATGAAACGCCTGACCGAACCCGCCAACGCCCTGCTGCTCAATGCGGATCCGCTCTGGTACAAGGACGCGGTCGTCTACCAGCTGCATATCAAATCGTTCTACGACGCGAATGGCGACGGCGTGGGGGACTTCGCCGGTCTGCTGGCCAAGCTGGACTATCTGGTTGACCTCGGCATCGATACTATCTGGCTGCTGCCGTTCTACCCGTCGCCGCGCCGCGACGACGGCTACGACATTGCGGACTACCGCAACGTGCACCCCGACTACGGCACGCTTGCCGAAGCGCGCCGTTTCGTCGCGGCGGCGCATGCGCGCGGCATCCGCGTCATTACGGAACTGGTCATCAACCACACCTCGGACCAGCACCCGTGGTTCCAGCGCGCGCGCAAGGCCAAGCCGGGCTCCGCCGCGCGCCGCTACTACGTGTGGGCCGACAATGACCAGGCCTATGCCGGCACGCGCATCATCTTCTGCGACACCGAGAAATCGAACTGGAGCTGGGACCCTGTCGCCGGCGCGTATTTCTGGCACCGCTTCTATTCGCACCAGCCCGACCTGAACTTCGACAACCCGCAGGTCATGAACGAGGTGCTGTCGGTCATGCGCTTTTGGCTGGACATCGGCGTGGACGGCCTGCGGCTGGACGCGGTGCCCTACCTCGTCGAACGCGAAGGCACCACGAACGAAAACCTGCCCGAGACGCATGCCGCGATCCGGCATATCCGCGCGCATCTCGATTCCCATTACCAGGGCCGCGTGCTGCTGGCCGAAGCCAACATGTGGCCGGAAGATGCGCAGCAGTACTTCGGGCGCAGCAGCACCGGCGACAAGGGCGACGAATGCCATATGGCCTTCCACTTCCCGCTGATGCCGCGCATGTACATGGCCATCGCGCGCGAGGACCGCTTCCCGATCACCGACATCATGCGCCAGACGCCGGAGCTGCCGACCGACTGCCAGTGGGCAATCTTCCTGCGCAACCATGACGAGCTGACGCTCGAAATGGTCACCAGCAGCGAGCGCGACTACCTGTGGGAAGTCTATGCGTCGGACCGCCGTGCGCGCATCAACCTGGGCATCCGGCGCAGGCTGGCGCCGCTAATGGAACGCGACCGCCGCCGCATCGAACTGATGAACAGCCTGCTGTTCTCCATGCCGGGCACGCCCGTGATCTACTACGGCGACGAGATCGGCATGGGCGACAACATCCACCTGGGCGACCGCGACGGCGTGCGCACGCCCATGCAGTGGTCGCCGGACCGCAACGGCGGCTTCTCGCATGCGGACCCCGAGCGCCTGGTGCTGCCGCCGCTGCAGGGCCCGCTGTACGGCTACGAGGCCGTCAACGTCGAAGCGCAGGCGCGCGACCCGCATTCGCTGCTCAACTGGATGCGCCGCATGCTGGCGCTGCGGCGCAAGCATCGCGCGTTCGGGCGCGGCACGCTGCGCTTCCTGTTTCCGGGAAACCGCAAGATCCTGGCCTATCTGCGCGAGTACGAAGACGAGCACATCCTGTGCGTGGCGAACCTGTCGCGGGCGCCGCAGGCGGTCGAACTCGATCTTGCCGCGTTCAATGGCCGCGTGCCGGTGGAAATGATGGGCGCTACGCCGTTCCCCGCGATCGGTACGCTGACCTACCTGCTTACGCTGCCGCCCTACGGTTTCTACTGGTTCGTGCTCAGCGAGGAGGCGCATCCCCCTGCCTGGCACGTCTCGGCCCCCGAACAGATGCCCGACCAGATCACGCTCGTGCTGCAGAACAAGGGACGCCCCGAACTGACCGAGGCCGCGCGCCGCATGCTCAACGATGAAGTGCTGCCGCCCTATATCCGCCGCCGGCGCTGGTTCGGTGCGAAGGACGACAGCATCCAGCGCGCCTCACTCGCTTACATGGCGCCTTTTACGCAAGGCGCCACGGGCGAGGAAATCTACCTCGGCGAAGTCGAGGTCAGGCTCTCCGGCGGCCGTACCGAGCGCTACCAGCTTCCGCTTGGGGTGCTGTGGGACCGCGAGAGCGCCGATAGCGTGTCTCAGCTGGCGCATGGACTGTCGATGGCGCGCGTGCGCCAGGGCAGCCGCGTGGGACTGGCCACGGATGGCTTCGTGCTGGAGCCATTCGCACGCGAAGTCATCCGCGCGCTGCGCGCCGACGCCGAGCTGCAGGGACCACAGGAGACGATCCGCTTCCGTTCCGAGCCCGGGCTGTCCGCGGTACAGCCCGAGCAGGAGGAAATCCAATGGATGTCGGCGGAGCAGTCCAACAGCTCGCTGGCCTACAACAACACGGCCGTGCTCAAGCTGGTGCGGCGCCTTTCCGGCGGCACGCATCCGGAAGTGGAGATGACGCGCTACCTGACGGCGCAGGGTTATCCGCATTCGCCGCCGCTGCTGGGCGAGGTGGTCCGCACCGGCGCTGACGGCGTGCCACATACGCTGATGATGGTGCAGGGCTACATCCTGAACCAGGGGAACGGCTGGGACTGGACGCTCGACTATCTCAGCCGCGTGATCGACGACGCGCTGCCTGCGCCAGAGAGCGAGGACGAGTTCGCCGAAGCCATGAACGGGTACGCCACCATGGCCGGCACGCTCGGACGACGCCTGGCCGAACTGCATGCCGTACTCGCGCGGCCGACCGACGATCCGGCCTTCGCCCCGCAGCCGGCTACCGAAGCCGAAACGCGGCAGTGGACCGACCAGGCCATGGCAGCCATCACGCATGCACTGGCATTGCTGCAAAAGCGTACGCAGAACGACGCGAAATCCGCGAGCAAGCGCTTCCTGGCCGACATCGATACCCTGCTGAAGGCCCGCGACGCCCTGCCCGCTCTGGTCGCCCGACTTGCCGCGGCGGCGCCGGGCAGCCTGCAGACGCGCTTCCACGGCGACTTCCACCTGGGCCAGGTGCTGATCGCGCAGAACGACACCTACCTGGTCGATTTCGAAGGCGAGCCGGGCCAGCCGCTCGACTGGCGCCGGCGCAAGACCTCACCGCTGCGCGACGTCGCGGGGCTGCTGCGTTCGATCGACTACGCCGCTGCGACCGTTGGCACGGACCGGCAGGAGCGCACCCACGCGGAGCTGCCGCCCGCGCTGGCGGAGCGCCGCGGCGGCCTGCTCGAACGCTTCCGCGAAACCGCCAGCGACGCCTTCCTGGGCTGCTACCGGCGGCACATGGAGGCTTCCGGCACGCCGTGGGCGGACGCCGCGCAGTTCCAGCCGCTGCTCGACCTGTTCCTGCTGGAGCGCGCTGCGTACGAAGTGGAGTATGAAGCCGCCAATCGCGTCGCCTGGATCGACCTTCCCGCCAGCGGGCTCGCGCGCATGGTGCGCAAGCTCATGGCCGGAAACCTGGAGGCGCAATGAACCGAGTCGACACCAGGCCGCCCGAGCGCCGCACGCAAACCCTCTCCGACGGCGAGCTGAGCGCGCTGGTTGAAGGCCGGCATCGCGATCCGTTTGCGATCCTGGGGCCACATCGGGACGGCGATACGCTGATCGTGCGCGCCTGCGTGCCCGGCGCGCACTCCGTGATGCTGACCGATTCGCGGGGCGAACCGCTGACCCCCATGACGCCGCAGCATGCCGGCGGCGTGTTCACCGGCCGCCTGCCCGCCGGGGTCTCGGTCTACCAGCTTCTGGTGCGCTGGCACAACGGCACCCAGCAGTTGAGCCACGACCCTTATGCGTTGGGGCTGCTGCTGGGCGAACTGGACCTGCACCTCATTGCCGAAGGCCGGCACTTCGAGCTTGGGGCCTGTCTTGGCGCGCAGTGGCGCAACGTGGACGGCATCCAGGGCGTGCGCTATGCGGTGTGGGCCCCCAACGCCCGGCGCGTGTCGGTCGTCGGCGATTTCAACGGCTGGCAGCCCGCGCGGCATCCGATGCGGCTGCGCCACCCGAGCGGTGTCTGGGAACTCTTCATCCCCGAGGCCATGGGCGCGCGGCCCGGCTGCCGCTACAAGTTCGACTTGCTGGACCCGCAGGGCGAAGAATTACCCGACAAGGCCGACCCGCTCGCGCTGGCGACCGAGGCGCCGCCAGCGACGGCATCGGTCGTGACGCAGCCGCAGGTTTCCGCGCCGCCGTTCGCGTGGCAGGACGACGAGTGGATGCGACTGCGCAATGCCGTCGACCCGTATGCGGCGCCGCTGTCGATCTACGAGATCCACGTCGGCTCGTGGCTGCGCGCGGCCAACGACCCGGCACGCGGCTGGGAGGTGCTGGCCGACCGGCTGATCCCCTATGTCCACGAGCTGGGCTTCACGCACATCGAACTGCTGCCCGTGACCGAGCATCCGTTCGGCGGATCATGGGGCTACCAGCCGCTGTCGCTCTACGCGCCCACTGCCCGTCTGGGTCCGCCACAGGCGTTCGCGGCGTTTATCGATCGCTGCCACCGCGACGGTATCGGGGTCATCCTCGACTGGGTGCCCGCGCATTTCCCGACCGACCCGCACGGGCTCGCGCGCTTCGACGGCACCGCGCTCTACGAGCACGAAGACCCGCGCGAGGGCTTCCACCAGGACTGGAATACGCTGATCTACAACCTCGGGCGCAACGAGGTGCGCGGCTTCCTTCTGGCGGGGGCGCTGCACTGGCTCGAACACTTCCACGTCGACGGCCTGCGCGTGGATGCGGTGGCCTCCATGCTCTACCGCGACTACAGCCGCGCCCCCGACCAGTGGGTGCCGAACCGCTTCGGCGGACGCGAGAACCTGGAGGCGGTCGACTTCCTGCGTGAACTCAACACCGTCGTGCACGAACGCTGCCCCGGCGCGCTGACCATTGCCGAGGAATCCACGGCGTGGTCCGGCGTGACCGCCAGCGCGGCCAGCGGCGGGCTTGGCTTCGATTTCAAGTGGAACATGGGCTGGATGCACGACACGCTGCGCTACCTGTCGCTCGATCCGATCCACCGTGCATGGCACCACCAGGACATGACGTTCGGCACCGTCTACGCGTGGTCGGAGGCGTTCGTGCTGCCGCTGTCGCACGACGAAGTCGTGCACGGCAAAGGCTCGATGCTGCGCAAGTGCCCGGGCGACGACTGGCAGCGCTTCGCCGGCCTGCGCGCCTACTACGGCTTCATGTGGGCCCACCCGGGCAAGAAGCTGCTGTTCATGGGCGGCGAACTGGCCCAGTGGCAGGAATGGAACCACGACGCCGAGCTCGACTGGGCGCTGCTCGATCACCCGATGCACCGCGGCGTCCACACGCTGGTGCGCGACCTCAACGCGCTGTACCGGGAACTGCCCGCCTTGCACGAACTTGACCATTCGCCTGCCGGCTTCGAGTGGGTGGTCGGCGACGATCACCAGAACAGCGTGTTCGCGTGGCTGCGCCGGCCGGCACCCGGCGGCGGAGATGTCGTGCTGGCCGTGACCAACATGACGCCGGTGCCGCGGTACGGCTACCGGATCGGCGTGCCGTCCGAAGGCTGCTGGCATGAGCGGCTCAATACCGACGCGGCCTGCTACGGTGGCAGCAACCTGGGCAATGGCGGTGGCGTGATGGCCGAGCCCGTGGCGTCGCATGGACAGGAAGCCTCGCTCTTGCTGACGCTGCCGCCGCTGGCCACGGTGATCCTGCAGCACGCCGGAACACAGGCATGATCATGGCGCTCCAGGTCCCGGACCGCCTGCTCCCCGGCAAGCCCTATCCGCTTGGTGCGCAATGGGACGGTCTCGGCGTGAACTTCGCCGTGTTCTCGGCCAATGCCTCGCGCATCGACCTGTGCCTGTTCTCGGCAAACGGGCGCAAGGAACTCGCGCGCATGCCGCTGCCCGAATGCACGGACGAGATCTGGCATGGCTATCTGCCCAATGCCGCGCTCGGCACCTTGTACGGGTTCCGCGCGTTCGGGCCCTACGACCCCGCGCGCGGGCACCGCTTCAACCCGCACAAGTTGCTGCTGGATCCGTACGCACGCCAACTCAGCGGGCCCGTGCGCTGGTCCGATGCGCTGTTCGGCTACCGCCTGCAGAGTGCGCGCGCCGACCTCACGCCAGACCGCCGTGACAGCGCGCCGACCATGCCGAAGGCCGTCGTCGTCGACGAAAGCTTCCACTGGGGCGACGACCGCCCGCCTGGCGTGCCCTGGCAGGACACGGTCATCTACGAAGCCCACCTGCGCGGCGTGTCGATGCTGCGCGACGATGTGCTGCCGCACCAGCGCGGCACGTTTGCTGCGCTGTGCGATCCGCGCTTTCTCGACCATCTGCTGCGCATGGGCATCACCACCGTCGAGCTGCTGCCGATCCACGCGATCCTGCAGGACCGCTTCCTGCTGGAACGCGGCCTGCGCAATTACTGGGGCTACAACACGCTGTCGTACTTCGCGCCGGAACCGTCGTACCTGGCCACGGACCAGCTTCACGAGCTCAAGGTCGCCGTGCGGCGGCTGCATGCCGCGGGCATCGAAGTGATCCTCGACGTGGTCTACAACCACACCTGCGAAGGCAACGAACTCGGGCCGACGGTGTCGTGGCGCGGGCTGGACAATGCCAGCTACTACCAGCTTGTGCCCGGCGACGAACGCCACTACCTCAACGACACCGGCTGCGGCAACATGCTCAACCTGCCCCATCCGCGCGTGCTGCAGATGGTGCTCGATTCGCTGCGCTACTGGGTGCAATGCTTCCACGTCGACGGCTTCCGTTTCGACCTGGGTGCGACGCTGGGCCGCGACCAGAACGGTTTCGACCCTGGCGCCTCGTTCTTCGACGCGATCCTGCAAGACCCGGTGCTGAGCCGTGTCAAGCTGATCTCCGAACCATGGGACCTGGGACCGGGCGGATACCAGCTCGGCAACCATCCGCCGGGCTTTGCCGAGTGGAACGACAAGTTCCGCGACACGGTGCGCCGCTTCTGGCGCGGCGACGCCGGACAGCGCGGCGAACTCGCGGCGCGGCTGTCGGGCTCGGCCGACCTGTTCGACCGGCGCCACCGGCGGCCCTGGGCCAGCGTCAATTTCATCACCGCGCATGACGGCTTCACGCTGGCGGACCTGGTCAGCTACAACGGCAAGCACAACGAGGACAACGGCGAAGAGAACCGCGACGGTACCGACAACAACTACAGCGCCAACTGGAGCCCCGACGGCAGTGTCGAAGGCCCCACGGACGACCCCGCCATCCTGGCGCTGCGCGCACGTGCCGCGCAAGCAATGCTGGCCACGCTGCTGCTGGCCCAGGGCACGCCCATGCTGACCGCCGGCGACGAATGGGGCCGCAGCCAGCATGGCAACAACAATGCGTACTGCCAGGACACCGCGCTGTCGTGGCTGGACTGGAAGCAGGCCCAGACGCCGCGCGGCCAGGTGCTGCTGCAGATGGTGCGCCGCCTGCTGGCGCTGCGCCTGCGGCTGCCTTCGCTCGGCGCCAACCGTTTTTCCCACGGCAATCAGGAACCCGCACCGGGGATCGGCGACATTGCGTGGTTCGATACCGAGGGGCAGCCACCCAGCCCGGAGGCGTGGGCCGATCCGGAGATCCGCACGCTGGCGCTGCGCCGCGCGGCAGCGCCGCCGCGCTCGGAACGCCTCGAGCTGGCCCACCGCGCGACGCGAGACGGACACCCGGGTCCGGTCAACGTGACCCTGCTGCTGCTCAACGCGGGCGATACCGACGTCGTGTTCCGGCTACCCGAACCGGCGCTCCCATGGCAACTGGTACTGGACAGCAGCCAGCCACAGGCGGAAGCCGGGCGGCCGTCGAATGCCGTCACGGAGCAGGCCGTGCCTGCCCATTCGCTGGTGCTGCTGGCCGCGCAGGCCGCGCCACAACGCTTCGATCATCCGGCAGAGCCCGCACGCGCCGCGCCGCAGGAGGCCGTCTCATGAGCGCCAAGACCACCTCTGATTCAGACGCATTGCATGCACTCGCGGTACACGCCGGCGTGCAACCACGCTGGCTCGATGCCTGGGGCCGGCCGCAACAGGTCCCGGACGACGCGCTGCGGCGCATGCTGCAAGGCCTGGCGCTGGCTTGCGACACGCCGGCGCAATGCCGGGCCTCCGGCGCACGGCTCGATGCCGAGGATGCCGCGCTGGGACTGCCTCCGCTGATCACGGCGGACCTGGGCGAGCCCATTGATATTCCCTGGCCCAATGGCGCCGAAGCCAGGCCGTACCAGATCCAACTCGAGGACGGCAGCCACCTCGACGGCACCGCACAGCCTGCCGGAAACGGGACGCTGCGCCTGTCGCCCGTAGCCGTCTGTGGCTACCACTGCCTGCACATCGGCGAGGCGGAGACCGTCCTGGCCGTGGCTCCGCCCCGCTGCTTCGGCGTGGAGGACGCGCTGCGGGAAGCCGGCCGCCACACGGCGGGCGAACGCGCATGGGGCCTGGCCGTGCAACTCTATGCGCTGCGCCGCGGTGCACCGACTGGCATGGGCGACCTGACCGCGCTCGCGCAGTGCTGCGAAGCCGCTGCCCGCGAGCACGCGGATGCGGTGGCAATCAATCCGCTCCATGCGGGCTTTGCCGCGCTGCCGGATCGCTACAGCCCTTATTCGCCGTCCAGCCGGCTGTTCCACAACCCGCTCTACGCCGACCCAGCGGCGGTATTCGGCCAGGATGCCGTCGATAGCGCGATGGCGGCGCTGAACGCCGGTACGGCATTCGCGCAACATGAAGCACGCAGCGAGATCGACTGGGTGGACATCTCGCGCCTGCGCCTGTCGGTGTTGCGCTGGCTATGGCAGCACCGTGCGCAGCTCTTGCCGCAAGCGGCGCTGGATGCGTGCGCCGCGTTCCGTGCACGCGGCGGCACGGCACTGCACGACCACGCGTGCTACGAGGCGATCCAGGCGAGCCGACTTGGCGAGGCAGCCAATTCCATGAACGCCAACGGCTCCGCGGACTGGCGTTGCTGGCCCGTGACGCTGCGGTCCCCGGCCAACGCAGCCGTGACCGCGTTCACGGTCGCGCATCCGCAGGAGATCGATTACCACATCTTCCTGCAATGGCTCGCGGACGACGGCCTGGCGCGCGCGCAGCGCGCGGCGCGGGACGCGGGCATGGCCATTGGCGTGATCGGCGACCTCGCAGTCGGCGCCGATCCCGGCGGCAGCCAGGCGTGGTCGCGCCAGCAGGACATGCTGCCGGGCTTCCACGCCGGCGCGCCGCCCGATGTCTACAACCCGTTCGGACAGGACTGGGGCGTGACCGTGTTTTCGCCGCGAAGGCTGCGCCAGCGCGGCTACGGGGCGTTCATCGAGATGCTGCGTGCCAACCTGGCACACGCGGGCGGCTTGCGCATCGACCACGTGCTGGGGTTGGCGCGCATGTGGCTGGTGCCCGCAGGCGCCTCCGCGCGCGACGGCGCCTATCTCGCCTTCCCGCTGCAGGAGTTGTTGCGGCTGGTGGCGCTGGAATCGTGGCGGCACCACGCGATCATCATCGGCGAGAACCTTGGCACGGTGCCCGCGCATCTGGACAGCGCACTCGCCGGGCGCGGCGTGCTCGGCATCGACGTGCTGTGGTTTGCACGCGAAACACTGAGTCCGGACGACAACGACGGCCCGGCGTTTCCAGCCACGGACACGCCGCCGTTCCTGCCCGCCGAAGCGTGGCCGCGACACGCCGTGGCCACCACGTCGACGCACGACCTGCCAACGGTCGCAGGCTGGTGGCAAGGCCGGGACCTGGCATGGCGCGAGCAATTGGGCCTGCTGGCGCAGGACGAAACGCCGCAAGGCGTACACGCCGCCCGTGTGCGCGAGCGCACCGCGCTGTGGCAGGCGCTGTGCGATGCTGGCCTGGCCAGCGGGACGGCGCCCGAGCCGGAGCATCCGCCACTGGACAGCGTGCTGGCCTGGCTGGGCCGCACGCGCACGCCGCTGCGCCTGCTGCCGGTGGAAGACCTGCTCGGCGTGTCCGAGCAAGCCAACCTGCCGGGGACCACGGCGGGCCACCCCAACTGGCAGCGCAGGCTTGACGCGGACGTGCGCCGGCTCTTTGATGCTCCGGCCCTGCGCGCCCGGGCACAGGCGGTGCGTCAGGGCCGGCTTCCCGGCCCGCCGCGCCAGCGCTGAACCATCACGCTACGGAGGTCGTTCATGACGGAAGCCAACCGGCCCGAGCATGCCGACGATACCCGCACCGCGCTTTCCAGCGCCACGATCCGGCGCGCGTTTCTGGATCATCTGTTCCACACCCAGGGCAAGCCACCCGAGCATGCGAGCCAGAACGACCTGTACCAGGCACTTGCGCATACCGTGCGTGACCGCCTGGTGCAGCGCTGGATCAGCACGTCGGAGGCTTACCTGGACCAGCCGTCGCGCACGGTCGCCTACCTGTCGGCGGAATTCCTGATGGGCCCGCACCTGGGCAACAACCTGATCAACCTCGGCATCTACAGCGAGGTGCAGGCCGCCATGCAGGCGCTCGGGCTGGATCTCGATCAGATCCTGGCGCAGGAGATCGAACCGGGGCTCGGCAACGGCGGCCTTGGCCGGCTCGCGGCATGCTTCATGGATTCGCTGGCGACGCTGGAGATCCCGGCACTCGGCTACGGCATCCGCTACGAATACGGCATCTTCCAGCAGGCCATCATCGACGGCATGCAGGTCGAAAAGACCGATAGCTGGCTGCGCAACGGCAACCCGTGGGAGATCCAGCGTTCGGAATGGGCGGTACAGGTGCGCCTGGGCGGCCATACCGAGCACTATGCCGACGGCCGCGGGCACTATTGCGTGCGCTGGGTGCCGGCCAAGACGGTGATCGGCGTGCCATTCGACTCGCCGATCCTGGGCTACCGCGTCAATACCGTCAACACGCTGCGCCTGTGGCGCGCCGACGCGACTGAGGCCTTCGATTTCCCGACCTTCAACCGCGGCGACTATCTCGGCGCGGTCAGCAAGAAGATCACGTCGGAGAACCTGACCAAGGTGCTGTACCCGAACGACGAGACCCAGCAGGGGAAGGAATTGCGCCTGGAGCAGCAGTATTTCTTCGTCGCGTGTTCGCTGCAGGACATGCTGCGGCTGCTCGCGGCCGATGGCATGCCGGTTTCACGCTTCCATGAGAAGTTCGCGGTACAGCTCAACGACACGCACCCCGCTGTCGGCATTGCCGAGCTGATGCGGCTGCTGGTGGACGAGCACGACCTGCCATGGGACCAGGCCTGGGACATCACGTGCCAGGCGTTCGCGTACACGAACCATACGCTGTTGCCCGAGGCGCTGGAACAATGGCCGCTGCCGTTGTTCGGCCGCGTGCTGCCGCGCCATCTCGAGATCATCTTCGAAATCAACGCGCGCTTTCTCGAAGAAGCGCGCATCCGCTTCTATGGCGACGATTCGCGCCTGGCCAGGCTGTCGCTGATCAACGAGCACGGCGAACGGCACGTGCGCATGGCGCACCTGGCCTGCGTGGGCAGCCACGCCATCAACGGCGTGGCGGAGCTGCATTCACGGCTGATGCGCGAAGACGTGCTCAAGGACTTCCACGAGATGTGGCCCGAGAAGTTCACGAGCATCACCAATGGCGTCACGCCGCGGCGCTGGCTGGCACTGTCGAACCCGCGCCTGTCGCGGTTGGTGACCGATGCCATCGGTGATGAGTGGGTTACCGACCTGGAGCAGTTGCGTGCCCTGGAGCCGTTTGCCGACGATGCCGGCTTCCGCGAGCAGTGGCAGGCCGTGCGGCGCGACAACAAGGTGGCGCTCGCGGAACTGGTGCGCGATTGCACGGGCGTGGTCATCGACCCGTCGTCGATGTTCGATGTCATGGTCAAGCGCATCCACGAGTACAAGCGCCAGCACCTGGCGGTGCTGCACATCATTGCGCTGTACCACCGCATCAAGTCCGACCCGGACCTGGACCTCGCACCGCGTACCTTCCTGTTCGGCGGCAAGGCGGCGCCGGGCTACGAATACGCCAAGCTGATGATCCGCTTCATCACCAGCGTGGCCGATGTGGTCAACCGCGACCCGCAGGTGCGCGACCGGCTCAAGGTGGTGTTCCTGCCCAACTTCAATGTCACCTACGGGCAACGCATCTACCCGGCGGCGGACCTGTCGGAGCAGATCTCGCTGGCCGGCAAGGAGGCATCTGGCACGGGCAACATGAAGTTCGCAATGAATGGCGCGCTGACCATCGGCACCATGGACGGCGCCAATATCGAGCTGTGCGAGGCGATCGGCCCGGACAACTTCTTCGCCTTCGGATTGACCGCGCCCGAGGTTTACGCCCTGCGTGCCGCCGGCTACGATCCGGCCGCCTACTACCACCGCAACGATGAACTGCGCGCGGTCATCGACCTCGTCCAGCAGGGATTCTTCTCGCATGGTGATGCCGGCGTCTTCCGCGGCCTGTTCGATGCGCAGCTGCGGCATGACCCCTACCTGCTGCTGGCCGATTTCGGCGCCTATGTCGAATGCCAGCAGCGCGTGTGCGAGACCTATGTGCAACCGCGACGCTGGCAGCGCATGTCGGTGCTGTCATGCGCGCGCTCCGGCCGCTTCTCGTCGGACCGTGCCATCCGCGAATACTGCGACCGGATCTGGAAGGTCGAGCCCGTGCCGGTCCACCTGCTGCACCGCGCCGGCGGCACGCCGCGCCAGGCGGACAGCCGGATACGTGCAGTGGGCAAAGGCCGCTAGGCGTATGCATTTTCTACAACCCCGTACTGGAACCCGCCATGCCGGGCCGCACGCAGCCGGTCCCGGCGCCAGACAGCGCCGTGGCGGCTTCCTGGCATGGAGTTCGCTATACCCCAGCGGTTCCCGGCTCTTTTCTCCCGACGGAATCGACCTTTCAGGCCCAGGAGCTGATCTTGAACCTCACTTCATTTTTCCTCGGCACCGGAGCAACGTCGGCCACGCCCCGCCTGGCGCCACTGGACAGCTTTTCGGCCAGCGCGCCACAGGTGCCCGCCGCCAACGACGACCCGCACAGCTATGCCTTCGGACCGGTGTGGCTGCCCGAAGGCCGCATCGGCTTTCGGCTGTGGGCGCCGGACGCCGCCCGGCGTGGGGAGTCGGTCAGGCTGGAAATCGCCGGCATGGGCCCGGTGCGGATGACCGCTTGCGAGAACGGCTGGTACCGCGCCGCGGTGCCGTGCGCCGACGGTACGCGCTACTGGTTCCGGCTCGATGATGGCACTACCTTTCCCGACCCGGCTTCGCGGTGGCAGCCCAACGATGTGCATGGCCCCAGCGTCGCGTGCCAGCCCAAGGCCCGGACCTATCCGTGGAAGTGTCCCGACTGGCGCGGGCGCCCGTGGCACGAGGCCGTCATCTGCGAACTGCACGTCGGCCTGTGCCGCGGCTTTGCGGGCGCCATGGCGCAGTTGCAGCGCCTTTCCGCGCTGGGCTTCACCGCGGTGGAGCTGATGCCGCTGGCCGAGTTTCCCGGCACACGCAACTGGGGCTACGACGGCGTGCTGCCGTTCGCCCCCGAGTCCGGCTATGGCACGCCCGACGACCTGCGCGCACTGGTCGACCATGCCCACAGCCTTGGCATGATGGTGTTGCTCGACGTGGTGTACAACCATTTCGGGCCGGAGGGCAACTACCTGCATCACTATGCGAGCGCATTCTTCCGTCAGGACCGGCAGACGCCGTGGGGCCCGGCCCTCGACTTCCGCCGCAGCGAAGTGCGCCGCTTCTTTGCCGAGAACGCGCGCTACTGGCTGGAAGAGTTCCGCTTCGACGGCCTGCGGCTGGACGCCGTCCATGCGATCGACGACGAAGGCTGGCTCACCACGCTGCCGTCGGACCTGCGGGCGTTGCCCGGCTTGCAAGGGCGCCATGTCCACCTGGTGCTCGAAAACGACCACAACGACGCCTCGCTGCTGTCCGCGGGCTTCGATGCGCAATGGAACGATGACGCGCACCACGCGCTGCATGTGCTGCTAACCGGCGAACAGGACGGCTACTATCGCGACTACGGCGCAACCCCGGACCGCCCGGCAAACACCAGCCAGAATGCGGGCCATAACACACCGCTGAGGCACCTGGCCCGCGTCCTGCGCGAAGGCTTCGCCTACCAGGGCGAGGTGTCGCCGTACCGCTCGGAAGGCGATCCTGCGCACGCGCCGGTTCGTCGCGGCAAGCCCAGTGGCCACCTGCCGCCCACGGCCTTTGTGAGCTTCCTGCAGAACCATGACCAGATCGGCAACCGGGCCTTCGGCGACAGGCTGACGACCCTGGCTGACCCTGGTGCGCTGCGTGTCGCTGTCGCCCTCCAACTGCTTTGCCCGCAGGTGCCGCTGGTGTTCATGGGCGAGGAATGCGGCGCGCAGACGCCCTTCTACTACTTCACCAGCCATCCACCGGAACTGGCCGAGGCGGTCCGCCAGGGGCGCAGGCAGGAATTCGCGGGCATGGCCGCATTTCGCGACGAATCGCAGGCGCAAGAGATTCCGGACCCGAACGACCCGGCCACGTTCGAGGCCTCGCGCCCGCCGATGGAGGTGGAGAACGACTGGACACGCTACTACCGCAGGCTGCTCGCCATCCGGCGCGAATGGCTCATGGACCGGCTGCCGCGTGCGCGCATCTCGGGCGTCGATGTGCTTGGACAAGCGGCGCTGCGCGCACGCTGGCGCCTGGGTGACGGCACGTGCCTGTCGATCTGGGTTAACCTGGGCGAGGACGTCGCGGCTTGTCAGCCCCCTGCGCCCGGCTACACGGTGCTCCACGAAACGGCCAGCGGCCAGGCGGATGCCGTCGCCGGTGGTTCGCTGCCGGCAATGAGTTGCATCGCCATCCTGTCCGGCCATGGCGAGCACGTCCATGGTGCCGGTAGCGGTACGCGCTGACACGCCGGTGCAACCGGCCACGCGTGACGCGCATCTGCCGCCGCGTGCCACGGCGCGCCTGCAGCTTCACCCCGGCTTCACGCTGGGCGACGCAGCCGGGATCGTCGGCTACTACGCCACGCTCGGTGTGAGCCACCTGTATCTATCGCCGGTGACCGAGGCACGGCCCGGCTCCACGCACGGTTACGACGTGACCGACTTCACGCGTGTGCGCGAGGCGCTGGGCGGCGAGGCCGCGCTGCACGCGCTGGCCCAGCGGGCACACCAGGCGGGCCTCGGCCTGATCCTCGACATCGTGCCCAACCACATGGCTGCCGATGCCACGCACAACGCCTGGTGGCGTGACGTCCTGGCGCACGGACAGGACAGCCAGCACGCCACGTACTTTGATATCGACTGGCAGCCTCCCGATGCGACGCTGCACGGCAAGGTGCTGGTCCCCATACTCGGCCATCCCTACTGGGAAACGCTCGCGCGCGGCGATCTGCGAGTGGTGTGGACTGCGGCGAGCGGCGCGGCATCGCTGCGCTATTTCGAACACGACTTCCCGCTTGCGCCGGAGAGCCTGCCCCGGCACGCCATGATGGATGCCGCGTGGTTCGATGCCACGCACGAGACCGGCCGGGAACACCTGCATGCCTTGCTCGAACGCCAGCACTATCGGCTGGCGTGGTGGCGCACCGCTGCCGCAGCGCTCAATCGGCGGCGCTTTTTCGAGATCAGCGACCTGGTCGGCATCAGGCAGGAAGATCCGGCCGTCTTCGCCGCCACGCATGCGCTGGTGTTCCGGTTGCTGCGGGAACGCATCATTGACGGCGTACGTGTCGACCACGTGGACGGTCTTGCGGATCCGGCGGGCTATTGCCGGCAACTGCGCGATTGCCTGGATCAGCATGCTCCCCCTTGCCCCTGGCTCGTGGTCGAAAAAATCCTGGCGCCTGGAGAGATACTGCCTGCGGACTGGCAGGTGGACGGCACCACCGGCTACGACTTCATGGACGAGGTTGCCGCCGTGCTGCACAGCGACGCAGGCGCCGCCGCGCTCAATGCCTTGTGGCGTCAGGCCGGCAGACGCCCCGACAGCTATCCCGTCGCCGTGGCGGACGCACGCCGCCAGATCCTGCGGCACCATCTGGTTATCGAGTTTGAAACCGCCTGCGCGCGGCTGCACGCGTGCGCATCGGCCGATCCCGCCACGCGGGACCTGACGCGTGCGGCGCTGGCGCAGGCGCTGACCGGCTGGCTCGAAGCCATCCCGGTCTATCGCAGCTACCTGAACGGCGATCCAGCCCGGCGCGACGCGGCTGCGCTGCGTGCCGAGCAGGCCATGCTCGACGAAGCGGCCAGCACCGCCCGCGCAACGCTGGCGCCGGAACAGGCCGCCGCGCTCGATTTCATCCTGGCCTGCCTGCGCACGCGCGAGCCCGATGCCAGCGCGCTGGCGCAGATCCGGCGCCGTTTGCAGCAACTGATGCCGGCGCTGGCGGCCAAGGCCGGCGAAGACACCGCGTTCTACCGCTACGGCCCGCTGCTGTCGCGCAACGAGGTAGGCAGCCATCCGGCGACCATGGCACTGCCCGTGGCGGACTTCCATGCAGCCATGGCCCGGCGGCAGCAATCCTTTCCCCATGCGATGCTCGCCACCGCCACGCACGACCACAAGCGTGGTGAAGATGCGCGCATGCGGCTCGCCGTACTGAGCGAGGTGCCGCAGGAATGGGCGGCGGCCGTGCGGGCCTGGGAAGTCGAAGGTGCCGCGCTGCTGGCATCGCTGCCGCAGGTGCCGGATGCGGCGGACCGCCTGATGCTGTATCAGTCCCTGGTCGGTGCATGGCCCATGTCGAGCGATACGCTCGAACGCGATGGCGCACGGGAAGCGTTTCTCGATCGCATCGCCCAATGGCAGCGCAAGGCCATTCGCGAAGCCAAGCTGCATGGCAACTGGACCATGCCGAACGCCGCCTACGAAGCCGCCTGCGACGCCTTCCTGCACAGGCTGGCAGTCGATGGGCCGCATGGCGGCCTGCTCGCGCGGATCGGGCAGTTCGTCCAGCGCGTGGCCCCGGCCGGTGCCATGAACGGACTGGCCCAGGTCATGATCCAGTTGACGGCACCGGGTGTACCGGACCGCTACCAGGGATGCGAAGACTGGGACCTGAGCCTGGTCGATCCGGATAACCGGCGCCCGGTCGACTACGCTCGGCTGCAGGCGCAACTGGAAAGCCCCGCGGGCTGTCCAGAATGGCTGGCGGACTGGCGTGACGGGCGCATCAAGCAGCAGATCGTGCGCCATGTACTCATGGCACGCCGTACGCACGAAGCGCTGTTCCGGGACGGGGACTACCAGCCGCTCGCCGCGAAAGGTCCGCTGGCGGACCATGTGCTGGCGTTCGCGCGCACGCTGGGAGAGCAGCAGGCAGTGACAGTCGTCTCTCGCCTGGGCGCGACGCTGGTTGCTGACGTTCCTCTTGTGCCGCCGGCTCGCTGGCACGGCACCATGATCGAGACCGGCCCGGGTCAGGCCCGCTGCTGGGTCGACGCCCTCACGGGGCAAGTATTCACGCCGGACGGCTTACGGATGCAGCACGTGCTCGCCGCGCTCCCCGTCGCGCTGCTGCTGCGGCAGGACTAGCACAATCGTCCCCGTTCACATCGCCCGCGCCATGCCCGATACTCCCCGCGCCGCGATCGGCGTCAGCGGCTTGCCGTTCTCCGCCTGGCTTGGCGATGCACCCTGGTCCTGTGGCACGTACGGCCGGATCACCAGCGCCACGTAGTTGTCTTCCTTCGGCGTCACCACGATGTACGCCAGGCCCGACATCACCAGGCCGACTTCGCCCAGTTCCGTGGAAATGCGCGCGACGATGAAGCGCTGCAGCAGCCGGGGATCCATCGATTCGTCGATCGCCAGCGCGGCGGTACAGATGGTCAGGAAGCAGCGTTCCACCTCCTGGCAGACCACCACGACCTCGTCGAGCGCGTAGCCGGAACGGCTCGCGCGTACCAGCACCGACACGCCCGTGCTGGGCGCTGCCTTGTGCCAGCCGGCCTTGGTGTGGAAGGCGGGCAGCGTCAGGCCGGAGCCCGTGTCGTGGGCCACTGTGTTGAATCGCTGGGAAAAGTCCGCTGGCGTGATGGCGAGCAACTGGCGCTCGACAGGTGTGGAAGACACCGCCACGGACGAGGCGAGAACAAGGGAAGACAGGACGCCGGCCAGATTCATAGCTTCCTCCCGATCGATGAGCCGTCCCCCCGGCCGGCTGCCTGGACGCCACCCCGCATGCGGTCCAAGGCCAGCATCTCTCCTCACTATAGACGTGGCTGCACGCAAGTGCCGCGCCACCGGCACGGCGGAATCGCGCCCGGGCGATGGCACCGGCCCGCCCCGGTGCGCGCTCACGCGGCGTACGTTGCCCATGCAGTTTCTGCAGCCGCTGTAAAAAGTACTGCAGCGTTGTTCGGTCCGCGCCACACCGCCCCCCGCATGCCGGCATCGCCACGCGGGAACGGAGCTTGCAGAGACATGACGGGGCGGCCCTCGATCAGCCTGCGCAATGACTGTGCCATTTGTCATATGCGTGCGTGTAAGCGGGGACTGCCGGATTCCGGAGGACTTCGCCATGAACATTCGCCTGCGTGCCAATTCACGTCTCGTTGCCCCGGCCGTGGCAGCCGCGCTGCTGTTCGCTGGCACGGTCGCCAACGCGGCACCCACCGACCCGCCGGCCGTCCCGTCGTCGCCAGGGCGCACGGTTGCACCGCGCGATACGGAGGCCACTACCGACCGCGCCATTACCACGGAAGTCAGATCGCGGCTGTCCACGACACGGGGCCTGGAACCCGCCAACATCCGCGTCAGCACCACTGACGGCGTGGTGCGGCTCGAGGGCACGGTACGCGACGACGCGCAGCGCGCACGCGCGATGGAAACGGCCCGAGGCGTGCGCGGCGTCACGGCCGTGTCTGACGAATTGAAGGCCCACACGGACTAGGGTCGATGAATTGAGAGATTGAGGGATTCGGATGGACCGGCCCAAGCCGGTATCAAGGGAGCGATAGCGATGAACACGCACCGTCAGCACGAGCATGACAACCAGCAGGATTCCAGGCGCACGACCCACAAGGGGCCAGACGTCGAACATGAACGCGGCAAGCCCGGCAGGGATCGCCGCCGCGACGTGGAACGCGAACACGATATCCCGGACGAGAACGGCGAGCCGCCATCCGTACGCCATGGTGGCGGAAATCCGGATGCGAAAGAGCCGCCGGTCGAAAACACCTGACGGCACAAGGACAAGGAGCACCAATGAGCAAGACCGTACGAACCGGCGGGCGCGCCGACAGCCGGGCCTCAGCGGCGTCCTCGCCGGACGCGGCGGCAAGGCGACGCAAGCGTACCACCACCACCCGGGCCAGTAGCGACGCACGCAGCGCCGTGGAAGCCACTGGCGGCAATGTGCGCAGTACCCTGGACCCGGACCTGACCGAACCGGCCGAGGCCATCGACGCCGAACTCGAACAGCTCGACCGCGACCGCCATGGCTCGCCTGACGAGGCGCTGCCCGAAGAGGAAATCAGCGAGGAGATCGAGCGCGCGGCAGAGCGGCTGCCTGCGGACGTCCCCGTTGACAAGGCGGATCGCACGGATGAGCGGGAAGAACGGCCGCCTTCCTCGCCAAAAATTGAATGAAGTCAGCGTTGGGGGAGCACTCGGGCAATCGTTCTTCGCCCGAGAGATGTCGTGCCTGGCAGCGCCAGGCACGACATCTATCTACATCCAAAGCTCCCTACTCCGAAGCCAATACCCCAAAGCGCCTGACATGGATGTGGTTGACGACGTCGCGCACCCCGAACACCGACTCCGCGATCTCTTCGATCTCGTACTTGCTGCGACGGTCATTCACGGTGCCTTCCATCGTCACCACGCCTTCGCGGACGTGTACCGTCACCTCGCTCACGTCGAGCCCGTCTTCATGCGCGAGGCGCGTACAGACAGCGTCGTGGACGCGGTCGTCGGCACGGCGGTAGTTGCGCGGGCCTTCGCTGCGGCGATACCCGGCATCGCCACCACGACCGTATCCGTATTCCTGATGCGCTTGCGCGGGCTGGTCGCCAAGACCGTACATCGGATAGCGGCGCGGTGTGCCTCGCTCGTCCTCATAGCGCCTGCGAGCGGATTCCGCACCGGATGGCCAGCGCCACTCCTCCACATAGACGCCGACCCACTCCTCATTATCGCGTCTGCGTTCATCGCCCCACGAGCCGCGATCGGACTCGCGTGGCAGCCGCCGTTCCGGATTGCCATGGCGTGACGAAAGATGGCGCAGGCGCTCGTTGCGCGCATGCGCCGGCAGATCGCTGTAGCCCTGGTCGTTGCTGCCGTACTGGCGGCTCGGCGTGCGACGCAGATAGTCTTCATCGCCGCGCGGTTCGTCGTCCTCGCGGTCGCGGCAGGGGTAGCCAGGGGAGTCGCGGTAGTCGGGGTCTCGGGGATAGTCGGGGTAGTCGCTTCGTCTCATCAGGTGCTCCTTGGCGGGCTGTGACAAGCCACGTCCACACGGTGCGCAGCGAACGCAACTGCGCGCCCGCTGCCAGAGTGCCGGCGCTTCCCGCCATCACGCAGGAATTTCAACCGGCGGTAAGAACGACCGGGGATGCCGGCGGGCGCTGTTACCGGTCAGGATCCGTCCAGGAAAGCGCTACGCGGACCCAGCCGCTGGCCCAGGTTTGGGCTGTCCCAACCGCCGCCCTGCATATACGGATTGGGGCTGCGCTGCATGGACATGGTTCCAGGCTGGCTGTAGGTGCTGGACTGGCTGTATGACTGGCTGTAGGTGCCCGGCTGCGCCGGCACGGTGGATGGCTGGGGGGCCAGATCCTGGCGTGTTGACGCGTTGGCGCCCTGCGTATACGGGTCGAACTTGTCACCCGTGCGTGCGCCCTGCGAATACGGGTCGCGCGGCGTCGTCGGGGTCTGCGCCATCACCGGAATCGTCGCCGCCGCGAGCGCTGCGGCCAGCAGCAGGCGGCTGGGTCGTAAATGCTTCATGGTTACCTCCGTGTAGCGCGCGAAGTGCGCGCCTGTCGCCACTGTCTAGCGAAAGGCATGCCCAGCGCAGAAGGGGCGCATGAAACATGCGCCCCTTCTGTCTGCAACGGAAGAACCTGCTGCCTGTCTGTCCCTGTTATCGGGAGGGACGGCTATCCGACACTGAGACGGGCCGGCTCCACGGTGCGCGCGAGCACGGGCACCAGCGCGGCGCCCGTATGGCTGGCCGGCGTGCGCGACAGCACCTCCGGATTGGCCGCGCCGACGATGGTGCCGCCGCCCGCGCCGCCTTCAGGGCCCAGATCAATGATCCAGTCGGCCTCGGCGATCACATCGAGGTCATGCTCGATCACCACCACGCTGTGGCCGCCATCGGTCAGACGGTGCAGCACGCGAATCAGGCGTGCGACGTCTGCCATGTGCAGGCCCACGGTCGGCTCGTCCAGCACGTACAGCGTGTGCGGCGCCTTCTGGCCGCGCCGCGTGATGTCGTCGCGCACCTTGCTCAGCTCAGTCACCAGCTTGATGCGCTGCGCCTCGCCACCTGACAGCGTCGGTGACGGCTGGCCCAGCGTCAGGTAGCCAAGACCGACGTCCTTCATCAGCTGCAGCGGATGGGCGATGTTCGACATCGCGGAGAAGAACTCCACCGCTTCGTCGATCTCCATCGTCAGCACTTCGCCGATGTTCTTGCCGCGCCATGTGACGGCCAGCGTTTCGGGGTTGAAGCGCTGGCCATGGCACACGTCGCAAGGCACTTTCACATCCGGCAGGAAGCTCATGCCGATGGTGCGCACGCCCTGCCCTTCGCAGGCCGGGCAGCGGCCGTCGCCGGTGTTGAACGAGAAGCGCGACGCGGTATAGCCACGCGCGCGCGCCTCCAGTGTGTCGGCGAACAGCCGGCGGATGGTGTCCCATACGCCGATATAGGTCGCCGGGCATGAGCGCGGAGTCTTGCCGATCGGGGTCTGGTCTACTTCGAGCACGCGGTCGATCGACTCCCAGCCGGTGATCGACTCGCAGCCGTACCAGTCATGATCGACCTTGAGCGCCTTGCGCTCGGCCTTGACGCCCTTGGTGGCAGCTTCCTGCTGCGCCGCGTTGCGCGCACGGCGCGTGGCCGGCGACGACAACACCGAACGGCCCACCGCATCGAGCAGGTTGGTCATCAGCACGTCCCGCGCCAGCGTGGACTTGCCGGACCCGCTGACACCGGTAATCGCGACCAGTCGCGACAGCGGGATGCGCGCCGTGACTTTGCGCAGGTTGTGCAGCGACGCGCCATGCACGGTCAGCCATTCGGGCGGGTCGGCGGGCTTGCCGGCGGCACCGGGCTTCACCGTACGCCGCGCCTGCAGCGGATGGACGATGGGCCGTGCCAGGAACTGCCCGGTGGTCGAATCCGGCGCCGAGGCGAGATCCGCCACGCCGCCCTGCGCCACCAGCGTGCCGCCGCGCTTGCCTGCGCCTGGGCCGATATCGATGATGTGGTCGGCGCGGCGGATGGTGTCTTCATCATGCTCGACCACTACCAGCGTATTGCCCTTGTCGCCAAGCTTGCGCAGCGCGTCGAGCAGGATCTGGTTGTCGCGCGGATGCAGGCCGATGGTCGGCTCGTCCAGTACGTAGCACACGCCCTGCAGGTTGCTGCCGAGCTGCGCGGCCAGCCGGATGCGCTGCGCCTCACCACCGGACAGGCTCGGCGCGGCGCGATCCAGGCTCAGGTAGCCAAGGCCGACTTCCTCCAGGAACTGCAGGCGGCTGCCGATCTCGCTGATCACGTCGCGGGCGATGTCGGCATCGCGGCCGGTCAGGTGCAATCCGTCGACCCATTGACGCGTTTCCGACACTGTCCACTGCGCCACGTCGACGATGGCCTGCTCGTCGAACGTCACGGCGCGTGCAACCAGGTTAAGGCGCGTGCCATGGCAATCCGCGCATGGCGTGTCGCCTACGCCTTCCGGCTCCTGCTCTTCGGACGGCAGGCTCTGCTCGCGGCCGCGGTCATCGCCGGCCAGCACCGTGTCATCGAATGCCGCGCGTTGCTCGCGTGTCAGCGTCAAGCCAGTACCCACGCAAGTCGTACACCAGCCGTGCTTGCTGTTGTACGAGAACATGCGCGGATCGAGTTCCGGATAGCTGGTGCCGCAGACCGGACAGGCGCGCTTCGTCGAAAATACCTTCACGTCGCCAACGTGCGCGGTGCCGTCGCCGTTATGCATGGCATCGTGCAGGCCGTCCAGCGGCGCCAGCAGGTGCATCACGCCCTTGCCGGCTTCGAGCGCCTGCGCCAGCAGCGCGCGCAACTGGCCCTCGTTCTCGGGCGAGATCACGAGGTCGCCCACCGGCAGTTCGATCGTGTGTTCGCGGAAGCGGTCCAGGCGCGGCCACGGATCGACCGGAAGGAATTCACCATCCACGCGCAGGTGTGTGTTGCCGCGCGCCTTGGCCCACTTGGCCAGGTCCGTGTAAACGCCCTTGCGGTTCACGACCAGCGGGGCGAGAAAACCGACATGCTCGCCGCGATGGTCGCGCAGCAACTGCGCGGCGATGGAGTCCGGGCTTTGCGAAGTCACCGGCGCGCCGTCATGCACGCAGTGCTGGATGCCGAGCTTCACGTACAGCAGCCGCAGAAAGTGCCAGACCTCCGATGTGGTTGCCACCGTACTCTTGCGGCCACCACGCGAGAGGCGCTGCTCGATCGCGACGGTCGGCGGAATGCCATAGACCGCATCGACCTCGGGCCGGCCCGCCGGCTGCACGATGGATCGTGCATAGGCGTTGAGGGATTCCAGGTAGCGGCGCTGCCCTTCATGGAACAGGATGTCGAACGCCAGCGTCGACTTGCCCGAACCGGACACGCCCGTCACCACATTGAACTTGCCATGCGGGATATCGACGTTGAGCGACTTCAGGTTGTGTTCGTGCGCGTTGACGATGCGCACAACGTCCTCGCCTTCGATGGCGCGGCGCGCGCGCCGGGCCTGCAGCGCGGCCTGTAGCGGCACACCTTCGCTGTCGGCGCGCTCTGCGGCCAATGTGCCCGCTTCGCCAAGCGCGGCGTCATAGTGAATCAGCGCCTGACCGGTATGGGACTCGGCGCAACGCTTCACATCTTCGGGCGTGCCGGTGCAGACCACGCGGCCGCCGGCGTCGCCGCCTTCAGGGCCAAGGTCGATCAGCCAGTCCGCCGCACGGACCACGTCAAGGTTGTGCTCGATCACCACCAGCGAATGGCCGCCGTCGAGCAGCTTGCCGAACGCGCGCATCAGCTTGGCGATGTCGTCGAAATGCAGGCCCGTGGTCGGCTCGTCGAACATGAACAGGCGCTTGGGCGAGGTATCGGGCCGGATCACGCGGCCCTTGGGCTGCGCTGCCTGCGCGGCTTCGGCGAGGAAGCCCGCGAGCTTGAGGCGCTGCGCTTCGCCACCGGAAAGCGTTGGCACGGGCTGGCCGAGCTTCACGTATTCCAGGCCCACGTCGACGATGGGTTGCAGCACGCGCAGCACGGCGGCATCGCCAGCGAAGTACGCGGCAGCCTCCGATACCGTCAGTTCGAGCACATCGGCCACGCTCAGTGCGCGCGCCGGCTGGCCGGGCAAGCTGCGCTCGATCTTGACCTCGAGTACCTCGGGGCGGTAGCGGCTGCCGTCGCAGTCCGGGCAACGCAGATAGACGTCGCTGAGGAACTGCATCTCGACGTGCTCGAAACCCGAGCCGCCGCAGGTCGGGCAGCGCCCGTCGCCCGAATTGAAGCTGAACGTGCCAGCGGTATAGCTGCGCTGGATCGCCATCGGCGCCTTGGCGAAGATCTTGCGGATCTCGTCGAACGCGCCCACGTAGCTGGCCGGGTTGGAGCGCGCGGTCTTGCCGATCGGCGACTGGTCGACGAACACCACGTCATCGACGAGATCCGCGCCACGCAATGCACGGTGCGCGCCCGGCGATTCGGTCGCCTTGCCGAAATGGCGTGCCATGGCGGGGTACAGCACGTCCTGCAGCAGCGTGGACTTGCCGGAGCCGGAGACGCCGGTCACGCACACCAGCCGCTGCAGCGGGATTTCGACCGTCACGTCCTGCAGGTTGTGCTCGGTCGCGCCCTCCAGCACGATGCGCGGCACCGTGTCGTCGACCGGACGGAGTTGCCAGTGCGAGGCATCGGCCACGCGCTTGCGTCCACCCAGGTAGTCGCCGGTCAGCGTGCCGGCGCCACGGATATCCTTCGGCGTGCCGTCGAAGATGATATTGCCCCCGCGTTCGCCCGGGCCAGGGCCCATGTCGATCAGGCGGTCGGCAGCCAGCATCACGGACGGGTCGTGCTCGACGACCACGAGCGTGTTGCCGGCGTCGCGCAGACGGTGCATGGCCTCGACGATGCGGTTCAGGTCGCGCGGATGCAGGCCGATGCTGGGCTCGTCCAGCACGAACAGCGTGTTGACCAGCGAGGTGCCCAGCGCGGTAGTCAGGTTGATGCGCTGCACCTCGCCGCCGGACAGCGTGCGGCTCTGGCGATCCAGCGTCAGGTAGCCCAACCCCACATCGCACAGGTACTTGAGCCGCGTGCGGACTTCAGCGAGCAGCAGCTTGAGCGCGTCGTCGAGCATGCTGCTCGACAGCGTCAGGTCGTCGAAGAAGCGCCGGATGCGTGCGATCGGCATCAGCATCAGGTCGTGCACGGTCAGGCCGGGCAGCGATTCGAGCTTCGTGCGGTCCCAGTCCACGCCGCGCGGCAGGAAGCGCTGCTGCGGCGCCAGCACCGCATCGGCATTGTCCTTCGAACCCAGGCGCCACAGCAGCGATTCGGTCTTGAGACGCGCGCCGCCACAGGTCTCGCACGGCGTGTAGCTGCGGTACTTCGACAGCAGCACGCGGATGTGCATCTTGTAGGCCTTGGACTCCAGGTAGCTGAAGAACCGCATCACGCCGTACCACTGCTTGTTCCACTGGCCGTTCCAGTCGGGCGAGCCGTGAATGACCCAGTGCCGCTGGGCTTCGGTCATCTCGGACCAGGGCGTGTCGCGTGGAATGTCGGCCTTGACCGCGTAGCGCATCAGGTCGTCCTGGCACTCCTTCCAGGCTGGCGTCTGCATCGGCTTGATCGCGCCCTGCCGCAGCGACTTTCGCACGTCGGGAATCACCAGCCCGAGGTCCACGCCGATCACGCGGCCAAACCCGCGGCAGGTCTCGCAGGCGCCGTAGGCGGAGTTGAACGAGAACAGCGCGGGCTGAGGATCCGCGTAGCGCAGGTCGCTGTCAGGACTGTGCAGGCCAGTGGAAAAACGCCAGATCGGGCCCTCGCCCTCTTCGGCCAGCGCATAGACGTTCACGCGCCCGCCGCCGCGCCGCAGCGACGCTTCGATGGCCTCCACCGCGCGCGCTTTCTCCACCGAGCCAACGCGGAAACGGTCCGCAACCACATCTAGCACCTTGCGCGCACCGGTGGACGATTCCACCACGCGCTGGGCCTGCACGCGGGTATAGCCGCTGACCGACAGCCATTGCTGGACTTCATCCTCGGTGGTCGATTCAGGCAGTTCGACGGGGAATGTCACGACCAGCCGTGCGTCGTGATGGGGCTGGCGTTCGGCCGTGCGCGCGAGCAGTTCCGCGTAGATCGTTTCTGGCGAGTCGTGCCGCACCGGCTGCGCGGTCTGCCGGTCGAACAGTTCCGCCGCGCGTGCGTAGAGCAGCTTCAGGTGGTCATTCAGCTCGGTCATCGTACCGACCGTCGAACGCGAACTGCGCACCGGGTTGGTCTGGTCGATGGCAATGGCCGGCGGCACACCGTCCACGCGCTCAACCTGCGGCCGGTCCATGCGGTCGAGGAACTGGCGCGCGTAGGCGCTGAAGGTCTCTACGTAGCGACGCTGGCCCTCGGCATAAAGCGTGTCGAACACCAGGCTCGATTTGCCCGACCCGGACGGGCCGGTCACCACCGTCATCTCGCCGGGACGGAGGTCAAGGTCAACGTCCTTGAGGTTGTGCTGGCGGGCGCCCCGAATACGGATCAGCTGCTTGCTCGACACGGTTTTCTCTTTTGAATCAGATGGTTATGTCACCCGACAAGAATCATGGCTGCGCAAGAAAACAACCTTAGCACAGGCTGCGATGACGCTTGGTAAGGGCCGGGTTCCTGGGAGACTGCCCCGGCCGTGCACGGCGACGATGACTGTATATCCGTACAGTGTATCAGCACGGACACAAATTCGTTGAAGTGACAAAACGAAAGTACGCGTCGCCCGACCTAGCTGCTTCGATAGTTGGCGCCATGCGCAGGCGTCATAACAAGGGTTGAATGCATTGTGCCTGGAGCCAGCGCGCTGTCTCCGTCAATTCCGCG
The DNA here is from genome assembly GCF_905397435.1 of Cupriavidus numazuensis. Taxonomy (GTDB): domain Bacteria; phylum Pseudomonadota; class Gammaproteobacteria; order Burkholderiales; family Burkholderiaceae; genus Cupriavidus; species Cupriavidus numazuensis. The sequence goes on from NZ_CAJPVI010000023.1 coordinate 53,016, forward strand.
CGTCGGATTCGCTCGATCAACTCATTTACATCCCAAGGCGGATTCTTCTTCCGCCGTCGCAATGCCCTGAAGGCATCCACTACGCGGCGCTCATTTAGATCGATAAGATCAAGAATGAACTGATCGGGATGAAGCACTTCGATTCCAAGTTGAGAACGAAGGTGGTCTGCGGCAAAGTCCTTGAGGTTGAACGTGACGACGGCGTCGGCACGTGCGGCGATGGCTGTCATAACAACGTGTCGATCCTTCGGGTCCACGGGACGCAATGCCTCGGTTTCAGGCAGTACGTTGCCGACGAGAGCATCGGGAAAAGCACGGTCCATTGCCGCCATCAATGCTCGAATCCGAGCGTGGATATCCTCGACCGTCCCCGCCGCCTGCAATCTCGAATGCAGGTTTGTTGACCATTCGTCGTGGAGGCGCGCTGACCATTTGGGTTCGAAGAATCCGTGTCCCGCGAGGGTCAGCATGACATCGCGCACGATCATCGGAAACAGCACGCATGCATCCAGCACCACGCTGAATCGATCGAAGCCAAGTCTCACAGATCGTATCCGCCCATGGCTTGCGACAGGGCGACAAGCTCCTGCATGGCAGCCTCACTGGCCTCCCGCATGCGCGCCTTGTAGTGCAGCACATCGTCCATGCGAACCCGGCGGTGACGCCCCACTTTGCGAAATGGCAGTTCTCCCGCTTCCAGGCGCGCAACCAGATAGGGACGAGATACGCCCAGCATGTCGGCTGCCTGGCTGGTGGTCAGTTCCGTGTGGGCGGGATAAAGAAGGAAAACCTGCTCGCTTGCCATCAGACCCAGTAGCCGGGAGAGCACGCGAAGCGTCGCGGGGGGAACTTCGATACGGGCAAGGTCGTGCCCTTCGCCTTCTTCGACAAGCGCCACGCGTGCTGCGCGCGAGCGGTCCAGAGCTTCGGCCATCAGCCGACTTGCATCGGCGAGGATGGCGGCCTGGTCATCCGTCAGTTCGATTCGCTCAGGTACCGAGATTGTCATGGTGCGCATCCTGAACGGCGAGTAGGAATGCTCTCGTTGTACCCCACAAACGAATCAAACGCAATAAACGAAATAAACGAAAGGACTACAGCGAATCCATGCGCCATGAAAGACCACGCCCCTAGCATAGCCAGGGGCGTGTGGTCCATCAGGCACTAAGGGTAAGGGCGGGTGGCCGCACAAACTCAATCCAGCAAATGTCCCATCCGCGACCGCTTGGTCGCCAGATATTTTTCGTTCTCGGCATTCGACGGCACGATGTGCCGCAGCTGCTCCTTCACGATGATGCCGGCCTTCTCCAGCGCCGCAGCCTTGAGCGGGTTGTTGCTCATCAGGCGCACGGACTTCACGCCCCACTGGTGCAGCAGGTCGGCGGCAAACGCGTAGTTGCGGGCGTCGATGGCCTGGCCGAGGGCGAGGTTGGCGTCGACCGTGTCGAGGCCGGTGTCCTGCAGCGCATAGGCACGGATCTTCTCCGCCAGCCCGATGCCGCGGCCTTCGTGGCCGCGCAGGTACAGCAGGATGCCGCGGCCTTCGGCTGCGATCTTCTCCATCGCCAGTTCGAGCTGGGGACCGCAGTCGCAGCGGCACGAGCCGAACACATCGCCGGTCAGGCACTCCGAGTGCATGCGAATCAGCACATCTTCGCCCGTGATGTCCCCCACGCTCAGGGCAAGGTGCTCGATGCCCGAGTCCACACCCTTGAAGGCGTGAGCGGTAAATTCGCCGAATCGGGTCGGCAGGCGCGCTGAATCGATCAGCGCAATCTCTGTGTCGTTCATACCGGTATTCAAGAAAATCGGGCGCCGGCCGGGCCGGCACCGCTCGACATTATGAGCGGAATTGTATCTTCGCGCTTGCCGACCCCGCAGACAGGCACCTCAACCGTGCATTCACCGGGCGGTAACCGGCTTGCCAAAGCGCCAGCGCAGTACTGTAGAGCCCCGGTTCACGTGACTTAAGGCGCCACCGAGAGCTCGCGCTTCAAAGTGCGCAGCACAAAGGTGGAATGGCTGTGGCGCAGGCCCGGCAGCTTGTACAGCTTGTGCCGCAGGAATTCCTCGTAGCCCTCGGTGCCCGCCACCGCGACCTTGATCAGGTAGTCGTACTCGCCCGTCAGCAAATGGGCCTCGAGGACTTCCGGCAATTCGGCCAGTGCCTGCCCGAACCGGTGGAGCATGTCATCATCGTGTCGATCGAGCGTCACTTCGATCAGCACGGTATCAGGCAAGCCGAGCGCCTTCTGGTTGAGCAACGCCGCATAGCCTTCAATCACGCCGCTCTCTTCCAGTGCGCGCACCCGGTTCCAGCACGGTGTCGCGGACAGGCCGACCTGTTCCGCGAGCTTTGCGTTCGACAGGCGGCCATCCCGCCGCAGTTCACGCAAGATGCGGCGGTCAATGTCGTCGAGCTTCGGGATGGTTGCCATGAGGAATCTCGCCGAGAGGGATGAATTATCCAAAAATTATACTCTAAGTAGATATTTCATCTCCACATACGGCGGTCAGGAAGGAAATTCAGAAGCCCATTTTGCGAGTCCGCTGGTAAATTTACCTGACCGACATTCTTGCCTCAGACGCCACATGCCAGCCACTGCGACCCCTACCCTGCAACTCGATCTGCGCCTTGCGGCCTCCGATCTCTTCGGCGCGATGGAATGGGTACTCGCCAACGCGCGCCGCACCGGCCTGGCGCTCCAGCAACTGCGCTTCGATGCCAATGCCCGGCATCGCGTCAGCGCCACGCTGACCGCCGCGGACACCGACCTGCTGCACCTCTTCGTGCGGCGCCTCGGCAACGGCGCGGACGTGGAAGTGCTGATGGCGGATTTCGGGGACGACGATCTCGACGAGGCCGTCGACAGAAGCCCTGCCGCACTGCCCGCCTTCATGCCCGCCGTAGCCCTGCACGCCTGACCGATCCGCTCAGGCAGCTCCAAGCAGTTCGATGCCGTCGAGCTGCGCCGCGCAGATATCCCGCACGATCGCCACGAAATCCGCCACATACGGCCGCTGCGAGATGGCCGCGGGAACCGTGGCATACAGCTCGCTCCACAGGCCCTTGGCCCCGATCCGCTTGGCCAGCACGTAGTCGTGGTCGACGTAGTTCTTTACGCCCCAGTTGGGCAACGCCGCCACGCCGCGACGGCTCGCCACGAGTTGCAGCACGGCAACGGTCAGTTCGGCGGTGCGGCGCTGCAGGCGGATGCCGGCGGGCTCCAGCACTTCGCGGATCAGGTCGATGCGCTGCTCGGGCACGGGATAGGTGATCAGGGTCTCGCCTTCCAGGTCCGCGGCTTCGATGCGACGCTTGTTGCGCAGCCGATGTTCGTTCGCCATGACCGCGAGGATCTCGAAGCGGAACAGCGGCGCCACTTCCAGCCCGCGGCGCGTGGCCGGCAATGAACCGATCACCATGTCCGCACGCCCTTCCCCGATCAAGGCGATCGGGTCGGCATGGAAGCCGGCCACAAGGTCCACCTCCACTTCGGGCCAGCGGCGGCGGAACTCGTCCATCACCGGCATCAGCCAGTCAAAGCAGGTGTGGCACTCCAGCACCACGCGCAATTCGCCGCGCGTGTCACCCTTGAGCCGTTCGATATCCCGATCCGCCTCGCTCACCGCGGCCAGCACCTCGCGCGCCAAGGCCAGCAGACGCTCGCCAGCCGGCGTAAAGCGCAACCCCTGCCGTGTGCGGTCGAACAGCGGCAGGCCGTAATGCGCCTCGATCGCCTTGATCTGGTGGGACAGCGCCGACTGGCTCACGTGCACGCGCTCGGCGGCGGTAGCCAGCTTGCCGGATTCGGCGATGGCCACCAGCGAGCGTAAATGCCGGACCTCGATCATGACGTGACCCCGTCGGTTTCACCGTGGCCTCGGGTGATATGAAACAGATTCATACTTTGTTTAAAACTTGTCGCTTGATTCATTCTACGTCGAAACCGACACTGTGCGCCAGACAAGACCTTTTGGAGCCTCTTCGTGGCACGCACACACATCCTCGGCTTTCCGCGCATCGGCGCTCGTCGTGAACTGAAATTCGCGCAGGAATCCTTCTGGCGCGGCGAAAGCACGGAAGCAGACCTGCGCGCCGTGGCCGCCACCCTGCGCAGCCGCCACTGGCAACTGCAGGCCAACAGCGGCGTGGACACTGTTGCCACCGGCGACTTCGCGTACTACGACCAGGTGCTGAGCCTGACGGCGCTGCTCGGTGCGCTGCCGCGCCGCTTCGGCTTCGACCCGGCCGCGCTGACGCTGGCCCAGTATTTCGAGCTCGCACGCGGCAATCGCGAACAGCCCGCCATGGAAATGACCAAGTGGTTCGACACGAACTACCACTACCTGGTGCCGGAGCTGGACTCGGCCACGCGCTTCGACGGCGGCCCCGACTGGTTCTTCGACGAACTCGAAGAAGCGCTGGCGCTCGGCCTGAAGGCGCGGCCGGTACTGATCGGGCCCGTGACCTACCTGTGGCTGTCCAAAACGCACGAGACGGGTTTTGACAAGCTGTCGCTGCTGCCGCAACTCGCTCACGCCTACCAGCGCATTCTTTCCCGCCTGAAGGCCCGTGGCATCGAGTGGGTGCAGATTGACGAGCCCGCGCTGAGCCTCGATCTCGACGCGGCCTGGCTCGACGCCTATGACCAGGCCTACGCGACCTTGGCCCAGTCCGGCGTGAAACTGCTGCTGGCCACCTACTTTGACAGCGCCGCCGACCATACCGCGCGTGCCGTCGCACTGCCGGTGCAGGGCTTCCATATCGACGTGGTGCGCGCGCCGGCGCAGCTCGATGCATGGCGCCAGGCACTGCCGGCCGATGCCGTGCTGTCCGTTGGCGTGATCGACGGCCGCAACATCTGGCGCACCGACCTGCGCCGCGCACTCGATACGCTGAAGCCGCTGCATGCCGAGCTCGGCGATCGGCTGTGGCTGGCGCCGTCGTGCTCGCTGCTGCATGTGCCCGTATCGCTCGAGCATGAAGTCAAGCTCGACGCCGAGCTGAAGTCCTGGCTGGCCTTTGCCACCGAAAAGCTCGGCGAACTGCGTGTGCTGGCCACGGCGCTGAACCAGGGCGAGACGGCCGTGGCCGCGCAACTCGAGGCTTCCGATGCCGTGCAGGCGTCGCGCCGCCAATCGCGCCGCGTGGTCAATCCGCGTGTGCAACAGCGGCTGGCTGCGGTGACGCCTGACATGGCCGAGCGCGACAGCGCGTTCGATGTCCGCATCGAACGCCAGCGCGAGGCCCTGCAACTGCCGCTGCTCCCCACCACGACCATCGGTTCGTTCCCGCAGACCGCCGCTATCCGCCAGACCCGCGCGGCCTACAAGCGCGGGGATCTCGGCGCGCTCGACTACCTGCAGCGCATCCGAGGCGAAATCGAACTGGCCGTACGCAAGCAGGAAGCGCTGGGGCTGGACGTGCTGGTGCACGGCGAAGCCGAGCGCAACGACATGGTCGAATACTTCGGCGAGCAACTGTGCGGCTATGCATTCACCGAGAACGGCTGGGTGCAGAGCTACGGTTCGCGCTGCGTCAAGCCGCCTGTGATCTACGGCGACGTGTACCGTCCCGAGCCGATGACCGTGGACACCGCGCGCTATGCCCAGTCGCTGACCGAGCGCCCGATGAAGGGCATGCTGACCGGCCCGGTGACGATGCTGCAATGGTCGTTCGTACGCGACGACCAGCCGCGTGCCGACACCGCCCGCCAGCTTGCACTGGCCATCCGCGACGAGGTATGCGACCTGGAACAGGCCGGCATCCGCGTGATCCAGATCGACGAGCCGGCGCTGCGTGAAGGCTTGCCGCTGCGTCGCGCGGACTGGGACGCCTACCTGGCGTGGGCCGTCAATGCGTTCCGGCTGTCGGCCGCGGGCGTGGCGGACCAGACCCAGATCCACACCCATATGTGCTATGCCGAGTTCAACGACATCCTGCCGTCGATCGCGGCCATGGATGCGGACGTGATCACCATCGAGACGTCGCGCTCGGCCATGGAACTGCTCGAAGGCTTCGGTGATTTCGACTATCCGAACGAGATCGGCCCGGGTGTCTATGACATCCACTCGCCGCGCGTGCCGTCGGTGGAAGCGATGGAAAAGCTGCTGGACCGCGCCTGCGAGGTCGTGCCGCCGCAGCGCCTGTGGGTCAACCCGGACTGCGGCCTGAAGACCCGCGGCTGGGATGAGACCGAGGCCGCCCTGGCCAATATGGTGTCGGCCGCGCGCAAGCTGCGCGGGCGCCTGGCGGGTCAGGACACGTTGACGTGGAAGCGCGTGGCACGCCCGCAGGCGTCGCAAGCGGCACATCGGCACGGCGCCGATTGCGCCTGCAGCACCCGCGCCGCCTGAGGGCAGCCCCGGCCTGTGACCTGCGCGCCGCCCGTGCGGCGCTGTGTCACATAGCCGCGGCGTGCTGCGCTCCGTATCCTAGCCGGCGATCGAATTACACTCAGAGCACCGGCCCCTGCCAAAATGGGGCGCCGATGTGCCGGCAAAGGGAAATCATGAAACGAGCCAGACAGTGGCGGCGCGCCGCGGCGCTGCCAGCCGCCGCATTGACGGGCGCTGCCATCGCGCAGACCGCCCCCGCTACGGGGCCGGAACCTGTGACACTGCCGACCGTCACCGCCACGGCCAAAGCCGAAGGCTCGCTGACCGTGCCAGGCGTCGCCAAGCAACGGGAATCGCTGTACCAGTCGGCCGGTTCGGTCGGCTTCGTCGACGCCGAGAGCTACGCCAATACCTACGCCAGCAACCTGCGCGACGTTTTGAAGGATGCACCGGGCGTTTACGTACAGGAGCGCTACGGCCAGGAATTGCGCCTGTCCATCCGCGGCTCCGGCATCGCGCGCGGTTTCCACACGCGGGGACTGGAAATCCTGCAGGACGGCGTGCCCACCAATTTCGCCGACGGCAGCGGCGACTTCTACCAGATCGACCCGATCGGCCTGAACGCAGCGGAAGTCTACAAGGGCGGCAATGGCCTGGCCTATGGCAGCACGACGTTGGGCGGCGCGATCAACTTCACCACGCCCACAGCGTTCACCGCCGAAGCGCCAAACCAGGTGCGCGTCGACGGCGGCAGCTTCGGCACGGTCCGCGCGGCCGGCCAGGTCTCGCGCCAGAACGGCAACTTCGATTTCATGGCCAACCTGAGCGTTGACCACTCGGAAGGCTACCGCGACCATGAGCGCGGCCAGTACGAACAGCTCAACGCCAACTTCGGCTATCGCTTCAGCCCGACCGTCGAGACGCGTTTCTACGTCGGCGCCTATGTCGTCGACCAGTTGCTGCCCGGCACGCTGTCGCTGCAGGACGCGCTGAACAACCCGACCAAGGCCTCTGCCAGCGCGCTCGCCGGCGACCAGGCGCGCAATACGCGCACCGAGCGGCTGGCCAACGTCACCACGGTGAAGCTCGACAGCGGCCAGCTCGACTTTTCCACGTGGGTGATCCACAAGAACCTGTACCACCCGATCTTCCAGGTTATCGACCAGGACTACTGGACCTATGGCTTCGCGCCGCGCTACACGGGCACGCAGACCATTGGCGGCATGCGCAACCAGCTCATCGCCGGCGCAAGGTTCTTTGGCGGCAACAACGATGCGCGCCAGTACGTAAACGTCTCGGGCGACCGCGGCGCACAGACGCTCAATTCCCGGCAGGATGCCTACAACTACGAGGCTTACTTCGAAGATCGCCTCTACGTCCTGCCCACCGTGGCGGTGATGGCTGGCGCCAAGGCCTACTACAACCAGCGCCGCTACACGGACTATGGCGGCCTGCCAACCAATCCGGTGCCAAAGTCCGACGACACCACGTACAGCGGCGTGAACCCGAAGTTCGGCGTGCTTTGGGAGCCGGCCAAGGACATTCAGGCGTTTGCCGACATCACACGCAGTGCCGATGTGCCGGACTTCAGCGACCTGAACCAGACCATCAGCACCACGACCCAGTTTGTGCCGCTTTCCGCCCAGCATGGCTGGACGCTGGAACTCGGCACACGCGGACGGCGCGAGCGGCTCGGGTGGGATCTCACGCTGTACCGCTCGCTGGTGCGTGACCAGCTGCTGCAGTACACGACCAATCCCAACGTGCCGGCTGCCACATTCAATGCCAACCGCACTACGTTGCAGGGCGTTGAGCTGGGCCTGAGCGCCGACCTGCTGCAGAACGTCGCTACCACGGCCGACAAGGTCACGCTGTCGCAACTCTGGAACTACAGCGATTTCCGCTTCGACAACGACCCGCAGTATGGGAATAACCGCATCGCGGGCGTGCCCGAGCACGTGCTGCGTACCACGCTGGCCTACAGCCAGGCGTCAGGGCTGCGCATCGCAGGCACCATCGACTGGGTGCCGACCGGCGCCTACGTCGACTACGCGAACACGCTCAAGGTGCCGTCGTATGTGCTGTTCGGCGTGCAGGCTAGCTACGATTTCAAGCAAGGCCTGACGGTGTTCCTTGATGCGCGCAATCTTGGCAACAAGCGTTATGTGAGCGATTTCAGTACGGTTACCGATGCGCGTACTGCCAACACGGCGGTGTTCTATCCCGGGACCGGGCGGGCACTCTATGCTGGGGTGCGGTACAAGTTTTGATGGATTGCTGCGGTTATGGCAAGACAGAAGGTCGAAATTGAGGGGGTGTCGTTCTTGGCTGGCGGCGCTGTTTCGCCGGCATGGCCGGCGGGTTCTGGTTGAGGCCGAGGTGTCGCTCTTGGCGGGCGCCGCTGTTTCGCCGGCGTAGCCGGCGACCTACTCTTTTGTCCGAGCGACAAAAGAGTAGGCAGAAAAGCGCGTCGTTGCCGCTGGCCATCAATTCCACGGTGGCAGGGGTTCAAACGGCTTTGGACGCCTGCGATGGTGGTCGGCCGTTCCAACCTGCTACGCCATGTGAGTCAGAACCTGTGCCTGGCGCGGCACGGCTTTTGGACGATCCCCAAGACGGACTCGGGTACAGCGTTTCAATCAGGTCAGTGGTGGGACGCCTTCGGCTGCGCTGCGCGCACGTCGTAGTTGGGGTGCAAGCTCATCAGCGTCGTGGACGCCCGAGGTCCATTTCCTCTCTTTAATTCGCGCATGTCGCGTGGGCATCTTCACCGAGGCGTGGTTTGCCTTGGGCCTGCGTGCTCAGACTTGAGCTCTGCGCGTAGCGCAGCCGAAGGCGATTACACGATACCGGTAGTAGCAGGGGCCACAGACGCTTGCAGGGCTCGTTCAATCAGCGCTGTAATTCTGACCACCGTGGTGCCCCACGCGGCAGGCAGCGTGAAGAACTCTGAAGCCTATACCCGTACAACACCCCTGGCACACTACGATAAAAATTCGCCCCTTTGGGGCAACCTCTTGACGCGTTTTTGCCTACTTTTGCCGCTCGGGCAAAAGTAGGTCGCCGGCTACGCCGGCGAAACAGCAGCGTCTGCCAAGAACGATAACCCGCCTCAATTCGCCCGCTCAACCGGAGGCGGCATCCACGAGCCATCGAGCAGCGCCTGCTCCGGCCAGTACGCACGCAGGGTCATGTTGAGCCCGTCGGGCGGCGCAGGCAGCCAGTTGGCCATCTTGCCGCGTTCGGGGCGCGCATGCTGGATGTAGATGTCCAGCGAGCCATCGCGGTTGTAGCGCAGGCGGTCGCGGCTGCCGATCGCATAGCGGCCGATCGGGTTGTCGACGAACGCCTGACGCTGGTTGTACAGCGACAGCGACCAGAACGCCCTGGCAGGCGGCAACTGGTCCTTGGCGAAATGCAGGACGTAGCTTGTGCTGCCCTGCAGCGCCTTGCCGGAGGCATCGGTCCGGGTGGAGGCGTAAATCGCGTCTTCCGGCAGGTTGGCGCCAAGCCCGACCATGGCCGTGACCGCACGGCGGCCATAGTTGGTACCGTAATTGCCGAGGTCGCGGTGCATGACCCAGCCATTGCCCGCATCGGCGTTGCCCTTGCGGGCCGTGGCGGCAATCGCCTGCAGCGCTGCGGTGGCACCTTCCTGCACGGCACGCGCGGTGGCCGGTTCCATGACCGTGGTCTTGAACGGCACGCCCGGTTTCAGCCCCATGCGGCGGATCTTCTCGATCATGGCGGCGTCGGCCTCGGCGGGCGGATTGGCCGGCAGCAGGCTGGCAAAGCGGCTGAAGAAGGCCTGCGCGTCCATGGCCGCCACTTGCTCGACCGGCGGCGACTGCGTGTCCAGCGTCGCCGAGCGCGGTGCGGGCTTTTCAGGCGCCGCGCGTACGCCCATCTGCCATGCGGACAGCGGCGTGAGGCGGTACTGGTCCTGCAGGCGGTGCACGACCGGGAAATCCTTCTTGCCGTTGGCCTGGGTGCGGCCAATCAGCCAGACCATGGCCGTAGGCGACTTGATCTGCTTCATGCCCTTGGGCAGCGGCCCTTCCCAGCCCGGGCCCGTGATCACGAAGTTGCCGCGCTGCGTACCCGTGGTGCGCTTGCCGGGCGAGGCGAAGACATTGGTCCACGCATCCATCAACGGCATCAGGTAGTAGCGGCCGCGGGTATCGGGCACGGATAGCACCACCGGCTCCTTGGACAGGTCGAGCCAGGCCGACGAGTACAGCGTGTCGGCGTTCGGCGTGACCACGTCCGTGAAGGTCGCGTCCGGGAAGGTACGCTTGTGGCTGAAGGTGTTGGGGGGCGTGCGCAGGCTCATGAGCTCGCGCGTTACGTCCATCAGCACCAGCGGATAGGCATAGGTAAAGACTTCGGCGGACAGCGCCTTCATTGCCTGGTTCGACGGCGGTTGCACGACGGCAACAGGGGCCGTCACCGGTTCAGGCGTGGTGGAGCAGGCGCTCAGCAGCACGGCAAGTGCCGCGATGCCGGCCAGTTGGCGGATGGATGGATTCATGACCCCGTTTCCCTGATCTGTTTTTTTGCGGCCATTTATACGGGGTCTGCAGGTGGCATGGTGCCATGTTGCCCCGGAGGCGCATCTATTACGTCCGAATCATGTCCGCACCGCCGGGTGCGTGTCAATTCCTCTGAAGAAGGGCTTCGAGGGGAAGCGTACGAATCGGCGCCTTACGGGCCGCGCCGCCATCAGACTGTCTGCCTCTTGCAACAGCTTGCAGCGATGATTTCAGCGCGCAGCGCTCAGTAGCGCAGCTGTACGTCGTCCGCGCGGGCGGTGCGTCCGTTGTAGAGGCAGGTGAAGCGGAAGCCGATCGAGGCCTGGCTGCTGTCGGGCTCGAAGGTGCCCTCGCCCGTCACCATCGCCATGCCGCCCGGGCGCTGGTAAACCTGCTCGCGGTCTTCCAGAATGAAGAGGCTGCCGGGCTCGGGGTGCCCCTTCCTGACGTTGGCGGTGACGGCCTGCTCGCAGGCGTCGATCGCCACGCGCGGCGCGATCCTGGGCTCGGCGGGCGGGCGCGACACTGGCCTGGTCGCCTGCTGCGGCGGCGTTTCGCATGCGGTCAGCAGCAAAGCGAAGGCCAGGCAAAGGTACGAGGCTCGGGACAAGGAACATCCTCCTTCGTCATGTGCAGTACAGCAATCAGAGTAGGTCTTTCGGCAGGAAATGCCAAAGGCACTATTGTGCACTGCGCCACCGCCTGCGGAGATCCCCGAAGCAGAGCGAACCCCTCATCGCCGCTACACTATGGGCCGAAGAATGAAGAAGCGCAGCGCAGAACGCTGCACGAAACGTCGTACCCACGCCGGCACCAGACCGGTTCAGCCACACACTGCCGCGCGGCCCTGCCTCCGCGCGCTGACACAATGACAACGACAGAGACAACCACGAACCGACCTGCCAGTCCCTCCAAGTCCCTGCGCGCTGCCGCCAGCCTGCTGGTGGTGCGCGACGGTCCGCAGGGCATGGAAGTCCTGCTGGTGCGGCGCGTCGAGCGCGCCAACGACCGCAGCAGCGGCGCCTTCGTGTTCCCGGGCGGCACGCTCGACCCGGAACAGGACAAGGCGCTGCACATTCATGCTGCCGGCCTCGACGACACCGCCGCCAGCCAGCGCCTGAACCTGCCGTCCAACGGCCTCGACTTCTACCTGGCCGCCGTCCGCGAATGCTTCGAGGAGGCGGGCCTGCTACTGGCCTACCATCGCAACGGCGACCTGTTGGCCCCTGGCCATCTCGATGACGCCCAACTCGATTTCCTGCGCCAGGCCGTACAGCGCGGTGGCCCGGGTCTGGCACACGCATGCGCCGAACTGGGCCTGCGCCTGGCATCCGACCGCCTGGCCTACCACAGCTACTGGCTCACGCCGCCGGGCCTGCCCAAGCGCTTCGACACGCGCTTCTTTGTCGCGATTGCGCCTGCCGGCCAGATCGCCGTCCACGATGGCATGGAAATCGTCGAGCACCGCTGGATCCGTCCCGGCGAAGCCGCGGACCCGGCCAGCGGCCTGCCGATGATGCATGTCACGCGCCGCACGCTGCAGTCGATCGCGCATTTTGCAACGGCACAGGAATGCTTCGCCAGCACCTCGCTGCTGCGCGACATCGCGTGCATCATGCCCCGGCTGGCCAAGGGCGCGGCGGGCGTCCGCCCCGTCATGCCCAACGAATCGTGCTATGCCGAGATCGGCCGGATCGACCCGGAAGGCAAGACGCACGCGCGCTATGAACTGGCCCCAGGCGAGCCGGTGCAGCTGTCCGAACGCGTCTGGCGTGTCACGGCCAACAACGGCAGCGTCATGACCGGGCCGGGCACCAATACCTATCTGGTCGGTGGCGGTGCGCGCAATGAATGGGCCGTGATCGATCCGGGCCCTGACGATGCCGCGCATGTGCAGGCCGTGCTCGCCGCCGCGCCGGGCCCGATCCGCTGGATCCTGGCCACGCACACGCACATGGACCATTCGCCCGCCGCGCCCGCGCTGCAGGCGGCCACAGGCGCCACCGTGCTGGGCCGCGCCGCGCCGGCCACGCAATGGCAGGACATCGCCTTTGCGCCGGCCCGCGACCTGCAGCAGGGCGAGCGCATCGCCATCGGCGACGACTGCACGCTGCGCGTACTCCATACGCCGGGCCATGCGTCCAACCACCTGTGTTTCCTGCTCGAGGAAGAGAAGACGCTCTTCACCGGCGACCACGTCATGCAGGGCTCGACGGTCGTCATCTCTCCGCCCGACGGCGATATGCGCGCTTATCTGGATTCACTGGCCGCGTTGCAGGAAGAGGACCTCGAATGGCTGGCGCCGGGCCACGGCTTCCTGATCACCCGTCCGCAAGAGGCCATCCGCCTGCTTGTGCGCCACCGCCTGCACCGCGAAGCCAAGGTGCTCAGCGCGCTGCGCGATCTTGGCCCGGCCCCGATCGAGGCGCTGCTGCCACGCGTCTATGACGACGTGCCGGAGCGCATGTACCCGGTCGCCCAGCGCTCGCTGCATGCGCACCTGCTCAAGCTTGTCGCCGACGGCAAGGCGGTGGAAACAGACGGCCGCTGGCAAGCCGTCTAGCGTCGCTATGGTTAGGGCGTGGCTGCGGGCGGGCCTGCCTGCCACGTCCGCCGCAGCGTTCGCAGGTCGTCGGCAGATGCATCCGTGATGGCCAGGAAACGCATGCCGTCGGCATCCCAGCTTTCGAGCTGGTAGCCCTGCCGCGATCCCGATACCTTGGGCGGCAAGCCTGCCTGCCCCGGAACGAAAACGAAGATGTCGACGGGATGCCGGTTGCGCCGGTAGACCAGCACGGCCACCGGGCGCCCGTCCACGTAATCGAGCCTGCCTCCGGCCAGCACGAAACCCTGCGCGGTCAGGTCGCGCACCACGGGCGCATAGTCAAGCCGCCCGTTGAACCACGGCTTGACGGTGTGCTGGTCCAGCGATGCGACGTCCATGGCGCGGCCCGACAGCAACGCCCGTACATGGCTCGCCACCAGTTCGCGGGCCACGATGTCCGCGTTGTACCGGTAGCTGGCCAGTTGCCCGATGCCGAGGGCCACGGCAACCACCATCGCCAACGCCAGGCCCGCGCGTGCGGGAGTGCTCCAGGCGAGCCACTTGCCGAAGCCAGCCCATTTATCCCTGGTGGATTGCTGCGGCGGCGTGGGCAGGCTGGCCAGCAGCCGGGCCCGCAACTCGCCGTCCGCGCGATGATAGGTAGCGCCTTCGCGAACCGCGTTGCGCAGCGCCTGGATGCGGGCGATCTCCGCAGCGCAGACCGGGCAGGACGCCAGGTGCGGACCCAGCCGCGCCAGTTCGCCCGGGCCGAGTTCGCCGTCCGCGCTGGCATGCAGCAGCAGCCGTGCTTCATTGCAGTCCATTGCCCACCTCCCCGGCCGTTCCTGCCAGGCCATCGACCCTTGCCACGCCGCCTGAGGGCTGTCCGGCCCGCTCGACGCGCAGCGCACTCACCGCCGCCGCGAGTGCCTGCCGTGCGCGCGCAAGGCGCGACATGACTGTGCCAAGCGGAATCGCGGCAACCTGAGCGATGTCGCGGTAACACATGTCCTCCAGCTCGCGCAGCACGATCACTTCGCGCAGCGGCGCGGACAAGCGCGCGAGCGCTTCATGCACGAGACGAACGTCTTCCGCACGCAGGAGGCAGCACAGCGGCTCGCGGTCGGCGGCGTCCTGCCAGCCGGGCCAGGCCTGGGCAGCATCGACGCCGTCTTCGTACGACGCGGCATCGCGCGACGGCTGGTCGCGGTTCCAGGCGGAGAACCACGTGTTGCGCACGATGGCAAGCAGCCAGGGCCGCGGCCGGTCGCCGTGATAGCTGCCAAAGTAGGTGTAGGCGCGCAGTAGCGCCTCCTGCACCACGTCTTCCGCTTCGGCCGCGCTGCCGCTCAGCCATCGCGCGAGGTTGTAGGCCGCATCGAGGTGCGGCAGGACCAGCTCGGCAAACCGGCGGCGCTCGTCAGCGGCGTTCACGGCACTCCTTTGGCTTGATCGGACGGAGCACGCTCAGGGCCTCCGCACGTCGTGTTTACCGGCGTCCGCTCCAGTTTATTCCGCTGTCGCGGCAATGCCGTGCCGCCAGCTGGCCGCCAGCTCTTTCGCCGGAATAAAAGTGGTCGCCTCCCGGTAAGACAGGCAACCGGCCTCCACCGGTACGCCCACAGGAGAACACTATGTCAGCCATACCTTCGCCCGATCGCCGCGATTTCCTGCGTCTTGCCGCCGCGGCCGGCGGCGCCGTGCTCGCCTCGGCGCTGCCGGGCTGGGCCGCCTCGCCCGGCAAGGATTTCTACTTCGTGCAGCTGTCCGACCTGCACTGGGGCTTCCAGGGACCGCCCAATCCGGACGCGCGCGGCACGCTGCCGAAGGCCATCGCAGCGGTCAACGCGCTGCCCGCGCCGCCGGATTTCATCGTCTTCACGGGCGACCTGACCCACACCACCGACGACCCCGACGAGCGGCGCCGCCGCATGCGCGAAGTGAAAGCGCAGATCGACACGCTCCAGGTCAAGACGCGCTACCTGATGCCCGGCGAACACGATGCCAGCCTCGACCGCGGCGAGGCGTTCCAGGAGATCTTCGGCCCGACGCATTACAGCTTCGACCACCAGGGCGTGCATTTCGTCGCGCTCGACAACGTATCCGATCCCGCCGGCCGCGTCGGGGCGGCGCAGATCGACTGGCTGGCCTCGGACCTGGCGCGCCTGCCTCGCGAAGCGCCGATCGTGGTTTTCACGCACCGGCCCCTGTTCGATCTCTATCCGCAATGGGACTGGGCCACGCGCGACGGCGCCGACGTCCTGAAGCGCCTGGACCCTTACAGCAATGTCACCGTGTTCTATGGCCATATCCATCAGGAACACCATCACCAGACCGGCCAGATCGCCCATCACGCCGCACGCTCGCTGATGTTTCCGCTGCCGGCGCCGGCATCGCAGCCGCTGCGCCAGCCGGTGCCATGGGATGCCGAACACCCGTACCGGGGTCTGGGATGGCGCCAGGTGGCAGCCCGGCAAGCTCCGCCGCGGCTGGCCCTGGAAGAAAAGCCCGTCATCGCCTGAGCACGGCCAGCCCGGAGAACAATCATGATCCAGGAACGTCCCTTCCTTCCCGATCGCCGGCGCCATCTGGTGTGGCTCGCGGCCATGGCGGCCACGGCGCCGTTCTGGACGGCCTCGGCCGCCGTGCCGCGGCGCATCGCCGTCACGGCGCGCCGCTTTGTCTTTACACCGGACCGCATTGCCCTGCACAAGAACGAGTCGGTGATCCTTGCACTGACGGCACTCGACGTGGTGATGGGTTTCAGCGTGCCCGATCTCGGCATCCGCGTCGACCTGCCGCCGGGCAAGACCGTGGAAGTGCCCATCAATGCCGCCGCCGCGGGGTCGCACCTGTTCCTGTGCGACATCTTCTGCGGCTCGGGGCACGAGTCGATGAACGGGCAGATCGAGGTAACTTGAGGGTGGCGCCCCACTCCGCCTAGCATGAACGGTGTCGCCGGCCTTTCTGTCCGGCGTGAGGAGAGACCGCCATGCAGCAACCCGGCAGCAGCGACAAGGCCTTCACGGGCGCCATCCCCGAGCTTTATGAGCGCTACCTCGTGCCGATGATCTTTGCGCCGTATGCCGCTGACCTGGCACGCCGGGCCGCCGCCCTTCGGCCGGCCAGCGTGCTGGAAATCGCAGCCGGCACGGGCGCCCTGACGCGAGAACTGGCCCAAACACTGCACGCAGACGCGGAGATCGTCGCCACGGACCTGAACCCGCCCATGCTGGCGCGGGCTCAGGCCGTGGGCACCAGCCGCACGGTGAGCTGGCAGACCGCAGATGCCATGCAGTTGCCGTTTGATGACGGGCGTTTCAATCTCGTTGTCTGCCAGTTCGGCGCCATGTTCTTTCCGGACAAGGGCGCGGCATTCGCCGAAGCGCGCCGCGTGCTGGCGCCGGGTGGCACGCTGCTGTTCAACGTTTGGGACCGCATCGAGGATAACCACTTCGCGCATACCGTCACCCGGGCGCTGGCCGGACTGTTCCCCGATTCGCCGCCCGATTTCATGGCGCGCATCCCGCACGGCTACTACCGGCAAGCCGAGATCGCCGCGCACCTGCAGCAAGGTGGCTTCCGGTCGGAACCAGCGTTCGAGACACTGGCGGTCACAGGGACGGCCGCTTCCGCGCACATCGTGGCGGTGGCCTACTGCCAGGGGACGCCGCTGCGTGCGGACCTGGAATCCCGAGGTTCCGATGCCTTGCAGCGCGCTACCGAGGCCTCGGAGCAAGCCCTCGCGCAGGAATTCGGGACGGGGCCTGTCGCGGGCCGGTTACAGGCGCATGTGATCGCCGTCCAGTCCTGAACTCAGCCACGGGGGCGCCCGGCAAATGCCAGCGCTGATCGGGTGGCTCGTCAATTCGAAGAATTAGGGTCGTTACGGCAGACGATTCATGGCGCCGTGCATCCTCGATTTTTCGTAGAATCGGCCGCATGCTTCCTCCGCCGATTCCTGCCAACGAACCGCTTCGGCTTGCTACGCTGAAGTCCCTCGAGATCCTCGACACCGCTCCCGAAGAGCGCTTCGACCGCCTGACACGGCTCGCGCGGCGCCTGTTCGGGGTGCCCATTGCGGTGGTGAGTCTTGTCGACGCCAACCGGCAATGGTTCAAGTCGTGCGACGGCCTGCCGGACCGCGAAGCGCCGCGCAGCACATCGTTCTGCGGCCACGCCATTGTCAGCGACGACATCCTGCTGGTACCCGACGCACGGCTGGACGACCGCTTCCATGACAACCCGCTGGTCACCGGCGAGCCGATGATCCGCTTCTATGCCGGACGTCCGCTCGCCGCGGGCAACGGCGCCCGGCTCGGCACGCTGTGCCTGATCGATACCCGCCCGCGCGAGTTCGGCACAGAGGACTGCGCGCTGCTCCACGACCTGGCGCAGATGGCGGAGCAAGAGCTGGCGGCAGTCCAACTCGCCGGCATGGATGATCTGACCGGCCTGTCGAACCGGCGCGGCTTTTCGTCCATGGGGCAGCAGGCGCTCGCCACGTGTGCGCGCCAGGACCGGCCCGTCACGCTGCTGTACTTCGACATGGACGGCTTCAAGCCCGTCAACGACCGCTTCGGCCATGCCGAAGGCGACCGCGCGCTGACGGCCTTCGGCGGCCAGTTGCGCGACGCATTCCGGCAATGCGGCGTGGCCGCGCGTATCGGCGGCGACGAATTCGCGGTACTGGTGAGCGGCTCCAGCCCGGCCGACGAGGACGCCGCGCTGGCCCAGTTGCGCGATGGTGTCGGGCGCTGGAACGCCGCCAATTCGCTCGGCTATGCGCTTGGGTATTCCGTCGGCAGGGTCATGTTCGACGCTCAGCGTCATGCCGGCATCGACACCCTGATGGCCGAGGCGGACGCCGCCATGTACGCCGACAAAGTCCGCCGCCGCGGCAGTCGGCATTGATTCGGCAACCGATCCCCACCCTGGTAGGGACAACCCCCAATCAGGTGATGTGGGGTTAGGCTCTGTTTTTCATAATGTCCTCTTGACCGGTCATAGAGCCTTAGAGGCTTAGAGCCTTAGAGCCGGATCCAGAAGGGGTCAGACATGGAATACGTTACGTCGCTGGGCGCCTATATGGTCGCCTTCCTGGTTGCGTTACTGGTCGCCGCGCGCTGGCTGCTGAAGCATGACCCGGCCCTGCGCGCCGAACCGTTTCGGGATCCCGACAGCCCGACCTCCGCCCGGCCCGGCGACTGACCGCGGACGTTTCGGCGTCTGACCGGCCACCCCAACACGGCGACGCGCCACGGCGGGCGTGGTGGACTGGAGGGCCGGCCTTCCCGTACGCCGTATCATGGCGGATTGGCCTTCCTGCGGGCCCGCACCTGGATTTCCACTGATGTCCGTCCCTACCGCGCTGCTTGTCATCACCGCGGCCCTGAGCGCCATGATGCTGGCCATCGTCTGGTCACTGCGCCGCTGCGGGCTGCCCGGCGTGCCCGACTGGTGCAACGCGAACCTGGTGGTCACCCTCTCGCTGGTGCTGTTCGCGCTGCGTGGCTATGTCAACGACATTTTCTCGCTGGTCATGGCAAACGCCGCCCTGGCCGGTGCGCTGGCGCTGTTCTATGCCGGTTGCGTGCGCTTCTGTGGCGGCGAGCCACGCTGGGGCAGGCTGGCCGCGGGCCTGCTGGCCACCATGGGTGTGGTGGTGGTCTGGCGCTATGTCTTCGATGTCTTCACCACGCGGGTGGTCGCGGTCTCCGCCTTTCACGCGGTGCTGTGCGCGCTGACGGGCCTCACGCTGATCCGCTGGCGCCCGCATGGCCGTGCCGGCGGCTATCACCTGACCACCGCTGGCTTTGCGCTCTTCTTTGCTGCCTGCCACACCGTGCGCGGACTGCTGTCGGCGTTCTCGCTGATGGGCGATCCCTACAGCCTGCAGTCTCTCGGCCTCAACACCTTTTTCCTGACGCTGGGCGCCCTGGTCATGCCGGCCCTGACCATGGGCGCGGTGCTGATGATCCACGACACCATGGTGCGCAAGCTCGAGGCCATCGCCAATACCGACGGGCTGACCGGCGTGATGTCGCGCAAGGCGTGGGAGGATATGGCCAGCCGCGTGCTTGCAGCGACGGCCCGCGGTGGAATCCCGCCGGCACTTCTCATCATCGACATCGATCGCTTCAAGGGCGTCAATGACACCTACGGGCACGCTGCGGGGGATGCCGTCCTGAAGGGCTTCGCCAGCCTGGCGGGCGCGCAGGTCCGCGTCACCGATGGCCTGGGCCGGCTCGGCGGCGAGGAGTTTGCCGTCGTCCTGCCGGCCACGCGCGTCGCCGATGCCGTGCGCTTGGCGGAACGCATCCGCGCAGGTGCGGAGCAGCACGCGGTTCATATCGGAGAGCACGGCACGATGGTCCGCTACACCATCAGCGGCGGCGTGGCGTGCTTGCGCCCCGGCGAGACGCTGGCCCTGCTCAGCGCGCGCGCCGATGCCGCGCTGTACCGCGCCAAGCTGGACGGCCGCAACCGGATCGTGGTGCACGACGACGGGCCGGCCGCCGCAACGGTCCCGGCGCGCGAAGCGCTGCCCGCCTGAGTACCCGATCGCTCGGCGAACCAGCTCAGTCTTCCGCTGCCGCGCCGCGATAAGCGCCGGGACGCGACCCTGTCCAGCGCCGGAAAGCGCGGTGGAAGGCGCCGGGCTCGGCAAAGCCCAGTTCCGCCGCAATATCGGCCACAGGCCTGGTGGTACGGCTGAGCGCGTCGATCGCCAAATCGCGCCGGAGCTGGTCCTTGAGGTCCTGGTAGCTCGCGCCCTCGTCCATCAGGCGCCGGCGCAGTGACGATGCCGACAGGTTCAGGCTCTGCGCCAGCGATTCGAACGTGGGCCACTGCTCGGGCCGCTGGTTGCGCAGTTGGCGCCGCACGCGCGCGGCCACGCTGCTGCGGTCCGAATACTTGACCACGACATTGTGCGGTGCATCACGCAGGAATGTCTTCAGGCCGCGCTCGTCCACCCGCACGGCCTGGTCGAGCAAGTCCGCGTCGAACACCAGCGCGGTGGCCGGCTGCCCGAACGCGGTCTGGCGCGAATACATGACCCGGTACTCCTCGCTGTAAGGTGGCTCCGGATAGGTAAACGAGGCCAGCAGGATCGGTACGCGCCGGTGCAGCAGCCAGCTCATCAGGCCCTGCAGCATGATCAGCATGGTTTCCTGCGCGAATATGCCGGGCAGGCGCCCTTGCGCCGCGGATGGCGCCGTCAGCACCAGCGCCGCGCGGTCCTCGTGCCGTTCGACCCGGACGCCGATGTCGTCGAGCAGCAACCCCAGGTATCGCGCGACTCGCTCCAGCGCCTGCGCAAAGGTGCGGCTGGCCGCGACGGCATGGCACAGCATGGCGAAACTGCCGCATTTCATGCTGCGCGAATCCTGGCCGAAGAACTCGTCGTCGAGCGCGGCGGCCACGGCCATCCACAGGTCGCTGTAGCTCGACGTGGAGACGCGCGCCTGCGGCACCGACAGTAGCGCCGGCGCTATGCCGGCACTGCGCAGCACCGGCTCGGGATCCAGCCCGCGGGCCTGCAGCCCCGAGATGGCATGGTGGACAAAGCAAATCGCGACGCTGCCTTTTTCCATAGTCCGGCCAGGACCCGGCGGCCTCAGGCGAGCCGGGCGGATGGCATTCGAGTTCACAAAGAATGGCGGATTTTGGCATAGGAGCCGCGGCAGGCGGTTTCTACACTGCGCCTGTTCACCAGAAAACCATCCGAAGACCCCCTTTATCGCGCGCCGCGCCCCTGCCATGCACAGCGACTACACCGAAGAGCAAATCATGATCCGCGACTCCGCGCGCGCCTTTGCGAGCGAACGGCTCGCCGCTGGCGCCGCCGAGTGGGACCGCGCCGGCCGGCTGCCCGCAGAGGTGGTGGCGGAGATGGGCGCTCTCGGCCTGCTCGGCATGATCGTGCCCGAGGAATGGGGCGGCACCTACACCGATTACGTTGCCTACGCGCTCGCCATCGAGGAAATCGCTGCCGGTTGCGCCGCCTGCGCGACGCTCATGAGCGTGCACAACTCGGTCGGCTGCGGGCCGATCCTGCACTACGGCACCGAGGCGCAGAAACAGCGCTACCTGTCGCGCCTGGCGAGCGGCGACCTGATCGGCGCATTCTGCCTGACCGAACCGCAGGCCGGCTCCGAAGCCCACAACCTGCGCACGCGCGCCCGGCCCTCGGAGCGCGGCTGGGTGCTGAACGGCAGCAAGCAGTTCGTCACCAACGGTCAGCGCGCCGGCGTGGCGGTCGTCTTTGCCTCGACCGAGCCGGAACGCGGCAAGAAAGGGATCTCCGCATTCCTGGTGCCGACCGACACGCCAGGCTTCATCGTCCATGCGCCGGAGAAGAAGCTTGGCATCCGCGCGTCGGACACCTGCGCGATCACACTCGAAGACTGCGAAGTGCCGGCCGATGCGTTGCTTGGCGAGCCCGGCGAAGGTCTGCGCATCGCGCTGTCCAACCTTGAAGGCGGGCGCATCGGCATTGCGGCGCAGGCCATCGGCATCGCGCGCTCGGCATTCGAAGCCGCGTGCCGCTATGCGTCCGAGCGCATCCAGTTCGGCCGGCCGCTGCGCGAACACCCGCCCATCGCCAACATGCTTGCCGACATGGCGACCGAGCTGAACGCCGCGCGGCTGCTTGTGCATCGCGCCGCACGCATGCGTACGCAGGGGCTGCCGTGCCTGTCGGAGGCATCGCAGGCCAAGCTGTATGCGTCGGAACTCGCCGAACGCGTCTGTTCCAAGGCGCTGCAGATCCATGGGGGCTATGGCTACCTCGAGGACTACCCCGTCGAACGCCACTACCGCGACGCGCGCATCACCCAGATCTATGAAGGCACCAGCGAGATCCAGCGCATGCTGATCGCGCGCAGCCTGTAACACCCCGCCCTATTGAAGCTGCCTGACTTGCATCCCAATCCAGAACCGACCGGAGACATCATGAGTGCACTGCCCCAGACCGCCAACGCCGTTCCGTCCGTCCAGTTGCTGATCAACGGCGAATGGGTGGAGTCTTCCGCCACCGAATTCCGCGACGTAGTCAACCCCGCCACGCAGGAAGTGCTGGCGCGCGTACCGCTGGCCACCGCCAGCGAAGTCGCCGCGGCCGTGGACGCCGCCCACCGCGCGTTCGCCACCTGGCGCCATACGCCGATCGGCGCACGCCTGCGCATCATGCTGCGCTACCAGGCACTCATCCGCGAACACAGCAAGCGCATCGCCGCCATCTTGACGGCCGAGCAAGGCAAGACGCTGGCCGATGCCGAGGGCGATATCTTCCGCGGCCTGGAAGTGGTCGAGCATGCATGCTCGATCGGCACGCTGCAGCAGGGCGGCTTTGCCGAGAACGTGGCCGCCACGGTCGATACCTATACGCTGCAGCAGCCCATCGGCGTGTGCGCGGGCATTACGCCGTTCAACTTCCCGGCGATGATCCCGCTGTGGATGTTCCCGATGGCCATCGTCTGCGGCAATACCTTCGTGCTCAAGCCGTCGGAGCAGGATCCGCTGTCCACCATGGAACTGGTGAAACTGGCCGTGGAAGCCGGCGTGCCGCCGGGCGTGCTGAATCTGGTGCATGGCGCCAAGGACGTGGTCGATGCGCTGTGCACGCACCCCGATATCAAGGCCGTGTCCTTCGTCGGCTCGACCGCCGTGGGCACCCATGTCTACAACCTTGCCGGCGCGCACGGCAAGCGTGTGCAGTCGATGATGGGCGCGAAGAACCACGCCGTGGTGCTGCCCGACGCGCACAAGGAACAGACGCTGAATGCACTCGTCGGCGCGGGCTTCGGCGCTGCGGGCCAGCGCTGCATGGCGACCTCGGTCGTCGTGCTGGTGGGCGCAGCGCGCGAATGGGTGCCCGATCTCATCGCCAAGGCGAAGACGCTGAAGGTGGGCGCCGGTGCGGAAGCAGGCACCGATGTTGGCCCGGTGGTCTCCGTCGCGGCCAAGGAACGCATCCTCGGCCTGATCGCCTCCGGCGAGAAGGAAGGCGCCACGCTGGCGCTGGATGGCCGCAACGTGGAGGTCCCGGGCTACGCGCAAGGCAACTTCATCGGCCCAACCGTTTTCACCGATGTGACGACCGATATGTCGGTCTACACCAACGAGATCTTCGGCCCGGTGCTGGTGGTGATCGGCGTGGAGACGCTGGATGAGGCCATCGCGCTGGTCAACCGCAACCCGTTCGGCAATGGCACCGGCGTATTCACGCAGAGCGGCGCGGCGGCGCGCAAGTTCCAGAGCGAGATCGATGTCGGCCAGGTCGGCATCAACATCCCGATTCCGGTGCCCGTCCCCTACTTCAGCTTCACGGGTTCGCGCGGCTCCAAGCTCGGCGACCTCGGCCCGTACGGCAAGCAGGTGGTGCAGTTCTATACGCAGACCAAGACCGTGACGGCGCGCTGGTTCGACGATGCTACGGTGAATGACGGCGTGAACACCACCATCAGCCTGAAGTAAGCACCGTATAAGCCATATCAAGGAGACCAGACATGCATATCGCCTTCATCGGCCTTGGCAACATGGGCGCCCCGATGGCGCGCAACCTGCTCAAGGCCGGCCACACGTTGACCGTCTTCGATCTCAATGCCACCGCCGTGGCATCGCTGTGCGCCGAAGGCGCTGCCTCGGCCGATTCCGCGCGCAAGGCGGTGGCCGAGGCCGACTTCGTCATCACGATGCTGCCCGCCGCCGCGCATGTCCGGACGGCGTATCTCGGTGACGATGGCGTGCTTGCGGGGGTCCGCGCCGGCGTGCCGCTGGTGGACTCCAGCACGATCGATCCCGCTACGGTGCGCGAACTCGCTACCGCTGCGGCGGCGCACGGCAACGCGCTGGCCGATGCGCCGGTGTCCGGCGGCACCGGCGGTGCGCAGGCCGGCACCCTGACCTTCATGGTCGGCGCCACGCCAGAGCTGTTCGAGCAGGTCAAGCCCGTGCTGGCCAATATGGGCCGCAACCTGGTTCATTGCGGCGACACCGGCACTGGCCAGGTCGCCAAGATCTGCAACAACCTGATCCTCGGCATCTCGATGATCGGCGTGTCCGAAGCCATGGCGCTGGGCGTGCGCCTCGGCATCGACGCCAATGTGCTCGCGGGCATCGTCAATACGTCGACGGGCCGATGCTGGTCCTCCGACACCTACAACCCCCACCCCGGCGTGATAGAGACCGCTCCGTCGTCGCGCGGGTACACGGGCGGCTTCGGCGCCGACCTGATGCTCAAGGACCTGGGCCTCGCCGCCGACGCAGCGCGCAGCGTGAAGCAGCCGCTGTTCCTGGGCGCGCTGGCGCAGCAGATCTATCAGGCGATGAGCCAGGCCGGCGACGGCCAGCTCGATTTCTCCGGCGTAATCCGGCAATACCAGCCCAAGTCCGGGGCCTGACGGAGGCGACTGATGATTGAATTTGCCCTGGACGGGCATATCGCCCGTCTCACGCTGAGCCGCCCGCCGGCCAATGCGTTCACCGCGGAAGGCCTGCAGCAATTGCAGGACCTGATTGCGAAGATCGACGCCAATCCGGAAGTCCGCGCCGTCGTCGTCACCGGCGCGGGTGACCGCTTCTTCAGCGCCGGTGCCGACCTGAACGGCTTCGCCGAAGGCGACCGTGCCCATGCACGCGTGATGGCGCAGCGCTTCGGCAGTGCTTTTGAGGCGCTGCAGAATGCGCGGCCGCTCGTGATCGCCGCGATCAACGGCTATGCCATGGGTGGCGGACTGGAATGCGCGCTCGCCTGCGATGTGCGCATCGCCGAGGAGCAGGCGCAGATGGCATTGCCCGAAGCCGCCGTGGGGCTGCTGCCATGCGGCTGCGGCACGCAAACCCTGCCGTGGCTGGTCGGTGAAGGCTGGGCCAAGCGGATGATCCTGACCAATGAGCGCGTGGATGCGGCCACGGCGCTGCGCATCGGGCTGGTGGAAGAGGTGGTGCCGCGCGGCAAGGCGCTGGACACTGCACTGGCCATGGCCGAACGCGCGTGCGCTGTCAGCCCACGTGCAGCGGCGTACAGCAAGCAGCTTGTGCACCTGTCGCGCCAGGGCGTGCCGCGTCAGGCAGCGCTGGCGCTGGAGCGCGAACGCTTTGTCGACCTGTTCGACGGCGAGGACCAGCGCGAAGGCGTCAACGCCTTCCTGCAGAAGCGCGCGCCGCAGTGGCGCAATGCGTAGGAGCGCATCATGCGACTGACACCTGAAATCGCGCCGGGCAGTTCACCGGCCGACACCGAGCCCGAAGTCCTGTTCCAGGTCATCAACCGCGTGGGGCTGGTGACGCTGAACCGGCCGCGGCAGCTCAATGCGCTGTCCTACCCGATGATCGCGGCGCTGTCCGGACAGCTCGAAGCGTGGGCCGGGCAGGACGATATCGAGGCCGTGGTGCTGCGCGGCGCCGGACCCAAGGCCTTCTGCGCGGGCGGCGATATCCGTGCGCTGTATGACAGCCATCGCGACGACACGCCGCTGCAGCGGCAGTTCTTCATCGACGAATACCAGCTCGACTACCGGCTGCACCGCTATCCGAAGCCTGTGGTAGCGCTGATGGATGGCATCGTCATGGGCGGCGGCATGGGCCTGTCGCAGGCGGCGCACCTGCGCATCGTTACCGAGCGTTCGCGCGTGGCCATGCCGGAAACGGGGATCGGGTTGGTGCCCGATGTGGGCGCCAGTCATTTCCTGTCGAAAATGCCGGTCCAGCTTGCGCTGTATCTCGGCCTGACCGGGGTGACGATTGGCGCAGAAGATGCGCTGATGTGCGGGCTGGCCGACGTTGCGATCAACAGTGTCACGCTTGCCACGCTCGACGATGCGCTGGCCGGCATCCGCTGGAGCGGGCAACCGCTGGACGACGTGCGCCGCGCGCTGGTACGCGAACCGATCTGCAGCGCGGCCGATGCACCGCTGCTCGATGTGTTGCCGGCCCTGCTGCGGCATTTCCCTGCGGATGCGGGGCTTTCGGAAATCATCGCGAGCCTGTCCTGCCAGGACGATCCGCGCTACGCCGAATGGGCGACACGCACGGCGGAGACGCTGCGCAAGCGCTCGCCGCTGGCCGCCTGTGCCACACGCGAACTGCTGCTGCGTGGCCGCCGGCTCGATCTGGCCGATTGCTTTCGCATGGAGCTTGCCGTGGTGGTGCAGTCGTTCACCCGCGGAGACTTCATCGAAGGCGTGCGCGCGCTGATCGTCGACAAGGACAATATGCCGCAATGGCGTATTGGCAGCTACGATGCCGTGGATGCTGCAGCCGTAGAAGCGCTGTTTGCGCACTGGTGGCAGCCGGGCGCCGATCCGCTCCACATGCTGGGCTGATGGCCGGCGCCCGGACGCCGTTTTTGTCGGGACCTAGTGCCCGGCACTGCGAATCGAATCGGGCGAAAAATACGCCTCGTTGAACTGGGGGCTGCTGTTCAGGCGGACTGGCTTGCCTTCATTGGTCAGCCGGTCCGCCAGATACGAACCGGCGACCAGGTCGTGATAGAAGGCGGCCGCGGGATAGTAGCGCTTGATATCGTAGGCATAGAACGACGACTGCATATTGGTGCGCCACAACTGGCCGCGGGCGTCGTAGTTGTCCGCAAGCACGGCCATCCAGGTGTCCTCGTCCAGATACAGCACACGTTTGGCGTACTGATGCCGGAAGCCCTGCTTCAAGGTGGCTTCGAGGATCCAGACGCGGTGAAGCTCGTAGCGCACGTAGTCGGGACTGGGATGATTTGCGCTCAGCAATTCGGCGTACTTGACCGCGGGATCGGCCAGCTTGTAGTTGTGGTACGGAATGTAGATCTCCTTCTTGCCGACGATTTTCCACTCGTAGCGTTCGCCCGATCCATTGAACAGGCGATCGTCATCGACAGTCCGGAAGCCGCCCGGCCCCAGCGGCTGGTCAAACCCGAACTCGGGCGCCTGACGGACACGCCGGGTGCCCGGGTTGTACTGCCAGGTCCTGGCCGTATCGGAGCCTTCGCGATCCCAGAAGCTCTGGGAGACGATGATATTGCCGCGCTCTCGCAAAGGTAGTTCGGTCTCGACTCGCGCAAACGTGCGATCGATGAGCGGCGACCGTTTGTCGGAGCCGACGTTGTTGACGGGCGACCAGATGTCATATTTCCACTTGCCCCATGCCGTCTTGCCGTCGCGGTACACGACCGCCTGGTCGTAGACCGCCGCCTCTTCGGCGATGGCCGACGAAAAGCGAAGGTTCCACATCAGCTCCAGGCCATTCTTGGGCACGGGAAACGGCGCGGTGGGCGGATACTCCTTGAGGCCGTTGGCATCGGCCGTCATCTGCGTCTTCGGCGCAGAATCGTGGATGGCCTTGTAGATGGCGTCGCCATAGCGGAAATCACGATGGCTCGGATAGATCGTCATCCGGAAGGTCGCGGGATACAGCTTGAACATGGCGAGCTGGCCATCGCTCAGGTGAGCGCGGTACTGCTCCATGTTCTGGGCCGTGATTGTCGCGACAGGCTTTTCCGCAGCGTGGGAATCCGGATACGCCTCACCTGGACGGAACGCCGTGCCTGCCGGCGCGCCCTGCCACTTTCCGCTCCACGCCGGGATGGTGTTGTCCTTGTTCGCGGTGCGCTCCGCGCCCACAGGTGTCAGCGTGGTTTCGAGCCGCTTGATTTCGTCGGGCGTCATTGCCGCAAAAGCCGGCGCGCCTAGCTGTGCGGCGGTCACCAGGGCACCGGTCAGGGTGCGAAGCAGTATTGCCTTGTTCATGTGTCTCCTCTGTCTTCGATGGAAGTTATTTGCGGCGCACCCACGCTTCGGCTTCGGGAGGGCCCACTTGCAGCACAAGTTTCGCCGGTGCCTTTCCTGACTGGACCAGTTCGAGCGCCAGTGCGGCATCCTCAAGTGGCAGGCATTCGATGCGGGGTGGCCGGACTTTCCCGGTGCCGAGCAGCGCGGAAATCTCGCGCAACCGCGCGCCGCTTGGCATCCGGCTATACGCCAGCGCGGTACGCTTGCCGCGGCGGGCTGCCTCAGCCGCATCCGGGCCGCTGTCGCCACTGACCAGCGTCATGATGGCCACGAGGATGCCGCCTGGCTTCAGGAGATCCAGGCCATCCGGCAGCGTGCCGCATCCGACGGCGTCCAGGACAAGATCGACGCCGCCGACCGCCCAGTCCTGCACAGCGTTCGCGGTTCCGCCGCCGCGGTAGTCGAGCGGCATCTGGCAGCCAAGGAGCTTCAATTCGTCGCAGCGGCTTGCGCTGCAGGTGGCGGCCACTCTGGCGCCTGCAGCGCAAGCCAACTGGATGGCAAAGGTGCCAACAGCGCCGCCACCGCCGTGGACAAGTACTGTCTGGCCTGGCTTGAGTCCGCCTTCGTCAAACAGCCCAGCCCATGCTGCCAGCGCAGGCGTCGGGACCGCCGCCGCTTCGGCATACCCAAGGCACTCCGGAATCGCGACTACTGAATCCTGACTGACGGCCACATACTCGGCGTAGGAGCCCCATTTGCCGGCGCCAACGTCGGTCTGTGCGAACACGCGTTGGCCGGGAACCCATCCCGTTACGTCCTCCCCCACGGCCGCGACGACACCACTGACATCAAAGCCGATCACGAACGGAAAGCTGTAGTGCATGAAATGGCCGAGATACCCTTCGCGGCATTTCCAGTCGGCGGGATTGACGCCGGCACAGATCACACGGATCAGCACTTCACCGGCCGCGGGTTCGGGGACCGGGACGTTGGCAATCCTGAGCACATCGGGTCCGCCAGTGGCGTCGATGATGGCAGCGCGCATCAATGTCTCCACGATTCAGCCCTCCTGCAGATCTGAACGAAGCAGACCGGGATGCGCCCAGGCGGGAACAACGGGTGGCGGGAGCTTGCCAGCCCCATCGAGCCCAAAGACGTCCAGGCCAGCAGCCAGCGGGAAATGCAGGCTGTGGGCAATGCATCCCGTGCGTTGCCGGGCTGGTGTGCTGCACAGCGCGAGTGCCGTCTCCACCAGGTATTCCACCGGCTCGACGGGATAGCCATCCGGGATGAAACGCTCGCTGCCCGGCGTGCGGATTGCCGTGCTCGGTGCCACCGAGTTCACTGCAATATTGTCGGCTTGCAGTTCCGCGGCGAGTCCCTCCGTGAATCGGTTGATCGCGGCCTTGGCGGCTGCGTAGGCTGTGGCGCCTCCGCAGCGTTCAAACTCATGGAAAGGGCGCACAGGTGCCAGCGCGGTCACGGACCCGAGGTTGAGGATCCATCCTGCGCCACGTTCGCGCATCACGGGAATCGCCGCCTTGCTGAGCATGAACGGGACGCGCAGGTAGTGCGCCACCGTCCGGTCGAACACTTCCAGCGGCATGGATTCGATGCTGCTGTACTCCGCCGAGCCCGCGTTGTTGACCAGAATATCGAAGCCTCCGGCTGCCTGGACCGCTCGCGGGACGAGTGCGACGCATTGGGCCGGATCATCGAGGTCCACCTGCAGCGCCATCGCACTGCCACCTAGCCGCCGGATCAGTGCCACGGTCTCGCGCAGCGTCCCAGGGTCGTCGTCGGATTCGCCCGCTTGCCTGCCCGCGACAATCACCATGGCGCCTTCCGCCGCAAAACGCTGCGCGATGGCGCGACCGATTCCCCGGCTGGCACCGGTGACAAGTGCAATCTTTCCCTTCAGCATCTCGTGTCTCGTCATTACGTCTGGGTCTCCTTGCCGGTGTGGCCGGCAATCAGGCTTGTGGTGAGCGGGCAGAAGGCGTGGGAGATCGCCTCGACAGTCCAGTCGGGGCACTCGGGATCGAACCATCGGTCCACCCAGCCCCAATGAAACGGATGCATCAGATACTCGCCGAGCAGGT
Source organism: Cupriavidus numazuensis (assembly GCF_905397435.1). Lineage (GTDB taxonomy): Bacteria > Pseudomonadota > Gammaproteobacteria > Burkholderiales > Burkholderiaceae > Cupriavidus > Cupriavidus numazuensis. The sequence goes on from NZ_CAJPVI010000023.1 coordinate 83,266, forward strand.
CGTCCACGCTGGCAAACTCCTGCTGCCAGACATGGGTCCAGGTATCGGCTGATACGACGCGAGCCAGTCGCCAGTTGAGAAGTCCCGGCATGTAATCGGGCATTCGCAGCAGGTCACTCTCCAGCGCACGGACGTGCTGCTCCGAGGCTTGCGGGCGCACCCGGAACATCAGCGTCCGCCAGATGCCATCGCGCAGTAGCGGGGCACGCTGACCACCGCCAATCTTGCGATATACGACACTGTCGACGTCTGCCAGACCTCGCAGCGCGGTGGCAAGGCTTATCTCGGGCGCATCGGCAAACGTGAGGTCGAGCGTATAGTCGCCGGCGCCAAAGCTTCCCGGCATGTTGCGTCCCAGCGCAACGTCAAGCGCACCGGGCAGTTCACTGACACGGGCCCGAAGCAGGCGCTCCTGGTCCTCTGCTGCCATGCCCGTGCAACTGGCGAGCCGGAGCTGCGCGGTCTCAAGCTGCATGTTCTTGCTCCTTTGGCCAGGGCAGCGCCACGGCAGCGTCGGACATCACATGCCGGTGGCGCGTTTGGCACAGCGCATCGACTTCAGACCAGAAAGCCATGGACGAAGCGTCGATGCTGGCGCGCATGGCGTAGTAGGCCGGCGCATCCGCCACTTGCCAGAGAAGCCGCAGCGTATTGGGCACGCCTTCGATGGCTACGGGCGGCGACATCCAACGGTGGAGAAGCTTCAGGCCCCTCGCCTCGCTCGTGGGCTGGTATGTGCGTTCCAGCAGGGCGAGCACGTCGGGCACGTGTCTGGGATCGAGCACGATCTCGTCGAGCACGTAGATCATCGCCGGCCCTCGCAAATAGGATGGGCGAGGCACCGGCGTTGCAATCCCGGTGTTCGCAGTCTGCAGCAGAGAAACGAGGTCATGGTTTGCCCCATGTATGCGTGTGGTTCGATGGATGGCACCCTTCCCGGTCCGGGGCTTCGCGCCTGCCTTGCGCCGGTGAAGTTCCGGGATGATTATGGGAGACCGTCCAGACACGCATCCCTACCCGGACCGTCAGGAATCCCTACCGAAGCAATCAGTCAGAACGTTCCATGAGTGCCACTTCAACGGGAAAGCCCGCTCCGACCGGCATGGCGCAGCGACTGCTGGAGGAACTGAAAAGGCAAGGCGCCGAGATGCCGCCTGCTACCAGTGCCGACGAACACGTGCGGCAGAACCAGTTCACGGCGCTCTATCGCGCTTCGATCGAACAACTCGAAACCCTGGTCGCCAAGGGGGACGGCCATCCCCCGATGCGCAAGCAGGAAGTGGATTTGCTGTGTCGCTGCGTACTGAGTTGCCAGACACTGCGGGAAGCGATTGGCTGCGCAGCGGATTTTTGCGCGATGCTGTATCCGCGCGCGGGTGTCCTGAGCCTCACGCAGCGTGGAGACAGAGCGGTGTTCCGCATGGATTCGTTGCGGCGCGTGAAGACGTCGGCGGCATGTCTGGTGGACCTGACGGGGCTCTTCTACTACATGCAGCTTTTTGGATGGCTGATCGGCCAGCCATTACGCCCGGACCATGTCTTTCTGGCGCATCCGCGGCGCGAAGATGCCATGCCGTTTCTCGGCATGTTCAATGCCACCGTGACCGCCGGTGCTCCGGCCTACGGGTTCGAGTTCGATCCGGCATTGCTGGACATGCGTGTGGTGAGACAGGCCGCAGAGTTGGGCGCCTTCCTCGAAGATTTTCCTTACCGCCTGGTGGGCGCGCCTTCGGAGGTGGTTTCGCTGAGCCAGCAAGCGCGCGGCGTGCTGCATGCCGCGCTGGCGCATGGGGCAAGGCTGCCCACGCTGGCAGAACTGGCCGCGCGCTTTGATATCAGTGAGCCGACCATGCGCCGCCGTCTTGCCGCGGACGGCAGCAGCTATCGCGCGCTATGCGAGCACTGCTTGCGGGAGCACGCCGAACATTGCCTGCGCATGACCAACTGGTCCATCGGGCGAATCGCCGCGCAACTTGGATTTTCCAGCGAAGAAGCATTCCGGCGGGCGTTCCTGCGGTGGACTGGCCACGCGCCAAGCCGGTTCCGACGCGAGGCGCGAGGTTAGCCCGCACGGCATGCGTGCGGGCGATCCAACATCCCGTTCAGCCCTTGCCCTTCTCTTTGCCGTGCCCGTCTGCGTGCTCTGATGCGGGCACCTTGACCAGTCCATCCGCACGGAACATCGCCTTGATGCCGCGCACGGCCTGGCGAATGCGCGCTTCGTTCTCGATCAGCGCAAAGCGCACGTACTCATCGCCGTAATCGCCAAAGCCGATTCCGGGCGAGACCGAAACCTTCGCCTTCGCCAGGAGCTGCTTGGCGAATTCCAGCGATCCCAGCGCGCGATAAGGCTCGGGAATGCGGGCCCAGATGTACATCGAGGCCTTTGGGATGTCGACCAGCCAGCCCGACTCGATCAGCCCTTTCGCGAGCACGTCGCGGCGCGACTGGTAGTGCGCGGCGATCTCCTTCACACATGCCTGGTCGCCTTCCAGCGCGGCAATCGCGGCAATCTGCACCGGCGTGAAGGTGCCGTAGTCGTGATAGCTCTTGATGCGTGTGAGCGCGGCCACGAGATCGGGATTGCCGACCATGAAGCCGATGCGCCAGCCCGCCATGTTGTAGCTCTTGGACAGCGTGAAGAATTCCACCGCGATGTCCTTGGCCCCAGGCACCTGCATGATCGACGGCGCCTTCCAGCCATCGAAGACGATGTCGGCATAAGCCAGGTCATGGACCACGAAGATATCGTGCTTGCGCGCCAGCGCGATCACGCGCTCGAAGAAATCGAGCTCCACGCATTGCGCGGTCGGGTTCGACGGGAACCCGAGCACGATCATCTTGGGCTTCGGGTAGCTGCCGCGGATCGTGCGTTCGAGCTCCGCGAAGAAATCGACGCCAGGCACCAGCGGCACCGAGCGGATATCCGCACCGGCGATCACCGCGCCGTAGATGTGAATCGGATAGCTCGGGTCTGGCACCAGCACGCTGTCGCCGCGGTCCAGCGTGGCGAGCATCAGGTGCGCGAGCCCCTCCTTGGAGCCGATCGTGACGATGGCCTCGGTATCGGGATCAATCTCCACGTCATAGCGTTCGCGGTACCAGTGCGAGATCGCGCGGCGCAGCCGCGGAATACCCTTCGACGCGGAGTAGCCATGTGTGTCGGGCCGCTGCGCGGCTTCCACCAGCTTGGCGACGATATGCGGCGGCGTGGCCCCGTCGGGGTTGCCCATGCTCATGTCGATGATGTCCTCGCCACGGCGGCGGGCGGCCATCTTCAACTCGGCGGTGATATTGAAAACGTACGGGGGAAGGCGATCGATGCGCGCAAAGCGGCGCTTGCCAGAGCTGGCAGTCATGAAGGAGTCCTTTACGTAAGCGCCCGGAACCGTCCGAGCGACGTCGGCAACCGCTGTCTCGGCTGCCGGGGAATGATCTTAGCGGGGATGGGGGGATTGCACAACGGGCTAATGGTGATGCCGCTTGGGTTACCAGATGGTCCTGACGTGCTTGTAGGCGCGCATCTTCTCGTCCCTGGTAATTAGGGGCACAGCCAGCTTGCGCGCGGTAGCGACAATCATGCGGTCCGCCGGATCTTTATGGAACTCGCCAGGCAGTTGGACCGATTTGATCGAGACGTCGACGTCCACGGGGTAGAACGTTACCGCTTCTATTTGCGCGACGGTGTCGAGCCAACTTTCGACGTCCATCGACAGCACCAGCTTTTCGCGCTCCACCAGCATGGCAATTTCCCATGCAGAGATTGCAGACACGACTATCTGTCCCTCGTTGCATTCACGGTGGATGGTGGATTTCGCCGTCGCACTCAGTTCGTCGCTTCCGCTCGCCCACCAGACCAGCGTATGTGTGTCCAACACGATCACTGGCCGGCCTCCCACTCCACGTCAACCGGCTCGGTAGGGTCGTCATAGCGAACGACCGTGCCTGCCAATACGTCGAGCGGGTCGCGATCAAGAGTTCGGAAAGGGCGGATTTCCAGTGTGGGCTTGCCGTGATCCGTGACGATCACGTGTTCGCCTGATGACTCGACTTGCCGAAAGTACTCGAGTGCCCTTGCTTTGAACTCCGTTTTGGAAACTTGGGTGCCTGGCATCTCAAATCCTGTTGGTAGGTACACGTTGATCTTCGCACCCAAAAATGACTATGTCAAATAGTCATTTTCCGAAATGTACCCGGAATCTCTTACAGCAACTTCCCACCCGGCGGACTACTTGGCCGGTCCGCCGGCAAATGCCGAATAATGCAGTCGATCGCCCCCGTATCCGTCTTCCCCGCACCGAGTGCCCCGCTCACCGACGTCCGGTATTGCGCCGGACTGATCCGCTTGTAATAAAGCCGCGAGGTTTGGTCCAGCCAGTAGACGTAGTCGTCGTCACCCGAATTGCCGTTGTCGCGGAGCCACTGGCTGATGTTGTTGTTGCCGATGACCATATTCGGGCAGGCCGTCTTCAGGGAATCCAGGTACGCATTGAAGCCCTTGGCTTCGAAATTACGCACCGAGTCGGGCGCGCAGGCGGCCAGCGTCATGGCGACGCCTGCCGCAGCGGCAGCTTGAAACCTTCTCCAGCCTGAAGTGGTGTCCGGCACGGCAGCCTCCGTGAAAGTTGCGCTGCCGTCATCTTAGGCCATTCAAGGCCAGCTCAGTCGTCGAGCGTCTCGTGCACGGCTGCCGCGCCCCGCTTCCAGTAGCTCGAAGCGCGGATACGCTTCTTGTCGATGCCGCGTTCCGTCACGAGATACTGGCGCACCGACTTCATCGCCGCCGATTCGCCGGCGGCCCAGACATAGCCTTCGCCGCGCGGCAGCGCGATACCGCGCAGGGCGGGTTCCAGCAGGCTGCCCTCCGGTGCGTCGCCGCGATGCAGCCAGTGCACCTGCACGTTCGCCTGGCTCGGCAGCGGAATTTCGGCATCGGCTTCCGGTACCTCGATCACAACCAGCGCCCGGGTATCGGGTCCCAGTTCCTCCAGCCGGCGGCCGATGGCAGGCAAGGCGGTCTCGTCGCCCACGAGCAGATGCCAGTCGAACGCGGTGGGTACCACGAAGGATCCGCGCGGACCGCCAACGCCCAGGTACTGGCCCGGCTGCGCTTGTGCGGCCCAGGTCGACGCAGGGCCGTCGCCATGGAGCACGAATTCGATATCGAGTTCCTGCGCCGCAGCGTCGTAGTGGCGCGGCGTATAGTCGCGCGCCGGTGGCCGCGGCTGGTCCTCGGCAAAGACCACGCCGTTGGGGCCGACTTCAGGCATGACAGGCTTGTCGGCGCCAGCTTGCGGGAAAAAGACCTTGACGTGGTCATCGAACGAAGCGGAGATAAAGTCGGCAAGGTCGGGGCCCTGGAGCGTCACGCGCAGCAACTGCGGCGAGACATGCCGAGTGCGGACGACCTGCAGCATCCGCATCTTCAGCGGATGGCGGACGCGCTGGACGGTCAGGTCGCGGGTGGAATGGCTGGTATCTGTCGGTATCGTCATGGAATTCCTCATGTGAGGGGCGCCAGATGCGCCCAGGGCGGACGCGAAGGTCAACGCCACGGATCAGTCCTTCGGGCCGGCTTCGATCTCGGCCGTGGCCCGCGCCAGGATGTCGGCAATGCGCCGCTGTTCGTCCGGAGAAGCGTCACTGCGCAGTGCCAGCGCACGCTTGAGTGCGACGCGCGCCTGCACGAACTCCGGCGCCCATCCGCCCTGCTCCGGCTCTACCTGTGGCTCACCGGCCATGGCGCGGCGGATCCAGTCCATCTTGCGTGCCGCATGTCGCAGGCGCCCGAGCATCAGATCGAGCCGGTCCTTGTTGGCGGCCAGATAAGTGCGGCCGGCGTCGGAGAGGTGGTAACGCTTCTTGTTGCCCTCGGTATCCACCGTGGCGTGGCCTACTTCTTCGAGATATGTCAGCGCCGGGTACACCATGCCGGGGCTCGGCTTGTAGAACCCGCTGGTTCGCGTCTCGAGGGCCTTGATCAGTTCGTAGCCATGGCTGGGCTTTTCCTCCAGCAAGGCCAGCAGCAGCAGTTGCAGGTCTTCGGCACTGAACTTGCGGCCCCGCCGCCAGCCCTCGCCGTCAAAGTCGCTGGGGCCACCAAAGCCGTCGCCGCCGTCCGGGCCGCCCCAGGAGCCACCGCGATGGTGGCGCCCGATGGCATGGCGAAAGAAGTGGTGAGAGAGCCTCATACCGAACCGGCGGCCGAGGCCGGCGTGCTCGAATGAGGCAAATGAAGCAAAGGGATGTCGCACGAACGCCTCCGATATATCTTAAAACATATCTTAAGATATATATCTGAGACCGCGAAGTCAAGGTTGGCCTGCCGCCGGATTGTCCGGGGCAGGTCTCGGCGCTATTTCATCCGGTACCAGTGGAAGCCATCCGGCCCGGTTTCCCGCACCGCTTCCCCGCGGTGCATCAGGTAGTTCAGGTGCGCGATGCTCTCCCCCGTGGCCATGCCAAGCAGGCCCGGACCGTCAATGGGGCGCGAAAACAGTTGCCCGAACACATCCACGGCGCGCCGTGGTTCCACGATTGCCTCACGCAACCGGTCCAGCGCCTGGTGCTGACTGCGCGACAGGTAGTCGAGCCGCGCATGCAGGCCGCGGAACGGCTCGTTGTGTGCGGGCAGCACGAGCACATCGTCCGGCACCTCGCGCCGGATCTTGTCCAGCGAGTCCAGCCAGTCCCCCATCGGGTCGGCCTCCGGCTCGGTCGGGAATACCGAGACGTTGGACGAAATGCGCGGCAGCACCTGGTCGCCGGAAATCAGCACTTTGAGCGCCGGGCAGTACAGGCACGCATGCTCCGGAGAATGGCCGGTGCCGACAACCACGCGCCATTCGTGCTCGCCAATGCGCAGCACGTCGCCGTCCGTCAGGCGCTGGAAGCTTTCCGGCAGCGCATGCACGTACTTGCCAAAGCCGCCAAAGCGCGTCCGGTAGACCTCGATATCGTCCTCGGTCCAGCCGGCCCGCCGGTAGAAGTCGACGGCCTCCGGCGGCGCCGCACGGCCGGTATCGGCGGCCAGCACGCGGCACATCAGGTATTCCATCGACGTCATCCACAGCCGGCAGCCGAACTTGCGCGTGAGCCAGCCGGCCATGCCGATGTGATCGGGATGCATGTGGGTGACAAAGAGCCGCGTCAGGCCGCCACCGGCCAGCGCGCCGCCTTCGCCGAACAGCGTGCGCCAGGCCGCCGCGGTTTCGGGCGTCTGCAGGCCCGAATCCACGGCTGCCCAGCCGGCACCGTCGCGGATGGCCCAGAGATTGATGTGATTGAGTCCCAGCGGCATCGGCATGCGCAGCCAGCGCACGCCGGGCGCGACTTCATGCGCTTCGCCGGGTGCGGGCGCGTCGCCGCAGGGATAGTCGAGGATGGGTTTTTCGAGAGGAGGCTGCGTGTTTGGGGCTTGCTGGCTCATGCTTTCTCGGCCTTGTCTGTGTAGGGCTGTCCGCCCGGGTGCCCGCCTGCGCGGGGCCCCGGGTCTCTGATCCAGCAGACACCTTAGCCGAGTTGCACCATTCGTGTCACGCACCAGCGCGGGGGGCTAGCGTCCCTGCGCCGGCAATACCTTGCCCGGATTGAGCAGGTTACGCGGGTCCAGCGCCTGCTTTACCTGCCACATCAGTTCGATTTCCACGGGCGACTTGAACTGTGCGAGGTCGTCGCGCTTGACCACGCCGATGCCGTGTTCGGCCGAGATCGATCCGTTCTCGGCATGCGCCATCGTATCGACCAGGCCGGAGATGCGCGCGTACCACTGCGCGAGGAACTCCTTCGCCGGCCGGTCCTTGGGCCTCAGCGGATTGAAGTGGACGTTGCCGTCGCCCATATGACCGTAGATCACCATGCGCGCATCCGGCTCAAGCGCCAGTACCCGCTCGGATGCCTCTTCCACAAACGCTGCAATGCGTGACAACGGCACCGACACATCGCACTTGATGCTGCCCCCGGCACGGGTCTGCGCATCGGAAATCTCTTCGCGGATACGCCAGAACGTCTGCGCATCGGACAGGCTCGCAGCCACCGCGGCGTCCTGCACGAGCCCCTGGCCGAAGCCCGATTCCAGGATCTCCATCAGCGTGGCGTTGAGGCTTTCCGCATCGGTGCCCGAGGTCAGCTCGATCAGGACCATCCAGTCGTGCATCTCCGGCAGCGGCGACGGGACATTGCCGAGGTATTCGAGCACGAGTTCCAGCGCCGGGCGCGAAATCAGCTCGAACGCCGTGACCGCCTGCCCGGATAGCCGTTTGGCTTCGCCCAGCAGCTGCACCGCCGCCGCGGGGCCCGGCACGGCGACGAAAGCCACCGCCGTGCTGCGCGGCTGCGGCATCAGCTTGAGCACCGCGCCGGTGATGATGCCCAGCGTGCCCTCCGCGCCGATGAACAGGTGCTTCAGGTCATAGCCGGTATTGTCCTTGCGCAGGCCGCGCAGCGACGAATAGATGCGCCCGTCCGGCAGTACGGCTTCGATGCCCAGCACCAGGTCACGCATGTTGCCGTAGCGCAGCACCGCTGTGCCCCCGGCATTGGTGGAAAGGTTGCCGCCGATCTGGCACGAGCCTTCCGAGCCAATGCGCAGCGGGAACAGGCGCTGTTCGGCTTCCGCCGCGCTGCGTGCCGCGCTGAGCGTGACGCCGGCCTGCACGGCCATCGTGTCGTTGACGGCATCGATGGCCAAGACGCGGTTCATGCGGCGCAGGTTGATGACCACAGCCGCGCCGGTGTCGTCAGGCACTGCACCGCCCATGAGCGACGTGTTGCCGCCCTGCGGCACCACCGGCACCCCATTCGCGTAGCACCACTGCATGACCTGGCTGACCTCTTCCGTCGATGCAGGCAGCACCACGACCTGTGCCTTGCCACGGTAGATGCCGCGATAGTCGGTGACGAAAGGCTGCATGTCGGCATCGCCGCTCAGGCAGGCGTGTTCGCCGACGATGGCCTGCATCGCGCGCAGGGTGGTTTCAGGATTCGGGGCTTGGACTTCGGCTTGCATGTTCGCTCGGACTCCGGTTTCGGTGTTCAGTACGCGGCGGAAGGTGCGCCGCTAGCGCTGGCGGCTTGCTGCGGCTTGAATTCCGCGGCAAGTCGACGCGCTGCGTTGGCGTACATCGTCACATCCACACCGGTCGCCACGAATGTGCAGCCCAGATCCAGGTAGCGGCGCGCCAGCGTCGGGTCCGAGGTCAGCGTGCCGGCGGCCTTGCCGCTGGCGACAATGGTCCGCATCGCGCCTTCGATGGCCGCCTGCACCTCGGGGTGCCCCGGCTTGCCGCGATAGCCCATCGACGCGGCCAGGTCTGCCGGTCCGATGAACACGCCGTCGACACCGTCGACCGCGCAGATCGCCTCAAGGTTCGCCAGCGCCGTCACGCTTTCCGCCTGTACCAGCAGGCAGATCTCGTCATTGGCCACATCGAGGTAGTCCGTGCGGCTGCTCCACCGCGACGCACGCCCTACCGCACTGCCAACGCCGCGAATGCCCTGCGGCGGGTAGCGCGTGGAGCTGACCAGTGAGGCCGCCTGCTCGGCCGTATCGACCATCGGCACCAGCAGGTTCTTCGCCCCGATATCGAGCAACTGCTTGATCAGCGCTACCTCGCCCGCCAGCGCGCGCACCACGGGCTGCGCCGGGTAAGGCGCAACGGCCTGCAGCGCCTGCAACGTCGTGCGCAGGTCATTCGGCGCGTGTTCGCCGTCGATCAGGAGCCAGTCGAAGCCGGTGGTGGCGGACACCTCGGCCAGGTAAGGAGTCGCCATCGAGAGCCAGAGGCCGATCTGCGCCTGGCGGGCCGCCAGGGCGGCCTTGAACGGGTTGTGTGCGGGCATGGTGTTGTCTTGCCTTCTGTGAATGCGGAAATGCTGCCGCTCAGCCGAGCTGGCCCTGGCAAAGGTACTTGGTATGCATGTAGTCGTCCAGCCCGTGGCGGGAACCTTCGCGCCCGTAGCCGGATTCCTTCACGCCGCCGAATGGCGCGGCTTCGGCGGCAATGGCGCCTTCGTTGATGCCGACCATTCCTGTTTCCAGTGCCTGCGCCACGCGCCAGATGCGGCGCACGTCATTCGAATAGAAGTACGCGGCGAGCCCGAACGGGGTGTCGTTCGCATCGCGGATCACCTCGGCCTCGTCGCGGAACTTGAACACCGGCGCCACGGGCCCGAAGGTCTCCTCGCAGGAGAGTTCCATGGCGGGCGTTGCGTCGATCAGCACGGTCGGTGCGTAGTAGTGCGGGCCGTCGGCCGTGCGAACACGCCGCCCGCCGGTCACCACGCGGGCGCCCTTCGCTACCGCATCCTCGACATGCCGCGCAATCTTGTCGACGGCGCGCGCGTTAATCATCGGCCCGATCTGCGCGTTCTCGTCCGTGGCAGGCGCCACATGCAGCGCACCGACGCGGCGCGCCAGGCGTTCGACAAAGTCGTCGTGCACGCTCTCATGCACGTAGACGCGGTTCGGGCACACGCAGGTCTGGCCGCCGTTGCGGAACTTGGACGCCATCAGGCCATCGACGGCGGCGTCCAGGTCAGCATCCTCGAACACGATGAACGGCGCATTCCCGCCCAGTTCCAGTGACAGCTTCTTGAGCGTGCCGGCGGATTCGCGCGCCAGGTGCTTGCCCACCGGCGTGGAACCGGTGAACGTGATCTTGCGCACGCGGCTGTCGGCGAGCCACGCATCGACCACGTTGGGCGTGCTTTCGCGCGAAGCCGTAACGATGTTGAGTACGCCTGCCGGCAGGCCAGCCTGCTCTGCCAGCCAGACCAGTGCGAGCGCGGTCAGCGGCGTGTCTTCAGCCGGCTTGGCCACGACCGTGCAACCTGCGGCCAGCGCTGGCGCAATCTTGCGCGCGATCATCGCGAGCGGGAAATTCCACGGCGTAATGGCGGCCACCACGCCAACCGGCTCCTTCAGCACCAGCAGCTTGCGGCCCGGCACGGCCTCCGCGACGATATCGCCGCAGATACGCGTAGCCTCTTCGGCAAACCACTCCACGTACGAAGCGCCATACAGGACTTCCCCGCGCGCCTCCTTCAGCGGCTTGCCCTGCTCGGTCGAGATAATGTGCGCCAGGTCTTCCTGGTTCGCGAGGATCAGTGCATGCCAGCGCTTGATCAGCTGCGCGCGCTCGCGCGCCGGACGGGCGCTCCACGCCGGAAACGCATCGGCAGCGGCATCGGCCGCGCGTCCCGCATCGTCATCGTCGCTGTCGGGCACATGGGCAAACACCTCGCCCGTGGCCGGGTTGGTGACGGCAAAGCGGCGGCCCAGGCCGGCATCGCGCCATTGCTGGTTGATGAAATTCTGGCTGCGCAGCAGCGCGGCGTTGGCAAGATTCAAGGACATGGGAACGTACGAAAGGAGTGCGATGAAGGCGGGAACGCGGTCAGCTCACGATGCCAAGATGCCAGGGCACGAACTCGTTGTCGCCCAGGCCCAGCAGTTCGCTTCGGGTCGGCTCGCCGGATGCCGCCTGCAGGATATGTTCGAAGATGCGCTGCCCCATCTGCTCGATCGTCAACTCGCCATCGACCACCAGACCGCAATTGATGTCCATGTCATCGCGCAGGCGGTCGTACATCGGCGTGTTCGACGCGAGCTTGATGGTCGGGGCCGGCTTGGAGCCGAACATTGAGCCACGGCCGGTGGTGAAGCAGATCAGGTTGGCGCCGCTGGCGATCTGGCCGGTCACGGCTACCGGGTCGTAGCCAGGAGAGTCCATGAAGACGAAGCCCGCCTTGTCGATGGGTTCGGCATACTCGTACACCGCCTGCAGCGGCGTGGTGCCGCCCTTCATGGCCGATCCCAGCGACTTCTCGAAGATGTTTGCCAGGCCGCCCTGCTGGTTGCCATGGCCGACCACGCCGTTGAACTGCGCGTTGTGACCGGCGGTATAGCGTTCCCACCACGCCAGCCGGTCCAGCAGTTTCTGGCCGACTTCTGGCGTTACCGCGCGCCGCGTCAGCATGAACTCCACGCCGTGGATTTCCGGCGTCTCCGACAGGATCGCGGTGCCGCCATGCCGTACCAGGAGGTCCATGGCCGCACCGAGCGCAGGATTCGCGCTGATGCCCGAGAACCCGTCCGATCCCCCGCATTCGAGGCCGATCTTCAGGTGGCTGGCCGGCACGCGTTCGCGCACAGCGAGGTTCGCGGCGGGCAGCATCGATTCGACTCCACGAATGCCTGCCTGGATCGTTTCACGCGTGCCGCCGGTGTCCTGCATCACCAGCGTGTGCATGGCCGCGCCGGGTTCCAGCCCCTGCGATTCCACCAGTCCCGCCACCTGGTTGCGCTCGCAGCCCAGTCCCACGATCAGCACGCCCGCGAGGTTGGGATGCCGCGCATACCCGGCCAGCGTCCGGCGCAGCACGTCGAAATGCTCGCTCGGCGACGACATGCCGCAGCCGCTGGTCTGGGCGAAGGCGACCACGCCATCCACGTTCGGATAAGCCGCCAGCCGCTCCGGCGTGAAATGCGCGGCAATCTGGCGGATCACCGTGGACGAACAATTCACGGACGACAGGAGGCCGATGAAATTGCGCGTGCCCACGCGGCCGTCCGGGCGCACGAAACCCATGAACGTGGCCCGCTCCGCTTCCGGTACGTAGTCCACCGCGCGAACGTCCTGGCAAAAGGCCGGATCGCGGTAGAAGTCCACCAGTTTCAGGTTATGCGAATGCACGTGATCGCCGGCCGCGATATCGCGCGAGGCGACGCCGATCACGGTGTCGTACTTGCGTATCGGCGTGCCACTGGCAATCGCGCTGGCCGCGATCTTGTGCCCGGCCGGGACCTGGGCGCGCACGCGCAGTGCGGGATCGGACAGTTGCTGCCCGAGCGCGAGATCGCCCCTGGCGATCAGCACGTTATCGTTGGCATGCAGGCGGATGACGGGGTTCGTTTTCACTTGGGGATCAACCTTGCTGCAGCAGTTCCTTGAGCCTCAGCTTCTGGATCAGCTGGGTTTCCTGGTCATAGACCGTCGCGACGTACTTCTTGTACTCTGGCCCGTCCAGGTACATCACGGGTGCGTCGAGACGTGCCGCGACCTGTTTAAATTCCGCGCTCGCCACCGCGGTGCGGAACGCATCGCGCAGCTTCTTTTCCACCGCAGCCGGCAGGCCCTTGGGCGCACCGATACCGTTGGGCGCCTCGACCACCACGTTGTAGCCAAGCTCTTTCAGCGTCGGCGTGTCCTTGAAGCGCGTGGCACGCTGTTCGCCCCACGTCGCCAGCAGGCGCAGCTTGCCGGCCTCGACATGCGGGGCCCACGAACTGGAGTCGGCCAGCAGGTCCACCTGCCCGGCCAGCACATCCTGCAAGGCCGCTGCACCGCCCTTGTAGGCGATGGCGTTGAACTTCACGCCGGCCGCCAGCGCGAACTGTTCCATGCCAACGTGCGTGGCGCCGCCGATGCCGGCGTGCGCGTAGGTCAGCCTGCCCGGATTGGCCTTGGCCGCCGCCACCACATCTTGCAGCGTCTTGAAGCGCGAGTTCGTCGGCACCGCGATGCCGAAGGTCTGGCCGGATGTACGGGCGATGTAGGTCAGTTCGGTACGCGGATCCAGCTGCAGCATGCCGAGCTGCGAGAAGCGCGTGACCGAGATCGGGATCTGGCCGATGGTGTAGCCATCAGGATTCGCCCGTGCCAGCGCCTTGGTGCCGATCATGCCGGAAGCGCCGGCACGGTTCTCGACCACGATCGACTGCTTGAGGATGCCGGACGCTACCTGGCACAGGGCCCGCATCGACTGGTCCGCCGTGCCGCCCACCGGCCACGGGCAGATGAACGTGATGGGGCGATCGGGATACTCCGCCGTCGCGGCGCGGCTGATACCGGGCAGGATGATGCCGGCGGTACCCGCGGCAGCGGCCGCTGCCCCTCTGATGAGCAGTTGGCGGCGCTTCGGATTGAAGGGGAGTCCTTGGGTCATGTGAGGTGTCTCCGTTGTTATGGGACGGTCAGGCCGTCGAGCTATACCGGCATTGTGTGCCCGCCCAACATAACAATCCAATCAGAACTTGGCATTGCTTCATGATGATTTCGTTATGTAGACTCCGGGCATGGCCAATATCGACCGCGCGCTGCGCTCCAACATCAAGCTGCGCCACCTGCAACTGCTGGTGGCGCTCGACGAATTCCGGCACCTGGGCCGCACGGCCGAGTTCCTGTCCGTGAGCCAGCCCGCCGTTTCGCGCGTGCTCACCGAAGTCGAAAAGATGCTTGGCCTGACGCTGTTCACGCGTTCCACGCGCGGCACCGAGCCCACCGCGGCCGGCGAATCGCTGGTGCGCTTTGCACGCTCGGTGCTCGCGCAATACGAGCAGACGCGCGACGAGATCGCCGCGGTGGAAAGCGGCGCGTCGGGGCGAATCCGCGTCGGCTCGATGGGCGCGGCGCTGCCGGCATTGCTGGCGCACGCGGTTGGCATGCTCAAGGATCGTTCGCCCCGTGCCACCGTGCTGGTCGAGGAAGGCGACCTCACCCACCTGCTGCCCAAGCTGCGCCTGAGCGAACTAGACCTGATCGTCGGCCGCCTGGAACCTGGCTACGCCGCGCCCGACTTGCTTGCGGAAGCGTTGTACGACGATCCGATGGTAGTCGTGGTCAGGCGCGGCCACCGCCTTACACGCAAGGCCAGCCCCGGCTGGCGCGACCTGGCCGAGCTGCCGTGCGTGTTCCCGCCGCCGTGGGCCTCGCTGCGGGTGAAGATCGAACAGGCCTTCTACCAGCACGGACTGCATCCGCCGCAGGACGTCATCGAATCGTCGTCGTATCTTGCACTGACCACGTTTGCCACCCGACGCGATGCAGCGGGCTTCATGGCACAGTCCGCCGCACGCGCGCTGGAAGCCGAAGGCCGCCTGCGGATCGTCGCCATGGACGTGCCCGTCGAACTGCCCCCGGTCGGCGTCATGACGTTGCGCGAACGGCCGCTGACGAGCAGTGCCCTGCAGATGGTCGACTACCTCAGGCGTGCGGCGGCCGAGCTGAAAGTGATCTGACGCCTGGGAACGGCTGCCAGCCGGCATAAAGCGGCTACCATACCGGGGCATTCCGGTTCACGAAGAGACATCATGACTACCCCACAGGAATCCACAAACAACATGGGCGAGGGCTGGCCACATCCCTCCGACCGCACCAGCGGGACCGACGATGCCCGCGTCGATGACATCATTCCGCTGCCCCCGCCCGAGCACCTGATCCGGTTCTTCCCGATTGCCGGGACACCGGTCGAATCGCTTGTCACGGCAACGCGGCAAAGCATTTCCCGGATCCTTCACGGCCAGGACGACCGCCTGCTCGTGATCATGGGACCGTGCTCGATCCACGATCCGCGCGCCGCGCTCGACTACGCACAGCGCTTGATGGCACAGCGCGTGCGCTACGCGGATACGCTGGAAATTGTGATGCGTGTGTACTTCGAGAAGCCTCGCACCACCGTGGGCTGGAAAGGCCTGATCAACGATCCGTATCTTGACGAAAGCTACCGGATCGACGAGGGCCTTCGGATGGCGCGCCATCTGCTGCTCGACATCAACCGCCTGGGGCTCCCGGCGGCCGGCGAGTTCCTGGATGTCATCTCGCCGCAGTACATCGGCGACCTGATCAGTTGGGGCGCGATCGGAGCCCGCACGACGGAAAGCCAGGTGCACCGCGAACTGGCATCTGGCACCTCGGCGCCGATCGGGTTCAAGAACGGCACCGACGGCAATATCAAGATCGCCATCGATGCGATCCAGGCCGCCTCCCGTCCGCATCACTTTCTTGGCGTCCACAAGAACGGGCAGGTGGCAACCGTGCACACCCGAGGCAACCCCGACTGCCACGTCATTCTGCGCGGCGGCAAGGTGCCGAACTATGATGCTGATTCCGTGGCAGCCGCCTGCAAGGATCTCGACGCGGCCGGGCTCGACCGCCGGCTGATGGTCGATTGCAGCCATGCCAACAGCAGCAAGCAGCACCTGCGACAGATCGACGTTGCACGCGACGTAGCGGAGCAGGTCAGCGGCGGCAGCCGGTCGGTGTTTGGCGTGATGGTCGAGAGCCATCTGATCGGCGGTGCACAGAAATTCACGCCGGGGCAGCACAACCCGTCGGAACTGACGTACGGGCAGAGCATTACCGACGCCTGCATCGGCTGGGACGACTCCCTCGCGGTGCTCGACACGCTGGCCGAGGCGGTCGCCGCGCGAAGGCAGGAAAGCTGAGCCGAATGTTCCGGTATTTCCGGGCGCTTGCCGCCCCGGAAAGCCCGAAAACCGCCCGCGCCCTACACCCCACCCGTCATCAGTGCTCGATCAGGCTGATGCTGCACCGCACCATCGAGTTACACTTCATGTTTGGCTCCGGCCGGGCGGGAAGATGCGCGAATATTGCCACTTTCCTCCCCGGCCCGGGACTCCCTTGCATGATTTGCACCGGAAAACTGAAATCCCTGTCCGAAGACGAAGAGACACAGAAACATGAGCGCTGACAACCAATTGCAGTTCACCGTGGAACGTCACCCCAACCCCACGCCGGCCGACAAGATCGCGGCTGCGCTGGTCGACCCCGCCTTCGGACGCGTATTTACCGACCACATGGTCACGATCCGCTGGACCGAAGGGCGCGGTTGGCATGACGCCAAGGTCGAAGCGCGCCGCCCGTTCCAGATCGACCCGGCCTGCGCCGTCCTGCACTATGCGCAGGAAATCTTCGAAGGCATGAAGGCCTACCGCGGCGCCGACGGCAAGATCTCGCTGTTCCGCCCGCAGGAAAACGCCAAGCGCTTCCGTGCCTCCGCCGCTCGCATGTCGATGGCCGACCTGCCCGAAGCCGACTTCCTGCGTGCTGTGGAAGCGCTCGTCGATATCGACCGCGACTGGATCCCCGGCGGCGACGGCAGCCTGTACCTGCGCCCGTTCATGTTTGCCGTGGAGAACTTCCTCGGCGTGCGCGCCGCGAACGAATACGTGTTCTGCGTGATCGCCTGCCCGGTCGGCCCGTATTTCAAGGGCGGCAAGTCGGCGGTGACGGTGTGGGTGTCGGACCAGTACACGCGCGCCGCGCCCGGTGGCACCGGTGCGGCCAAGTGCGGCGGCAACTATGCAGCCAGCCTGATCGCGCAGACCGAAGCCGCACAGAAGGGCTGCGACCAGGTGGTCTTCCTGGACGCCGCGGAACACCGCTGGATCGAGGAACTCGGCGGCATGAACGTGTTCTTCGTGATGGACGACGGTTCGCTGCTGACGCCGCCGCTGTCCGGCACGATCCTGCCCGGCATCACGCGCGCTTCGGTGATCGAACTGGCCCGCCGTGAAGGCATCAAGGTGTCGGAAACCCCGTACTCGTTCGACGCATGGCAAGCCGATGCAGCGAGCGGCCGCGTCAAGGAAACGTTCGCCTGCGGCACCGCCGCCGTGGTGACGGCCATCGGCACGGTGCGCCATGCCGGCGGGGAATTCAACATCGGCGATGGCGGCGAAGGCGAAGTCACGAAGCGCCTGCGCGCGCTGCTGACGGGCATCCAGCGCGGCAAGGAAGCGGATACCTTCGGCTGGGTTCACCACATCGCCTGAAGCCCGTACCCTGCCCGACCGCCATACCCCCGGACCCACCGGGGGTCATGGCCGCACCAGCAATCCCGGCAGCGAGGACGCAAGCAGTACCACGCCTGATGCCGTCAGCAGCGTGAGCACGATCTTGCGGAACGTCGCCTCGCTAATGCCCAGGTACACACGCGTGCCGAGCACCGTTGGCACCAGCATCGCCGGGGCTACTACCAGGAACATTGGCAGCATCTCGCGCGTCACGATCCCCTTGCCCACATAGGTCGCCATCGTCACCGCAAGCGTGGCCAGATTGAAGTTCTGGATCACCGCGCGCTGCTCATCCTTGTCGAAGCCGCGCAGCGTGCACCACAGTGTGGGAATGACGCCGGTAAAGCCGCCGATCCCACCCATCACACCGCCTGCAGCCCCTGCCACGCCATCGGCCAGGCGCCCGCCATGCGTAATCGCAGGCAGCCGCCGCGCCATCAGCATCACCGGACACCATAGCGTCAGGAAAGCCCCGAACACTGCCTTGAACAGTTGCGCATTAAGTGCCGGCAGGATTGCCACGCCAATCGGAATGCCAACCAGTCCTCCGGCCACGAACGGCCACAAGCGCCTCAGCGACAGCCCGCGCCGCACCGAAAACGCCGCCAGCAGTTGACCCGTCAGCGCACCGAACACCGTCATCGCCGATGCCATGCGCGGCTCGATGGTCCAGGCCCAGAACGACATCGCCACCATGCCGAAGGCAAAGCCGGAAAGGCCCTGCACGAAGCCGGCGACGGCTGCGCCGAGGATGACGATGATGAGGGTGGAGTCCATGCGGAAGAGATGGCGTGCAGCGAGAACGGAGGGAAGCCTCGCATACTACTTGGCACCGCGTTCGCTCGGCAATGGTCGTGCGGGTCCCAGCCGGAATTGACGCACCTCGCTCTCACGCTTGTTTGCCCCCTCTCCCGCAAGCGGGAGAGGGGGCGCCCAGTCAGCAAGTTTGTGTGCCTATGCTCTGCGACTCAAAAAATCGGATGACCCGCTCAATCGCCGCGCGCGCTTCAGCCGGGTTTTCATTAAACCAGGTGCCCAATCCATGTGGCGCGTCAGCAATGACGGTTTTCTGAAACCGTACGACGTCCACGCTCTCTTCGATCATCGCCAGCACGCCCCCCGGAATCACATCGTCACGCTCCGCCGCAACAAGGCAGACCTGGCCTTGGAACTTGCCAAGCAACGCAGGCCCTTCGGACCGCCGCCAGCTCTCCGGCGTGCGGATGACTGCAGTGAAATCGGGGCCCAGATGCGTGGCAATTGCCTCCGGCGCATAGAGTGCGGGATTCACAAGGCAGATGCCCGCGATTTGCAGCGAACATTGCCGCGTAAGTTCAACCGCAACCTGCCCGCTCATGCTCAGTCCGAAGACATACAGCGATTGCAAATGGCCGAGAAAGGCCTGTGCCACCGAACGAGCTTCCGCAACGCGCTTCGCAATGGATGGGGGCTTGTAGCACGTGCTGGCGCCGTGGCAGGAAAAATCAGGGGCGACCGTCTCGATACCATGCGAGGCAATGCACTCACAGATAGCGCGGCATCGCTCCTTGGTCGAACTGCCAGCGCCGTGAAGCACGAGCGCGCCCTGTGGCCCGGCGTCTGAGGTGGGCATATAGCGCGAGACCGCAAGGACTTCGTCATTGCACTGGTGCCAGTGCAATCGGTGGATATGCGCTTGCATATTTTTATTAGGAGCCAATATCGGTGACGCTGCAATCCGGCGCGCCCGTCTCCAAGAGGAAGGGCGTCATGCCTGCAACCATGGTTCCCGCGGATTCTGAACGATAGTGTTTGAGAATGAAATGGAACAACGATGGAACATTTATGCGGGTAAAGACCATCAGCCCCCCTGTTCCCTGTCATCCAGAATGGCCGCGTGCCACCCCGCTGTCATTTCCATCTGATACGGTCTTTTTTTTCATTTGTGGTTCTGTTTTTCGCGAGACCTGGCTATTAGCATCAATTCGTCCGGAAAAGGCCCGATGTGACCCACCCGCTGCGACGATATGTCGCCGCACCCACTTCCGCCTTTGCCGGCACATGGCGACGCATGCGGCGTACACTACGCTTACCGCACGCGCCAACGGCCCGCGCCCCTGGCGCGCCTGCCGGCACGCCCGCCACGCCTGACCGGCATGGCAGCGCAGTCGACGGCGTGCGATGGGCCAGCGCCACGGAGAACAAGACATGTTTGGCTTCACCGCGCTAGAACTCGCCCGTATCCAATTCGGTTTTACCGTTTCCTTTCACATCATCTTTCCCGCCATCACGATCGGGCTGGCCGCGTATCTCGCGGTGCTCGAAGGTTGCTGGCTACGGACGCAGCGCCCGGTCTACCGGGACCTGTACCACTTCTGGTCGAAGATCTTCGCGGTCAATTTCGGCATGGGGGTGGTGTCGGGGCTGGTCATGGCCTACCAGTTCGGCACCAACTGGAGCTTCTTCTCCGAGTTCGCGGGCAGCATTACCGGCCCGCTGCTGACCTACGAGGTGCTGACGGCCTTCTTCCTTGAGGCAGGCTTCCTCGGCGTGATGCTGTTCGGCTGGAACCGCGTCGGACCGGGGCTGCATTTCTTCGCGACTGTCATGGTCGCGCTGGGCACGCTGATCTCGGCAACCTGGATCCTCGCCTCCAACAGCTGGATGCAGACGCCGCAGGGCTTCGAGATCATCAATGGCCGCGTCGTGCCGACGGACTGGTTCAAGGTCATCTTCAACCCGTCGTTCCCCTACCGCCTGGTGCATATGAGCGTGGCGGCATTCCTGTCCACCGCGCTGTTTGTGGGTGCTTCCGCAGCCTGGCACCTGCTGCGCGGGCGCGACAATCCAGCCCTCCGCAAGATGCTGTCGATGGCGATGTGGATGCTGCTGATCGTCGCGCCGATCCAGGCCGTCATCGGCGACATGCACGGCCTGAACACGCTGAAGCACCAGCCGGCCAAGATCGCCGCGATGGAAGGCCACTGGGAGACGGAGCATGGCGACCAGGGCTTTCCGCTGCTGCTGTTTGGGCTGCCGGATATGGAGCGTGAGGAAACCCGCTTTGCCATCGGCATACCGCGCCTGGGCAGCCTGATTCTCACGCACAGCCTCGATGGCCAGATCAAGGGCCTGAAGGAGTTCGCGCCGGAAGACCGGCCCAATGCCACGATCCTGTTCTGGTCGTTCCGGGTGATGGTCGGCCTCGGTGTGCTGATGATCCTGCTGGGCCTGTGGAGCCTGCTGCTAAGGCGCGGCGAACGGCTGTTCCAGTCGCGGGCCTTCCTGCGCGTGGCGATGTGGATGGGGCCGACCGGCTTGATCGCGCTCCTGGCGGGCTGGTACACGACGGAGATCGGGCGGCAGCCATGGGTGGTCTACGGGCTGCAGCGCACCGCCGATGCCGTCACCCCGCACAACGTGCCCGAGCTCGCGCTTACGCTTGGTCTGTTCATCGTCGCCTACTTCTTCGTGTTCGGCGTCGGCATTGCCTACATGCTGCGGCTAGTGCGCAAGGGCCCGGTGATTGACGAAGGCAAGCACGAGCCCCAGGGCGGCCCTGGCCGCGGCCACACCCCCGCACGCCCGATTTCCGCCGTCGAGGACGATGATGTGATGGCGCCCAATCAACCCGCTCGCAGCAGGAGCTGACACCATGGGCATCGACCTTTCCCTCCTCTGGATCCTCATCATCTTCTTCGGCGTGATGATGTACGTCGTGATGGACGGTTTCGATCTCGGCATCGGCATGCTGTTCCCGTTCGTGCCGGACCGCCATGACCGTGACGTGATGATGAACACCGTGGCCCCTGTCTGGGACGGCAACGAAACGTGGCTTGTGCTCGGCGGTGCCGGGCTGCTGGCAGCGTTCCCGCTCGCCTACTCGGTGGTGCTGAGCGCGCTCTACCTGCCGCTCATGCTCATGCTGCTGGGCCTGATTTTCCGCGGCGTGGCGTTCGAGTTCCGCTTCAAGGCCAATGACCGCGAACGGCCGGTGTGGGATGCCTCCTTCATCGGCGGCTCGCTTACGGCATCGTTCTTCCAGGGCGTGGCGCTGGGCGCGTATATCGACGGCATCCGCATGGAAGGCCACCGCTTCGCCGGCGGTCCGCTGGACTGGCTCGCGCCGTTCCCGCTGTTCTGCGGCGTTGGCCTCGTGGTCGCCTATACGGTGCTGGGCAGCACGTGGCTGATCATGAAGACCGAGGGCGAACTGCACCAACGCATGGTGCGGCTGGCCGGCACGCTGGGCTGGCTGTTGCTCGCGGTCATCGCGGCCATCAGCCTGTGGACGCCGCTCACGCACCCGGAAATTGCCGAGCGCTGGTTCCGCCTGCCGAACCTGATCTTGTTCTCGCCGGTCCCGCTGCTGGTCGTGCTGTGTGTGCTCGGACTGATGCGCGCACTGCGGCGAACGCCGAACATGGCACCGTTCCTCTATGCGCTCGGGCTTGTCTTCCTCGGTTATACGGGGCTTGCGATCAGCGTGTGGCCCAATATCATCCCGCCCGGCATTTCGATCTGGGATGCCGCGGCGCCGCCGCAGAGCCAGGGCTTTGCGCTGGTGGGCGCGCTGTTCATCATCCCGTTCATCCTGATGTACACGGTGTGGGCCTACTACGTCTTCCGCGGCAAGGTCCGCCACGGCGAGGGGTACCACTGATGATGCCCCGCCCCGTCAGGCTGCCGCTCTGGCTCCGGCGCGTCGGCTGGCTTGTGCTGATCTGGGCCGCCAGCGTGGCAGCCCTGGGCGCCGCGGCCTGGCTGCTGCGCCTGCTGATGGCCGGAGCCGGCTTCCACCGCTGACCCGCTGCGGCGGCAGGGCCGGCTGTCTTGCGCCGGCCTTGTCTGCAATGCCTTCAAGAATCCGAATGCCGCCATCAGGATTCTTTGCCTCCCTGTCACTGCCGTGACAACCCCTGCTCTTACTCTGCCATCACTTCGCGGGGCTTGCCCTGCGCACAACAAGGCAAACAGACAGGGGAATGACAGATGGCATGGATTCTTGCTCGGCCGGCGCGTGGCAGATACGCCCTCAGCCTGGCCATGGCCGGCGTGGCCGCCGCCGCGCTGACCGCATGCGGCGGAGACGATGCGCAGCCACCGGCGGCCAGTCCGTCCGATTCAGGCAACAAGACCAATCCCGCGCCGGCGGCCAGCAAGGTGCTGCTGATTGGCGTGGACGGCGCCACCTATGAGCAGGTGCAGAGCGCCATCCTGCGGCGCGAGCTGCCCAACCTCGCACAGCTGAACCTCGTACCTGCCGCGACTGGCGGCATGCCGGGCACCGTCACTGCCCAGCCACCGCTCGATGCGCCGAGCTGGGCGACGGTGCTCACCGGCACCTGGGCCAACCGGCATGGCGTGACCGACGACACGGGTTCGGTCGCACCGCAGGCGCCGAGCATGTTCCGCTATTTCCGTGCCGGCGCGAAGGCCGGCACGCAGCTTGGCAGCGCGGTCAGTTCGGCTGTCGTACCGCCGCTGCTCGCGGCTGAGCGCGACGCCGGCAACCTCGACACGCTGGTCGACTGCGCAAGCGCCGACAGTTGCGTGACGCAGAACAGCGTGAAACTGGTGCAATCCGGCTACGGGCTGGTCTTCGCGCAGTACAGCGCCCCGGCGCTGGCTGCCGAGGCTGACGGCTTCAGCGCGGGCACCTATGCCACGGCATTGACAGGCTTCGACCAGGCGCTGGGCCAGCTTCTGGCGGCAGTAGCCGAACGCCGCAAGGCGCAGCCGAACGAGGACTGGCTCGTGATGGTGACGACCAGCCACGGGCTCGATGCCACGGGTGCCACCACGTCCTTGCCGACGATCGAGAACCGCACGGCCTTCATCGCCATGAACAAGCCGCTCAATGCGGCATTGGCCAGCACCGGCACGGCCGCTCCGATCACGCCGGCGGACTTGTCTGCTCTGTCGACCGAGGCCGACATCGCACCGACGCTGCTGGCGCACGTCGGCATCGCCGTCGATGCTGCCGCCAACCGGTTCGACGGCATGCCGCTGAACGGTGCCAGTGCCGGCGTACGCGGTATCCGCATGGCGGTAGGCCGCTACAACGATTCGATCGAACTGACGTGGCAGAACGCTTCGGCATCCGCAGGCGAAACGCTCGTGCTGCGCGATGGCGTGCAAATCGCGAAGCTGCCCGCGAGCGCCACGCAGTATGCCGACAATGCGTTCGACATGCCCACCGGCCTGTACCGCTTCAACTACACGCTGGTGCGCAACGGCGTGCCAGTGTCCTACCAGGCGCAGATCAACTACGTGAAACCGGTGCCGCTCGCGACCACGCTGCGCGACAACCTGGCCGCCTACTTCAGCCTGGACGCCAAGCCGCCGGTCGACGCCAAGGGCGGCGCTACGCTCGGCCCGTGGCTGCCGCCCACGGACGGTGGCACGCTCGTCGACGACAATTTCGGCGCCAAGGGCCTGCGCGTCGATTCCAACGTCGACGCCTACCAGCTCGTGCAGAACGGCGCGGACATCGCGCAGAGCCCGCGATTCACCATCGGCCTGTGGTTCCGCACGGATTGCACGCAGGGCAACGGCACGGGGGAACCGATCCTTTCCAACAAGAACTACACGTCGGGCGCCAACCCCGGCATCGCGCTCGGCCTGTTCGGAACCTGCGAAATCCGCTTCAACATCGGCAGCGGCGGCGGCAAGCGCGATGACATCAATGGCATGAAGGTCTCGGCCAACCAGTGGGCCTACCTCGCGCTGTCCGTCGATGCCGTGGCGAAGAAGTTCAGCGCCTACGTCATCGACCCGGTGCTGGGCCTGCAGAAGGTCGAGAACAAGGCAATCGCGGCGACCGACGTGACCAAGCTCAACGGGCTCGCCACCAAGGTCTGGGGCCTCAATGACGATGCCACCCACAACTACGTGGCCAACAACGCCGGATCGCTCAAGGGCGTGATGGCCTTCAACGACCTGGCGATGTGGACGCGGGTGCTGACGCTGGACGAACTCAAGTCCATCACCGCGTCGCGCCAGCCGCTGTCCAGCCTCAACCCTTGAACCCGTGCACCGGTCCGTCCACGGCCCACGCATTCCGGAGATCCTTACCATGACCCGAATCCTGCGCACAGCCCCGCGTTCGCACTGGATTGCCACCCTGCTGATGTGCGCTGCGCTGTCCGCCTGCGGCGGCGGCGACGACAACGCATCCGGCGGTTCACAGGCGCCGGCCGGCACCCAGACGCCGGTCAGCGGCGAAGGCGCGATCAACCAGCCGCCTGCCGTCAAGCCCGCCATCCGTTGCGCGCCCTGAGCGGCGGCAAGCAAGCCGACTATCCTGAACCTATCCGGCCACAGAACGACATGAACGCCAACAGCAGACGCAGTTTCCTCAAGCTCGCCGGCAGCAGCGCCGCGGCCGCCGCCGCGCTGGCCGCCTTCCCGCCGGCCATCCGCCGCGCGCTGGCCATCCCGGCCAACAACGCGACGGGCTCTATCCGCGACGTGGAGCACGTCGTGATCCTGATGCAGGAAAACCGCTCGTTCGATCACTACTTCGGCACGCTGCGCGGCGTGCGCGGCTTCGGTGACCGCTTCCCGATTCCGCTCGCGGGCGGTCTCAACGTCTGGCAGCAGACCTATGCCAGCGGCACGGCGCGCACGGTGCTCCCCTACCACCTGGACAGCACCGCAGGCAATGCGCAGCGCGTCAGCGGCACGCCGCACACCTACCCCGATGCACAGAACGCCTGGGACCTGGGCCGCATGAACAAATGGCCCACATACAAGAACACGCAGTCGATGGGCTATTACACCGAAGCCGAACTGGACTTCCAGTTCGCGCTGGCCAATGCCTTCACGATCTGCGATGCCTACCATTGCGGCTTCCACGGCGGCACCAACCCGAACCGCCTGTTCCACTGGACCGGCACCAACGACCCGTCCGGCACGCACGGCGGCCCGGTGATCGACAACAGCGGCGATTCGTTCACGGGCTCGAACACGCCCTATACGTGGACGACGTATCCGGAGCGCCTGGAAGCCGCCGGCGTGAGCTGGAAGGTCTACCAGAACATGCCGGACAACTACACCGACAACCCGCTGGCCGGCTTCAAACAGTACCGCGATGCGAACCTCGCACGCGGCAACGCGGCCAATGGCAGCCCGTATCCGGCGTATGCCAGCAGCGACGACGCCATCAACCCGCTGATCAAGGGCATCTCCAACACCATGCCGGATGCGGGCTTCCTGCAGGCGCTGCGCGATGACATCGCTGCGGGCAAGCTGCCGCAGGTGACGTGGATCGTGGCGCCGGCAACCTACTCCGAGCACCCCGGGCCTTCCAGCCCGGTGCAAGGCGCCTGGTATACGCAAGAGGTACTGAACGCGCTGACCGCAAACCCGGCCGTGTGGAGCAAGACCGTGCTGCTCGTCAACTTCGACGAGAACGATGGATTCTTCGACCACGTGCCGCCGCCGTGCGCGCCTGCTTACGAGAACGGCGTGCTCGCCGGTGCCTCGACGGTCGCCACCGAGGGTGAATACCACACGGACCAGAAGCCCTATGGCCCGGGACCACGTGTGCCGATGTATGTGATTTCGCCGTGGAGCCGCGGCGGATGGGTCAATTCGCAGGTGTTCGACCATACCTCGGTGCTGCGCTTCCTGGAGGCGCGCTTCGGTGTGGCGGAGACCAACGTTACGGCATACCGGCGCGCAGTCGCTGGTGATCTGACTTCGGCCTTCAACTTCGTCAACCCGAATTCGGGCACGCTGCCGACGTTGCCGAGCCGCGACAAGACCGGCGCCGACGCCATTCGCACCGCGCAGGGCGTGCTGCCTCAAGTGCCGCTGCCCTCCACTGCTGCGCAGCAGTTGCCGCAGCAGGACAAAGGCACGCGCCCCTCGCGCGCGCTGCCGTACGAGCTTCACGTCAGCGCACGCGAAGACGCCGCCGGGCGCCTGGTGTGGCTGCTGTTCAGCAACACCGGCAAGCAAGCCGCGGTGTTCCATGTGTATGACCGCCTGCACCTGGACCGCGTACCACGCCGCTACCTCGTCGAGCCCGGCAAGGAACTCAATGGGAGCTGGGATGCCTTCGCCAGCGACAGCGGCAAGTACGACCTCTGGGTGCTCGGCCCGAACGGCTTCCACCGCGCCTTCAGCGGCGACGTGAGCGCCGTCACGACAGCCTATGCCAGCGCACCGGAGATCCGCGTCTGCTACGACATCGCCAATGCCGCCGTCTACCTGACCATGATCAACACCGGCAGCGCCGCATGCACCTTCACGGTCCAGCCCAACGCGTACCGCACGGACGGCCCGTGGACGTACGACATCCCCGCTGGCAAACAGCTCGAGCAGCACTGGCCCGTGGGCCTGCAGGGCAACTGGTATGACTTCACGGTGAGCACGGCGCAGGGCGGCTTCAAGCGGCGCTTTGCGGGCCGCCTGGAAACCGGCGCTGACAGCGTATCCGATCCGGCGATGGGTACCTGATCCGACCAGAACTCAGGGAAAGCGTAGCGGTACTGTCACATTGCACCGCTAGACTGCGCGCTCGTCCGGTGCCTGCGCGCCCGCTACCTTTCCCTGCCCCTATCCCATGCTCGGCGATCTTCTCACGACCTTTTTTGAAGTAGCTCGCCAGGGCAGCATTACCACGGCCGCGAGGCAGCTAGGCGTCAGCCAGCCCACCGTCACGGCACGCATCCGCCAGCTCGAGGATGTCTATGGCGTGGAGCTGTTCTATCGCCGTGCGAGCCGGGTCGACCTGAGCGATGTCGGTGTCGCGCTGATGCCGGTGGTGGAGCAGCTGATGCAACAGGAAAGCAATGCCGACTATCTTCTGCGCAATGCCGGGAACCTGCGTTTCGGCAATCTGCGCATCGGCGCGACCGGCCCGTACTACATCCTGCGTAGCGTCGCCGCGTTCCGGCAGCGCTATCCGGCCGTCGAAGTCAGCATCGAGATCGGCAATTCGCAGCAGATGATCGAGGCGCTGCTGGAATACCGTATCGACGCCGCGGTGTCCTCGCACGCCGTGGACGACAACCGGCTCGCGCGTATCCGGCTGGCCAGCGATCCGATGGTGCTGGTCGTGCATCCGGAGCACCCGTTCGCGCGGATGCCACATGTCGATATCACCCGCCTTGCCGAATGCCACCTGCTCGTGCGGGAGCTTGGGTCGATGACGCGGCAGGCCACCGAGGCTGCGCTCGCAGCATGCGGCCAGGAACTGCCGCGCCATATGGTCATCGGCAGCCGCGAGGCCATCTACGAAGCGATCCGCCAGAACATTGGCGCGAGCGTGGTACCCGCGGGCGAAGTCCCGCGCGATCCTGCGCTGCGCATTGTGCCGTTCGCGCAGCGCCCGCCCGTCATCCACGAGTACCTTTACTGCCTGGAAAGCCGGCGGCATACGCGGCTGGTCGGTGCCCTGCTCGAATGCGTGGAATCGCTGGCGCCTGACCAGCAGGCTCAGGCTGCCTGAGCGATGCAGGGCACGCCCTGCCCGGCCCGCGCGTGGCCGCGACGCCGCCCAGCGCCTATATTGGTGCCATGAGCGAGCGCACCGCTTTTGCCGAATACGATCAGTTGCTGAGCCTGCTGGACGCAGGCAGCCGTGTGCTGGATGCGCGCGCGGTATGCGAAGCCACGGTGCAGGGCCATCGCTTTTCGGTCTATGCCGCCACCGTGGGAGCCAAAGCTGCGGATGCGCCGGCCATCGGCATTTTCGGGGGCATCCACGGCCTGGAGCGGATCGGCACGCAGCTTGTGCTCGACTATCTGCGCTCGCTGCTTTGCCGGCTGGAATGGGACGAGCTGCTGCACGAAGAACTGCAGTCGGTGCGCCTGGTGTTCATGCCCATCGTCAACCCGGGCGGCATGTGGGCCGCCACGCGCGCCAACCCGAACGGTGTCGACCTGATGCGCAATGCGCCGCAAGACGCCGATGCGCGCGTGCCGTTTTTGGCGGGCGGCCAGCGCATCGGGGCGTGGCTGCCGTGGTTCCGTGGCCGCGCCGGGCACCCGATGGAAGCCGAAAGCCAGGCGCTGCTGGACGTGGTACGAAGCGAACTGCTGACGCGCCCGCTGAGCTTCGCGGTGGATTGCCATTCCGGCTATGGCTGGCGCGACAGCATCTGGTTTCCGTATGCGCGCACGCACCGTCCCATGCCGCACCTGCCCGAGATGTACCTGCTCAAGACCATGTTCGAACAGGCCCACCCGCACCATGGCTACGCGTTCGAGCCGCAAAGCCACCAGTACCTGCTGCACGGCGACCTGTGGGACTACGCGTACGACCTGACACCCCCGCAGAACCTGTTCCTGCCGATGACGCTGGAACTCGGTTCCTGGCTGTGGATCAAGAAGAACCCGCGGCAGTTGTTCTCGCGCGACGGCATCTTCAACCCGATCAAGGCACATCGCACCGCACGCGTACTGCGCCGGCATGTGAGCCTGTTCGATTTCCTGGGCCGCATTGCCTTTGCGCCGCAGCGCTGGCTGCCGACCGGCGAGCGACGCGCGATGCTGCAGGAACAGGCGCGGGCGCACTGGAACCAGCGGCCAGCACCATGACGGACTGGGTTTTCCTCCGAGGGTTGACGCGTGAAAGCCGGCACTGGGGCGCGCTGTCCACGCGTTGGCAGGCAGCAGGGCTTGGCACGCCGCTGTTGGTTGATCTGCCGGGGAATGGCACCTTGTGCCATGAGGAATCGCCCGCGACCGTATCGGGCTTCGTGGCTTCAGTCCGGCACAGTTTGCGACAGGCGGGACAGCGGCGGCCTGTGCGTGTGCTCGCGATGTCGCTGGGCGCCATGGTTGCTGCGGAATGGGCGCGACAGCAGCCCGACGAAGTGGCGGCGCTGGTGCTGATCAACACGAGCATGCGGCCCTTCAGCACCATCACCCAGCGCCTGCAGCCCGCCAACTGGCCCGATTTGCTGCGCATGGCTGGCGTATGGGAGAACCGTGGTTATTGCGAGGGCACCATCCACCGGATGACGTGTGCGAGAGTGGACACGCGGGAGGCCGACCTTGAGGCGTGGAAGCAGATCGCGACGAGCGCACCGGTCAGCCGGCGCTCGGCCCTGCGGCAACTGCTGGCGGCGGCGCGTTACCGCGCTGACCGTATAGCGCCCTGCCCGTCCACGCTCCTGATTGCCTCCGACGCCGACAGGCTGGTTGACTCCGTCTGTTCAGCGCAGCTCGCACGGGCCTGGAACGTCCCGCTGCTGCGGCACCCGTGGGCTGGCCACGACCTGCCGCACGATGACCCGGATTGGCTTTGCGACGTGGTGGCGCACCAGCTCACTGCTGAGGCATGACCCCGATCAGCATGGCAGCGGCGGACTCCAGCCTCTCGGCGGTGCCACACAGCCGGGCGGCCATCAACCCGTTCTGCAGCGAGCCATAGACGACCTGGGCCAATTGCGCGGGTGGCACCGGATAAGGCTTGTCGCGCAGCGGCTGGGCGCGCTCGAACAAGCCTGTCAGCCATTGCTCTTGCATGCGCACGTAGTCGCGCATGGTGGCGCGCACGGGTTCCGACAGGGACAGCACATCGGCGGATAGCATCCCCACCAGACAGGCCTGGTCCGTGCCGGAGCCCGCATGCAGGGGCGCCAGGTATTGCCGCGCCTGTTCGAGCGGGGGCAGGCTGGTATCGATCGCGCGGATGCGCTCCTGCGTACGAGCGCTGTACTCGCGTACCGCTTCAAGGACCAGGTCATCCTTGGACGGAAAATAGTAATGAATGCTCGAGGTCTTGACGCCGACCAGCTCGGCCAGGTCGCGGTAGCTGAAACCGTTGAACCCCCGGCGGCGAATCAGCACCAGCGTGTGCTCGAGCAATTGTTCGCGTACGGATTGTGTTTTCATGGTTTCAGTCCCTCTGCAATGTCTGCTGCCACTCAGGCCGGCAGCGTTTGCGCGACCAGCGTGATGAGTGAACCGCTGACGAGGCAGAGCCCCACCCATCCGACCAGTACCAGTGCGCTGTCACGCAAATTCATGATGTTCCCCTGCAACCGGGCAACCCGTGCCCGGCGTTGAAATCCGGCGGCCGGCCATCAGCCGGCCGTCCGTGTCAGGCTCAGGCCAGCGCGCCGTCGGTGTACGGGTCGACCTTGCCGAGCTTGGCGCCGTCGGTGTACGGATCCACCGTACGGGCCGGCGATTGCGACACGCCACGCGTATCCAGGCCTGCTACGGTGCGGGCACCGTCGGTGTAGGGGTCGACCTTGCCGAGCTTCGCCCCATCCGTGTACGGGTCAACGGCACGGGCCGGCGATTGCGACACGCCACGCACGTCCAGGCCTGCTACGGTGCGGGCACCGTCGGTGTACGGGTCGACCTTGCCGAGCTTCGCGCCATCCGTGTACGGGTCGACGGCACGGGCCGGCGTCTGCGATACGCCACGCGTATCCAGGCCTGCTACGGTGCGGGCGCCGTCGGTGTACGGGTCATACTTGCCGATCTTCGCGCCATCCGTGTACGGGTCGACGGCGCGGGCCGGCGCCTGCGATACACCACGCGTATCGAGGCCTGCTACGGTGCGGGCACCGTCGGTGTACGGGTCGGTCTTGCCGACACGCTGGCCTTCGGTGAACGGGTCGAACTTGCCTGCCCTCGCGCCATCGGTAAAGGCATCGGTCTTGCCGACGCGGAAGGTGTAGCCGTACTTGTCACCGGCAAAGCCGCTATCAGCGGGGCCTGCGGCCTGTGCAATGCCACTGGCGAGCGCGGCAGCAAGGGTAGCGGCGGTGATCACGGTCTTGGCGAACTTGGCATTCATGATGAGCTCCTTGGCTTGGCGACCTCCCTAGAGCGTCGCGCGGGGTTCGTTTCGGTTCAGTATCAGGTCTCTTCTTGATTCCGCATCTACTAGTAGATAGATAACCAGATTCAAAAAAAGACCGTCGTAACGGTGTTGCGATGGTCCCGTTGCTGAACCGGCTTCTTTTTCCTTGCCGGTGGAGCAGCGCTTCCATGGGTCAAATACTATCTACTACTAGGTAGATAGTCAAGCAAAAATCTTTCTATCGGCCCGATAGGTGTTGGCCTGCCGAAGCTATGCACCTGATTTAAATCGGAATTTCCTGTAACGAGGAGAGCCGAGGTCACCGCATCTGCGTCCTCTGCCGGCGGAAAAACAAAACCGCCATGCAGCATTGGCTACATGGCGGTTGCAGGCAGCGCCTGGCCGACGGCGTCTTAACCGCTCACGGCAGCCATGAGCGTATCCGCCGCGGCTTCCACACGATCCGATGTACCAAACAGGCGAGCCGAAATCAGCCCGCTTTGCAGCGATCCAAACACCACCTGCGCCAGGCGCGGTGGTGGCACCGGGAACGGTGTGCTGCGCTGCGGCTGAGCGCGCTCCAGCAAACCCGTGAGCCATTGCTCATTCATCAGGAAGAACGTCTGCAGCAGACTGTGGACGGATTCGGGCAGGCACAAGGTCTCGGCGGAAAGCATGCCGCACAGGCAGATCTGGTCCGAACCACAGCTCGCACGAAACGGGGCCAGGTAGATGGCTGCCTGCTCGGTCACGGGCAATGTCGTATCGATCGAACGCAGGCGCTCGGACATCGTCGCGCTGTACGTCTTCACAGCTTCCAGGACAAGGTCGTCCTTGGTCGGGAAGTAATAGTGGATGCTCGACGTCTTGACGCCGACCAGTTCGGCCAGGTCCCGATAACTGAAGCCATTGAAGCCTCGACGCCGGATCAGCACCAGCGTGTGCTCGAGCAGTTGCTCACGGACGGATTGCGTTTTCATGAGGTCAGTTTATCTACATGAAGATAGACGCTCAAGCGAGAACGCCTGAAGGTGCGGGTAATCCCTAGGATTAGCCTGACGGTGGAGATTAGACCACCTGGAGGTGTGCGCCTCGGTGGACACAACCCCGGGGGATACCCGGGGCGTGCATGAATACAACGGACTAACCAGGCAGGACCTGCGCGGCGAAGGTGATCATCGAGCCACTCGTCACGCAAACCAGCAGCCATCCGCCAACCAACAGGATGCTGTCACGCAAATTCATGATGGACTCCATTGCGGCCGGCCCGACGATCACCAGAATCGCCGGGCTGCCGTGGTAAGGAATACCGCCGGCCCGGTAGGCCGGCTGGCGATCAGGCGAACTGTCCGTCGGTGTACGGATCGAACTTGCCCACCTTGGCGCCATCCGTGTACGGGTCGACCGTTCGGGCCGGCGTTTGCGACACGCCACGCGTATCCAGGCCTGCCACCGTGTGGGCGCCATCGGTGTACGGGTCGTACTTGCCGATCTTCGCGCCATCCGTGTAGGGGTCAACGGCACGGGCCGGCGATTGCGACACACCACGCGTATCCAGACCTGCTACGGTGCGGGCGCCATCGGTGTACGGGTCGTACTTGCCGATCTTCGCGCCATCCATGTACGGATCAACCGTGCGGGCCGGCGATTGGGACACGCCATGCGCATCCAGGCCTGCCACGGTGCGGGCACCATCGGTGTACGGGTCAGGCTTGCCCACGCGGGCACCGTCGGTGTACGGATCGGTCTTGCCAACGCGTGCGCCTTCGGTGAACGGGTCGAACTTGCCGGTCTTTGCACCGTCGGTAAAGGCGTCGACCTTGCCGACACGGAAGCTGTAGCCGTACTTGTCACCGGCGTGGGTGTCGTGGCCGGCAGCCTGGGCCACGCCGCTGGCGAGCGCGGCAGCAAGGGCGGCAGCAGTGATCACGGTCTTGGCGAACTTGGCATTCATGATGAGCTCCTGGGCTTGCGACCTTCCTGAGGCGTCGCGTATTCGGTTCATTTCCGGTGTCTCTTCTCGATCCCACATCTACTGGTAGATAGATAACTAGATCTAAAAAAAGACCGCCGTTGCGGTATTGCGATGGTCCTGTTGCAGGACCGGCTCTGCTTCTTGTTGCCGGTGGTGCAGCGCTTCCATGGACCGAATACTATCTACTACTAGGTAGACAGTCAAGGAAAATCTTTTCTATGAGGACGATAGGATTCCCCTTGTTACGCATAACCCGTTGATTTTAAAAAAGACTCTCGGACGCTCTGCGCTTGGCGAGCGCCCCGCACAACACAACGGTTCTTCTGCTTCCAGATCTGCCTGTGCCAATCGCGCGACACCTGCTAGCCTTAAAGGGCACCTGCGAACCTTAGGTCCATGCTGCCTCCTTCCGATAGCCCGATTCCGCGCTGGCTGGCCGGCACTGCCGGCGTTGCCGTCCTGGCTGGCCTGGCCCGCCATCTGCTTTTCCGTGCGATCGAACGCGAGGCCTTTGTCACGCCGGGCATCCCGCCGTCCGGATGTCAGCCCGAAGCGACGCTGCAGCCCAGCACATTCGCGAGTGGCAACCGCGTGCTCCACGCGGCTTATGCGCCCGCGGCCCAGCCCCAGGCGCCGGCGTTGATGGTGTGCCACGGCGACGACGAATGCCTGCCCGACTGGGTCCCGGTACAGGCCATGCTGTCGCGTGCGGGCATCAGCAACTTCGTGTTCGATTACAGCGGCTATGGTGCAAGCAGCGGTCGCCCGACGGTCCGGCACCTGCGCGAGGATGCACGCGAAGCCTATCGGATGTTCGTGGCGGCCACGCCGGTTGCATCGCGGCGCTATGTCCTCGGACATTCGCTCGGGTCTGGCGTATTGCTCGATGTCGCGCGCGAACTCAGGCCGATCCCCGACGGAATGATCATTGCCTCAGGCTTCAGCTCGGCTCGCGCGGCGGCAGTCCAGACCGGCAAGGTTCCAGCGAGACTGGCCTGGCTGTTGCCGGACCCCTGGAACAATCTGGCCCGCATGCGCCGGCTGAACCTTCCTCTGCTGGTCCTGCACAGCCGCGATGATGAAGTGCTGCCGTTTGCGCATTCGGAGCGCCTGGCGCAGGCAGCATCGCATCTGCAAGAACTGGTGTTGTTTGATGGCATGCCGCACGACGCGGCCATCCTGCCCGATTACATCGAATCGTTCTGGGCGCCCATCGTTGCCTTCATGCTGGCACCACATGCGCAGCGCATCGACGGGCCGAAATAGCGCGGGCATTCGGCCAGTGGCGATGATGGCGTCGACGGCAAAACCTTGCCGGAATACCGCTACGCGCGTATTGCATGAATCGTGACACTGTGATTGCCACAGAACAATCTAACCGAGTCTCCCCTGCGCGGCAATCATACTTGTGGGCGAGGCGCGACGAATGGGCAGGTTGAGATTCTTTTGCCGATTTCTTGTCTATATTGGTTCCCATGGCAAAAACATTGGTTCTTAGCTGTTGATCAGCACAGGAGGTATGCCATGCGTTGGCTCGCAAACTTGTTCAGTCCGCCGACCCCGGAAAAGATTGCCGAAAGGGAACTGCAAGACATGAGGCTGACGTTGTTCCAGGCCGAACGGCGCCTGCTCGAGGCGCAGATGCAGGTTGCCTATTACCGCGACATGGTCGCGTTCCTCGAAGACGTCGCGGCCAAAGGCGTCGAGGACGTGGTGGACAAGCGCCGCGCCGCTGCGCCCGCCGCCATCGAGAGCTATGCGCAAGCTCCGCGCGTGGCGCCCGGACTGACCACCGTGCCGATCGTGCCGTCTGCTGCCTAGCCGGCAGCAAACAGCCGTCTACCGCGGCTTGGCCACCGGCCGGGTGCCTGGCACTCCGGTGGCCATGCGTGGTGCCATGCGCCCACGCACTGCCCTGTTGTCGCGCACCGCCGGCCCCACGGAGGCTGGAACACGCTTGCACGCGTTGGGGGATGCGTACTTCCCGCTGCCCCAGGCACGCCTCGGAGCCCGAGTGTTGCCGCCCAGCGCGCATAGACCGGCGCCGACCTGTGCGATACTCGCGCTGCCCGCCGCGCAAGACGGCGCCTGCCTTATCAGCCTGGAGTGCCCCCATGAACGAACTGCTGCCCGCGATCGAAATCGAGACCGCGCCGAATCCCGCTTTCAGCGTCATCTGGATGCACGGGCTTGGTGCCGACGGCAACGACTTCGTCCCGGTGGTGCCGGAACTCGGGCTCGAAGCCGCGCCTGGCGTGCGCTTTATCTTCCCGCATGCGCCTGCCATTCCCGTTACGTGCAACGGCGGCTATGTCATGCCAGCGTGGTATGACATCTACTCGCTCGGCGAAACCAGCCGGCACGTGGACGAACAGGGCATCCGTCTGTCGCGCGAACGCATCCGTGCGCTGATTGCACGCGAAAATGCGCGCGGCATCGCGACCAGCCACATCGTGCTGGCCGGCTTCTCGCAAGGGGGTGCAATTGCGTACACCACCGCCCTCACCCATCCCGATGCGCTCGCGGGCATCATCGCGCTGTCCACCTACATCCCCGCGCCGGATCTGTTGACCGCGGAAGCCACGACCGCGAACGCCACCATCCCGGTCTTCGCCGCGCATGGGACGCAGGACGACGTCGTATCCCTACGCCTCGGCGAGCAGGCCCGCGATTTCCTGCAGGCACGCAACATCCCGGTCACATGGCACACCTATGCCATGCCGCATTCGGTCTGCCTGGAAGAAATCGCGGCGATCGGCGCGTGGCTCAACGCCACCTTCGCGCGGATCACGGAGCAGACGGCGCAACGCTAAAACACGGCACGCTCCACTGTCATCACCACGTATATGAAAGCCGCCCCGCTTCTGAAGATCGATTTCAATACCCGCAAGGCCCTGATGTTCGCGCTGACCGCCGAACGTCTTTCTGCCTACTACGAACACGGCAAATGGCTGACCGACGCGCAAGGCGCGACACTGGCCGGCGAATGGTTGTCGCGATCGAAACTGCAGCTCGCACTGTCCGAACGCCGCCTGTTGTCCGAACTGAGCGACCAGTTCGCACGCCAGCTGGCGGACACGCTGTCGCGCGAAGCCGGCCTGTATGCCTCGCACGAAATGATGGAAGCGCTCGATCCGAACTACCAGTCGGCGTTCGCGCACGATATGCTCGACGAATGCGAGCGGCTGCTGCGCGAGAACGGCGTCAACGAATAGGACTGCGGCCTTCCCCGCATTGCCTGCTCATACCTGGGGGAAGGCCTTCATCACATGCCGCAGCATGCGGTCCGCCACTGGCGAAAGCGGCCGGCCTGTGCGGGTAACAATGTGGATGCGGCTGTTGTTCAGGATCGGATTGGCCAGCGGCAACGACACCAGGTCCGCGAATTGCGCCCCCTTCAGCGCCACCGAGCGCGGCGTCATGATGTAGCCCAGCCCCATCGCCGCGAATTCCCACAACACCTTGAACGAGTTTGTCGTGAGCATATGGTTCAGGGTGATGTGCTCTTCGATTTCCGCGGCCTCGATATGCTTGCGCACGCCGAACGATTCCGTCAGTGAAGCGCCCTGATGCGGCGCCAGGTCCGCCAGCGTGAGCGGCTTTCGCTTGCGTGCCAGCGGATGGTCCTTGCGCAGCACGCGGATCGGCGCAAGCCGTGAATAATGCGAGCGCAGCCGCACGTCGTTCGGCGGCTGGAACACAAAGGCGATATGCGCAAGGTCTTCGAGGATGCAGTGGACCGTTTCCTCCGTGCCCGCGACGCGGATGTTGTACGTGACGTCGGGATGCTTGTGCAGGAAGCCCTGCAGCACGGGTTCGAGCACCAGGTCGATAAAGCCTTCGCCAAAAGCGAGTTCCACATGTCCGCGCTGGGAATTCTTCAGGTTGTTGACCTCGGCCAGGAAGGTATCGCTCAGGTCCTGCTGGCGCCGCGCAAACAAGGCCAGCAGGCGACCGGCATCCGTCGCCACCACGCCGCGTCCGCGCCGCTCCAGCAGCGCCAGGCCCGTATCCTGCTCCAGCTTTGCCACGGCCCGGCTCACCACTGACGGGTCCAGTTCCAGCACATCGGCCGCGCCGCGTACCGAGCCGGTCTCGATGATCTGCAGCAGGCACATCGCCCGCTTCCGGTCCAGTACATCCTCCATCATTCCTCCTCGATCCGCGCCAGGCGGCGAACTTCAATCGTTGCATTTTATACAACGTTTTGCCGCAATCATTGTCATGGATGCCTGACGCGTGCGCGTGGAGAATAGCTCCACGATCCAGCCCCGCCACGCCATGAACCCGTCCACCGTTGCAGAACTGCGGCAATCCATCCAGGCGCTCTCGCCGGAATTCGTCGAAATCCGCCGGAAGATCCACGCGCATCCCGAACTGGCCTTCGAAGAGCGCCAGACCAGCGACCTCGTCGCGGAAAGCCTCGCGGCATGGGGCTACGAGGTCCATCGCGGCCTGGGCACGACCGGCGTCGTCGGCACGCTGAGGAAGGGACAGGGAACCAGGACACTTGGCATCCGCGCCGACATGGACGCGTTGCCTATCCAGGAAAAGACGGGCCTCGACTACGCGAGCACCATTCCCGGCAAGATGCACGCGTGCGGCCACGACGGTCACACCGCCATCCTGCTGTGCGCCGCGCGCCATCTCGCCCAATCCGTCGATTTCAACGGCACGCTGAACCTGATCTTCCAGCCCGCGGAAGAAAACGAAGGCGGAGCGCTGCGCATGCTGGAAGACGGCCTGTTCGAGCGTTTCCCGTGCGACGAGGTCTATGCGCTGCACAACTCGCCGGGGCTGCCCGTGGGCCAGATCGGCGTAATCACCGGACCGGCCATGGCCTCGTTCGACCGTGCCACCGTCACGCTGCGCGGCCGCGGCGCGCACGGCGCCATGCCGCATCACGGCATCGATCCCATGCAGTGCGCCGCCAGTATCGTGCTGGGTCTGCAATCGATCGTCAGTCGCGAAATCGACGCGCTCAGGTCCGCAGTGATCACGGTCGGCTCGATCCAGGCCGGCGCAACCTACAACGTCGTGCCCGAAAGCGCGATGCTCAAGATCGGCGTGCGCACGCTGGACCCGAAGGTACGCACGCTGGTCGAGACGCGCATCCAGACATTCGTCGCCGCGCAGGCCGAGAGCTATGGACTGCAATCGGAGGTCGTGTACGAACGCAAGTACCCGGTGCTCGTCAACCATGCGGCGCAGACGGAACGCGCGCGGGAAGCGGCGATCCGCCTGCTAGGGGAGGACAACGTCGTGGAACGCCCGCCGGTGATGGGCAGCGAAGACTTCGCCTACATGCTCGAACACCGGCCAGGCGCATACGTGCGCCTTGGCAATGGGCTGGGCGAAGACGGGGGTTGCATGGTCCACAACCCCCTGTACGACTTCAACGACAAAGCCTTGCCCGTCGGCGCCGCATTCTGGGCGCACCTCGCGCAAAGCTACCTGGTTTGAACCATCGATCTGAATCGACCTGAAACGGCCTGAATAATCCAAAAACGGGGACACCATGCATTCGATGAACCGCCGCCGCTTCCTTCAATATGCCAGCTTCACCTCCGGCAGCACCGCACTCGCCGGCCTGCCGGCGTTCGCGACGGAAGCCTTTCCGTCCAAGCCCCTGTCGCTCGTCGTGCCCTACCCGGCCGGCGGCGCCAGCGATACGTCCGCGCGCATCTTTGGCGAATCGATCAGCAAGAGCGTCAAGCAACAGGTGGTGGTCGAGAACTACGGCGGCGGCACCGGGCTGATCGGCGCAAACAAGGTGCTCGCTGCACCGGCCGACGGCTACACCTTCTTCCACGGCTCGATCAACGAAGTCTTCCTTGCACCGTTGCTGAACCCGGCCGCGCGCTACAAGCCGCAGGACTTCATGCTCGTAGCGCCGATCAGCGACGCGAACATCGTGCTGATGGTGCGCAACGGCATCCCCGCCGATACGCTCGACAAGTTCATCGACTATGCGAAGCAGAACAAGGCCAAGCCGCTGACCTACGCGACGGTGGGCATCGATTCGATCTACCACCTGATGGGCGATGCGCTCGGCGCGCGCCTCGGACTGACCTTCCTGCACGTGCCGTACAAAGGCGCCGCACCCGCATTGCAGGGCCTGGCCGGTGGCGAAGTGGACTTTGCCATCCTGCCCTACCAGTCGAGTTTCGACGCCATGCAGCAGCAAGGCCGGCTGAAGCTGCTGACCAGCTTCTCGAAAACGCTGCCCGCTTCGGTCAAGCACATCCCGCTGATTTCGCAGAGCCGCATCGTGCCGGACTTCGAGTACGCGATCAGCGGCGGCTACTTCGTCAGGCAAGGCACGCCGGCGGACCGCGTGGCCGTGTTGCGCAAGGCTATCGGTGAAGCGCTCAACAAGCCCGATGTGCGCGGCAAGCTCGAGGCCGAGGGGCGTACCGTCGTACAACCGGTCGAAACCCAGCAGCAGGCAAACAAGTACTTCGACCAGTATCAGGCGCGCGTCACCGAACTGATCCGCAGCGTGGGACGCAAGACCAACGCGGCCTGAGCCCGCGTCTGCGATTCAAGGCGTGCGCGCCGCAGCCGCGCGCCGCCCTTTCCCGAGTTCCGCAGTATCCAGGCGCCGGAACACCAGCGCCGACAGAAGCGTGATCGTGCCCACGACAACAAAGGCCAACAGGTAGGCGGGACCTGCCCCCCTACCCGATCTCTGACCAGCGGCACGAATCCGTGGCGCTCCTTCGGCCGTATCTGAAACTTCGTACGACTATTTCAGACATCCGCTATATCCCGGTCCGTTTTGCTTTGGAATCCTCACGCGGGGCCAATAGCGCTCAGATGGGCACGATCAACTCGGGACACTTAACATGGCGGAAAAGAGTGACGGCGGTAGCATTGAGATTACAAGGCGGCAGACATACTTGTTTGCCAATGGCTGCGTTTCGAGAT
The DNA here is from genome assembly GCF_905397435.1 of Cupriavidus numazuensis. GTDB lineage: Bacteria > Pseudomonadota > Gammaproteobacteria > Burkholderiales > Burkholderiaceae > Cupriavidus > Cupriavidus numazuensis. Next base: position 123,523 of record NZ_CAJPVI010000023.1, read on the forward strand.
CAGGGCGCTTGCCCGCGCTATTCCTGGCATTGGCGTTCATTGCAGGCTGCGACAGGAACCCTTCAGTGCCAGTTCACAGTGGCCTGAGTATCGAGGGCTTCAACTACGCGCCGTTCCACCTCTCGCGTTTTTCCGTCTCTGATGAGTATGGAAACAAGGCCACTGGCGGCGGCCAACCCGTGCCAGCCTTTGGAGCAAGCTCGCGTAGTTGCTGCTTTAAGCTGAAGGGGAGAGTCTTCACGGTCAAGTGGGATGCATACGATCCAGATAAACCCATCAGCGTGCTGCATAGGGAAGCTGCTGTCTATTTGACTCCATCCAGGGCCAAGCACGAAGGCGCTGACGGCTTGCTTGGGGTGCATTTCTATCCAGACAATCGTGTCCAACTCAAATACGGCTCGGACACAAGTGGCATCTCGGCCCCCAATGCGGAGATTGACGGCCGGCTATCGGAAGTTCCGAAGGAAGAGCAACTCTCTCGATTGACAGACCATAACCCTGCGAATTACTCCTTATCGGACCACCAGCGGCGACATTGGGGACTGGGATCCGCAGCTCTACAGGAGGCAATGATCGTCCGTGCAATGATCACCCGTATGGAAAGCATGGCAATACACGCACCCGACGCTTTCGCTCGGTTCTCTGTGGTAACTGGAACGGACTGGGAGAACAAGAAGACCTACAAGCTTTCCGAACTGATCACTGCATATCGGCAACTCGTGCCCCACAAGACGGGTCCTGAAGTCCAGGCGCACGTGGAGGTATTTCTGCGCTGGCTTGCGGTGCGATCTCAGTTACCGGCATTTCACAAGTCGACCACCGGGCGTACCGACGAGGTTTGGCGGCAGCATCTTGAGCGCACCAGAAAAATTCATGAAGCGCAGGAAATGTACAATGCCGAGCGCCGGCGAGTGCCATCCGACCTAGTTGCTCAAGGCAATGCGCTTGCGCGTCTGCGCGCGGCGCAAGAGGAACAAGTCCTGGCGCTACCCGGAGCAACGCTCGAACTTTCCCGAACCAGTGTGACGGCCTGGGACCGGATCGCCGCACAAGCCGCGCAGGAGCTCCGGCGCTTGCCGCTCCAGAACGGCCTGAAGCAGTCGGCGGACCGCATTCGTGCTATTGCGCGGGACATGGAAGCACCCTATTCCGAAGACATGGAAGGCGCCGCCAAGAGCATTGAGGCGAGCGTGATGAGCCAGGAAGCACTGGCGTTTGCGCGAGCATGGAAAGACAGTGCCGAAGGGCAAAATCCCCTTTCCGATGAGGTCATGGCGCTCTTTGACATTCTCGTGCATGACACCACGCGAACACAGCGACTCAGTCCCCTGCTTCCCTCGAGGCTGAACTTTCAGGCGGGCCCAAATAACTTTGGGGTAAGCCCCTCCATGTCAGGATAGTTGTCGCCTCGCCGCCTTTCGATGAAGGACAATGGGGGGCGGAAGCGGTTTGGAGATGAAACGCTATCCGGCGGAGTTCAAGGAGTGGATGG